>CAUCQW010000005.1 GCA_958445065.1 uncultured Collinsella sp.
GATGCTCTCAAGGTGGCTACCGAAGCCAAGCTGACCTCGATATTAGGAAAAATTGCCACCCCTGCAAAAAGCTCTGTCGCAGTGATGGGAAACGCATCTTCTGGGCATTCCGGCGTCTCCAGCTAGCGCTGGACTGCTGCTGTCGCCTGCGCGTTGGCGAGCGGGGCGTGGGGACCGTCCGGCGACCAGCGGTGACGGGCGAGCCCTGCCGCGTGCGTGGGCCTCCATCGGCGTAGACCCATGACCCCTATGGCATCGGAGAAGTCCACCATCGCGTCCAGGACCTTACCGTCCGGCACGCCCAGCCTAGCGGCTCCCTTGAACCCAAGGTTGAAGGGGGGTGTTGTACAGGGCATATGGGGCCGAGTGGAAGTGGATCAAAAGAGCGTTACTTGACGTTTCATGCATAATGCCAACCGCCCCGCGATATCACGTTCGCAGCGCGCAGGGGCCGGAGAATCTTCGCGATGAGAGTTGACGTCTAATACCTTGCATCGTATAGTGTGTATAGCATAGTATATGACGAGAGGAGGTGTGCGGATGGAGGCACAGATGAAGCGCGGCTTCCTGGAGGCCTGCGTGCTCGCGGCCGTCTCCGGCGAGGAGTCCTACGGCTACCAGATTGTGAAGGACGTACCGGCGAGCATGGGGCTCACGGAGTCGACGCTCTACCCGCTGCTCAAGCGCCTGGAGAAGGCCGGATGCATCACGGCGCGCTCCGCCGAGCACAACGGGCGGCTGCGCCGGTACTACCGCATCACGGACGACGGGCGAGCGCGCATCGAGGAGTTCCTGGCCGAGTGGCCGTCCGTACGGGAGATTTACGCATACGTTGAGGAGGCGCACCATGACGCGCGATGAGTTCCTGGGCCGGCTGGGCGAGCTGCTCTCCTGCCTTCCGGCCGAGCAGGTGGAGGAGACCAAGGCTTTCTACGCGGAGGCCATCGCCGACCGCATGGAGGACGGTATGAGCGAGGAGGAGGCCGTGGCCGCCATGGGCACGCCCGGCGAGGTGGCGGAGGCCACGCTCGACGACCTGCCCGCCGTGCCGCGCGCAATCGCGAGGACGCGCCGGCGCAGCACCGCGCTGCTGTGGGTGCTGGCCATCGTGGGCTCCCCGGTGTGGGTGCCGCTGCTCGCCGCCTTCGCCGCCGTGGCCGTCACGGTCTATATCTGCATCTGGGTGCTGGCGCTCTGCGTGTGGATCGTCGCGGCGGCACTCGGGGGCGCGGGCATAGTTGGGCTCCTGCTTGCCGTAAGCGGCGTCACCATCGGCCACTTCCCGTACGCCCTCGCCTCGGCGGGCGTGGGGCTCGGCCTCGTCGGCGTGGCTCTCTTCGTTGGTGCTGGCGCTTGGGCCGCCTCAAAACAAATTGCGCGCCTCTCGGCGCTCTGGGCGAGGAAGGCCGCCTCGCCCTTCTGGAAGAACAGGGGCGAGAAAGGCGGCGCTGCCGCGCACCTCGCAGCGTAGAAAGGAGTGAGTACCATGACCAGCGCGAAGAAGATCTACCTCGCCGTGGCGGGCGGGCTCGTTGCCGCGGGTGTTGTCCTCGCGGGCATTGGCTTTATCGCTTCGGGCTTCGACCCGGCCGTGTTCACAACCCACATCGACACGCGCGACAGCACCATCGTGCTCGGCGGCGTCGAGGTGGACGAACACGAGAGTATCCCGTTCATCAGCCAGCTCGCCAATCTGGGCGAGATCGACACCTCCGGCGTCGCGGATCCCGCCGCGCCCTAGGCGCAGCGAGCCCGGGCGCTCTGCCCGCCAAGCTGCGTAAGCCGGCGAAACCCGAACCTCAACCTCTACGCAACTGGCCCCAAGCCTGCGCCGATTCGCTCTCAGCGCCGCGCGGGGGCCCGTGACGCATGCCCAAAAAGGTACGAGGAGAAAGGAACGCGATGACGACAACCACGCCCTTCCGCCTTCACGGGGTCACGCAGGACCGGAAGCGACTGGGCCGTGCGGTGGGGCTGTGCTTGGATTGGCTACACTGATATGGACAGTTCCGTGAGGGGCGCGAGAGACGGGACTCTGGGGAGATCTTCGAGGAGGAGTGTCTCGACTGGAAACGCGGGTTCAGTGGAGCAGGAACCTAATCTCTGTCTCTCTTGCTTTTTTGATTTGTTGAGAAGCCGGCATTTGGGGGCATTTTGGATAGCGAACAGTTCAAACAAGAAGCTGAGAAAATAGAACAAAGCCTGAGTGCCTTGAGAGTCGCCGAGCGCAATGCAGTGATTCCCTTCATGAACGGCGACTTTACCCAATGGGATCTATATCTGGCATCCTCCTCTGAGTATGCGATGAGACTGATAGACGGATTCATCTCCATGCTCGAGTCGAGGAATCTTGTTTGCGTCGCCCAGCTTCTCCGCGCACAGGTTGGAGTCTGCCTGCGGACATTCGCATTATTCGCCGCCGAAGACCAGGATGACTTTCTCAAGCAGGTGTTTCAAGGTGTGCCTGTGAACAAGCTGAAAGATTTCTCGGGTGAGAAGATATCCGATGGAAGACTTCAAGACTTACTCGAGAAGTTCGATCCAAAGGTAAAAGATGTATACAAGGTGACGTCTGGATTCGTCCACTTCTCCATTGATATTCTGCCGAGCATGGGTGTGCCTGGGGAGGGCTATGAGGTCGAGTTTAATTTTGGAGCCGAGCCCAACGAGAGAAACAATGCGCCTCTCGTGGAATGCGGCAAGGCGTTCTGCCACTATGTCGACCTGCATCTCCAGATGCTCCATAAGGTGATTGCTTCGGATGAATGGTATGCCGATCGATTCCGTATCGATTCCGATGGTCCTGCAGACGAGGCCTCGAAAAGCGAGAAGGTGTAGGTCGAACGCATTGACGCTGCCTTGACAGCATCCCGATATGATAACGAATGGGAGGTTCCCTGCGAAATGTGCGCCTCTGTATATTCTCGCTAGGACGCCCTCGACCGATAAGGCATCGTTGAGTTCAATTTGAGTTCAGCTCGGGTGCCTGAAAATCGCCCAACTCTGATAAAAGGGGAGACGACGGTACACCACGTAGACGAGAGGCTATGGAAGTGCACGATTTGATTATATTGGCGCGCTAAACCGCCCCGCTGCCCAACTTGAACTCCGCTCACGCGTGTATGGGGCTGCGAGAGGTAACGGCCTGCGGCCTCCTTTGTGTGCTCGATGATATCTTCGAGCATGCCGGGCATGGCGGAGACATTCGCTGCAATCCAGCCGTGTTCAAGCGCCGTTTCGGATAGGAGCGAGAGGGGGGCTGTCTTGCCCGTTTCCCTTGCACCCGTAAAGATGGTTGACAGTTTGGGGCCTCCCGTGTCTTTAGCTTTTACCGCGCTAGATGCCTCATGGAAACTGTTGGACTTTAATCAGACAGACCCAGCATGTCGTTTTCCTCCATGAGGACATCGGCTAAAACCGCAACACCTATGCTTGTTTAAGCAAACCTCCTGATAGTCGTGGAGCTGCTGTAGCCCGACATGCAGGAGATCGCTCGGCTTAAACACCGGATGCCGCATCCGCGAAACGAGTTGCGGTGCACCCTGTTCCAAAAGGCTGCCAAGTACCATGGCGTGAGCGTTGGGGTAGCCATCATTCAGCGTGGATACATCCGGATGCGCATAGATCCAGACGATTCCAACGTTCTCGTATTTCCCGTGCAGGTAATCGAAGAGGGCAAGCGACACCATACAGTTGCCGCCGACGGTCACGACTCTGTCGGGGTTTTCTGCCGTAAGCTTCCTCTGCGCATCCTGAATCCCCGCCAGGACTTCGTCCTCGGCATAGATGCGAACTGTCTCCCATTTCTCATGTCCAAGTTTTGGGACGCGTTTCACAATGTCGAGTGGGATTCCTGGACAGTCGGATCACGTGGTGGCCCCCTTTGAGAGGGTCACGAGCATCACGGTCCCGTTCTCGGAACTTGTTTCGACCTCTACCGTGCCACCGTGAAGCGCTGCAATCTCCCAAACGAGCGCTAGTCCGAGTCCTGCGCCGCCGTATGCCCTGCTGCGGGATGTGTCTAGACGAAAGAACGGCTGGAAGATGCTCTCTCGGTACTGCCTGGGTATTCCCGGGCCCTGGTCCTCGACTCGCAGGAACACGTGGCTGTCGTTGTCGCAGATGGAGACGTTGACAGTCGAGTCGGGGCGGCTGTAACGGATGGCGTTTTCGACCAGGTTAAACACCAGCCGATAGAGGAGCGTGTCGCTCCCGATTACTAAAGCGTCTCCAGCACAATTGAGGGCTATGCCCTTATTTTCGGCAAGTGGCGCAAGGTCGGTGAGGACCTCTTCGGACAAGGGGCCAAGTTCAACATCGTCCTCGCAAGGAACGCTGCGGAGCTCACTCATCTCGAGCAATACCTTGGCCATTCGAGACATGCGCTCGGTTTGTTCTTGTAGCAGGCCGAGCAGCTCGGCTGTTTCGGGTTGCAAATCGGAGCGCTCGGAGATGAATAGCTCAATCTGTGCTTGCATAAGGGCGAGCGGGGTGCGCAGCTCGTGTGCGGCGTTGCCGGTAAACTGACGCTGTGCAGAGAACCCTTCGCCAAGACGGGCGATCATGTCGTTGAAAGAGGCACTGCATCGTTGTAGCTCGGTGGGCGCATCTTCACTGAGTCTGATTTCGCTTAGGTTGTCAGGCTGCACGCGCTCTACCTGGGCGGCAAAATCCCGTAGCGGTTTGAGTGCACGCCCGCTCGCAAAGTATGCCAGCGCGCCGCCAAGGAGTGTGACTCCAGCCGTGATGCACCAGGCTGTCGTGCCAAAAGATTCCTGTGCATCGTTTACGACGATCGTGACCTCGTCATCGAGGGCTGCTTTTGTTGGGTCAAACACCTGGGGCGAATCTTCGCCGGTTGCGTTAAAGGCCGAGATGTTACTGCCGATGGCATCCATGTAGCGCATGCCCGTATAACCGACCAGGCAGTTCGTCAGCACGCACGCTGTGCACGTGAGCAGCGCCGTCATAATCGTTATGCGCCATTGCAGCGAAAGTCTTTTCATTCGCTATCCTCCATAACGTAGCCCTCTCCAATCCGATTGCGAATCGGGTCGTATCCCAAAGCGCTGCGCAACTTTTTTCGGAGCGACGAGATATGAACGCGGGTTGCGTTGCTAAAGCTGTTCACGCTGCAATCCCAAACGTGCTCGATAAGCTCCTCTTGGCTTACCGGTCGCCCCTGATTAAGCATCAGGTATTCCAAGATTCCCGTTTCCTTGCGCGTAAGAGATAAAGCCTCGCTGTCCACAGAAGCGATGCGCGCCTTGGTGTCAAAGCTGAGCTTTCCGCAGGTTAAAACTATGTCGCTTTGTGTAAAGCGTCTTAGGGTAAGGCTGCGAATCCTTGCCGCAAGTTCGTCCAGATGAAACGGCTTGGTAAGGTAATCGTTGGCGCCGGCATCGAGTCCGGCGACTTTATCGGATACTTCGCCACGCGCGGACAGAATCAGCACCTTGGTCTCGCAGTCGGTTTTCCTAAGTTCCCTGAGCACGGTCATGCCATCGATACGGGGAAGGTTGAGGTCGAGTACCACGAGGTCAAAGACTTCGACGCCCAGCAGGTCGAGCGCCTTCTGTCCGTCGTGGCAGCAGTCGACGCTGTACGCCAAGTTTCGCAAGCTGCGCGCGATTGCATCGCACAGTGCTCGCTCGTCTTCGACGATCAAAATACGCATAACAGTCTCCTTGCACATTCCAAATCGCGCTTAACACGGATTTTATAGTCGATATGGTCCAATGGTCGCGTAACGAAAGGAGTGGTTGGGTTGTTCAAAGCGGTAAAACCCGTGGTACAGGTCGCTTTGTTGATCGTCGGAATTGCCATGGTGTGCTTTGGCGTTATGCGTGGCGAGGCGGATGCCGTGCTGGCCAAAGCGATTAGGCTGTGCTTGGAGTGTATCGGAATTGGATAAAAGAAAAAACACCGTTTCGCATGTTTTGGCCAGATTTCGCGGATTCATTCAGGCGGCGGCAACGCTCATCACCAACATTCACCTGCCAAACTTTGCCAAAGGAAGCATCTATCAGGGCACGGGAAAAACAGTCTGCGTACCTGGACTTAATTGCTATTCGTGCCCCGCGGCATCGGGTGCGTGCCCCATCGGGTCGTTCCAGTCGGTGGTAGGTTCATCCAAGTTCAACTTTTCTTACTATGTTACCGGTACGCTCATTTTGCTCGGAGTGCTGCTGGGGCGCTTTGTATGCGGCTTTCTGTGCCCGTTTGGCTGGCTGCAGGAGCTGCTTCATAAGATTCCCGGCAAAAAGTTCTCCACGAAAAAGCTCAAGCCGCTCACATACATCAAGTACGTCGTGCTGCTGTTTGCCGTGGTGCTGCTGCCCGTCTTGGTGGTTAACGACGTGGGCATGGGCGACCCGTTCTTTTGTAAGTACATCTGTCCACAGGGTGTGCTCGAGGGCGCCATTCCGCTGGCCATCGCCAATGCCGGCATTCGATCTGCGTTGGGACATCTCTTTACTTGGAAACTTGCCGTTCTCATTGCCGTGGTAGTGCTGAGCGTTTTGTTCTACCGCCCCTTCTGCAAATGGATTTGCCCCCTCGGTGCGTTTTATGCGCTCATGAACAAGGTGTCGTTGCTGGGGATTCAGGTCGATCATTGTAAATGCGTCTCGTGCGGCAAGTGCGCCAGGGTGTGCCAGATGGACGTGGACGTTACGCGTACGCCCGACCATGCCGAGTGCATTCGTTGCGGCAAATGCGTGGGCGCGTGCCCCGTCGATGCTATTAGCTTTCGCTGCGGGCTGGGTGTGACGGGCGACAGGCCCGCGCAGTCCACGCAGGCCTGCGAAAACAAATAGGTACCTATATAAGTTTCGATATAAACGGAGGAACCATGAAACTGTCAAAAATTGCGGCCTTGTTGATGCTGCCCGTGCTGGCGCTGACTCTCGCGGCGTGCTCTGCCCCCAAAGGCGACGCGAAGGATGCTACGAGCGGCGATGCGCAGATTGCCGAGCTTGTGGCACAAAAGCCGTCGAGCGCCGAGGAGGCGGCCAAGCTGTACCAGCAGCTGCTGCAAAAGGAAAACGAGATCTTTGCGAGCGATAACGCCCTATGGGAAAAGGTGTTCCTTGCGGCCAACAAAGACACTCCCATGATTGAGGACGGCAAGAACTACGGCGACTTCTTGCTCGATACCATCGAGGGCGCCAAGGATCAGTTTGCGGCTGACGAGCTTAAGACGCTTAAGGCCGGCGCGCAGCAGGTCAAGGAGATCGAGGACAAGCTCATGGCGCTGGAGAAGGAGTTCCCCGTATGCGGCAGCACGCCCGGCGAGGGGGAGAGCGTCGATGCCTCGACCGCAGGCATGACCAACGGCGAGAGCGGGGAGACGAAGTTCCCCAGCTTTAAGGGCAAGGACTTGGACGGCAACGATGTAAACAGCGACGAGCTGTTCTCCAAGAACAAGGTCACCGTCATGAACTTCTGGTTTACCACCTGCAAGCCGTGCGTGGGAGAGCTGGGCGATCTGGAGAAGCTCAACAAGGAGCTTGCCGAGAAGGGCGGCCAGGTCGTGGGCGTTAATTCCTTTACGCTCGACGGCAAAAAAGACGAGGTGGCCGATGCCAAGGACGTGCTTTCCAAGAAGGGCGTGACGTATAAAAACATCTGGTTTAAGTCGGACAGCGAGGCCGGAAAGTTCACCTCCAACCTGTACTCGTTCCCGACCACCTATGTGATCGACCAGAACGGCAACATCGTGGGAGAGCCGATCATGGGCGGTATCAACTCTGCTGAGCAGCGCGAGGCGCTCAACAAACTGATCGATCAGGCACTCGCGAAGAGCGAACAGTAGGTTCGAATGCGACAAAGGTGTGACAAAGGGGCAGTCCCTTTGTCACACCTTCGATGTTATGTGCGGGATGGTGCGCCATGCGGCGTGCCGTCCCGTTTTTTGTTCGTTACATTTTTGTTCGTTACATTCCTTGCTGGTACCGGCAAAAAAGCTGATAGAGTAGGTCAAACGCGTTGGATGCGAACGGCGGGGGAGAGGTTGCCGTCCATGCTGGATCTCAGAGATATTTGCAAAAGGTACGTTACGCAGTCGTTTACGCAGGTAGCGCTCGACAGCGTAAGCCTGTCTTTTCGCGATAACGAGTTTGTAGCCATCCTGGGTCCCTCGGGTTCGGGTAAAACTACGATGCTCAACGTCATTGGTGGACTCGACCATTTCGATTCTGGCGATCTGCTGATCGATGGCATCTCGACCAAGGACTTCAGCGACCGCGATTGGGACGCCTATCGTAACAATCGCATCGGCTTTGTGTTCCAGAGCTATAACCTCATTCCGCATCAGACCATTTTGGAAAACGTGGAGCTGGCGCTTACGCTCACGGGCGTGGGGCGTGCTGAGCGCCGCCAGCGTGCGCGCAAGGCGCTTGAGGCAGTTGGCCTGGGCAAGCACGTTAACAAGCGCCCGAGCCAGCTATCGGGCGGGCAGATGCAGCGCGTGGCTATTGCCCGCGCCCTGATCAACGATCCCGAGATTGTGCTGGCTGACGAGCCGACCGGCGCCTTGGACTCAACGACATCCGTACAGGTCATGGATATGCTCAAGGATGTTGCGCGCGATCGTTTGGTCATCATGGTCACGCACAATCCCGAGTTGGCATACAGGTACGCCACGCGCATTGTCACCCTGGCGGACGGCAAGATCACCGACGATTCAGATCCCTTTGATGCTACCGAGGCCGCGCGTCGCGAGGCCAAGCCCACGCGCAAAACCTCGATGAGCTTTGTGACGGCGCTGGGGCTTTCTGCCCGAAACCTCATGACCAAGAAGGGCCGTACGGCCATGACTGCCTTCGCAGGTTCGATTGGCATTATTGGTATCGCAGCGATTCTGGCGCTCTCCAACGGCGTAAACGGCTACATCAAAAAGGTCGAGGAGGACACGCTCTCAAGCTACCCGCTTACGATTTCCAAACAAGATTACGACCTGTCGTCCATGATGGGCGGACAGGGGGCTACCGATGAGGAGGTATCCAAGGGCGAGGCCTCGTCCGATGACGCTACCGGTGGCAAGGCTAAGGGAACGGATAAGATTCCCGTGGTCACGGCCGTAAAGGATATGTTCGCAAGCGTTAAATCTAACGATATGACGAGCTTTAAGGCATGGCTTGACGGCGGCGGTGACGGTATCGACAAAGAGGTCAACGCTATCCAGTACGGCTACGGCGTGACGCCGGTTGTCTATCGTTTGAGCAAGGGCGACGAGAGGCCCGTTCGGCTTGTTCCCAACGCTATGACCGAGGCCATGAGCGGAGGCGCAAGCTCGGCGGCAACGGTGAGCATGGATTCCATGGGGACCTCGGTCTTTAACGAGATGATTGACGACCAGAGCCTGCTCGACAGCCAATACGATGTCGTTGCCGGCCATTGGCCCACGTCCGCCAACGAAGCCGTGATGGTGCTTTCGGACCGCGGCACGGTGGGCGACTATACGCTCTATAGCATCGGCGCGCTGGATATCGATGAGCTCAACGACCTGGTCAACAGCGCCATGACGGCCGACGGCAAGGTCGAGACGCCCGAGACCGGCACCGACTTTACCTACGACGATGCGCTGTCCACGACATTTAAGGTGTTGTCGCCGGCCGATGCCTATCGCAAAAACGAAGAGACCGGCATGTGGACCGACATGTCTGGCGACGCCGACTTTATGGCCGCCAAGGTTGCCGACGGTATTGACGTGCGCATTGTGGGCGTGGTGAGACCCAACGAGACGGCCAACGCGAGCGCATTGACTCCGGGCATTGCCTATACGCATGCGCTGACTTGCCAGCTTATGAAGCGCGCCGCCGATTCGCAGATTGTGCAGGAGCAGCTTGCCCACCCCGAGACGGATGTCTTTACGGGCAAAACCTTCGACGAGCTGCAGAGCGAGGCCAAGCAAGGCGTGGATCTGAGCAGCATGTTCAGTGTGGACGAGGCGGCGCTGAAGAGCGCGTTCTCGTTCGATGCATCTGCGCTCTCGGGTGCGGCCGGCGGCATGGACCTTTCTAGCCTTGATTTGTCCGGGCTGGATATTGACCTTTCGGGTGTTGGGCGAGACATCGACTTTAGTGACATCATGGCCAAGGCGCCGGCTCCGGATTTCTCGGGCATCTTTGACGGTCTGGAGCTCACGCCCGAGCAAATGCAGCAGGTGGGAACGCTTGCCAATCAGCTGTTTGAGGGCTTTATGCAGTCCGACCAGTTTAAGGCGCTGTCGCCCGAAGACCTTAAGGACGCGTCAAAGCTTGCTGCCGCATTCTCGACGTATCTTGAGAGTGATACGGCAGCCCAGCAAATCCTGGCCGAGCTCAAGGCGCTTGGCGGCGATGCCCTGGCCGAGCGCCTGCAACAGGCGATGACCGACTATGTGCAAAAGCAGCTGGCTCCGTATCTGCAGCAGGCTCTGGATCAGGTGATGAAGTCGATCAGCGACCAGATTGCGGCGACGGTGTCAGCTCAGCTCAAGGCAGGCGCGGCAGGGCTCATGGGCCAGATGGCGACGCAGATGTCATCGAGTTTTGCCAACCTGGCGAGCGCTATGCGTGTGGATGCGAGCGCCTTTGCTCGTGCCATCCATTTCAACATGGACGCCGAGGACCTGAGTTCGCTCATGATGAGCTATGCCAAGGCTTCGAAGCTCACCTACGACAACAATCTGACCACGTTGGGCTATGCGGATGAGGCAGACCCCATCTCGGTTAAGATTTTCCCGCGCGACTTTGAGGCCAAGGAGCGCGTACTTGATCACATCGATGCGTACAACAAGCAGGTCAAAGCCGCCGGCCACGATGAGCAGGCAATCTCGTACACCGACTACATGGGCATCATCATGGGTTCGGTGACCGACATCGTGAACACCATCAGCTTGGTGCTCATCGCATTCGTGAGCATCAGCCTGGTGGTGAGCTCCATCATGATCGGCATCATCACCTACATCAGCGTTCTGGAGCGCAAAAAGGAGATTGGCATCCTGCGTGCGATCGGCGCGTCGAAGCGCAACGTGGCCAACGTATTCAATGCCGAGACCTTTATCGAGGGCCTCATCGCCGGCGTCTTTGCCATTGTCGTCGTGGTGGCCGTAAGCTTTCCGGTTAATGCCTGGGCGCTTGCTGCCAAACAAGTACCCAATCTGATGAGCCTGCCCGTGCAGGATGGGCTGGTGCTCATCGCGATTTCGGTGCTGTTGACGGTCGTTGCCGGTTTGCTGCCGGCCCGAAGCGCATCCAAAAAAGACCCTGTAGAAGCCCTACGCTCCGAATAATGTGACAAAGGGACAGCCCTTTGTCACGTTCGTTGATATGAGAGAAGAGTAGATGATTCTATCGTTGGCCCCTATGGAGGGGATTACCGGGCATGTGTTCCGTCGCGTGCATGCGGAGTGCTTCGGTGCGCTCGATTGCTATTACACGCCGTTTTTGCCGCCGCCGCGGGTGGGAAATCGCTTTGGCGGCAAGGCGTTTAAGGAGATCGATCCTGCCAATAACCAGGGGCTCAACGTAGTGCCTCAGCTGATGTCCAAGAACGCGGACGAGTTTGTGTGGGCGGCACAGGTGCTCGCCGACATGGGCTACCGCGAGGTCAATCTCAACCTTGGCTGCCCCTCGGGTACGGTTGTTGCCAAGGGTAAAGGATCGGGCTTTCTGCGCAACCTCGACGAGCTCGAGGTGTTCTTGAGCGATGTGTGCGAGCGGTCACCGTTGCCGGTATCGGTCAAGACCAGGCTGGGGCTTGAGAGCGACGACGAATACGAGCGTGTGCTCGATCTGTATTGCCGCATGCCGTTGGCAGAGCTGATCGTGCACCCGCGCGTGCAAAAGGACCGCTATACGGGATCGCCGCGCAAGGAGTTTTACGGCGAGACGCTGGAACGCGCGCCGTTCCCCGTGGCCTATAACGGTGACATTTTCGATCTTGAGGATATGGACGCGCTGGTGGAGGCCTATCCCGGCACGCGCCATGTAATGCTGGGGCGTGGCTTGCTTGCGAATCCCGCGCTCGCTCGCATGGTCAAGGGTGGCCCTGCTGCAACGGCTGCTGAGCTGCAGCGCTTCCACGACACGCTGTTTGCGGCCTATGCAGAAGAGATTGGCGGCAATGCGGTCTTTCGCATGAAGGAGTGGTGGTTCTACGCCAAATGCGCCTTCGCCGACCCCGCTACCGTTCACAAGCTCGTACGCAAGACCAAAAAGGTCGACGAATACCGCGCCGCCGTCGAGCGCGTCTTTCGCGAACAGCCACTTGCGCCCATAGCACGCTTCCACGGCTAGTTAGTCGTTGGGGACGCACTTTAACGACTAGTCATTTAAAAGAACGTCCCGAATGACTATGTTGCAAAATACCGTACGCCAGCATCCAAAGATGTCGAAAAATGTCGACTTTGGATGCTGGCGTACGTCTTTGGGCTCGGTGGATAACTAGGCAATCATTGCATCGATCGTGATGAGCTCCCTGAGTCGCTCTGTGCGTGTCTGCCCATGGCGCTTTGCTTTTGCGTCAAACGCATCAAGAACCGACTCACCCACACGTGCCGATAAAACAATGCTTGGCTCATCAGAGATCGGCGGTCTTCCCAGCTTGATGGTGCGACCCTTCGGCCACTTATCTTTTTCGTATGCCTCCGCGGCTTTCTCCAACTCTCCGGGGGGCAAACCCCATCATCTTTTCGAGCTGCTTAGCGTCCATAGCGCCCCCTATCGATTGACATAATGTCGAGCGCTGGTTCTCGGAATCTCTTTTTGTATACAGTTTTGTAGACAAAAATACAAGCAGTTTATCAAGCTAATTAGCGTGTATTGACTAGTTTTTTCGATAGGAAATGAGCATCGATGGCTTCGATATTTCTTCGCTTTCCAGTCTGGAACATGAGCGCTCATTGAACCTGCAGAGGGGGCACTTTAACAAACTATCGAGATTCTGGTCAGGAGCTTTCACCGGTCTTCGGTGGTGAGAACAGCTCAATTCGCGACACAGTGTGTCGCGAATTGGAGTAGTCGCTGAGTGTTCTTTAACAACTAGTCATTCAAGAAAAGAGTGTCTAAGTGCCAGAATTGCCATTTTGAGTCGTCCCTAACGACTATTCTGGAGGGCTGTGTGCAAAAAAGGGCAAATATGAGTACTGTTGCCATTATGGTTGCATTTATTTTTTTCAAAAATGAGGTCCCTGATGAGATTTAATACCATTAGGCGTCTCTTTTATTGAACATATGGGGAGGAATAACGCCGTCTGCGGGCGCTTGGGGCGTTGAATGATCCCTGAAATGATTAAAATCGCTGTTACTAAACAAGTAGCAGTACTCATATTTGCCATTTTTTGAACACGGTCCTCTAAGGAGCCCTTTCCAGAGATGTCAGATGGCCTCAAACAGCCATAATCCAAAGGTCGTCTCAAACAACCAGTCATTTAAGAACGTCCCCAATGACTACCCATGCAAAAAACTGTACACCAGCATCCAAAGATGTCGAAAAATGTCGATTTTGGATGCTGGTGTACATGTTTGGGTCGTATGGGTTGGGGCCAGCCGACCGCAATAGAACGCTAGAGCAGGTTCTCCTGCGCCCACGCGATGATGTCGCTCGATTCGTAGAGTGGCTTGCCGTCGATGAACAGGCAGGGAACCTGGCGTTTTCCGCCGACGGCGATGAGTGTCTGCTCGGCATCGGTATCGGTCGAGATATTGCGCTCGGGAATGGTCACGCCGTTATCGGCAAGGAAACGCTTGACCTTTATGCAATACGGGCAGCCGGTCATAACGTACAGCGCGAGCTCATGATTAGTAGCCATGGGTCTCCAATCGGTTGAGGTTTTGATTGAAATACCCAAAGCCGCCGCGGTCTATGCGCGCGTCAACGACGACTCGATGGCCTGAACTAGAAACGCCGTGGCTCCGGTGCCGCATGGCTTGTCGTAGTAGTCGATAAAGCGCTGATCGGCGAGGTAGCCGTGGGCGAGCCCCAGATAGGCCTCGTCTTGGGGCTCGCTGCCCCAGTTGAGAGCTATCCAGCGGTGATGCATCGCGACGAGCTTGCGAGCCTCGCTTCCATCCGCATCGCCGTCGCCCATGGCAATCGAGAGCTGACCCAGAATAGCGCGTTCAAGTTCCTTCATGTCGTTCCATGTCTGAGGATTCATGTCCAGTAACGTTTCGTTTGCTGCATCGATAGCCTCATCGCCATAGCGCGACCGCGCCTCGGCACCGTAGCGCTCCTCGTTTTCCTGCACGGTGTGCCAGCGCTCCAGCTGTGGCAGCACGGCTCCCATGAGCGAGACGGCTTCGTCGAGCGACATACCGGTGTTTTGTGCCAGCCGCGGGGCACAATCTTCAATCATCGCCTCCATGGTGGTGTCGTAGGTGTACTTACCGTGGTCGTAGCACCACTTGCAGTAATGGTCGGTCGTGGCGCCCGTGGCGTCGGTGCCGCAGTCGTCGGGCGTGAGTATCATGCCGCAGCTCTGGCAATAGCGCTCGGGCATTTCGAGCAGATGAGACAGGGGCTCGCCGGTCACGGCGGCGATGAGCTTCATCATGTCGATGCCCGGTGTGACCTCGCCGCGTTCCCAACGGCTGACGGCTTGGCGTGTGACGAAGAGCTTGGTGGCGAGCTGCTCCTGGGTAAGGTGATGGACGCGACGGACAGCAATGAGCTTTTCTGCAAAGGCCATAGCGGTTCCTTTCTGCTGGTTGATGGCTTAAGCATACGCGGCAGCAGGTGCCCTTCCAAGCAACCGTTGGTTGCACGACGGGGAACCGCGGCGAAGAATTGCGCGCAACGCCCCACACCTCCATGCCGTACAATGACCGGCATGGAACCTATTGCACACATACATACCGATCTGCCGCAGAAGTTTGGCATTCCGCGCAACAGCTTTTTGGCGCCCCATCTGCAGGGACGCATCGTGTTTGAGCCGGAATTTGCCTCCAGTGCGGCGGTCGAGGGTCTGGACTCCTTCTCTCACCTATGGCTGCTGTGGCGCTTCGAAAACGGAACGCCCGGCGGCACGGCTAAGGACATAGCTGCCGATGCCAAGACGCAGGACAGGTCCGGCACCAACGCAAAATGGTCGAAAACCGTGCGCCCGCCGCGGTTGGGTGGAGCCAAGCGCGTGGGCGTGTTTGCCACGCGCAGTCCGTTTCGCCCTAATCCCATCGGTCTTACCTGCGTCAAGCTCGATCGCGTCGAGCTCACCGACAATGGTCCCATCATCCATGTGCTGGGGGCCGACCTGCGTGACGGCACGCCCATCTACGACATTAAGCCCTATATTCCATTTGCCGACTGTCACCCAGATGCGACGGGCGGCTGGATTGAGGGTACTCCGTGGCAAGAGCTCGACGTCGAGTTCCCACAAGCGCTGCAGGATATGGTCCCGCCCGCAAAGCTCCCTGGTTTGGTCGAGGTCCTTCGCCAAGATCCGCGCCGCGCGGGCAGCAAGCACGAGCCAAACCGCGTTTACCATTTGGCTTACGCCGGGCTTGATATATCGTTTACGGTCGACGGCGCCAGGTTGACGGTAGCCGCCATCAGCGATGCGCGGGACTAACCGGCCATCCGTCCGTATCCGTCAAAAACAACGTCAAACCCCATGCCAAAACCGCCCGCGCTGGTGGACAATAACGCCTACCAAAACAATCACTTTGCACGGGAGCTCAGCATGAAATACGACTTTAGCTCGCTTATCGACCGCCACGGCATGGACTCTATCGCTGTTGACTCTTGGGGTGAGATCCCCGGTATGGCCCCGAACGCACCCGACGAGGGCTTCGACCGCATTCCCATGTGGGTGGCCGACATGAACTTCGCCACGGTGCCCACGGTCCAGGAGTACATCATTCAGCGTGCCCAGCACCCCATGTTTGGCTATTTCAATCCGCGTCCCGAGTACTTCGACCGCATCATCGAATGGCAGAGCCGTCGCAATGGCGTTGAGGGCTTGGCGCCGGAGCATATCGGCTACGAAAACGGCGTGCTGGGCGGCGTCGTGTCCACGCTGCGCGCATATGTCCAGCCGGGCGATGCGGTGCTGGTCCACAGCCCCACCTACATCGGCTTTACCAAGTCCATCGAGGCTGCGGGCTATCGCATTGTCCACAGCCCGCTTAGGCTCGACGACCAAGGCGTGTGGCGTATGGACTTTGAGGACATGGAGCAAAAGCTCGCCCAAAACCATATCCATGCCGCGGTGTTCTGCTCGCCGCACAATCCCTGCGGCCGCGTATGGGAGCGCGACGAGATCGAGCGCGCCATGGATATCTATCGCCAGCACGATTGCGTGGTGATCTCGGATGAGATTTGGTCCGATATCATCCTGCCTGGTTACAAGCATATCCCGACGCAGTCGGTGAGCGAAGATGCCCGCATGCGCACGGTTGCCCTCTATGCGCCGAGCAAGACGTTCAACCTGGCGGGCCTGGTCGGCAGCTACCACATCATCTATAACGAGACGCTGCGCGACCGCGTGTGTGCCGTGTCCAACAAGACCCACTACAACGAGATGAATGTCCTCTCCATGCATGCGCTTATCGGTGCCTACCAGCCGCAGGGCTACGAGTGGGTGGACGAGCTCAACCAGGTGCTTGCCGGCAATATCGAGTACTTCTGCACGTATGCAAAAAAACATTGGAAGGGCGTCGCGTTTTCGCGTCCGCAGGGCACGTACATGGTGTTTCTGGACTGCACCGAGTGGTGCCGCGAACATGGCCGCGATATTCAGTGGCTGCTCGACGAGGGCGCCCGCGTGGGCGTGGGGTATCAGGATGGCCGTCCGTTCCACGGGCCCTGCCACATTCGCGTGAATCTGGCGCTGCCGCTTTCGCGCGTAAAGGAAGCGTGCGACCGCCTGGACCGCTACGTTTTTAATGCACGGTAAGTGAGCGCTGTATGCGGGGTCTTCTGCCAAGTCGGCTGGAAGGCCCCACACGGTAAAGCGTCTGTAACAATTGGGTGCTCGTGTGGTTTTGTTTGCTATTATCTTTAGCCATTTCAGTCTGTAAACAGGATTGTCTGGAGCTCGATGAAAAGACCCCGTCGCTCGGTTGCCATATCGTTGTTTGTTGCGCTTGCGGTGGCGAGTGCCTTTGTCGTAGCGATAGCTGGCTGTTCTGGGCGTAATGGCGAAGCCTCGACGTCTGCATCAAAAGGTCTGGACGCCTCGCAGGTCAAAGACGACGACCTCAAGACGCTCAACGTCGGCAGCGACCTCTATCCACCGTTTGTGTATACCGACGAGTACGGCGATATCGTTGGCCTGGATGTCGAGATATTAACCGAGGCTTTGGCCCGCATTGGTTACAAGCCAAAATACCAGCTGACCGATTGGGAAAAGAAGAAAGAGCTGCTGGCGAGCGGCGAACTCGATTGTGTCATGGGCAGCTTTAGCATGACTGGTCGCGAAAACGAGTATCGTTGGGCTGGTCCGTACCTTGCGAGCCGCCAGGTGGTCGCGGTCGATCCCCAGAGCGATATCTACACGCTTGCCGATCTTGAGGATAAGATCGTGGCGGTTCAGTCCACCACCAAGCCCGAGGGCATTTTGCTCAATCGCACAAATGAAAACGTTCCGCAGATCAAGGAACTCTACTGCTTTTCGGACCGTTCGTGCCTGAACCCGGCGCTCGTCGAGGGCCTGGTCGACGCCATCGCCGCGCATGAGTCCTTGCTGCTCACCTACGAAAAAGACTATGGCGTAACGTATCGCATTTTGGATGAGCCGTTGCTAGAGGTCGGTTTGGGCACCGCTTTCGATATCAACGATACGCGCGGCATCGACGTTAAGCTCACTCATGCCTACCAAGAAATGCTTGCCGATGGCACCATGGAACGCCTGGTGTCAAAGTACTTCGATGACCCTTCGCCATTTTTGAATGTGGAGGGCCTGTCATGATCGATGCGCTCGACCACGCCGCTCAGGAGCGGGGCAATCGTTCGGCAGGGGCATGGCTCCTTGTCGCTCTGCTGGGGATAGCGCTCTCGGTTGCTGCCGGCATGATGAGCTACGGTTACATGACGGCCCAAACCGAGCAGCGCTTTGCCGACGTTGTCGATTACGTGGCGACGCAGAGCCTTTCCTACGATGCATTCAACAGCGCCTATACGACCAAAAACCTGATTCGCGTTATGGAGATCGCCGGAGAGGCTGCCCGCGATATGGAGCGCGACGGTTCGGTGGATAACGCCATGTTGGAGCAATATGCTGACCAGTTCAACGTGAGCGCACTGATCGTGACGGACGCATCGGGCAATTTGGTGTCCGAGTCCTCGACCGATGACGTGGGCTACGAGTCGCTCGCTACGTATCTCAAAGGATCACCCGTGCTGGAGGTGGCAGCTCATCCGCTTAAGTCCTATACCGCCCGCATCACGCTTGCGGATGATTCGGTCGCAGACATTGGCTGCGTGACTCGGCAGGATGGCGAGGGCATCGTTATCGCGGTAAGGCATCAGAGCGCGAAGGCGGTTGCAAGCAATACACTCAAACTGCAGAGCTTGCTTGATGGCTATGAAACCATCGATAGCGGCAATATCGTGATCGAAAGCGACGGCAAGGTCGTTGCGACCAATGCCGTTGAACCCACCGTATTGGGCGTATTCGATCTGCCTGCGACGGACGTCTTCATTGTCGACGGTATTAAGGATCGATGCCTGGCTGGTAAGGTCAGATTGGTTAACGCCGACGGCGAGTGGTATTTGGGCACATTTGGAAAAGCGCACAAATTCTATGTGTACACCTATGCCTCGGCGCGGCGTTACTTTGAGGTTGTCGCGGCTGTTGCTGCCGGCGTGCTGGCGCTCTACAGCGGTGTTATAGCCGTTGTTGTGACGGTGCGTCGCCGCGCTGATCGTCGACGTTTGACGGACTTGCTGCAGCAGGAGCGCGACTATGGCGACAAGCTGGCAAAGGCGGCGCGTGAGGCCTCGTCTGCCAACTCGGCAAAGACGGAGTTTTTGCGTCGCATGAGCCATGACTTGCGCACACCCATCAACGGCATTCGCGGCATGGTCGAGGTTGGCGATGCCAATGCGGACGATCTGCAAAAGCAGACCGAGTGCCGCTCGAAAATCTGGACGGCATCGGGACTGCTGCTCGACCTTGCCAACGAGGCACTCGATATGAGTCGCCTGGAGAGCGGGCAGGTCGACCTGAACCTCGTGCCCATAAATTTGGTGGCCCTCAACTGTGAAGTGCGCGATATTCTGGAGCGTCAGGCCGAGGAGCGTCTGGTGACAATTATCTGCGACCAGCAGACGCTTAATCATCCCTATGCGCGGGTGAGCGTGACGCATCTCAAGCGCTTGTTGCTCAATATTGCCGGCAATGCCGTTAAGTACAACCGCCAGGGCGGCTATGTTCGCCTGGTGTGCCGCGAGGTGGAGCCAGCGGATGGCGTCCCCGTCTATGAATACACGATCGCCGACAACGGTATTGGCATGAGCGAGGAGTTCCAACAGCACCTCTACGAGCCGTTTTGCCGCGAGGAGCAACAGGTGGAAGGTGCCTCATCGGGAACTGGCCTGGGCGCGCCTATCGCAAAACAGTTGGTCGAGCTTATGGGCGGAACCATGAGCTTTACGAGCGTCTTGGGGCAGGGGACGACGTTTACCATCCGCCTGCCGTTCGAGAAATGCAAGCGCTCCGAGATTCCTCAGGCAGTTCGCGCGGATGCGGGCGATGGCGATGCGCTCCAGGGCTTGCGCGTTTTGCTCGTAGAGGATAACGATCTGAATGCCGAGATCGCGCAGTTTACGCTCAGCCGTGCCGGTGCCGTCGTGACGCATGCTAAGGATGGCGAGTCTGCCGTTGAGGCGTTTGCCGCGAGCGCACCGCACGAGTACGACGTGGTGTTGATGGACATCATGATGCCTGGCATCGATGGCCTTGAGGCCACGCGTCAGATTCGAGCGCTCGATCGCGAGGATGCCGCGACCACGTCGATTATCGCCGTGAGTGCCAACGCCTTTGCCGACGACCGCAGGCTTTCGCGCGAGGCGGGCATGAACGCGCATCTGAGCAAGCCTGTGAGCTCGCAAGAGCTCGTCGAGGCGCTAGCACACATCGCCGCCGACGCTTCATAAGCATATGGCCCGGTTCCAAGGTGGGTTGGAACCGGGCCATATTGCTATTTGCGAGACCTGCTGAGGGGCTTACTTTTCCTGAATCTGCTTACCGCAGAGATGCTCAATCGTAATCTCGTAGAGCTGGACGCCCTTGATGTCTTTGGCGATCTCCTCTTCGACTTCTTCGGCGGAAGGGTAGTACTTAAGGGCGAGCTGGCGGACTTTGTCCTCGATAAACGCGGGGGTGTCATTCGCCAGGCGACAACGGCCAAAGACGACGGTGCTCATAACGTAGGGAGCCCAGTCACCGTCCTTGTACCACTCGTTGCCGTAAACGGTAAAGCAGACCTTGTCATCGCGCTTGAGTGCGTCGACCTTGTGGCCAGCCTTGGCGCCATGGAAATAAATCTTGTCGTGCTCGGCGTCAAAGAAGTAGTTGACGGGAATGGCGTACGGGTAGCCATCGTCGCCGTTGACGGCAAAGACGCCGCGCTTGCAGGTGGCGAGCAGTTTGCGCGCTTCCTCGTCGGTGATGGCGCGTTTCTTTCGACGTAAGGGCCTAAACATCGTTGGCTTCCTTTCTGGTCGTGCGTGGTGGTTGAGCACAAACTATAGCGAAACGGATCCGTTTTTCTTGATGCGGGCGAGTATGTTTTTGAGCTTGTTAAAGTCGAGCGGTTTGGACAGATGGGCGTTCATGCCGGCATCGTGTGCCGCCTTGGCGTCCTCGGCAAAGGCGTTGGCGGTGAGCGCGATGATGGGGATATCGGCTGCATCGACCTTCTCGCTCAGACGAATCGCGCGGGTTGCCTCATAGCCGTCCATGCCCGGCATCATAATGTCCATCAGGATCGCATCGAAGCTGCCGGCGGGATGCGACAGGTACAGATCGACGACCTCGTTGCCGTTGGCGGCGCGGGTGACCACGACGCCCTCGGATTCTAGCAGCGTCTGGGCAATCTCGGCATTCAATTCGTTGTCTTCGGCGAGCAGCACGTTCATGTCGGCGAGCGAGCAGTCGGGCGCACTCTCAACCGTATTCGCCCGCGCCTGGGGATTCTCGTCGATATCGAGCGGAATCTCCACGTAGAACGAGGTGCCCACATGGAGCTCACTGGTGACTTCGATGGTGCCGCCCATCAGCTCAATAAGCGACTTGACGATTGGCATGCCCATGCCGGTTCCTTGGAACTTGCTGCGCGCATCGTCACCTTCTTGGGCAAACGGCTCATAGATATGCTTTAAAAACTTGGGAGTCATGCCAATGCCGGTATCCGAAACGCTAAAGCAAAAGAGCGCGCGCCCGTTATCGAGTGGCTTGGTCTTTGAGCTAAAGGCGACGGAGCCGCCGTGCTTGTTGTACTTAATGCTGTTGTCTAACAGGTTGATCATGATCTGTCGGATATGGGTGGGACTGCCGATCATGTATGGCCCCGTGACGTACGGCAGACTATTGTCCTGCATGGTGATGCCGTTACTGGACGCGCGGAGCTTGCACAGAACCAGCGTATTGTCACAGAGCTCTTTGAGGTTAAAAGGCGCATGCTCCAGTGTTAGCTTGCGGTCTTCGATTTTGCCCATCTCGAGGATGTCGTTGATCAGCGAGAGCAGGTGATTGGCGGCAACGCGCGCCTTGGCACGGCTCTCGCGGGCGACCTTGATATCGCCTTCCTTCAATTCCTCGATCTCGATAAGGCCCAGGATACCGTTGAGCGGCGTACGGATGTCGTGGCTCATGCGCGTGAGGAATGCCGTCTTAGCGGCGTTGGCAGCGTCGGCTTTTTTGCGCTCGGTTCGAGCGCGCACGAGCGCCCAGATGAGCAGGACGATGCAGACCGACAACATACCGATGAGGGTAGCTGCAATGGCGGTGCGGTTGCGAAAAAGGAATTGAAGCGTGTCTGATTCCTGGGTCGTGTACGACGTGGATGAGTAATTGCTTGCGGAGAGCGATTCTCCGGCATTGATGATGCTCTTGTTGATGATTCCCAGCAGCTCGGGCTTTCCGCGCGAAATCCAGCACGAGAGCTCACAGGTGTCAGGGAGCTCGACCGTCTCGTAGTCCTTGAGATCATGACGGTCGCCGATGGTTTTTATGCGTGAGCTGGGAGCGACGATGCAGTGCGCCGTTCCCTTTCTGAGGGCGTCGAACGCTTCATCGTCGGATTGGTATTCGGTCACGGTCGCTGTGGGGAACAGACTTTCAAGTGCATTTTTGTTGACAAACGATGATTTGGTACAGGCGATGTTCTGAAGGTCTTTGTTCAGGTCGCTGCCGGTGTGGATGGCGGTGAGGGATATGGTCCCCAACGATACCGACTGCACAACGCCTGATTGCTCGGCAAACCAGTAATCTCGGTATACCGGCAGCACAACGTCTATGCTTCCCTTTGACAGGGCCTTTGACATCATCTTGTAGCTATCAAAGGCGACGGTTTTGACCGTAATGCCAAATTTATCGTGCAACGTCGTCGCAAGCGATGCGAGCGAGCCTTCCATTTCGCCGTTTTCGTCTTCGTTGCAGTAGGGGAGTCTGCCCGTAATGTAGCCGAGCGTGATGGTGTTGTCATTTGTTTTGAGCCAGGAACGTTCGGGGCCGTTGAGCGATGATGAACCGCTGTTTTGGGCCGAGTAGCTAGATTTGACTTCGTCGATATAGCGTGGGTTGACGCGGGCGATTGCCGACATGGCGGCATTGATGTCGTCCATCAGGTCGGGGCGGCTTTTGGGGACGGCAAAAAAGTAGTCGCTCGAACCAATGTAGAACATGGGGGAGGCGCTGGGCGACGAGGTCGTGTCGTTCATGATGATGGCATCGACCTCGTTGTTTGCGAGCGCGTCAAAGAGGGCACCGCCAGTGTCGATTTCTTTATAGGTGCAGGTAATGCCTTCGTTGGCGAGCCACTGCTGGCCAACGAAGGTTTGCATAACGTCGGGGTTGCAGCCGATGGTAAGGCCTTGGAGCGCTCGGGGGTCACCCTTGGCCAGATCGTCGCGATCGGGCTTGGCGTAGATGAAGTAGCGCTCGGTGCCCTCGGGGTTCGAGGAAAAGAGCAGCTTTTGGGCGCGTTCCTCGGAGTAGGAGATGTTGGGCATGAGGTCGATCTCGCCCGCCTCGAGCATGTCCATAAGCTCGGTGAAGGTGCCGGAGACGTATTCGTACCGCCAGCCGGGCGTGTAGTACGACAGAGTCTGGAGGTACTCGTAACCCCATCCCGAGAGACGCTCGCCGGGGGTGCCGTCCTGGAAGCCCTCGTTGTTGACGAGCCAGCCGACGCGGACCGTTTTGACCTGCTGATCGGAGTCGGCGGCAAAGACAGGGGCGGGCGCGACGGCGCTCAGTACGGCGAGCGCGGTAAGCGCGGCGGCCAGGGTGCGACATATAACTGAACGAAGGACAGTGGCAGCTCTCACATGCAATCCTAACGAATCGCGACATTACCGCATAAGGATACCAGCTCAGCCTGCCCAGCCGGCAGCGGCACCGCTAAACGGTTCCGCCCGGCAGTTGGGGACAGTCCCTTTCTGCCGGCACAAAAGGAACGTCCCTAACTGACGGTTGTGGGACAATACCGAGCGAACGTGATTGGTTGTCCGTGGAAGGGGTCGCGATGAAAAAGCTCAGGATGCTTGCCGACGTGTTGCGCCAGGCGGGCTTTGTGCGCATTACGGAACTGTTCCTCGTCTTCTATCTGCTGTGCTCGACGGCCGTCTGGCTGTCCGAGCCCACGACCCTCACGTTTGGCGATGGCCTGTGGTTTAGCTTTGAGACGGTCTCGACGATCGGCTTTGGCGACATTCCGGCCGAAACGCCGGTTGCCCGCGCCATTACCGTCGTCTTGAGCGTCATCAGCATCTTCTACATCGCTATGCTCACGGGCGTGGCGGTGAACTACTGCAATACGCTTATCAAGATGCGTCAAAAGGACACCATGGCGCGCTTTATGGATGATCTGGAGCATCTGGAAGAGCTCGATCGCGACGAGCTTGCCGATCTTTCGCGTCGCGTGCGCGAGTATCGCCGACGCCAACGCTAGAACGGGCGCCGCGCGTCACGATGAGGGGGACTGAAATGGATATCACCGTGTATCTGGGTGCCAGCGTCGGTAATGACCCGGCGTTTCTGCCTGCGGTACAGGAGCTGGGCAACTGGATTGGCGCCAACGGACACGCGTTGGTATACGGCGGGTCCAAATCGGGTCTGATGGGTGCGCTCGCCGATAGCGTGCTCGATGCTGGCGGACACGTGACGGGTGTGGAGCCGAGCTTTTTTATCGAGGCCGAGTTTCAACATGACGGTATCGACGACCTCATCGTGACGAGTGATATGGCGGAGCGCAAGGCCAAGATGATTGAGCTCGGCGATGCGTTCATCGCCTTTCCCGGTGGCACGGGCACGCTCGAGGAGATTGCCGAGGTCATGTCCGCGGTGTCATTGGGGCACCTGAGCGCTCCGTGCATCCTGTATAACCTGGGCGGTTACTACAACGACCTCAAGGCGCTGCTCGGGCACATGATCGATAAGGGTTTATCGAGCCCGCAGCGCCAGCAAGGCATTTACTTTGCCGACGATTTGCGCGAGATTGTCTCGATTATCAACGGATAAGTCTTGAGCCTGTCCCACTATGACTCCCAATGGTGCCGTTTGCGGCGCAGACGGTTGGCTCGTTCGAGCAACGCTCGCTCTACAATAAAACATAACTATGTCGACTTTGACCGCGGGAGGACCCGATGGATAACCTTGCCAAACCCACAAACCGCGCGCTGTTTTTAGTTAGCGTTGCCGTGACCGGTGCGTTCGCAGGTGCCGCGGTCTGGCTGTTCTTTTTTGCGATGGAGCACGGTATCGACTATCTATGGACCGAGATTCCGCACGCGCTGGGCGTCGCTTCGCCCGAGCTTGCCAGCGGTCCGTTTGGCTTTCTGCCGTACCCGTTTTTTGTCTGCTTGCTGGGCGGTCTGTTAATTGGTCTGTACGAGAAGATGACAGGCACCAAGACCGATGACCTCAACCAGGTGATGGCTAAGGTTAAGCAAGACGGGCGCTACCCGTACGACAACCTGGGAAAGCTTTCGCTCGCGGCATTGCTGCCGCTGCTGTTTGGCGGAAGTATTGGACCGGAGGCCGGCCTGACCGGCGTTATCGCGGGTCTGTGCAGCTGGGTTGGCGACCGCATGCGCCGCTTTGGCGCCGAATTTAGGGAGCTTACGCTGCTGGGTACCCAGGCCGCGTTGACGGCGCTCTTTACCGCGCCCGTCTTTGGCTTTGTGGCACCGCTTGCCGGCAGCGCCGACGGCGACGAGGGCTCTGCGTCCGACGAGATCACGATCAAGCTGCCCAAGGCACAGAAGACCGTGGTCTACGGCATTGCGATTGCCGGCGGTCTGGGCACCTATCTGCTGCTTGGCCAGCTTGTGGGCGGCGGCATGGGCATGCCTAGGTTCGAGGCCGCCGAGGTGGGCAACCTGGAGCTTGCCTGGCTCATTCCGCTGGCGTTGGTCGGCACCGTATGCGGTTGGCTGTACTTTGTCTCGGAGCACGCGAGCGAGACGCTGTCCCATGCCATAGGGGAGCGTCCTGTCGTCAAGGCCATGCTAGCCGGTCTGGCGCTCGCCATCTGTGGCACGGTCCTGCCCTACACCATGTTTGCCGGCGAGACCCAGGCCGATGTGCTCATGGAAACCTACCTGACCATTCCCGCTGGCGTGCTTATCGCGACCGGTCTTGTTAAGGCCATGCTGACGCCCGCCCTCATCAACCTTGGTTGGCGCGGCGGCCACTTCTTCCCGGTTATCTTCTCGGGCGTAAGCCTGGGCTATGGCCTTGCCATCCTCACCGGCGCAGATCCGGTCTTTTGCGTCGCCGTCTGCACGGCATCGACGATGGGTGCGGTCATGCGTCAGCCGGTCATGGTCGTGGGCCTGCTGCTTATGTGCTTTCCACTCAAGGGTATCGTCTGCATGATCATCGCGGCCGTCATCGCCGCTGGCATTCCACTGCCCAAGCCGCTGCGCAAGTAGCGCGGTTTTTCACGAGTCAATTCCAGGGGTACGAGATGATCCTGTACTTTAGCGCGACAGGGAACAGCGAGCATGTGGCGCGTCGCATTGCAGCGGCGACAAGCGACAAAGTTATGTCGATTGAGCGCTTTGATGCCGAGATCCTTCACCTTGCTGTGATGGAAGGCCCCTGTCGGCTGGGGTTTGTCGCCCCGGTATACGCCTGGGGCTTGCCGACGCCAATGATCGAGTTTTTGAAGACTGTCGACCTATCGGTTGCTGCCGGCACAAAGGGCGGCGAGCGCCCCTATACGTTCTATGTCTCGACATATGATTCGACGACCGGGCAATCGGCCAAGTTCGCCCGCGATCTGCTACACGAGCGTGGGCTCGAGTTAGATGCGGCGATGAGCGTCAAGATGCCCGATACCTGGACGCCTGTTTTCGACCTGTCTGATCCTCAAAAGGTTGAGGGTATCAATAGAGCTGCCGAGGCGCAGATTGATGCCGTGATCGAGGCGGTGCGGGCGCGCCGCACGGGCAACATGATGCGCCATCGCGTGCCCCTGTTTGCATCGTGCGCGTATCACGCAATTGGGCTGCCGCGCATGCAACAGACGAGCAAGTTTGCCGTCGATGCCGATCGCTGCATCGGCTGCGGCCTGTGTGCCAAGCGCTGCCCCATGGCGGCGATTGAGATGCGCGACGGCCTTCCCGTCTGGACAAAGCCGGAGTGCGCAGCCTGCCTTCGTTGCCTGCACTGTTGTCCCAAATTTGCCATCTCGCACGGTAAGCGCACGGCATCCCACGGTCAGTACAGGCATCCCAAGCCAGGTGTGAGGATGTAGCGGCTGCTGGCCGCGCTACTTCCAAACTGCGAGCGCGGCGGTGCCCAGTACGATGAGGGCGAGACCGATGACGCTGCGTCGTGAGAGTTTTTCGTTGAATGTCAGGCGCGCAAATAGTACTGATACGACAATCGATAGTTTGTCGATCTGCACCACGACGCTCACCTGGCCTGTGGCGATGGCGTAGTAATAGAGCAGCCACGATGCTCCGGTCGCGATGCCCGATGTTGCGAGAAATGTGAGTTCGCGCCGGTCAGCGTGCGCGACCTGATCCAGTTTTCCCTTGGCTGCCACGATCGCCCATGCCATAACCAGTACCACGCAGGTGCGGATTGCCGTGGCCAGGTTTGACTCGACGCCTTCGATGCCAACCTTGGCAAGGATGGACGTGAGCGCCGCGAACACGGCGGCGCCGAGGGCGTAAGCGAGCCAGGTTCGGTCTTGCTGCTGCTCGGGTCCGACAGACTGCTTCTTCTCGATCATTAAAAACGTGCCGAGGGTGATGACAGCGGTTCCCACGAGCTTAACCGCAAGGTTGCTCGTCTCGCCAAAAAGCACGATGGCGATCAGTGCGGCGAGTACGGCGCTCATCTTGTCGACCGGTACGACCTTATTGACGTCTCCGATGCCCAATGCCTTAAAGTAACAGATCCACGAAGCACCGGTAGCGAGTCCCGAGAGGACGAGAAAGAGCCAAGATCTGGGTTCGATGCTGCCGATGGTTCCAATGGATTCAGAAATGCCCGCCATTGCCCAGGCGAAAACGAGCACCACGCAGGTGCGAATGGCCGTCGCGACATCGGAGTCGGTCTGCTTGATGCCGCATTTGGCCAGGACAGATGTGATGCCGGCAAAGAAAGCCGACACAAATGCTGCTGCGACCCACGACACGGGTGAAATGCCTCCCCAAAGAACAACCGCGCCAGATTTACGGCGCTCGTCCGATGATACCGTCCCGCCATGAAGCTTTGATTTCGCTGTGGTGAGACAGGGGCCATATTTCGAGAGGACATTTGGTTAAGGCTCGAATCGAAGGTGAATACTTTTCCGCGAAGTGAACGAGTAAATCTGGACCCCTGGAACATGCACACTTTTTTCGAACAAAACCGCAGGATTCTTAGACAAAAACCGCAGGAATTAAGCCCATGAAAATGTCGATGATACGGGGTACTGATTTTACTCGTTCACTTCGCGGAAAAGTATTCACCTTCGATATGCTGACGGTGTCTTTTTGGTTGCCAAGAACTAGACGGCCTGCTGTGAGGGACGGTGGTGACGCTATGCCGCCTTGTTTCATTGAAAAAATAAGCGGGGTACCACCTAAGCTTTTTTAGCTGTCGATTACAGATCGCGTGCTCGATAAACCTTGGTGCTGACGGTGTAGCTGATTGCACATAGCGCGAGAGCCAGCGCGGCGATGCCTGCGCACAGGCAGCCAAGAACGGAAGGATCGGGATTCGCTCCGGCAATCGACATAAGCCAGTTGCTAATGGGGTTGGAGGAGCTTAGCGTGGCCATGGCAAGGCACCCGAGCAGGGCAAACAGGCCAACGGATAGCCGTAGCGCCTCCATGTGCCCAAATCGAAAGAACAGCGGCTGTGCCAAGAACACCATCATGAGGGAGATGAGCATCGATGCTGCCGAGGCTATTGCGATCTCAAAGACGGTTTGTCCTGTCGAGGTCACGCCCGCACTGTTGAAGAGCGGAAGGACGATGATGTTCAAAAGCACGGCGGCGCAGGCCATGACGGCCGAGAAGACAACGATGCACAGGTAGCGGGCACAAATAATGTCTTTGCGCGAGAAGGGCAGCGTTGCCCGATAACGCTCCCAGCCATTTTGATTGTCGAAGCCGGCCAGCGAGCTCATGGCCATGATGGGTGACATGGCACTGACCGCGCAGGCACCGGCACTCATGCCGGAGTCACCGTCCGATGCGTTGGCGAGGGTCAACACGACGAATATGAACAGGCCGACGCCCGCGATGCTCGGGATGAGCGTGCGAACGATGGCGAGCTCGGACGTAAAGGCGCGTTTCATTTCGAAGCCCCTTTCAGCATGAGGCGCAGATAGTCATCAATGGTTGCCCGATCGCAGGGAATCTCGGGGAAGGCCTCGAGTGTTTCGCGACGGTTGGGCACGAGCACGTCTACGCTATAGGCGTGGTGGACGGCACGGGCGCCTTCGACGCAAGCCATAAGCTCGGCGGCCTGTGCTTGGGTGCAGTGGGCGATGCCGGCGCGGTCGGTAATGTCCTCGCGCGGCAGGTCAAAAATAATCGAGCCATTATCGATGCAGATGACGCGATCAGCGGTGCGATCGAGGTCGGACGTAATGTGGCTCGAGAGTAACACGCTGTGCTGGCCGTCGGCGACAAAGGCAAGCAGCTCGTCGAGCAGTTCCTCGCGTGCCATGGGATCGAGGCCCGCGGTGGCTTCGTCCAAAACGAGCAGCTTGGCATTGTGGCTGAGTGCGCAGGCAAGCTGCAGCTTCATGCCCATGCCGCGGGAGAGGTCTTTGACCTTTGCCTTGGGATCCAAGCCAAATCGGTCGATGAGGCTGGCGAAGGTGTCGTGGCTCCAGGTGGGGTATGCCGGGCTTACGAGTGCCTCAACTTCGGTCACCTTGAGTGTGGAAGGGAAGGGGCAAGTGTCCAGCACGAGGCCGACACGAGTGCGCAGGCAACGCTGCGATTCATCGGGCGCGTCGGCGCCACAGCGCTGCCCAAACAGGTGCACTTCGCCGGCATCGAGCTTTATAAGCCCGAGAGCGGCGCGAATCGTCGTTGTTTTGCCGGCGCCGTTTGCGCCCACAAAGCCAACAATCTGGCCGGGCTCCACGGCGAGCGTGACATCGCGTAGTGAAAAGCGGTCGCTCACACGGCGTGAGATACCTTTGAGTTCTAGCAAGTTTTGCATGGTATAGCCTTTCTTGCAGATGGCTACTGCATGGTTTCGGGGGCTACCAGGTCGAGCATCTCGTGCAGCTTGTCGCGTGTGACGCCCAGGGTTTCGGCTTGGCTCGCCGCTTTCGCAAGCAACTCTTCGATATGGCAGAGCTGACTTTCGCGCAAGAGTTCCTGGTTGCCCTCGGCGACAAAGCAGCCCTTGCCCTGCACGGTGCAGATAAACCCGAGTTGCTCTAGGTCGGCGTAGGCGCGCTTGGTGGTGATGACGCTCACGCCAAGGTCGCTCGCGAGTGCACGGATGCTGGGGAGTTTGGCTCCCGCAGCGAGCGTGCCCGAAAGGATCTGAGCTTTGACCTGCGAGGATATCTGTTCGTATATGGGCTTGTCGCTCGAATTGGATAGGATGATGTCCACAGCGGCTCCTTAGCTGTTGGGCTACACGTGTATATAACCGGTAAGCACAGTATATATACACTATGCACAGTTATGCAAGAGGCAAATACGGATTGGGTCGGCTACCCAGGCCCCAACTGATGAATTTGTCCTGATAGGTGCCCTAGAGCGGGATTTCGCGGCTACAATAGGGCGGTTACATCGACGTAATGCACTCAATGCAAGAAAGGATCCGCATGGCAAGCCTGTCGGATGAAATCTCGTCGCGCCGCACATTCGCGATCATCAGCCACCCGGACGCTGGTAAGACCACGCTTACCGAGAAGCTGCTGCTCTATACCGGCAGCATCCAGACCGCCGGCTCGGTCAAGGGCAAGAGCTCGGCCAAGCATGCCGTCTCGGACTGGATGGACATCGAGAAGGAGCGCGGTATTTCCGTTACCTCCTCGGTGCTGCAGTTCACCTACAACGGCGCCTGCGTCAACATTCTCGATACCCCCGGCCACCAGGACTTCTCGGAGGATACCTACCGTACCCTTATGGCCGCCGACGCTGCGGTCATGGTCATCGACGGCGCCAAGGGCGTCGAGGCCCAGACCAAAAAGCTCTTTAAGGTCTGTACGCTGCGCCATATTCCCATCTTCACCTTTGTGAACAAGCTCGACCACGAGGCTCGCGATCCGTTTGAGCTCATGGAAGAGATCGAGAACGTCCTGGGCATCAATACGTATCCCATGAACTGGCCGATCGGCAGCGGTTGCAACTTCCGCGGCGTGTTCGACCGTCAGGCCCGTCGCGTCATCGCCTTTGAGGGCGACGGTCACGCCAACGCCACCAAGAAGGTCGCCGAGGTTGAGGCCGAGCTGGGTGATCCGGCCATGGATGAGCTCATTGGCGAGGAGAACCATAAGAACCTGATGGACGATATCGAGCTGCTCGATGGCGCCGGTGACGAGCTCGACCTGGATGCCGTGGCCTGCGGCAAGCTGAGCCCGGCGTTCTTTGGCTCGGCACTCACCAACTTTGGCGTGGAGCCCTTCCTTAAAGAGTTCCTGCGTCTGGCCCCGACGCCGCGTGCCTATACCGATACGCTCACCAGCGAGCCGGTCGCGCCTGCCGAGAACGACTTTAGCGGCTTCGTGTTTAAGATCCAGGCCAACATGGACAAGAACCACCGCGACCGCATTGCCTTTGTGCGCATTTGCTCGGGCAAGTTCGAGCGCGGCATGGACGCCTTCCACATGCAGGGCAACCGTAAACTCAAGCTGGCCACGGGCACGTCGATGATGGCCGATGACCGCGCCATTGTGGACGAGGCGTACGCGGGCGATATCGTGGGCCTGTTCGATCCGGGTATCTTTAGCATCGGCGACACCGTGTGCTCCGGCAAGCGCCATGTGCAGTATCCGCAGATCCCGACGTTTGCCCCCGAGATGTTTGCCCGCATCACGCAGGTCGATACGCTCAAGCGCAAGCAGTTTGTGAAGGGCATGGAGGAGCTTGCCCAGGAGGGCGCCATCCAGATCTTCCGCGAGCTGGGCGCCGGCATGGAAAGCGTCATTGTGGGCGTGGTCGGCGTGCTGCAGTTTGAGGTACTCGAGCGCCGCCTTAAGGCCGAGTACCGTGTTGAGGTCCGTCGCCAGCCGCTGCCCTATACGGACATTCGCTGGATCCAAAACGACCCCGACACCATCGATATCCCGGGCCTTTCGCTCACGCGCGACACGCTGCGCGTCGAGGACATGCGCGGCGGTAAGCTGCTGCTGTTCACGAGCCCGTGGAACGTGGATTGGGCAACCGACCACAACCCCGACCTTATCCTGTCGGAGTTTGGCAACGTAGCGTTTTAACGCATCGGCGCGGTGGCCCTGTGGGGCTGCCGCGCCATTTACTTGCCTGATGCCGTGTGAGCGGCTATCATACCCACCGTCGTCTCAAGACCGAGACGTCCGAGCAGTTCGGGTCCGATATCCTGCTCGTTAAACCTAAAACCAAAGGAGTACATAATGATCAAGAAGGTCATGGAGGACTACAAGGTCCTGTTGCGGAGCATTCCCGCGGCAACGGTTTCGCTGTTTTTCGTGAGTGTCATCATGATGAACCTGCTGGCCAACAAAGAGCTCATCAGCCTGCCGTATCTGGCACTCGATTGCGGCTTTGTGGTGAGCTGGGTCTCGTTTTTGTGCCAGGACATGATCTGCAAGCGCTTTGGCGCCAAGGCATCCATCAAAATCTCCATCCTCGCGCTACTGGTCAACCTGGCCGTGAGCCTGTGCTTTTGGGCATGCTCGCTCACGCCCGGCATGTGGGGCGCCTACTACGACACCGGCATGATCGAGGTCAACACCGCCCTTAACGCCACTATCGGCGGCACCTGGTACGTGGTGCTGGGCTCTTCGCTGGCAATGCTCGTTTCTGCCGTGGTTAACTCGACGCTCAACCAGTCGCTCGGCCGTATGCTCAAAAAGAATAACTTTGCGAGCTTTGCCTTCCGCTCCTATGTGTCCACGGGCGTTGGCCAGTTTATCGACAACCTGGTCTTTGCCATTGTGGTAAGCCACACGTTCTTTGGTTGGACCTGGGTGCAGGTCCTTATGTGCTCGCTGACGGGTGCCATCGCCGAACTGCTGTGCGAGGTCTTCCTGAGCCCCGTGGGCTACAAGGTTGTGCGTGGCTGGGAGCGTGAGAATGTGGGCGCCGAGTACCTCGAGCGCCACGCAACCGCCTAAGGAGCAAGTATGCGGGTTTTGATCACGGGCGCTTCGGGCGGTATCGGAGCCGCGTGTGTGCAGCGTTTTTTGAACGAGGGCCACGAGGTCGTGGGCTTTGATCTGCTGCCGGCGGCGATCGAACACGAGCGCTACCGCCATCTGATTGTTGATGTCCGCGAACCGGACTCGTTTCCAGGTGACCTTGAACCCCAGGTGATCGTGAACGTTGCCGGTACGCAGGATTCGGCCGATGACATCGCCGCCAACCTGTGTGGCACCATCAACGTGACCGAGCGTTACGCCTTTGTGGGGGAGGGGCTCGCCGCCAAGCCGGCGCCAGCTATTAAATCCGTGGTCAATGTGGGGTCGGCGAGCGGGCATACGGGATCGGAGTTTCCCGCCTATGCCGCCAGCAAGGGCGGCGTTATCGCCTACACCAAGAACCTTGCAAACCGCCTGGCACCGCAGGCCATCGCCAACAGTGTGGACCCGGGCGGCGTTATCACGCCGCTCAACCGTTGCGTGATGGATGACGAGCACCTGTGGAACCAGATTATGGAGCTCACGCCGCTTAAGCGCTGGGCCACCGCCCAAGAGATCGCCGAGTGGATCTACTTTGTGGGCGTGACCAACCGGTTTATGACCGGGCAGAGTTTGCTGATCGATGGCGGCGAGGCCGGCCGCACACAATTTATTTGGCCCGAATAGGAAACGCGTCCGATGGAAAGCCGTCGGGCGCGTTTTTGATGTCTCGATTTTTAGTCGAGGCAAGTCCAGTTGACGGGGGTCGAGCCGTGCTGTTCGAGTAGCCGATTGGCAGCGGAGAAGGGACGCGACCCCATAAAGGCGGGGAGTTCTGCCGTGGCACGGTTGGCCGAAAGCGGCGAGGGGTGCGTGGAGGCCAGGCAGAACTTGCCGGTTGCCTTGCCCGCGCCGGTCGCGGCGAGCTTGCCCTCAACCATTTGCTGGGCAAAGCGGCCCCATGCCAAAAAGACTACCGGCTGGGGCAGCTGACAGCAGCGTTCGATAACGTAGTCGGTCAGGGTGCTCCAGCCTAGTTTGGCGTGCGAGTTGGCGGCATGCTCGCGCACGGTGAGCGTAGTATTGAGGAGTAGGACGCCCTGCTGTGCCCATGGTGTTAGGTCTCCCGTGGCGGGAATGGGGCAACCCAGATCGGCTTTGAGTTCCTTATAGATGTTGCGCAGGCTCGGCGGCAACTTGGTTTGCGTCGCGGGGACCGAGAACGACAGTCCCATGGCCTGGTTGGGCCCGTGATAGGGGTCTTGACCCAAGATGACAACCTTGACCTGGTCGGCTGGCGTGTAGGCGAGGGCATTGAGGATGTCGTCTTGTGCCGGGTAGATGGTCTGCTCGGCACGCAAAAGGGCGATGCGCTCGAGCAGCTGGTTCGTCGTGTCACGTACCGGCTGCGGCGCATCGCCCAACCAAGTTGCTATGTTGCGGTCGCGAGCTGCGGTGTCCATGGGGCTCCTTTATGACAGATGCTCTGTTGACATCTATTGTAAAGGCACACCGGTTGCCTTTATGCCGCGGCTGTATGAGAAGTGGGGTCTACGAGATGTGCTCGGGCGCTCCTGCCATGCGAGCCTGTCCATGTGCGCGGAGGCGCGGAGGCTCGACGGTTGCCACCATGACGCCGGTGAGGATGAGGGCGGCGCCAAAGAAGGCGATGGGGCTCAGGACCTCGCCGACCAGGAAGAACGAGAAGACGGCAGAGCAGACCGGCTCGAGCGAGAAAGCGAAGCCGGTGGTCTCGGCAGGCACGTGGGGCTGCACGAGCGTTTGGGTGATAAAACCGTAGGCAGAGCAGATGAGTGCGAGTGCGACGACAACGACGACCTCGCTGGGCGTACTGGGAAGGGTGAAGCCGCCAAAGACGCACGCGGCGATACCCGAGAATAAGCCGCCGAAGCCTAGCTGCCAAACGCCCAGAGCCAGCGGGTCGACATCTTCGACAAAGCGCTTCGCCACAATGATATGGCCGGCATAGACAAAGGCGGAGAGCAGCATGATGATCGCGCCGGGATTCAGGCTGGTAAAGTCGGCGCCCGAGAGCAGCAGCATGCCGCAGGTGACGATGGCGGTGCCGACGAGCACTTTGCGCTCGGGGGCGCGGCGCAGCAGGGCGGCGTTGGCAAACGGCACAATCACGACCGTCAGGCTCTGTAAAAAGCCGGCGGTGGAGGCAGAAGTGAGGCTGGAGCCCAGACACATGCAGGTGAGCTCGGTTGCCATGATGGCACCGATGATGGCGGCGCGAACCATAAGGTCGCGATTGATGCGGAAAGTGCGTTTGTGAAAGAGCAGCAGGCAGGCCGCAAAGGCGATGATGCAGCGCAGCGCAACGATGCTCGTGGCGTTCATGCTGTCCATGCCGATCTTCATGAGGGGGTACGAAAAGCCCCATGCGACGGGAACGGAAAATGAGAGCGCGATTGCTTTTTTGCGATCCATGGGACTCCTTTTGTTGCAGAACGGTTTCGTAAAAAGGATTCTGCTCCCAGATTTTGATGTAGTAAAGCGAATGTATCTTCAGTATGATTAAGAAATGCTAATGTCGGAAGAAAAAGCCCTGGCAAAACGTTTTACGGCTACATCGATGGGGAGGCACGATGGCATCGCGGTATCAGATTGCGTGTATGGTGGTCGATTGCGGCAGCCTGAAACGCGCGGCCGACGAGCTAGGCTATACGCAAAGTGCGGTGAGCCAGGCCGTCAAGGCACTCGAGCGCGAGCTGGGCACCACGCTTATCGAGCGCGGCAAGCAGGGCGTGTCGCTTACGCGCGACGGCAAGCAGTATCTGCCGTATCTGCGCCAAATCGTAACTGCCGAGGCCGAGCTTGAGGGCAAGCGCCAGGAGCTGCTGGGGCTCTCCTCGACTGATATTCGTATTGCGACGTTTACCAACGTGAGTCGTACCGTGCTGCCGCGCGTGATCCGCGACTTTGGGGCCCTGCATCCGGGCGTGCACTTTACCCTCAAGCAGGGCGATTACACGCGCAACGCCCAGTGGGTGCACGATGGCGTGGTTGACTTTTGCTTTACGGCACGCGGTTTTACCGCTGGGCTCGAGAAGCGCGTGGTCTATCACGACGAGTTGGTGGCACTGCTGCCGGCCGCGCATCCGCTGGCGGCAAAGGAAAAGGTGACACTTGCCGACCTGGCGTCCGAGCCGTTTGTGCTGCTGGATGAGGGCGAACAGAGTCTGGTGCTCGATGCATTCGCGGCGCATGGGCTGTCGCCGCACGTGACGAGCGAGGTGACCGACGACTATACCATCATGGCGATGGTGGAGGAGGGCCTAGGCGTGAGTATGCTGTATCGCCGTACCGTCGAGGGCATGCGGGCCGATATTCACGTGCGTCCCATCGTGCATGCCCCCTCGCGCGACGTAGTGGCGGCCTGGCGCAGCTGGGACACCATGCCCATCGCCACGAGGCGTTTTATCGACTATATGAGCTCGCATATTGTTAATTAATGACTGGCGTGACGTTGAGTGTGGTGTTTAGCGGGCTGTCGCTCTGGCTTGGGTGGCGCGATAGGTGCGTGCCGGGTGGCAGAGTAGTACCGCCACGACCATAAAGAACGCCGTGGTGCCCAGGCTGATGGGGTAGACCATCATAATGTTCGCAAAGGTGCGGAAGTGCGGGAACACGCAGAACACCCAATAGAAGCGGATGCCGCAGACGCAGATCATGGTGATGAGGGCGGGTGTGAGCGAGATACCAAAGCCGCGCAGGTAGCCTGACATGTTTTCGTAGAACATGCTAAAGGCGTACGCCGGGAAGATCGAGCACACGCGGATATAGCCGATCGAGACGATGTTGGGATCGCTGTTGAACAGCGACAAAATCTCGCGTCCAAGGCCGACAATAACGATAATCGTGGTGAGTGCAACGATGCCGCCTTCGACCAGGCAGACCTTGAGCGTCTTGGTGCAGCGGTCGATCTGGCGGGCACCGTGGTTTTGTCCCACAAAGGTGGTGCAAGCCTGGCTAAAGCTGTTGAGCAGGTTGTAGCACACGTACTCCAGGCTCATGGCGGCGCTCGAGGCGGCCATGACCTCGGTGCCCAAGCTGTTGATGGCAGACTGGATGATGATGTTGGCTACGGCAAAGACAGCGCTTTGGATGCCGGCGGGCAGTCCGATCTTGACGATGCGCTTGAGGGCGACGGGGTCGATAGCCAGGTCGCGCGGGGTGACACGGACGACGGAGTCGGTCTTGAGCAGGCGGATAAAGAGCGTAGCGGCGCTGACGGTGTAGGCGATGGCGGTGGCGATGGCGACGCCCGCGACGCCCCAGTGGAGTACGGGGACAAAGATGAGGTCCAGGCCAATATTGAGGACGGTGGACACGGCAAGCGCCTGCAGCGGCATGCGGGTGATGCCGACGGAGCGGAAGATCGCGGCCTCAAAGTTGTAGAGCAAAATCGAGGGCATGCTGAGCAAAAAGACGCGCAGGTAGAGCGAAGCGAGCGGCATGGTTTCGGCGGGAACGTTGAGGGCGGCGAGCATGGGCTCGGCAAAGATCTCGCCCAGCGCGATGACGATAAAGCCCACGAGCGCCATTAAAATCGAGGTATGGACGGCGCGTTTGACCATGTTCTGATCGTTGCGGCCGATAGCGTTGGCAATGACCACGTTGGAGCCAAGCGACATGCCAATAAACAGGTTGAGCATAAGGCTGGTAAGCGGAACATTGGAGCCGACCGCCGCCATGGCGAGGGTTCCCTGGTCGCCCGAGAAGTTACCGATGATGACCGTGGCGATGAGGTTCGACAGCTGCTCCAAGATGCTCGTGGCGGCCACGGGGAAGGCGAACAGGGGAATATTGCGCCACAGCGAGCCGGTGGTCATGTCAATGTGCTTAGATACGGTGTCAGCCATACGCTCTCAATCTCTAGCATGCTATATCGTGCTTATTTGCGCAGACGATGATACTCCTAATCGACTAGTCGTTGGGGGCGTTCTTAAACGACTAGTCATTCAAGAACGTCCCCAATGACTAGGTGGGGAAGGCGTGCGACAATGGTGGGCGTTGTGTTGTTCGCGCTAAGGAGTTGCCATGTTGTTGTGTCCCGTTTGCCATGAGCCGCTGGTGGATAACGAGCGTGGTGCTGCATGTGCGGGCGGACACCGGTTTGACCGTGCGCGCGAGGGCTATCTATATCTATTGCGCTCGTCCAAGAGCGGCGACTCCATGGGCGATCCCAAGTCGCAGGCACGCAGCCGTCGTGACTTTCTGAACCGCGGCTACTACGCGCCGCTGCGCGATGCGATGGTTGAGCTGGTGTGCGAGCGGGCGGCTGGGCACGCTGCGTCTACGAACTGCCCCATGACGCTGCTCGATATTTGCTGCGGCGAGGGCTATTACACGAGTGCCATGGGCGCGGTTTCGGGCGTGGATGCTTACGGCTTTGACCTGGGTAAAGAGATGGTGCGCCTGGCTGCCAAGCGCGGCGATGCGACCTACTTCGTGGCCAACATGAAGGACATCCCCGTGGCCGATGGCGCCTTCGATATGGTGACCGAACTCTTTGCCCCCTTTAACGAGCGCGAGTTTGCCCGCGTGCTGGCGCCGGAGGGCTCGCTCTACACCGTGGTGCCGGGTGCTCGTCACCTCTTTGGGCTCAAGGAGGTACTCTACGACACGCCGTACCTTAACGATGAGAAGCTGCCGAAGACCATCGAGCTCGAGTTGGTCGGAACGCAGCGGGTGTCTGCGAATATTACGCTTCAGACCCAGGCGGACATCGAGGCGGTGTTCCACATGACGCCGTACTACTACCGCACGCGCCCCGCCGACAAAGAGCGCCTGGCAAACCTCGATACCCTTCAGACTGACATCGACTTCATCATCGCCGAGTACCGCCACAGCTAACAACCTGCCAAAAAGGGACAGGTTTATTTTGGTAGGTTTTATCTGGGCAAACGTAAAGGGCCGACCGCGGAGATGCGCGATCGGCCCTTTTTAGTTGCTTGGCTGCAGAGGTTATGAGAAGCGAGCGCTTATAGGCGGTCCTTGTTCTCGGCCTTAACGGCGTGTGCCTGCTGAACAAAGAACAGGTCGTACACCACGATGACAAAGGCGCCAAAGTTGATGGCGTCGCCGCCAAACGCGGGAAGCGTGAGCACCGCTTGGGCAAGCGTGGCGACCGCGGCAACAATACCGAGCTTAAACGCGCCGTCCACCTGCGAAGGCTTGTTGGCGCCCTTGATACCGGCGACGCCTGCGGCAAGGTCGACGAGACCCTTGGCGATAAGCACGATCGCTGCGAGCGTGGCGTACGAACCGTACGTGGAATCGAGACCGCCCGTGGCGATACCGACGCCGGCGGTGACGAGGCTGGCGATGCCCAAAACAAAGTAGATGAGAGCAAGGATTTTGAGAGTCTTGCGAGTGAAGCTCATGGCTGGTCCTTTCGATACGAGTACGCCAACTTGGCGCACCCAATGTACTGCACATATGGTGAAGCACATTGTAGTTCAACGCGGCGATGCATGCGTTTGAAAGCGTATTGAGCCCGCGCAGCCAAACCCAACCTTTCAAAAAGGAAAGCTGGGCGTAAGTCAAATCGATGGCAGCGTATGCGCGGCGCTGCGATGATGGGTCCATGGTAAGAGCTGGTCTCAAGGAGGAGCCATGATGTACGGAGCAGGGCAAGTGCATGAGCCGCGGTCGTTGGGAAGGCGCATGGGTGATTCTGTGATCGCTGCCGTGTGCACGGGATTGATGGCGGTGCTTTGCATTGGGATGCTGTGGGCCATGTCGCATGTGGGACAATAGCGGACGGTTGGGTGCCGACATAAACGGCGCTCACGTATTCGTTTTGCTTGTTAAGGAGTGTCCATGGGCGTCATCGATCCCTTTTCTGTTGCTCGGGCCGCGGGGCTTGAGCTGACCGGGAAGTCCGAGGGCCTCACGCTCACCGACGGCACGATGGAGCTGCGTGCCGATTTTACCCGCATGCTTCCGCGGCTCAAGCAGGGCCGTCTGCAGCAAGAGCTGTTGGTAAAGGCTGCGCGCACAAAAGGCATCGAGAGCCCATGGGCGATTGACGCCACAGCAGGCTTTGGCGAGGACTCGCTGCTGTTGGCGGCTGCGGGCTTTACCGTCGATCTGTATGAACAGGATTGCGTGATCGCGGCGCTCCTCAAGGATGCTTTGGATCGCGCGGCAGATGATCCGGCGCTTGCGACAGCCGTGGCGCGCATGCGCTTACATGCGGGCGAGGACAGCATTGTCGGCCTTCGCCATACAGCTGAGCTGATCGGGCGGGGCGAGCTCGCCGCTCCCGACGTGGTGTATCTGGACCCCATGTTTCCCGAGCGCACCAAGAGCGCGGCGGTCAAAAAGAAGTTCCAGCTCTTGCACCATTTGGAACAGCCGTGTACCGATGAGGAAACGCTGGTCGAAGCTGCGCTTGCGGTGCACCCGCGCAAGGTCGTTATCAAGCGACCGGTGAAGGGGCCACTGCTTGCCGGCGTTAAGCTGAGCTATCAGCTCGCGGGCAAGGCCGTTCGTTACGATGTTCTGGTGCCGCCGCGCCCGTAGCTTGCGTTCGATGGCTGGCACTCCATCAATGCCGTGCCGATGCGGCGCCTATTTCCATGGGTGCGATGTCAGGTGCCAGCCACCGCAGTATTCGCATTTGTAGCAGGCCAAACCGCGCCGTCCGCGGTTTTCGCAGTCGGCCATAACGGCCTCGGCCTCGGCGCGTGTGTCGTAACGGTTTTTGCGCTCGCACGATTTGTAGCGCCAGGCTTCATCGCGCTCGGCGTCCAGGGCGTCGCGGCGCTCGTCCTCGCGTGCAAACAGGTCGCTCATATCGCCGCCGGTGGCAGCGCCCAAAAACTCGCTTTTGGCCTTTGACCAGGCGGCTCGCTTTTTGCTTCCCATCTGCATCGCGCCCCTCTGCAAACGTTGGTATCATTGCTCAATCAAAGTGATACCAATAAACGTGAGGTCGCCGCGTGATGATCAGAAAAACCCTCGATACCGACATTCCCGCCGTCATGGCTATCTATGACGCGGCCCGCGCCTTTATGCGCGCACATGGCAACGCCACGCAGTGGCCCGAGGGCACGCCTTCGGCCGAGCAACTGGCTGCCGATATTGCCGCCGGTGGCAGCTATGTGTGCGAAGTCGACGGTCGCGTGGTGGCGACGTTTGCCTTTTTACCGGGCCCGGACGAGTGCTATGACGCAATTGAGGGCGGGCAATGGCGCAGCGACACTCCGTACGCCGTGCTGCATCGCGTGGCGTCGGATGGCACCACGCATGGCGTCGCAGCAGCGATGTTTGCCTTTGCCAAAGAGCGTGCCGATCACCTGCGTATCGACACGCATCAAGACAACCTGCCCATGCAGGGCGCGAGCCTCAAGGCCGGATTTGAGCGCGCCGGCATCGTGTATGTGTCGGATGGTACACCGCGTGTTGCGTTTGACTGGCTGCGCGAGGCATAAGAGCGAGGGCGCGTATCAATAATTCGCGCGAACGAAAATGGCCCCGGGTGGGGTTATTTTCGTTCGCTGTGCTGTTTTGAAAGCCGGCTTTCGCAAGGCGCGAACCTACGAAAATCGCCGCGCGGCAACGCGGGGCGATGAGCTCGGTCGGGGGATAGGGCCCGCTTCGCCCGCCGGCCCGTAAATTGTATCATCCAGTGTGAAGCGTGAACGCCCGTTGCCTCGCGCGATGGGCTTGTAATAAGAGGAGAGCCATGTCGAAGCAAGCGGTCGTTGGAATCTTGGCGCATGTCGATGCCGGCAAGACCACGTTGGCCGAGGCCATGCTGTTCAACGCGGGTCGCATCCGCAAACGCGGCCGCGTGGACGATGGCGATTCGCATCTGGACACTAACGCGATCGAGCGCGAGCGCGGCATTACGATCTTCTCGTCGCAGGCCGTGCTCGACCATGGCGATACCCACGTCATGCTCGTGGATGCGCCGGGGCATGTCGATTTTTCTGCCGAAGCGGAGCGCACGCTGCGTGCCCTGGACTACGCGATTCTGGTGGTGGGCGCCAACGACGGCGTGCAAGGGCACACCGAAACCCTGTGGCGCCTGCTTGCACGCTATGACATCCCGACGTTCATCTTCATCAACAAAATCGATTTGGAGAATCCCGGCCGCGATGTTTTGCTGGCACAACTTGGGCAGCGTCTTTCCGAGGGCTGCCTGGATGCCAATGAACTGCTGGCGGGCGGCGCCGTTCAGGAGGACGCTGCTGCATTGGACGAAGCGGCGCTCGAGGAGTTTCTTGAAGCGGGCGAGCTTTCTGTCGCAACGCTGTCGCGCATGGTTGCCGAGCGCAAGCTCTTTCCCTGCTTTGCCGGCTCGGCGCTCAAGGACCAAGGCGTGGACGAGCTGCTGGACGGCATATGCGCACTGATGCGTGAACAGGCATGGCTTCCGGAGTTTGCCGCGCGCGTCTATCGTGTCAGCCGCGGGGATCGCGGTGAGCGTTTGGCTTGGGTTAAGGTGACCGGCGGCGCGCTGCATGCCAAACAGATGATCGACGGACGTTCCGGCGCCGAGGCATGGGAGCAGAAGGTCGATCAGGTACGCATCTATAACGGCGAAAAGTATGAGCCGGTCCAAGAAGTTGCTGCTGGCGGTATTTGTGCCGTGACGGGCCTTGCACACGTCCGCCCAGGGGACACCCTGGGCGCGGAGCCTGCGGGCGATGTGCCCGTCATTGCGCCAGTCCTTACCTATACAGTGCTTCCGGGCGAACACGACGTCCATGCGGTGTTCAAAGCGTTGACTGAGCTGGCGGATGAAGATCCCATGCTCGGCGTAAGCTGGAATACGCATCTCGAGCAGATTCATTTGCAGTTGATGGGCTCCGTGCAACTCGAGGTCGTGAAGCGGGTGTTGACCGATCGCTTTTGCCTTTCGGTTGAGTTTGAGTCTGGCGGCATTCTCTATAGGGAGACCATTTCTCAGCCGGTCGAGGGCGTGGGCCACTTTGAGCCGCTGCGCCACTATGCCGAGGTGCATCTGCGCCTGGAGCCGTTGCCAGCAGGTTCGGGCGTGCAGTTTGGCACCGTGACCTCGACCGACGAGCTCGATCTTAACTGGCAGCGTCTGGCACTCACCAACGCCATGGAGCGCGACCACCTGGGCGTGCTGACCGGCTCGCCCATCACCGATGTGCGCATTACGCTCACGGGCGGCCGCGCGCATGCCAAACACACCGAGGGCGGCGATTTTCGCCAGGCCACGTACCGCGCGATTCGCCAGGGTTTGATGCAGGCGCGCGAGGCGGGTGCGGCGGTGCTGCTGGAGCCGTGGTACCACTTTGAGCTCGAGGTGCCGGGGGAGTGCGTGGGCCGGGCGCTCTCGGATGCCACGCGCATGGGTGCCGAGTACGAGCCGCCGACGATGGCGGGCGACCGGGCGAAGCTTGTGGGTCGCGTGCCGGCATCCGAGGTGCAGGATTATGCGCTGGAGGTGGCTGCCTACACGAGCGGTCGCGGGCATCTGTACCTGGAGTTCGCCGGTTATGCGGCCTGTCATGATGCCGAGCGCGTCATCGAGGCGGCCGCCTATGAGCCCGAGGCCGATCTGCCCAACACACCCGACTCGGTTTTTTGCTCTCACGGCGCCGGCTACACGGTCAAATGGTACGACGTACCCGCCGCGGCGCACGTAAAGGTCGATCCCGCCACCTTCCGTCCCTGGCGAGCGGCAGACGCCGAGTTTTTCGGCCACATGTGACAAAGTGGCAGTCCCTTTGTCACATGCTATTGGTATAACTTGGTATAAGTTGGTATAACTATTATCAGGGTTTGCCAATCCGAGGAGGCCGACATGAATCCAAATCCCTTTAAGCCAACGGCAGGCAAGCGGCCTCCGATGCTCATCGGTCGAGAGTCGGTCATCGAAGATTTCGAGGAAGGGCTCGATAACGGCGCCGGAGCGCCGGGTAGGCTCATGCTCATTACGGGAAACCGCGGCTGCGGCAAAACGGTTCTCCTGCGAGAGCTGCAACGTCTAGCCAGCGAGCGCGGATGGGCGGTTATCTCCGATTCTGCTTCGCTTGGCTTGTGCGATCGCCTGGCCGACGCGCTTCGCTCGAATAAACCCGTTGTGACGTCAATGGAGTTTGGGCCGTCGTTTGGTCGGATGTCGGTCGAGGCGGCTCGGGCAAAGGGCGAGACGCTACGGGGGCTGGTCAACGAGCGCCTCAAGAAGCTCGGTCCAGGCAAGGGCATCCTGTTTGCGATTGACGAGGCGCAATCTGCGTCAATCGAGGAACTGGCGGCCCTTGCCGTTCTCTATCAGCAGGTGCTCGGAGATCAGGATGCTACGGGCCTGCCCGATAGCGACCAGCGCGGTCTTGCGCTGGTATTTGCCGGCTTGCCCAGTATGGTTGACGACCTGCTCGAAGAGCCGAGCGTGACGTTTTTGCGCCGTGCTCAGCAGCGTACGCTGGGGGCGATTTCTTTGCCCAAGGTGCGCGATTCATATGTCCAGACGGTCAAGGACGCCGGTCTTTACGTTGATGCGGAGACGGCGGACCTTGCGGCGCGCAAGAGTATGGGGCATCCCTACATGGTCCAGCTGGTGGGATATTACATGTGGCGCTCTGCTGTCCGGCGTGGCTCGCAGATCATCGAAAGCTGTGATGTCGAGGATGGCCATGCGGATGCCGTCTCCGAGTTCTACGAAGCGGTCGACGCGCCTCTGTATTACGGGCTGCGCAGTCCACAGCGCCTTTTTATCGAGGCCATGGCTACTGACGAGGGTAAGCCGACGCGCATGGCGGATATCATTGAGCGCTGCGATCGCACTCAGAGCTGGGCGAGTAAATATCGCGCAAGCCTGATTCGCGAGCGCGTCATCGAAGCTGCCGGATACGGCCTCGTCCGGTTTACCGTGCCCATGCTGGGCGCGTACATTCGCGATCGAGTTATATGGCATGAGTAGGGTGATAAAGGTGACGGAACAGAAGATGAGCCCGCAGGCTATCGAGGTGCGCGGTGCGCGCGTCCATAACCTTAAGGACATCGATATCGATATCCCGCTGGGAAGGCTCGTGGGCATTGCCGGCGTGTCGGGGTCGGGCAAGAGTTCGCTGGCGCTGGGGGTTCTTTATGCCGAGGGCTCGCGCCGTTACCTGGAGGCGCTCAGCACCTATACCCGCCGACGGCTCACCCAGGCCGAGCACGCTCAGGTGGATGAAGTGCTGCACGTGCCGGCGGCGCTCGCGTTGCATCAGCGCCCTAGTGTGCCAGGCGTACGCTCGACCTTTGGCACCATGACCGAGCTCAACAACAGTCTGCGTTTGCTCTTTAGCCGCTGTGCCCATCACGTGTGCCCACATTGCGGGGCGCGTGTGGAGCCGAGCCTTAACGTGGCCGCAGGCCTGTCGCTCACGTGTTCGACATGCGGCCGCGAGTTCTACGCGCCGAGTGCCGAGGATTTGGCTTTCAATAGCGGCGGTGCATGCCCCACCTGTGGCGGTACCGGTGTCATGCGCGAGGTGGACGAAGCGAGCCTGGTGCCCGATGAGTCCAAGACCATCAACGAAGGCGCGGTGCTTCCCTGGGGCACGCTCATGTGGGACTTGATGAAGCAGGTAGCCGGCGAGATGGGTGTGCGTACCGATGTGCCGTTTAACCAGCTCACACCTCAAGAGCGCGACATCGTGTTCCATGGTCCGGCGGTTAAGAAGCATATTCTCTACGTTCCCAAAAACGGCGAGGGCGCCACGCCGCTCGACTTTACCTATTACAACGCCGTCTATACGGTCGAGAATGCGCTCGCCAAGGTTAAGGACGATAAGGGACTAAAGCGCGTGGCTCGCTTTTTGCGCGAGGGCCCGTGCCGTGACTGCGGCGGCACGCGTCTCTCCGAGGTTGCGCGCCAGCCCCAGGTGCGCGGTATCAATCTGGCGCAGGCCGCGGCCATGACGTTGGGTGAGGCGATTGAGTGGGTGCGCGGGGTGCCCGCATCCTTGCCGGCCGAGATGCAGCCCATGGCAGTGGATATCTGCGATTCGTTTTTGAGCACGGCTCGTCGCCTGGTCGACCTGGGGCTCGATTACCTCTCGCTCGACCGCGCCGGTGCTACGCTCTCCACGGGTGAGCGCCAGCGTGTGCAGCTCGCCCGCGTGGTGCGCAACCGATCGACGGGCGTGCTTTATGTGCTGGACGAGCCTTCGATTGGCTTGCATCCTGCCAATGTCGACGGCTTGGTGGGCGTAATGCGCGATCTGGTGGATGACGGCAACACCGTGGTTGTTGTCGACCACGATACGCGCGTACTAGCGGAAGCCGACTATCTGGTTGAGATGGGCCCCGTTGCCGGAGCAGGCGGCGGTAATGTGATCGCTGCAGGCACGGTGGACGAGGTAGAACAATCGCAGGGCAGCCGCATCGCGCCGTTTTTACGCGCAGACCCCAAGCGCTTGCGCCCGCAGGTGTCCGACGAGGAAATGTTCGACCGGGGCCATATCCGCATGGCGACCGATGCCATCCATACCGTCAAGCCGCTCGAAGTTGATATCCCACGCGGTCGCTTGGTCGCGGTGACGGGCGTTTCGGGTTCGGGTAAGACGACGTTGGTACTCGAGACGCTCATTCCGGCACTCAAGGCGCAGGCAGCCGGCGAGCGCCTGCCGGGGCACGTGCGTTGGGTCGATGCCGAGGGCATTGCCCGTGCAAATCTGATTGACGCTACGCCTATCGGCGCCAACGTGCGCTCGACGGTGGCAACTTATGCTGACATCCATGATGAGCTACGTCGCGCCTTCGCCCGTACGCCCGAGGCCAAGGCAGCCGGCTACAAGGCGGGCGCATTTAGCTACAACACTGGCGCCTTGCGCTGCCCTACGTGCGATGGCACGGGCTCGATATCGCTCGACGTGCAGTTCTTGCCCGACGTCGAGATCGTCTGTCCGACATGTCGCGGCTCACGTTATGCAGACGCGGCTTCGCATATCCATCGCGAGGGCAAGGACGGGAGTCTGCTTACGTTGCCGCAGCTCATGGATATGAGTGTGGACGAGGCCCTCGACGCCACGGTGGGTCTCAAGAAAGTTCAGGCGCGCTTACAGACCTTACACGACTTGGGCTTGGGCTATCTCACGCTCGGTGAGCCCACGCCGGCGCTCTCGGGCGGCGAGGCGCAGCGTCTTAAGCTTGCGAGCGAGATGGGCCGCGTGCAGGATGATGCCGTATTCGTATTCGATGAGCCCACGATCGGCCTGCATCCGCTCGATGTCCAGGTGTTGCTGAGTGTATTTGACGGCCTCGTTGCCAAAGGCGCCACAGTTGTCGTGATCGAGCACGACCTCGACCTTATCCGTAACGCCGATTACGTAATCGACATGGGCCCGGGCGGTGGCGACGCGGGCGGGCAAATCGTGTGCGCCGGCACGCCGGCGGATATCGCTGCTTGCTCCAAGAGCATTACCGGTTGTTATCTATAGGCGATGCGACAAAGGGGCACTCCTTTGTCGCATTGACTTCTATTTCACGCATTGAGCCGCGAGATAGTCGCGGAAGAATGGCAATTCAAATGCGACGAGCCCTCGTCCTCGTTCCCCGATGATGCCGGCATCTATCATGCGGCGTCGGTAGCGGGAGACCTGCTGCGGCGAACGCTTAAGGCGCTCGACAAGGTCGGCGGTGGTGGACTCTTCCTCGTCATCGAGCATGGCGATGAGGAATCGCTTGTCCTCTGCCGTGAGTTCCCGATAGGTTGCCGCGAGGATTCGGTCGTCCATCTCGTCGCGCGCGATTTTGATTCCCAGGTCAAAGTCGCGTGACGAGATCTCCTTCGAATCGCTTGTGAGGTCCCAGGCACGGTAGCCTACGAGTTGCAATAGGAAGGGAAAACCAGAGATCGAGCGAACGGCTCGATCGATTCCCTCAGCATCTGCCAGGCGATCGTTTTCCTGGATTGTGCGAATCAAGGCCTCGCGCACGTCATAGTCGGCAATGCGGCCCAGATGATATTGTTGGGCGCGGCGAAGGAACGAGACCGTCTTGTGGTTCAGTAGCGTCGATACGTTGTTGGGAAGTCCCGCCATGAGCAGGGCGACGCGTTTCCCATCGGTCACAAAGTGCTGATACGTCGCTGCGAGCTGAATCATCTCGTTGAGTGTCGGGTCCACCTCGTCAACCGTGACGAGCAGACCGGTGCCCGCCTCGTTGAGCTGGTCGATGATGTCGCTCATGCGATAACGCCAGGTTGAGGCATCGTGAACGCGATTGACCTCGATGCTGCCGAGCGGTGCAATTCCGAGACCGGTGACTTCGAAGTGGTTGGACGGGTCGATAAGATGGCCGGCAGCACGTTTCGCCCCGAGCTCGATTTCCTCAAGCATTCCCGGGAGCGCGGTCGTCTTTACGGCAATCCAGCCGTGGGATTCCGCCCTTGTCGCGAGCGACGACATGAGAGCGGTTTTACCGGTTCCACGCGCGCCTGAGAAGATCGATGTTAATTCTGGGCGCCTGCGCTGGCTCAAGAAGGCACGGTCCAAATCCCGAATAATCTGTTGTCTGCCAGCGAGATGGGCAGGAACCTCACCAAAACTGGGGGTAAATGGGTTCTCGAGATATTTCACAAGGCTCTCCTTTCACACCGCCGTTTAACTTCATTTTACTTTAGTTAATTCTGATTAAAAGTGATGGCTCTTTATCTAGAGCATCAATTAGGCGTGTGTGCCGTCGGCGTGGCGCTTGAATGTGACAAAGGGTCAGTCCCTTTGTCACATTCCCGGAAAGCCTGTTTGGCGTAGGGCTTCGTAGAGGACGATGGCGGCGCTGTTGGAGAGGTTGAGTGCGCTGATGCGGTAGTCGTCCGGGTTGACGAAGTTGCCGCAGATATCCTGCTGAAGGATGGTCTCGTGGCTGTCCTCGGTATGTCCGAGCGATTCCTCGTGAGCTTCCCAGGCCTCGGCGTTATCGAGTGAGTCACAATCGCGCAGCATCGGGATGCGCTCGCAGCGCTCGGGCGCCGCGGCAAGCAGTGGCTCGGGAATGCCCGAGCTCTCGCTGCCAAAGACCAAATAGTCACCGTCGCGGTAGGTGCTTTGCGCATAGGTGCGGCGTGCCTTTTTGGTCAGCAGATGCAGATGGCCATCGGCGGGGGAGAGGCCGTTGCGCGCAAGGAAATCCTCCCAGCCGGCATAGGTCGTCACGTCCAAATTTTGCCAGTAGCCCAGACCGGCGCGACGTACCGTCTTGTCATCGAGGGAAAACCCCAGCGGCTCCACCAGATGCAGATGGGCACCGGTGACCACGCAGGTACGGCCGATATTGCCCGTATTGGCCGGAATCTCGGGCGCATACAGCACGATATTGAACATGAATCTCCTTGGCTCAGAACGAAAAACCACCACGAAGGGCACCTTCGTGGTGGTTTGGCGGTTACGTAGGCGGAAAAATGCCCGCTTGGATAAACCTAGGCGCGGTGCCAGTCGGTCAGGCAGGCATCGAGGGAGGCGATGAGCGCATCCTTGTCCATGTGACGGCCGATGATGCACAGGCTTGTCATGCGGTCGCCCGTCTCGTCGTCCCAAATCTGCATGATCTCGGGGTTCTCGTCGATAATCTTCTGCTTCTCGCCCTCGGGCGCAGAGTCAACGAACAGACCGTTCTCCATCAGGCGCATCTGGTGGCCGGCCTGCTCGAACATGTAGCACATGTCCGGATCGCCGGTCTGCCACAGCGGACCCTTGACGCGGATGACCTCGTCGGGCCACTCCTGCTCAACAAAATCGGTGAACTTCTGCAGGTCAAACGGCTTGCGGCGCGAGTACACAAAGGTCTCGATGTCGTACTCGAGCACCTCAGGGTCGTCGTGCTCCTCGGGATGCTCCATGGCCTCGATCCAGGCGGCGGAGTTGTAGGCGCGCATAAAGTCGAAGCGGTCGGTATCGAGCAGCTCCTCCATGGGGACCTCGCCGTTTTGGGCCTCGACGATCACGGCGTCCTTCTGCAGGCTGCGCACGATGGCCTTGAGCTCGGCGATCTGCTCGGGCGTTACGGTATCGGTCTTGTTAAGGATCAGCGTGGAGCAGAACTCGATTTGCTGGATGAGCAGGCTTTCGATGTCGTCCTCGTCGATATCCTCAGCCAGCAGGTCGCGACCGCCGTTGAACTCGTCGTACATGCGGGCGCAGTCGACCACGGCCACGATGTTGTCGAGCGCGAGCTTGGGCTCGCCGCCCACCTTGGCCTCGTCGCAGAAGCTCGAGATGGTGTAGGCGATGGGGATAGGCTCGCAAATACCCGATGCCTCGATGATGATGTAGTCGAACTTGCCCGAATCGGCAATGCCCTGCAGCTGGTTGGCCAGGTCGTCCGAAAGCGTGCAGCAGATGCAGCCGTTGGTGAGCGGGATGAGGTCGTCGGTCTCGGAAAGGCCGCCGTCGGCGATAAGGCTGGCGTCGACATTGATCTCGCCGATATCGTTGACGATCACGGCGGCGCGGATGCCGCCGTCGTTAGCGAGGATGTGGTTGAGCAGCGTGGTCTTGCCGGCACCGAGGTATCCGGTAAGCATGATGATCTTCACGGGTTTGTTGGGCATGTGCCCTCCTTTGTTAGACATGGCTTACAGTTGAATCTTATGCCAAACGCCTGCTCTTATACCCACGCGCCGGCAAATAACACAGGCTACTCCCAGGCTCCCCATACATCGGGGCAATAACCGACGGTGGCCTTTTTGCCGTTGCGCACGATGGGCTCGGCTAGAACCTGCTGGTTTTCGAGCAGTTTGTCGAAGCGCTGGCTAGGGGTGAGGTGCTGGATGAGCGCGAGCGTCTCCTCGTCCTTGGCCTTGGGGTTGAGCAGCTTGTCGATGCCGCCGACCGCCTGCATCACGCTCGTGAGCTCGCCCTTGCTCATCTCCTTTTCCCTAAGGTCAATAAACTGCACTTTAATGCGGCGCTCCTTAAAATAGCGCTGGGCCTTCTTGGTATCGAAAGACTTTTTGGTTCCAAAAATCTGGATATTCATGCTCCGCCGCTCTATCGAATGAAGTTGGTCGTTGCTCGATCTGCCTCGGGTGCGTTGATACCGGCGGCCTGTCCTGCCTCGATACAGCGCAGGAGCCAGGCCATGTTTTTGCCGATGTTTCGCATGGTGGCAAGGCCCTCGGCATCCCCATCGGCGTCGCCGGGCACGCGGCCAAACACGTTGTTCCAGTAGGTGGAGGCAACCACAGGCATTTGCTTAATGGTGAAGTACTTGTTGAGCACATCGAACGTGGTCGACGTGCCGCCGCGACGGGCGACGGCGACCGCGGCGCCGGGCTTGTGCTCAAAGGCATGCCCGCCTGCATAGAAGGCGCGATCGAGGGCTGAGAGGATGCGTCCGCTGGGATGCGCATAGTAGACGGGGGAGCCAAAGACAAAGCCATCTGCCTGCTCGGCGGCAGCGATGAGCTCGTTCACCACGTCGTCGTCAAAGGTGCAGCGACCGCCAAGCTTGCCGCACTGGCCGCAACCGATGCAGTCGCGAATGGGCTTGGCGCCCAGCTGGAACACCTCGATATCGATGCCCTCGGCGTTGAGTTGCTCGGAGACCTCGGCGAGTGCGCGGGCGGTATTGCCGTTTGCCTTGGGACTGCCATTGACCAAAAGAACCTTCATCACAAACTCCCTCTGCTGTTGGTGACTTCTGCAGAGGATTATCGCACGATGGGGGAGGCGGTGCGGGCGCGGTGCTAATCCAGTTTGGTACCTGGCACCTGCACGGCTTTACCGAGCAACGCTTTGAGCTCGTTCAAAATGGAAACGGGCTGTCGATTGACAGCGTCCAGATGAAGCGTCGCCACACGAATGGGCGGCTGATATTCAAGCGAGCCGATGAGCACGGGAGAACCCAGGAATCGTTCGATTTCGTTTGCGAGCTCGTCGATTGCCTCGGGGCCGAGCTCATCGAAAAGCGCCACGAACATTGGTCCCGTCGAGCGGAACAAGCGACCCTTGCCGCGCGAACAGTCCATGAGGCAGGCGGCGCTTTCGGCGAGCACGCGGTCGCCTGCATCGAATCCAAAGCGGGCATTGACTTCGGCGATATCGTCGACCTTAATGGCAATAAAGCCTGCCTCGCGCGCCACGCGGCGCATCTCTCCAATGGCGTTGACCAGGGCGTGAATATCGCCCAAGCCGGTCACGGAATCGGTCGTATCTGCCAAGCTTCGGTTGATGATAATGCCCACATACATGCCGGGCTCGGTATCGGTGCCGTCCAAGCGGTAGCCCGTGCAGTCGCAAAGCACGTATTTTCCGGTGGCATCCATTACGCGATACTGCATGTAGTGGAAGTGCCATGTGCCGTTTATCACCATGTCGAGCTCGGCACGTACGTTGTCGCGGTCCTCGGGATGAACGCGGGCGAGCCACATGTCGAGTGAGTTAAAAGGGTGCTGGGAGGGCAGGTCAAAATCGCGCACGGCGTTAACCGACCATTGCGATTCTCCCGTATCGAGATTGAGGATAAACGGATAGCGCGTCTCGGAGCTCATGGAGATCGCTTGGAACACCCGGTCGTTGCAGGGAAGCTGATCGACGATTGGGCGTTGCGGCGCGTCATCGTCTTTCGGTTGCTGCACACGATGCATAAGCTTATAGCGATACATCTTGCGATCGGCATCCATCGTCATCTGGCGACGCGTGTCGCCAGCAAGTGGATCGACGCGCGAGCAGCCAAAGCTAAAGCTGCCGATCATGGGCGCCTTGCCACCTGAGCTCGCCTCGATCAGCCTGGTACGTACCTGCTCCAAGCGCTGCTCGAGTTCAATCTCGTTTGCGGAGGGCGAGATGAGCACAAACTCGTCTCCACCGATACGGAACAGCATCTCATCGTGCTCCATGGTTTCGGAGAGCGTGCGGCAGATGCTCAGAATATAGCGATTGCCTTCGGCGTGGCCAAACCTATCGTTGCAATGCTTGAGATGGTCGATGTCAATATGGGCGCAGGTGAAGGGGTCGCCTTTGCGCCAGAGTTGCTCGACGTGACGGTCGAATCCGTTGCGGTTGCCCAAGTTGGTGAGCGGATCGATATAGGCGTTGCGCTCAAGCAGCTGGCGCTCTTGTTGCAGGATGGCATGCGTCTTTTGCAGTTGCTCACCAACGGCGCGTAGCTCAGCAGGCAGCGCGGCAACATCGAGTTCGGCGGTCGAGACGCCGTTCGCAAGTCGCTGAAGATAGGCAATAATCGATTGCTCGCCCAGGCGATATGACTCGTTCATGATGGATAACCTCCTTGGGCGGAACAACGGTTTGTATCATATCCCCAATTCGGTTTGAATTGGGGATATAAGTTAGCTAATGGAGACAAATGCCCCCTTCGACGGTGGCGTTTTGCGCGCGAGCGTATCAGTTGTTATTGCCACCATCGAGCAATGCCTCAAAATCCTTCGCAGGCATGGGGCGGTAGTAGAGGAAGCCCTGAGCGTAGCGGGCGCCCATTTGTCGTAGCATGTTTGCCTGCTCATTTGTCTCGACGCCTTCGACCACGACGGGCAGATGGAGCGACTGCGCCATTTCGAGCATCGATGAAATGATTTGCGTGCTGCGGCCTTGATCGCGGTCGGTGGGCACAAAGGTGCGGTCGAGCTTGATGACGTCGACGTTGACGTTCTTGAGCATCGCGAGCGTGGACTGACCGGTGCCAAAATCGTCCATATAGGTCGAGAAGCCGCGGGTGTGCAGATCTGCGGTCAGCTTATCCACGGCCTCGGATTCTCCCGTATAAGCCGTCTCGGTGATCTCGATACGCATGAGCTCGGGCGGTAGGTTGTATTGGGCGGCGAGCGCCCCCATATGTTCGGCAACGTCGCAGGCAAGGATATCCACGCGCGACACATTAAGCGAGACCGGAACCACGCGAAGACGGCGATCGAGACGCTCGCGAAGCCATATGGCGACACCCTGCCAAATGTACTTGTCGAGCGTCACTACAAAGCCGCTTTCCTCGAGTGCGGGGATAAACGTTGTGGGCGAAATGAGAGAGCCGTCCTTGTCAATCCAGCGGGTGAGTGCTTCGGCGCCAATAATCTCGCCGGTTTCCATATCGACCTGGGGCTGAAGATAGTACGTGATGCGACCATTTGACAGCGCGTACTGGAATTCGGTCAGCGTGCGGTGGAACGCGACTTCGCGCTCGTACTCCGCGGGGCGGAAAATAGCAATGCGCTCCTTAAAGTCGTTTTTTGCGCGTCGATTGGTAAACATGGCCTTTGCCTGCGCATCGATGGTGATTTCCTCATTGGAGTCGATGGGGTAAACGCCCATGGACGGCCAAAAACCTACGCCGTCATCATGTCTGGCTACGGCCTCGCGAACGCGGTTGTAGATTTGATGGACGGTGATGTGCTTAAAGGGGATGAGTACACAAAAGTCATCTTGGCCCCAGTACCCTGCGACGCCCATATCGGCATTCTCGATGTCCTTGAGGACCGTGCCCACATCGGCGAGTACGCGGTCGCCCTCGGCCTGGCCGTGCCATTCATTAAACAGGCGCATGTGGCCCATGTCGACTGTGGCGATGCACCAGGTGCCGTTGCGCCTTGCCTCGAGAAATGCGTTGGCGCGCCGCATAAACTCGCTGGGTCGATAGAGGCCCGTGAGCGAGTCGATACGTTCAGCTATGGCGCTTTTGCGCTCCGCCTCGGGTATGGGGAGGCTGTCGTTGGGAACAAGCCCGCCGGCCGTGCGAAGGCGACGGTCGAGTTCGCCTAAAACGGCGGTCGCTTGATGGGTTAAGTGCTCGTAAAAGGCCGGGACGACAAGGCAGACGGGAGTAATGGTGTCGCCTGCGATTCGAACAGGAGCGAAAACGGCTTCTTTAAGGTGGCGGGTCAGTTGCTCGAATGCCTCGTGGTCTAGTTCGTTGCTGAGCACGACGAACTGGACGCTTCGTGAACGGTAGACCCGGCTCCTGCCGCGGGTGATCGACAGCATGCGGCCTGCGTATTCGGCAAGCATGTTGTCGACAGCCTCGGCCCCGTAGAGCTCGTTGAGTTTTGTCGTGCCACGAACGCGCACCGCTATAAGCCCTGTCTCGCAACGATCGCGGCGGCAGGCGTTGATGGCGTTGACCAGCATGCGCTGCGTTCCGAGGCCTGTGGCAGCGTCGACGGTTTCGGCAAGTGAGTGGTTGACGAGCTCGCCGACATAGAGCGAGGGGACATTTCCGTCGCCGTCGATACGAAACCCGCGAGCACGGCAAAGGACGTAGTCGCCGACGGCGTTGCGCACACGATACTGCATGACGCGACGGTGCTTGGTGCCGTTGTAGACTTGGTCGATGTCGTTGATGCAGGCCTCAAGGTCGTCGGGATGGACGCGCGTTTTCCAGTAATCGCGACAGTTGTCTATGTGCTCCGAGGGAAGGCCAAGATCGCGCAAGGCACCTTGTGACCAAAGGGTGCGATGTTTGTCCAAGTTCTCGATAAAGAAATAACGGCCCTCGTTGAGCATCGAAAAGGCGTCAAAAATACGATCGCTTATTTCGAAGTCGTCGGCGTGGACTTGCGTGATATTGCGTCGATCGAGGTGCATGGCATGACGTAGCTTGTAGTCGTACATGCGATGGTCGGCATCGAGCGTCATGCGATTGGAAGCTTCGCCCAGGGCGGGGTCGGCATGTGACACTCCGTAGCTAAACGAGTGGGGCATCTCGGAATCGTTGTTTTTGAGCAGAACCGTTCGGCAGTGTTTCAGACGTTCGGCGAGGTCGTCCTCGGTTGCAATCGTAGATAGGATGGCAAACTCGTCGCCGCCTATGCGAAACGCCGCTTCGCCCACCTTCATATACAGCTTAAGATAGAGACTTACCTGCAAGATATAGCGGTTGCCCTCGTCATGCCCAAAGACGTCGTTGCAGTGCTTGAGATTGTCGATATCGATGAACGCCATGGTAACGGGGGCGTCCTGCTCCCAGAGCTCCTCGAGGGAACGGGCAAAGCCGCCACGGTTGCCAAGCCCGGTAAGCTGGTCGGTAAAGGCAGTCCTGATCAGATCCTCCTGCCGTTCGAGAAGGTCGCGGACGGTCTTTTCGAGCGTTTCGGTGTAATTGCTGACAGTTTCCATGTTCTAAGCGACTTTCTGAGGTCGGGGCGGATTGCGTCGGGCGAGCTCGTTGTGTACACGCGTCGTTGCTCAGCGCTTTGCATGTATCCAGGCCCCCGCCTTGCCGCGTTGTTGAGTTAATTTGTCGGCTAATGTTCGCTGTTGATAACAGCTGAGTAGTGTAAACAATAGTGCACAATTATATATGGGTGCACATGCTGTGGGCGGCTATTATTCGACAAGCGGTAGCGCGACGATGCGATGTTCGATAAAAATGCGACTGGGACGATATATGTTGACGGGTATACTTGTCCCGTTTTAAAACGCAGGAACGGAGATGGTCGCATGGCACAGTCAAATATGACGCGCACGGTGGGGCTGGCGCTCGAGGGAGGCGGCTACCGCGGTATGTATACGGCGGGCGTGCTCGACGTTTGGATGGAGCACGGTTTGACCTGCGACCATATGGTGGGCGTCTCGGCGGGCGCGGCGTTTGGCTACAACTTTAAATCGCGCCAGATCGGCCGCGCCATTCGCTATAACAAGGCCTATTGCGCCGACAAGCGCTATGCGAGCGTGACCAGCTGGCTGCGAACCGGCGATATGTACAATGCCGACTTTGCTTATCACGAGGTGCCTATCGAGCGCGATCCTATCGACTTAGAGGCGTATCGCACCTGTCCCATGCGATTTACGTGCGTGTGTACCGATATCGAGACGGGCAAGGCCGTCTATCACGATCTGCCGTATGGCGACGAGCGCGATATCGAGTGGATTCGGGCGTCGTCGGCAATTCCCGTGGCGACGCGTCCCGTTGCTATTGACGGGCATAAGTATCTGGATGGTGGCGTGGCTGATTCTATTCCCAGCGCGTGGCTGTTTGCGCAGGGGTATGACCGCAATATCGTGGTACTCACGCAGCCGGCGGGCTTTGTGAAGCAGCCCAACAGCGTGATGCCCATGCTGCGGCGCGTGTTCCGTCACTATCCGGAGTTTGTCGCAGCGCTTGAGCATCGGCATGAGGTCTACAATGCCACGCTCGATGACCTGGCACGTCGCGAGGCTGCCGGCGAGATCTTTGTGGTGCGTCCGAGCGAATCGGTGAAGGTGCCGTCGCTGTGTCGCGAGCCCGATGAACTTGAGCGCATCTACCAGATTGGTCGCCGCGATGCGGAGGCGACCTTGCCGGCACTGGAGGCATATCTGGCAGGGTAGAGGCTGCTGCCGCCATCTCGGCGGAAAGCACATCCCGGAATGGAGGCTCAAACTGGGATGCGCTTTCCATTGCTGAAGATATGAGGCTGCGAATCAGCTGCTCGGCCTAGACTTACGCCTGCTGCCAGGTGTCGACGAGCTCCTTGGCCGCGGCGTAGGGGTCATCGGCGCTGCAGACGGCGCTCACCACGAAAAAGCCGTCGACGCCGGTGGCCTTGAGCTGTGGCAGGTCGGCCGTCTTGACGCCGCCGCCCACCACGATGGGCACGGGGCTTGCCGCGTGGAGGGCGGCCAGGTCCTCAAAGCTCTTGGTGATGATAGAGCCGTCGGCCGCGCGTCCGCAGTCGCGCTTGGTCTCGGTCTCGTGGAGTGGGCCGATGCCCAGGTAGTCGACTAGGCTCATGTCGGCGGTCTTGACGTACTCGAGCATCTCCTCGCAACGGGCGGAAAGGCCCACGATGGCGTTGGGCCCCAGCAGCTTGCGACAGACCTCGACGGGAATGTCGCTCTGACCCACGTGCACGCCGTCGACAGCAATGCCCTGCTCGCGCGCGGCGAGTACGCAGTCCAGGCGGTCGTCAATCAGCAAAGCGACCTGACCGGTCTTGCCGGCCTGTGCGATTGCCTGCGCGGCGTCGCCGGTCAGCGCAATGATCTCGCGGGCGCTTGCCACCTTGGAGCGCACCTGGATGCAGGTAAAGCCGGCGTCGAGTGCCTGGGCCACCACATCGCCCACGGGGCGCCCGAGCGTGTTTTCGGGGCCGAGCACCAGATAGGCCGAGATATCAAGGTTGTCGCGGATACTCATCGTGTTTCCTCCTGCTTTTTGATCTGAGCTTCCATGCGCTCGAGCTTGCCGGTCATGGTGTCGGTAAATCCGGGTCGAATATCGGCTTTGAGCACGACTTCGGTGCGGATGCCCTTGCTCGCCAACACAAAGGTTGCGTCGCGCACGACCTGCATGACCTCGTCCCAGTCGCCCTCGATCTCGGTGAACATCGAGGTGGTGCGGTTGGGAAGGCCGCTCTCGCGAATGACGCGCACGACCTCGGCGACCTCGGCGGACAGCTCATCGCCGGTGCCGCACGGGGCGATGGCCACGGCGACGAGCGTATTCATGCCGGCATCGGTTGCGGGCTCGGACATGGCCTATGCCTCCTCGAGGTCGAGCTGGTTGTTGGCGATGTCCTGGGCGGTTGCGCGGTAGAGCTCGTCGATAAAGGCGACCTTAAAGCTTGCCGGGGCGTCGGCGACAGCGGCGGCACGCGAGCCGGCAACGTTGTAGACGGCGGTGCCGCAGACGGCGGCCGTAAACGGGTCGGCAGCGCAGGCGTACACAGCCAGCACGCCGCCTTGCGAGCAGCCGCAACCGGTGATCTTGGACATGAGCGGGCTGCCGCCGTGGGACTTGGCCACGGTCATGCCGTCGGTGATCAGGTCGACTTCGCCCGAGACCACAACGGCGCCGCCGGTGTAGCGGGCGAGCGCCACGGCGGCATCGCGGGCGGCGTCGACCGTGTCGGTGGTATCGACACCGCGCACGCGGCTCAGATCGGCCGCCTCGCCCTCAAGACCCCACAGGCCGGCGAGCGCGATGATCTCGGAGGCGTTGCCGCGCACGATGGCGGGCTTGTACTGCTTAAGCTCGTTTACCAACTGGGTGCGCAGACTGCCGATGCCCAGACCCACCGGATCGAGCACCCAGGGCTTGCCGGCGTCGTGTGCCGCCTTGGCCGCGCGGGGAATCGTCTGCTCGTAGATGGGGAAGAGCGTGCCCATATTGAGATAGATGGCGCCGCCGCCGGCAACGAGCGCCTCGCCCTCGTCGGGAAGATAGACCATGGCGGCCGATCCACCCACAGCGAGCTGCGCGTTGGCGACAAAGTCGATCGTCACCGTGTTGGTGATGGAGCCGGCCATCGGATTGGTGGTGCGAATCTCCTCCACGGCCTTGACCATATGTTGCTTAAGCTGTTCCGAATCAATCACTGCACATGCCTCCTTGGCATAGAAAAGGGGCGCTGTGCATAGACAGCGCCCCTGTAAAGGCGGCATGCTCCCTACGCCAGCATTAACTGACAGGTTCAAAGGATTGGGCCCCATGCCCTCTCAGCCTTGTGGTTTGCACCGCCGGCACTCCCGCATCGAATCTGTTGTTCCCTATACTAGCGCACCTGCCAAAAAGGGACAGGTTTATTTTGGCAGGTAACAACTGGGACTTTGCGTTTTCCCAGATGAAACCTGCCGAAATAAACCTGTCCCTTTTTGGCAGGTCGGTACAATAGATGGGATTAAGAATGACCGAGGGGACTCTATGATCAAACTTGTGCTGACCGATATGGACGATACACTGATTCCAGCCGGGCATGACGGCGCCAGCGACTACGCCATTGAGGGTATTCATGCCATGCAGGCGGCGGGTTTGCACTTTGGGCCGGTTTCGGGTCGTCAGCCGTCCGCGATGGGCTGGATGTTCAAAAACCGTTCCGGGTGTTATTCGACCGGTGCGTTCTGTAACGGCCAGGTGATGTTTGTTGACGGCGAAGTAGTCGCCTCGCGCGCAATCGACAACGATGCTCTGATGCGTTTGGCCGACTATCTGGAGCAAGAGACCGACGATACATTTCTAAAAGTCTACAGCCTGGGCGATGACTTTTGGGGCAACGATGCCCATTGTGTGACGAGTGACCCCGAGCGCGTTCGTCGCGCCATGGAGTCGGGCGGCAACGCGTGGCTCAAAGGCGAAGAGGCCCCATGTCGTCCCGTCGTCGATGACGCGTCGGTGTTTAAGGCGAATATCTGGAGTGCCCGTTCGCGTGAGGAGCTCGCGGAGCTACGTGAGCGCGTTGCCGCTGAGGTGCCGGAACTCTCGCTTGTGTTTCCCAACAACCGAGTGCGCCTGTTCGACATCCTTCCGGCTGGTTGGGACAAGGGCTGCGCTGCGCTGGAGCTGGCGCGCGCTTTGGGCCTGACGCCCGACGAGGTGGCCGTATTCGGCGATTCTGATAACGATTTGCCCATGATCGATGCCGTTCCTAACTCCGTTGCAGTCGCCAATGCCAACGAGGCCGTCACGGCTGCCGCACGCTGGCATATTGGCGCTGCGGCAGATGATGCGGTTGCCGGGGCTCTGCATCAGATTGCCGCCTGCGCCGCGACGGGGGAGATGCCGTCGTTTATGCGTCAAATGGACGCGGCAGGTTTTGGCGTCACGAACGTCTAGGGAGAAGGCTATGAAGCTCCAGCAGCTCAGATATGTTGTTAAGGTTGCCGAATGCGGTAGCATCACCGAGGCCTCGCGCCGGCTCTTTGTGTCGCAGCCCTCGATTACCGCGTCGATTCGCGATCTCGAAAACGAGATGGGTGTGCATATCTTTGAGCGCACCAACAAGGGCGTCATTGTGTCCGAGGAAGGCGAGACCTTCTTGGGCTACGCGCGCCAGGTGCTCGACCAGGCCGACCTGCTCGAGGGCAAGTACAAAGGCACGTCCGAGCAGGTGCCGCACTTTAGTGTGAGCTGCCAGCATTATTCCTTTGCCGTTAATGCGTTTGTCGATGTGATCCGCGAGTTCGATGCCGCGCGCTACGACTTTACCCTGCGCGAGGAGCAGACCCACGAAATTATCGAGGATGTCGCGCATATGAAAAGCGAACTCGGCATCCTGTATCTGTCGGAGCACAATCGCGAGGTCATCGAGCGCATGCTTGCCGCCAACGAGCTCGTGTTCGAAGGGCTCTTCTGCGCCACGCCGCATGTCTTCGTCTGCGCCGACCATCCGCTGGCGGGCCGCTCCAGCGTGACGCTCGAGGATCTGGAAGACTACCCGTTCCTGTCCTACGAGCAGGGCAGCTACAACTCGTTTTACTATTCCGAGGAGCTGACCTCGACGTTCGAGCGTCGCAAAAATATCCGCGTGCGCGACCGTGCGACGTTGTTCAATTTGGCCATGGGCCTCAACGGCTACACGGTATGCTCGGGCGTGATCAGCCACGAGCTCAACGGCCCCGGCATTATCTCGATTCCGCTCGACGTGGACGAGTACATGGAGATTGGCATCATCACGCGCAAGAACACGACGCTCACGCGCTACGGTCGGGCCTATATCGACGCGATTCGTCAGCATATCTAGGCTGCTGTGCTCCGCACGGTTCAAGTCTCTTTATGACAGTCCAGACTGATATAGGAAGCATCTATATCAAACTGTTATAAACGTATATTTTACGATGACCATATGAGCGCTCATACTCTGTCCCAGTAAAGCAACCAATGCAAAGGGAGATATCTATGAGCACTTCGATTCAACCGAACGCGCCGTTTCGTGCCGATATCGTCGGCAGTTTTCTTCGTCCGCAGGCTGTAAAGGATGCCCGTGCCGCCTATGTCGCGGGTAAACTCGACGCTTCCGGCCTTAAGGCCGTCGAGGACGAGGCCATCCGCGACTTAGTGGCCAAGCAGAAGGCCGCCGGCCTGCAGGTGATCACCGATGGCGAGTTCCGCCGCAGTTACTGGCACCTCGATTTTATGTGGGGCCTTAACGGCATTGAGCGCCGCACCTCACGCACGGGTTATATGTTCCATGACGAGGAGACGACGGCCGACACCGCCGTGGTTACCGGTCCCATTAGCGGCGAGAACCACCCGTTCGTCGAGCATTTTAAGTTTGTCAAGGCGCTTGAGGGGGAGGGCCAGGTCGCGCGTCAAACCATTCCGGCGCCGATCCAGACGTTCTCGGAGGTTACGCTCGACCGCTGCGATGGACAGCAGGAGAGTCTGCGCGCCGTCTACAAGACCGATGAGGAACTTGCCGACGCCATTGCAGCCGCTTATCGCACGGTGATCGCCGACCTGTATGCCGCGGGCTGCCGCAACATCCAATTTGATGACTGCACCTGGGGCATCTATTGCGATACGGACTTTGTGTCCAAGACTGGCATGAGCCCGGTTGACCTGCAAAAGGTGAGCGAGCTGGGCGTGGCGCTCAACAATGCTGCCATCGCGGGCAAGCCCGACGATCTGGTTATCAACACGCATGTGTGCCGCGGCAACTATCACTCCACGTATGCCTTCGAGGGTGGTTACGATCCCATTGCGCCGTACCTGTTCGCACATGAGAACGTCGACGCGTTCTACCTTGAGTTCGATACGCCACGCGCCGGTGGCTTTGAGCCGCTTAAGTACGTTGCTCCCGGCAAGAAGGTCGTGCTGGGCCTGGTGACCACCAAGGCGGCTGAGCTTGAGGACGAGGACGTTATCGTCGAACGTATCCAAGAGGCCGCAAAGTATGTGCCGCTCGAGAACCTGTACCTGTCGCCCCAGTGCGGCTTTGCCAGCTGCGAGATTGGCAACAAGCTGACCGAGGACGAACAGTGGGCAAAGATCGCGCTGGTCAAGCGCATTGCTGAGCGCGTTTGGAAGTAACGTTACCGCTTGCAGGTGACGGCGCGCGCGAGACATGGTGTATCACGTACAATGGTTCGGATCGTATCGTTCGGGCAGGTTATCCGATATGCCTGATCGCCCTTCCATCATGAAAGGACTTCCATGTCCCAATCCTCGACGCCCGCCGTCACCGATGCCATCTACGACGCATCGTCGCTCGGCCGCCCGCGCATGTTCGTGTTGGGTTTGCAACACATGTTTGCGATGTTCGGAGCAACGGTGCTCGTGCCCGTGCTCACCGGCCTTTCCGTTTCGGCGACGCTTCTGTTCGCCGGCATCGGCACGCTGCTGTTTCATTTTCTATCGCGCGGTAAGGTGCCTGCGTTCCTGGGCTCGTCGTTTGCCTTTATCGCGGGTTATGCCGCCATTGCGCCCAACGGCGAGGCCGAGCTTTTGCCCTACGCCTGCCTGGGCGTTGCCTGCGCCGGTCTGCTCTATCCGGTGCTCGCGGCCCTGTTCCGTGCCTTTGGCGCCAAGCGTGTCATGCGCTTCTTTCCGCCGGTGGTGACCGGTCCCATCGTCATTTCCATCGGCCTGATCCTAGCGAGCTCTGCCATTGCCAACTGCCAGACCAATTGGCTTGTTGCCGTTGTCGCTGCGGCCGTCATCGTCATCTGCAATATTTGGGGCCGCGGCATGGTCAAGATCGTGCCGATCCTGCTGGGCGTCGTGGTGAGCTATACCGTTGCGGCCGCGTTGGGTGAGGTCGATTTTTCGGGCGTTGCCGCCGCTCCGTGGGTCGGTCTGCCCATCGTGTGGGACAACACCGTGTTTGCGCTCTTTGGCCCGCAGTTCGATAGCGGTCTTGCCACGACGGCCATCATCACCATCATGCCGCTGGCCTTTGCAACTATGATCGAGCATATCGGCGATATCTCCGCCATTGGCTCTACCTGCGAACGCAATTACATTGCCGATCCCGGTCTGCACCGTACCCTGCTCGGCGATGGCCTGGCGACCATCTTGGCATCGCTCTTTGGCGCCCCCGCCAATACGACGTATGGCGAGAACACCGGCGTGCTTGCCTTGACGCGTGTGTTCGACCCGCGTGTGATTCGCATTGCCGCCTGCTGCGCCATTGTGCTTTCGTTCTGCCCCAAGTTTGCTGCGGTGATTGCCGCCATGCCGGCGTGCGTTATCGGCGGTGTGTCACTCGTGCTCTACGGCATGATCAGCGCCGTTGGCGTGCGTAACCTCATCGAGAATCAGGTTGATTTCCAGAACAACCGCAACGTGCTGGTGGCGGCTCTGGTGCTCGTGCTTTCGCTCGGCATTGCCTACAGTACCGCCGGTGCCATCGTGCTGGAGCTGGGCGGCGTGACGATTTCGCTTTCGGGCCTTGCCGTGGGCTCGCTGGTGGGCATTGTGCTCAACGCCATCCTGCCCGGTAATGACTTTGAGTTTGATACTTCCGAGCTTGAGGAGACTGCTGAATAGTAGCTGCGTTCAGCCAAATTAAAAATGGCGTCCATGCGTATGTACGCGTGGACGCCATTTTTAATGCGTCAGTATCCAGTGGATGCCGCGCGCCATGCGCAGGTCAGTTTGGGCAAAGTGATTGCCGGGGTTGAGCTCCAGCGTTGTTGGAATGTCACGCTCGATAAACAGCTCTTCCATCGCACGCGTATCGTCGAGTACGTGCCGCATCATGCGGTTGGGCGTCTTGGTTTCCTTTTTACCGAGCGACAGATAGGCGGCGTCGGGCGTGGCTGTCATCGTGCGCTCGCGCGCGTAGTCGATAAAGCCGGGGAACCACAGCGACCCCGATGCACTTGCCGCGCGCTCAAAGACATCTGTTTGCCAAAGTGCCCACAGTGAAAAAAGACCCGCCAACGAGTAGCCGGCAATGCCGCGCCAGGTGGGCGGGCAGGGAAGTGATGATTCGGCCTCTGGGATTATCTGATTCAGCAGCTCATCGAGAAACTCAGACGCCTGTCCGCCAAAGGGCTCGGCATCTCGTATAGTTCCGTCGCATTCCCAGGGGCTCAGCTCGCGATTCCAATCGAGTCCTCCAATGGCGGCAAGGGTGAAGGGCGGGCAGTCGAGCTCTCGGCAGCGCTCGTAGACTTCACTACCGTCGCCCATAACCACGGGAAGGTAGATGACGGGCGCGCCTTCCACACACTCTGAATAAACGGTTATCTGCTTATGATGCGCTTCCAAGGCAGGCTTCTCTCGGTGTTGTGATATTGACAGCCTCAATTGTCGCACGCTGGCGCGGGGGCAGACGCTAAAAGAAAGGCGCGGAGCCGCTCGATGCGACTCCGCGCCTTGATGTTCTGCTTTAGCAGACTATGCCGTTACGCCACGAAGAAGTAGACGAGGAAGGCAAGGGCTGCGATCCACATGAGCGGCTTGATCTTGGAGGCCTCGCCCTTAAAGAGCGCGACGATCACGTAGGCGATAAAGCCCAGGCCAATGCCGGCAGAGATGGAGTAGGTGAAGGGCACGCCGGCGACGATCATGAACGCCGGGAAACCCTGCGACACGTCGGACCAGTCGATCTCGGAGGCTTCGCTCATCATGAGGTAGCCGACGTAGACCAGAGCACCGCAGGTGGCGGCGCTGGAAACGATGGTGACGATGGGGGAGAAGAACGCGGCGAGAATGAACAGCACGCCGGTGGTGACGGAGGTGAGGCCCGTGCGGCCACCGTCGGCGGCGCCGGAAGTGGACTCGACGAAGGTGGTGATGGAGGAGACGCCCATGAAACCGCCCACAGCAGCGGCGGCGGAGTCGACGATCAGGATCTCCTTGATATTCTCGACGTTGCCGTCGTCGGTGAGGAACTCGCCCTGCTTGGCTACGGCCATCGCGGTGCCCATGGTGTCGAAGAAGTCACTCATGAGCAGCGAGAACGAGATGACGAGGAGCGTGGGGTCGGTAAGGACCTTGACGATGGCGGGCACGCCGCCGGCGTCGGCGATGGGGCCACCGATGCTCGAGAAGTCGAGCGGGGCGATGATACCGGTCGGAGCATGGGTCACACCTAGGGGGATACCGGCGATGACGGCGACGACGATGCCGATGAGCAGCGAGCCGGGGACGTTGCGGCAGGCGAGGGCGACTGTCACCAGGATGGAGATGATGCCGACGATGAAGGTGGGGGAGGTGATGTCGCCCAGACCGACGAGTGTACCGGCGCCAGCGGTGATAATGCCGGCATCGCACAGGCCAATCATGGCGATGAACAGGCCCAGACCCACCGAGATGGCGTGACGCAGGACAACCGGGATGGCGTCCATGATGGCCTCGCGCAGGCCACAAAGCACGAGCAGCAAGATGACGATACCCTCGAGGAAGATGACGCTCATGGCCACGTGCCAGTCACCGCCGCAGACGGTGGTGGTGATTCCAGCGATCATCGCGTTGACGCCTAAGCCCGACGCGCAGGCGAGCGGGCGGTTGGCGAAGATGCCCATGCAGATGGTCATGATGCCGGCGCCCAGGCAGGTGGCGCAGGCGAGCGCTCCCGCATCGATGCCAGCGCCCGAGAGCACTGCGGGGTTGACGGCGATGATGTAGGCCATCGCCAGGAATGTTGTCAGTCCAGCGCGCAGTTCGGTCCCGATTGTGGACCTGCGCTCGCTGACGTGAAATAGTTCGTCCATGCATACCCTTTCCTTGCTCGGCCCCGAGTTTAGGCCGATTGACACGAACTCACCCACTATAGCCCCTTTACGACGCTGTTGTTCCTCGCATGTTGATGTTCGGCGCTTTGTAGCAGACGGACGGTATTTTTCGCATGAAAATGTGTGGGTACCGTATACTTAAGCGGTTACAACGACCCCTATGGAGGAACGTATGATTAAAGAGCTTTGCCACGACGAGGCTATTCTGTCCCAGCGTTGCGAGGTTGCGACCGTCGAGGACGAGTCGGTTGCTCAGGACCTGATCGATACCATCAAGTCGCTCGACGATGCCGGCTGCTTGGCCGCTAACCAGATTGGCGTTACCAAGAAGGTTTGCGTCTACCTGGACGATGCCGGCGAGCCCCACGTGCTCTACAACCCCCGTCTGGTGTTTGGCCTGGGCGCCAGCAAGATGGAGGAGAGCTGCCTGACGCACGAGGAGGTCACCAAGTCCACGCGCTATATCAAGTGCAAGGTCGCCTTTGATCAGATCGTCGACGGCAAGATGAAGGAGTGCCGCCGCGACTACGCGGGCTTTGAGGCACAGATGATCCAGCACATGATTGACCACTGTCTAGGAAAGTTGGTCTAAGGGGAACAAAGCACCACACTTCGTCTCTTTTGGTCCGGGCGTGACATTGTTGTCATGTCCGGGCTTTTGCGTTTAGCGCCTTTTTGTTTGGTGACAATAACCTTAGCAGGAACGTAAAGCTAGGAGGCGCTATGTGTACGAGCATTCGATTTACCGATAATTCTGGCCACATGTATCTAGGCCGCAACCTCGACTGGAGCTTTGACTACGGCCAACAGGTTCGCGTGATGCCGCGCGGGTTCCACATTCCGTATTCGTTTATCGACGACGCGACAGCGGCACACGCGGTGATTGGTATGTGCATCGATTACAAGAACTATCCCATGTTTTTCGACTGCGGCAACGATGCGGGCCTCGCCGTGGCGGGTCTCAATTTCCCGGGTTATGCCGAGTATGCCGAGGGCCCTGTCGACGGCAAGAACAATATCGCGGCCTATGAGTTTCCCCTGTGGGTGGCAGCGACGTTCTCGACGGTCGATGAGGTCGAGGACGCGCTGCGCGACACGGTGATTGTCGCCAAATCTGCCGGAGAGGGGCTGGGCGTGTCGCTGCTCCATTGGATTATCGGCGACAGCCAGCGCAGCATCGTGGTCGAGATGATGGCTGACGGCCTGCATGTATACGACGATCCGGTCGATACCCTTGCCAATCAGCCCACCTTCCCGTGGCACATGGAAAACCTGCGCACCTATATCACGGCCACAAGCGATTTTCCGCAGACGGCGACATGGCGTGGCGCCGAGCTCAAGCCCTATGGCGCGGGTGCCGGCATGCGCGGTATTCCGGGTGACTGCTATTCGCCGAGCCGTTTTGTAAAGGCGGCGTACCTCAATGCCAATTACCCGCAAAAGGAGAGCGAGACCGAAAACGTCGTTCGCATGTTCCGCTCGCTCGAGGGCGTGGTGATGATCGAGGGAGCGTCCAGGATGGGCGATGGCAAGTTCGAGAAGACTATCTACACCGGATGCTTTAGTGCGCGCACGGGCAATTATTACTACGCGATGTATGGGGATCCGTCGATTCGCTACGTGAGCCTGATGGATGCCGAGGGCGCGAGCCCCGATAGGCTCGTGGTTCCCGAGCCGCGCCGTTCGTAGCCGTTAGCTTTACTGCAATGCAAAGCGGCCCTGCGTCTCTCGTGAGGCGCAGGGCCGCTGTCGTTGATTTGTGGCGTTGCTAGAAGTTGGCGTCGTTGAGTTGTTCGCTCTCGAGGCCGTCGAGCTGTTGCTGTTCGGGCGTATCGGCGACGCTCTCGAGCAGCTCGGTGGGATCGACGTTCATGTCCTTACCGGCCTCGTTGCCGTTGACCAGGTCGTCCGAGAAGATATCGACTTCCATTTCCTCGGCTTCCTCGATTTGGACCTCGAGTGGCACCTGGGTGCGTACGAGCTTGACTGCTGGACGCATGCGGGCAAAGAGCGGTACGTACTCGATGATGATGGCCGAGTTCTCAAGACCGTACCAGCGTGCCGGGCTTCCGCAGGCGCGGCGGACGGCATACTTGATGGCCATCACGCGATGGTCGTTGCGGTTGATGTCCGTCTCGGGAGCAAGCATCTTGCGCAGCATGCAAAAACGGAAGTCGCCCACGTTGCCGCGCGTCTCGTAGATGGAGTAGGTGTGATGCTGCGGCGGCAGCTCGCCCGATGCCATCAAGTCGCCAACGATCTGACGCAGGTAGGCATTGATGCGCTGGTTGACCTTAAAGCCCAGGTCCAAGCGCACGCGGAACAAAAAGTCCGTGCCAAAGGTCTCGACGGAATACTCGTGCGTATAGGGTTCGTCGGTAACGTGCACGTTGATGAACCAATATGCCTTGGCGCGCTTGGGGTGCTTGTCCAGGATGGAATAGAGCACGTCGCGGTCGAGCGTGAGCGGGTCGGGGCTGTTGGTGAGAAATACCAGATTGTCGGCGAGCACGGGATAGGTCTCGTCGTTGCGCAGGCGGTTGAGCTGATCGATGTACTTGGAGACGGGCAACAGAATCGTCTGCGTGCGCTCGATGGCGGTGCCACGGCGCCACACGTACATAAGGCCAAACAGCAGTGCGGCCAGGAAGATCATCACATAGCCGCCGTCAAAGAACATGGTGAGGCACGAGGCGAAGAAGCACAGCTCAATGGCACCAAAGAGCAGGGCGAAGACGCAGGCGCCCAGCTTGTGCTTGAGAATGCCAGCGATATAGCTCGTCAAAAGCGTCGTGGTCATGAGCATGGTCACGGTAATGGCGAGGCCGTAGGCGCTCTCCATGCGCTCGGAGTTTTGGAACAGCAGCACGATGAAGATGCAGCCGACCCACATGATGTTGTTGACGAGCGGAATATAGAGCTGGCCCTTGGTGTCGCTGGGGTAGTGGATGCGCAGATGCGGCATAAGGTTGAGGCGCGTGGCCTCGGATACCAGCGAGAACGAGCCGGTGATGAGCGCCTGCGAGGCGATGATGGCCGCTACGGCCGAAAGTACGATGGCAAAGGGGCGCAGGGGCTCGGGAAGCATCATATAAAACGGGTTGACGATATCCATCGCGAGCATCTGGGGGTTGGAGTTATTGGCGAGCAGCCAAGCTCCCTGACCCAGATAGTTGAGGATAAGGGCCGCCTTAACAAACGGCCAGGATGCATAGATGTTGGCCTTGCCAACGTGGCCCATGTCCGAGTAGAGGGCCTCGGCGCCGGTCGTCGACAGGAAGACAAAGCCGAGCACCATGATGCCCGAGTGGTTGATGGGCGAGAACAGGAACATGATGCCGCGGATGGGGTTGAGCGCGCGCAGGATGGATAGGTTGCCGAGCATGTTGAACAGGCCGGCGCCTGCCAGGAACAGGAACCACAGCGTCATGAGCGGGCCGAACAGCTTACCGATCGACGAGGTACCGGCGCGCTGCATGGCAAATAGGCCGCAGATAATGATGATGGTGATGATGATGACGTTGGTCTGGCCGTCGCCCAAAAGCGCGTGGCCCCACTCGATAGTGCGCAAGCCCTCGATGGCCGTGGTAACCGTGACGGCGGGGGTGAGGATGCCGTCGGCGAGCAGCGCCGCGCCGCCGATCATGGCGGGGAGAATCAGCCATGGCGCCACCTTGCGCACGAGGCTGAATAGGGCGAAGATGCCGCCCTCGTTGTGGTTATCGGCCTTCATGGCGATAACCACGTACTTGACCGTGGTCACGAGCGTCATGGTCCAGATGACAAGCGAAAGCGCTCCCAAGATCATGTCTTCGCTGACGGTACCGATGCCGCCGTTGTTGGCGACGATTGATTTCATGGTGTACATGGGGCTCGTGCCGATGTCGCCATAGACGACGCCGAGCGTTACGAGCAGCATGCCAGCGGAGAGGGGAATGGCTCCGTGCCCGCCCTGCCCATGCTGGCCTTGGAGGTTTGCCTCCAGTTTGTTGTGTGCCACGAGGACTCCCTTAGACATCCGGTTATCTGTCTAGGACAAAAAACTTTATGCCGTCTTTATACATACAAGAGCAGTTTGGCACATCGGGTTATTTTAGACAATAATCCTCAGCTGGGGATTATTTATCTACGCAGGTAGCATTTCAAAGCAGGGGCTTTTAAGCACGTGCTGTCTGGGCGATGCCAGCCTTGGCGTTTGCGCGTTTGCCGGCGAGTTCGCAAAAAATCGCGCCGCCGATGATAAGCGCGGCGCCCAGCAGGCGGACCGGTGTTATGGCTTCACCCAAAAGGGCGGCCGAGAACACGACCGCCGAAAGCGGCTCGAGGTAGCCGACGACGGCGACGGTCTGGACGGGCAGCTTGGCGACGGCGCTAAAGTAGAGCAGGCAACCAATGCCGGTGTTGACGACGCCGAGCATAGCGACGGCGTGCCAATCAATACTGGCGGCGACGCCGGCGGACAGGAACGAGGGAGCGCCCTGCGTGATGAGCGTGAGGACCAGTGCGGTCACAAAGGCGGCGCTCACCTGGAGCGCGGAGTTCTCGAGGCCCTCGATGTGCGGCGCACCCTTGCTGGCGATGACCATCAATGCATAGCAGAAGGCCGAGGCGATTCCACAGACGATGCCCGCAATGGGCATATTGCCGCCTAGACCTTGCGCTGCAATGAGAAAAGCACCGCAAGCAACGGCGACAAAGCCGGCGATTTTGCCGCCGGTCAGCTTTTCGCCAAAGATGAGCGGGGAGAGCGCCATGACAATGATGGGGCCGCAGTAGTACAGCAGCGAGGATACGCCGACGCCGATCGTCTGGTAGGCGCGGAACAGAAAAATCCAGCTGGCGCCCAGCGCAGCTCCCGAGAGGAGGAGGGCCGCGGCTTCGCGGGGACGAGATGGCGCCTGCAACTTATGGTGTTGGGTGATGGCGAGGATAGTGACAAGCGAGAGAGCGCCCAAAAACGTGCGTAGCAGCACGATATCGGAGCTCGGCAGCGCGATGGCAGCGGCGATGATGCCGTTGGAGCCAAACAATAGCAATGCTGCTAAGTACGTAAACAGTCCGTTGTTCATGCGCTTCCATCCCCTCTATATCCGAGCATGTTCACTATGGGTGAACTGGCTTTAGAAGAAAAGCGAATATAATGCATGGAAAACATGACAAAAACTCATACAAGGGTGGGGACGTGCCATGGAGACCAATATCCAAAAGATGCAAGTGCTGCTCGAGACGGTGCGTGCCGGCAGCTTTACGCGTGCTGCAGAGCGGCTGAGCTATTCGCAGTCGGGCGTGAGCCGCATGGTGGGCGACCTTGAGGCAGACTGGGGTTTTAAGGTGCTTGATCGCAGCCGCGAGGGCGTGGTGCTTTCTGCCGACGGGCGGCAGGTCATGCCGGCAGTCGAGGCGTTATGCGAAGAGTTTGGCCGCCTGCAGCGACGCGTGGACGAGATGCGAGGGCTCATGCGCGGCAAGATCTGTATCGGTACGTTTTCGAGTGTGGCGACTCATGTACTGCCGCCGGTGATCGCGCGCTTTCGCGCCGATCATCCGGATGTCGATTACGAGCTGCTGATGGGCGATTACTCAGAGATTGAACAATGGGTGGCTGAGGGTCGTTGTGACCTGGGCTTTATCCCGCGTGAGCCCCGAGAAAACGGCATGGCATCGCGGTCTTTGGTGCGCGACGAGTTGATGGCGGTAGTACCGGCAGACTCTTTGCTTGCCACGGCGGAGGTCGTTTCTCTTGCCGATTTAGCCAACGAGCAGTTTATTCTGCTAGAACGCGGCACCGATGACGAGATTACGCCGCTGTTCCGTCGGGCGGGACTGACGGTGTGCTCCAAGCTGTCGACCTGGGATGACTATGCGATTATGGCCATGGTTGAGGACGGCCTGGGTGTGAGCATTCTTCCCGCGCTCATCTTGCGCCGTTGTCAGTTCGATGTTGCCGTGCGTTCGCTCGAGGGACATCCCCATCGGCAGATCAACGCCATATATCGAACGGCCGATGTTTCGCTTGCCGCCGCCCGTTTCCTCGAATACCTCTAAACGTGTACACACCATTGTTCGCTTTGGGCAAATCTCGGAGTCCGATACATTTTCTTATGAAATTGAACTTTCGAATGAGGTACGGCGCTATACTGCTTGCTAAATTGAACCCTGGTTCAATTCGTGTTCTATAAATTGAACTTTGCCAGCAAGGAGGTTCTAGTGGCCCAAGAGACGTTTAGCGATCGCCTGCGACAGGCTATGTCCGATCGCGACGTTCGCCAGTCGGACGTGATCCGCGCATCGGAGATGCTCGGCAAAAAACTCGGCAAGAGTCAGATGAGCCAATATGTGAGCGGCAAGACGATCCCGCGGCGCGATGTGGCTGAGCTGCTCGCCCGTATTTTGGAGGTCGATGTTACCTGGCTGCTTGCCGGCGACGCCGATCAAGGCGAGGCATCATCACCCCGCAACGATTCCAAGCCCGAACCCCATCCCTCAGCTCAAATTGCAAGGAGCACCACCATGCGCACTTTTTCTAAATCCACCAAGCTCGATAACGTCCTGTATGACGTGCGCGGCCCCGTCGTCGACGAGGCCGCCCGTATGGAGGACGAGGGCGAGCGCATCCTCAAGCTCAATATCGGTAACCCGGCGCCCTTCGGTTTCCGCACGCCCGACGAGGTTATCAAGGACATGCGCCACCAGCTGCCCGACTGCGAAGGCTATTCCAACTCGCGCGGCCTGTTCTCTGCGCGCAAGGCGATCATGCAGTACTCGCAGATCAAGGGGCTGCCCAATGTTCAGATGGAGCATATCTACACGGGCAACGGCGTGTCCGAACTCATTCAGCTTTCGATGAACGCGCTGCTCGACAATGGTGACGAGATTCTGATCCCCAGCCCCGATTATCCGCTCTGGACGGCGTGCGCAACCCTTGCCGGCGGTCATCCCGTGCACTATCTATGCGACGAGCAGGCGGATTGGTATCCCGACCTGGAGGATATGGAGTCCAAGATCACGAGCGCGACCAAGGCCCTCGTCATCATCAACCCCAACAACCCCACGGGTTCTGTCTATCCGCGCGAGGTGCTCGAGGGCATCGTCGAGGTTGCGCGCAGGCATCAGCTGATGATCTTTGCCGATGAGATCTACGACCGTCTGTGCATGGACGGCTACGAGCACGTCTCGATTGCCTCGCTCGCTCCCGATCTGCCCTGCATTACGTTTAGCGGCCTGTCCAAGTCGCATATGATCGCGGGCTATCGCATTGGCTGGATGGTGCTTTCGGGCAACCAGCGCTGCATGAGCGACTTCATCATGGGCGTCAACATGCTCTCTAACATGCGTCTGTGCTCCAACGTGCCGGCCCAGTCGATCGTCCAGACGGCGCTCGGCGGCCATCAGTCGGTCAACGACTACATCCGCCCCGGCGGTCGCGTCTACGAGCAGCGCAACTTTGTGTATGAGGCGCTCAGCAAGATCGACGGCATCTCGGTGGTCAAGCCGCGCGCGGCGTTCTACATCTTCCCCAAGATGGATGTTAAGAAGTTCAACATCACCGATGACGAGCAGTTTGCCCTCGATCTGCTGCACGAGAAGAAGATCCTCATCACGCGCGGCGGCGGCTTTAACTGGGCCGAGCCCGACCACTTCCGCATCGTGTACCTGCCGCGCATGGAAGTGCTCAAAGAGTCGCTCGAAGACCTCGCCGACTTCTTCGATCACTACCGTCAGAACTAGTGGGATAGAAGCTCCGCACTATGAAAAGCTCCCTGCAGTTGCTTGGCTGCGGGGGGCTTTCTTGAATCGGCGGAACTAAATAACGATTCCGTTGCAGTGGTCGATTTCGTGCTGGATGATCTCGGCGGTGTAGCCCGAGAAGTTTTTGATGCGGTGGACGAAGTTCTCGTCCAAATACTCAACCTTAATGCGGCGATAGCGGGTGCAGGGACGCTCGCCGATCAGCGAGAGGCATCCTTCGCTCGTCTGATAGGCATTGACCTGCTCAAGAATTTGAGGGTTGTACATCAGCAGCGCCCTATTGCCGTCCTTTACGCAGATGATGCGTTTGCGTACGCCGATCATGTTGGCGGCGAGCCCCACGCACTCATGCTCATGTTCGTGGAGCGTATCCAGGAGGTCCTGCCCGGTCGCGGCATCGTCGGGTCCCGCGTCTTCGGAAGACAGGCGCAAAAAGAACTCGGATTTCATGATGGGCTTAATCATGGCGGGCTCCTCATGTCTCATGCTTTCGTGGACTTTTAATAATAGCGCGGAAGGAAAGCTGTGCGTCCGCGTTACAATCTTTCGATGTTGGACCATGTTGCCAGACTCGTCGTGTACGGCGTCTGGCGTAAGTCTAGGGCTCATTTTCGCCCTGGACTGTTCCTCTGGGGCGATGCGACTGTCGTTCCAAGAGGAAGGAAATGCATGGGGAGCAAATCTCAGCAACAAGTTCAAGCACCGCCATCGGCCACTGCGGCAATTCTCGTCGTAATGTATATTGCAGCCTTTGTTGCCGCGTTTAACGAGAACATCATTAACGTGGCGTTGCACGACATTATGGCGGCCTTTTCGGTGAGTGCCACCACGGCGCAGTGGCTCGTTTCGGGCTACATGATCGTGACGTCGATCTTTACGGCCATCATGGCCTTCCTGTCCGGCCGTTTCTCGACGCGCAAGCTGCTGTTTTTCGCATGCGGATGCATGGTCGCCGGCGAAGTTCTGTGCCTGGTCGCTCCGTCGTTTGGCGTTTTGCTGTCAAGTCGTATTTTGCAGGCTGCGGGATCGGGCATCTTGTTCCCGCTCATGATGAACGTGGTGCTGTCTTGCGCTCCGCGCGAGAAGCTCGGCCTGTATCTGAGCTTGGTCGGTGCCTGCATTACGTTGGGGCCGGCGTTTGGACCCGTGATCAGTGGTCTTATGTGCACGTTGTTTGGCTGGAGGGCGGTGTTCGTAGTGCCGCTGGTGGGCGGCATTGTGGTCGCTGCGGCGGGCGTAAAGCATGTCCAGAATGTCGGAGAGCGCTCGAATACCACGCTTGATATTCTGTCGGTTGTTTTGCTCGCGGCCGGCATTACGGCATTTGTGTATTCCGTAGGCGAGTTCTCGACCAATCTGATTGCCGGTATCGTGGCACTTTTCGCCGCCATTGTGCTGCTCGGCCTGTTTGCGGCCCGTCAGCTCAAGCTCGAACATCCGGTGCTTAACGTGCGTCCCATGGCGAGCGTTCGCTTTTGGCCTGCGTGCCTGCTTGTGGTGGTGTCGATGATGACGACGTTCTCGATGAGCGTTTTGTTGCCGCTCTATTTTGAGGGCGCATACGGCATGACCGCCCTTGTTGCGGGCTTGCTCATTTTGCCGGCGATTGCCTGCAACGCCGTGACCTCGATTGTGGGCGGACGCGTGATGGACGCCCGTGGCGCATGGCCGCTGCTGCCGGTCGGCTTTGCCCTGATTGCCGTGGGACAGACTGCCATCTCGATGACGGCGGCAAGCATGAACATCGGCGTCGTCGTGGCGCTGACCGTTGTGGTGTATGCCGGAGTCGGTTTGGTGCTGAGTCCCTCGCAAACGGCCGGCTTGGAGACGCTGCCTGCCGCTGAGCATCCTCACGGAACGGCATTGCTTAACACGTGGAACATGATTGCCGCATCGTTTGGCCCGTCGCTGTTTATCGGTCTGCTCTCGAGTTCTGCGGCGACTGCCGGCGCCGCTGGCGTTGCGACGGACGTTGACCAGGCGATTGGATTTGCAGCTGCCGTGCGTGTGGCGGCTGTAATTGCCGTGGTCGGGTTCGTGACGTCGCTGGTGTACGCTCGTCGCGAGTCGCACATGTCGCATTAATGTGTGCACATAGATTCTGCAGCTAGATTGGATGGCGACACCATAAACTAATGGACGTTTTGCCGAGAGGCATGAATGTTTAAAGCGCAAAGAGTGCGCGACGGGCCCCGCGAATGGGGCGATGATGCCCGAGAGGGCCAAGAAGGAGTCTCATGTCCGAGAACGAAGAGATCATGAACGAGACCGAGAACGAGACCATGGCTGCCGAGGTCGAGGCAGTCGAGACCGTGGAGACCGAAGCTGCCGAGGTTGAGGCTGCTGACGAGGTTTCCGCCGAGGAGGAGGCCGAGGTTGTCGAGGCCGCCGCTGATTACGATGACGAAGAGCTGATGGACAAGATGCAGAAGGCCGCCCGCCTGCTGCGTAGCCGTCGCTTTGCTATTTCCAAGGAGGAGGAGGCCAAGGCCGAGCGCATGGCGAACATCGAGCGCGCCATCAAGCTCCTTGACCTCAAGCCCAAGATGGAGCAGAAGGAAATGTCCGACCTGCTGGGCATGCGCCTTCGTGAGCTCGATGGTCTGATGGCCGAGGCCGAGGCTGCCGATCTGGTCGGCCGCATCGACGACGCCGAGGGCGATATGCGCAAGATCGTCGTCTTCGCTGCCGAGGATGCCGCTGAGGGTCTGGTCGAGCTTGCCAACAAGAAGGAGAAGCTCCTGCCCGAGCTTTCTTACGAGGAGGCCACCGAGCTGATGGCCGCTCTCGATAAGGTTATCGCTCCGCTCGTCGCCATGGGCCTGGACGAGGACCGCGGTCCTCGCGGCGGCCGTGACGATCGCGGTGGCCGTGGCGGCGACCGCGGCGGTCGCGGCGGCTTTGGTGATCGCGGTGGCCGTGGCGGCGACCGTGGCGGTCGCGGTGGCGATCGCGGCGGCCGCGGCGGCTTTGGTGACCGTGGCGGCGACCGCGGCGGTCGAGGCGGCTTTGGCGGCAACCGTGGTGGCTATGGCGACCGCGGCGGCAACCGTGGTGGCTTTAGCGGCAACCGTGGTAACGACCGCGGCGGTCGCGGTGGCGATCGTGGCGGCCGCAATGGCGGCGGCTTCCGCGGCAACCGTTTCTAATTAGTTACGCGATTTTACCAAACCGCGTAACTAGTTGACGCTGCGCGCCGCCCAGGGCGACAATTTGTCATTCAAAAGGCGAGGCATGACCAGAAGGTCTATGCCTCGCCTTTTTCATGCCAACTTGTTCGCCCTGGGCGGCGCTCGCTGTCGGTACAAAAACATCGGCGTTCCCATAGTCCAAACCTGCCAAAAAGGGACAGGTTTATTTTGGTCGGCTTTATCTGGGCAAATGTGGTCGTCTATCGCTATGCGTCCGAAAATCAACGCTCGTTTGTTTTCTGCCTACATTTGGAGGAAGAACTCGTGGAGGCGCGTGTCGTCGTCGAGCTCGGGGTGGAAGGTGACACCGAGCTGTTTGTCTTGACGGGCGGCGACGATACGGCCATCGACTTCGGCCAAGGCCTTGGCATTGCCGTGCACCTTGACGATGCGGGGTGCACGGATAAACGTTAACGGCACTTCACCTTCGATACCTCCTACCCACCCCTTGGTGCGAAAGCTGCCGAGCTGTCTGCCATAGGCATTACGCTCAACGAGCACATCCATGGTTGCCAGGCGCGGTGTTCCCTTGTCATCGTGGGCGGCAAGGTCGTGAGCCAGTAGAATCAGGCCGGCGCAGGTGCCCAGGACCGGCGTGCCTTCAGCGATACGGGCACGAAGCTCCTCGAGCATCCCCAGTTCGTCAAGCAGCTTGCCCTGAACGGTGGACTCGCCGCCAGGGAGGACCAGGCGATCAAAGTTCTGCCGCAAATCGGCCGCCTGCCTCAGCTCAATATAGTGTGCGCCCAGCTCGGATAGTCTTGCCTCGTGCTCGGCAAAAGCGCCTTGGACCGCCAGCACGGCGACCGTTTGGTCTGCATAATCGCTCATGTGCGATCCTTTCTGCTGGACTAGCGCCCGCGCTCCTCCATGATGATTTCAATCTCGTCGGCGTTGATGCCCACCATGGCCTCGCCCAGGTCCTCCGAAAGCTCGGCGATGAGCTTGGCATCGGTGAAGTTCGCCACGGCCTTGACGATGGCGGCGGCGCGCTTGGCAGGGTCGCCGCTCTTAAAGATGCCCGAGCCGACAAAGACGCCCTCGGCGCCCAGCTGCATCATCAGCGCGGCGTCGGCGGGGGTCGCTACGCCGCCGGCGGCAAAGTTCACCACGGGAAGCTTGCCCGTGGCATGAACCTCGCGTACCAGCTCGACCGGAACCTGCAGTTGCTTGGCTGCCTCAAAGAGCTCATCATTGCGCAGAGCGACAACGTCGCGGATCTGCTTTTGGATCTTGCGCATGTGACGCACAGCCTGAACGACGTCGCCCGTGCCCGGCTCGCCCTTGGTGCGAATCATCGTGGCGCCCTCGGCAACACGGCGTAGCGCCTCGCCCAGATTGCGGGCGCCGCAGACAAACGGCACGTCAAACTGGGTCTTGTCGATGTGATAGACGTCATCAGCAGGGGAGAGAACCTCGGACTCGTCGATGTAATCGATCTCGATGGCCTGAAGGACCTGCGCCTCGACAATGTGGCCGATGCGGCACTTGGCCATAACGGGGATGGAGACGGCCTCCTGGATGCCCTTGATCATCTTGGGGTCGCTCATGCGCGAGACGCCGCCTGCGGCACGGATGTCGGCCGGGATACGCTCGAGTGCCATGACGGCGCAGGCGCCTGCCTCCTCGGCGATGCGTGCCTGCTCGGGCGTGGTGACGTCCATGATGACGCCGCCCTTGAGCATCTGCGCGAGCTCTCGATTGAGTTTGACGCGATCGGCCTTGCTGGTCTGTTCTGCCATGGTTGCTCCCTTGGTTGGCATGTGCATTGCTTGACGGAACATCCTATCGGGGAGCTGGGTATGGCGAAATACTCAGTTTTCGAGATAATAACAAGGTCAGACTAATACCAGATTGAATGGCTTAATAAGGTCAGGTGATATGCTCATGCTTGACTACAATTTGGAAAAACGCGGCGAAGCATCGCTCTATGAATATGTTTACCAGCAAATTCGAGACGATATTGTTGCTGGGCGCATTGCGGCGGGGGAGCATCTTCCGTCTAAGCGCGCCTTTGCCAGCCATCTGGGAATCAGTGTCATTACCATCGAGAATGCATATAGCCAGCTACTTGCCGAGGGCTATATTTGCTCAATGCCGCGTCGTGGCTACTACGCTTGCGAGCTTCCGGATGCACCAGTTTTGCCTTTGGCTACGGGGAGTATCGACCGAGATGCCGTCTCTGTGGGCCCCAGCGCGCATGATGTCAACAGACAGGTCGAGCGATTCGACGCACTTTCTCCTTCCGCTTTGGAGGCGGCGCGACTTTGGCAAAGCGCGCTACGGGCGACGCTGGCATCCGAAGACGAACGCGAGATCTTTTCGCCCGCACCGGCACAGGGCACCGCTCGGCTACGACGCGCAATTGCTCACCATCTGCGCGGGACAAGGGGCATGAATATCGATCCTAATAACATTGTTATCGGCGCGGGCGCCCAGCTGCTCGATACCATGTTGGTTCAGTTGCTTGGCGCTGACAAGGTGTATGCCGTTGAGGACCCGGGCTATTTGCGTCTGACGCGCATCTACCAGGCTATGGGCTGCAAAGTTCGACATATCCCGTTGGATGATGAGGGCGTGGACTTGAACACTCTGCAGAAAAGCGGGACCGATGTCCTTCACCTGATGCCGTCCCATCAGTATCCGACCGGCCTTGTGACGAGCATTGCGCGCCGATATGCGCTGCTGAGCTGGGCCGCCGAGCGACCAGGTCGGTATCTCATTGAGGATGACTTTGATTGCGAGTTTCGTCTAGCCGGCAAGCCGATTCCCGCGCTCGCGTCGATCGATGCCGCTCAATCGGTCATCTACACCAACACGTTTTCGAAGAGCCTTTCATCGGCGTTGCGTCTAGCGTACATGGTGTTGCCTGATGAGCTAATTGAGCGGTTTAGGCGCAACCTTGGTTTTTACGCCTCGTCGGTGAGTTCTGTTGACCAGGTCGCTTTGGCTCGTTTGCTGGAATCGGGTGATTACGAGCGACATGCGAACCGCGTACGCGTTCGTGCTCGCGAGGCGCGTGATGGCCTGGCGTCGCTTGTGCGGAAAGCGTTTCCGGCAGGGGAGGTCTCGATTGAGCATGCAGACGCGGGTCTTTACTGCACTGTATTTGCGGAGCGCGGAACGGGCGGAAGCTCTTTTGCGCGGGCTCTCACGCGCTCGGGCATTCCGTTCATCGATATCAGTGACTGTTATTGGTGCGCCGATGGCGCATTTGTTCCTGAAAACTCAACTCAAATTCTTGTCCAGTATGACGACCTGAGTCCGAAAGTGCTTAATACCTTGGAATTGCAGCTAATGGGGGAGCTCTGCAATCTAAGTGAGTAGACTTTTGGTACTTTGGCGACCAGGCCGTTTTGCCACAAGCTATCTACCTGTGGTTTTGAGAAGCAGGATGACCGGTCTGATCGGGATGTTCCAAAAAGTCTACTCACTTGCCGTGCAAAGCTTCCGCATGAGAAAAAATGAGTTTTCAACAGGGCTTCGTCCAGCTCTTGGCAAGCTTTTGGCCAGTTGGGGAGGGCTGTTGAAAACTTAGCAGTCCGTTCGGTGCCATTTTTGTTGCGTTTGCGCCAATGGGAGACCGACTGGGTTGAAATCCGTGTTTTCCTGTGCCTATGAAGGATCTACTTTGTGACATATCGGCTTTTAGGTACTGGCGTTTGCCTCCTCAAGTCCGCGCTTTGTGCCCGCCGCTTCCACGACCGGAAGAAGACCGGCAGCGATATGATCTCGCCCGCAACCCGACAGCTGCGGTTGCGCTCGGTTTTCCGTTGTATACATTGGTTCGGACGAGAAACAAACGGACTTGCCCTGCCAGCATTAAGCAGCGGCTGTTTCTTGGTGAGCTCCCCAGGGAATCCGTGCTGGAAACGGAGCATGGATTTTTGGTTACGTCTCCTCTACTGACGGCATTTATCATGTCGCGGCATCTGACGGATCTCCAACTTCTTTTTGTATTGGCGGAGATGTGCGGCTTGTTTGCGGTGTGCGCCCTGCCGACGGCACTCGAGGCGGAGCTTTCGCGTGCAATTGATTCGGGTGCGATTTCGACAACGTTCGGTTGGGTGCGCTGCCCGTCCGAGAGCGGCGCCGCTTCAAATTTATGGCGTCGAGACGCTTTGGTTTTGGGCGGAGACCTTGACCGTTTTTGTTCAGATGTTTGCGGGATACGTTACGGCAATAGATTTAGGACGGTGTCGCAACTTGTTCCATTGGGTGCCGCGTCGCCTTTTGAGGTCGAGGCGTATTTGCTACTTGCACTGCCGCGATCCCTGGGAGGCGTAGGCTTTTGCGACATAGAGCTTAATGTTGAAGTGATGCTAAGCACAAGTGCTCGAGCGATTGTGGGAAAGTCCCGTGTATATATCGACATACTTCTGTCTTCGCCGGACGGCAGGCGACAGGTGGCCATTGAATGTCAGGGAAAGGCCTCGCACGGACGCGCAGGGGATGGCTTGCGTGACGCTGACCGCATGACGGCCCTTCAGGCCATGGGCTACGATGTGCTTCTCCTGACACACAGACAGATATCGGATGAGGATAGATTCCGCGCGATCGTTAAGGCCGTATGCAGGATGCTCGATGCTGAATATCGTGATAAAAGCTCAGATGAGCAAAGGGCTGAGACATTACTCAGGTCTGAACTATTCGTTGACTGGACAAAATTGGGAGTAATCGACGGAAAGATGCCCGTTAGACACAAAATGGCTCGATCGTGGACGGCTGCGAATCTAAGTGAGTAGACTTTTGGCACTTTGGCGACTAGGTCGTTTTGCAACAAGGCATTTACCTGCGGCTTTATAAAGTGATATGGATGGTCTGCTCGGCAAGTTCCAAAAAGTCTACTCACTTAGTTTTTGACGAGAAGCCGATGCCGAAGGCGGTCCTATTTCAGGTAGTTAACAAGTTTATGAGGCACGAAAAAGGCCCGAACCATGCGGTCCGGGCCTCATCGAGCTAGAGGTTATGTCTCAGGTTGCTGGCTTAGCCGAAGTAGCGCTTGAGCAGGCCGGCGAAAGCCTTGCCGTGGCGAGCCTCGTCGCGAGCCATCTCGTGCACGGTGTCGTGGATGGCATCGAGGCCAGCGGCCTTGGCGCGCTTAGCAAGATCGGTCTTGCCGGCGGTGGCGCCGTTCTCGGCCTCAACGCGCATCTCGAGGTTCTTCTTGGTGGAGTCGGTCACGACCTCGCCCAGGAGCTCGGCGAACTTGGCGGCATGCTCGGCCTCCTCGTGGGCAGCCTTCTCCCAGTACAGGCCGATCTCGGGATAACCCTCGCGATGAGCGACGCGAGCCATGGCCAGGTACATACCGACCTCGGAGCACTCGCCCTCAAAGTTGGCGCGCAGGTCGGCAACGATGTCCTCGGAGACGCCCTCCATCTTGGCGACGCCCACGACGTGCTCGGCAGCCCACTCGAGCTGACCCTCCTCCTGCTTCAGGAAACGAGAACCGGGAACGCCGCACTGGGGGCACTTAAAATCCTCGGGCAGCTGGTCGCCGTCGAACTCTTCCACATAACCGCAAACGGGGCAAACAAACTTCATGATTCGATCCTTTCGATCGATGGCGATTGTGCGCTCGTCCGGTCCCGTAAGGGCCCTCTCCGGACGTGCGTCTTGACGAGTTCTATTATCCATAAATGCAACCAAATGTGAAGCCTATTAGGAATGATTTTTAATAAAACAATTTTGAGATATGAAGATGTTGATTGATTAACGATTGGCAGGCCGTCTTTGACCGCCGCTGAGTACAATCGGGCGAGCAAATGTTGACCTATCAACAAATGAAGGAGTTTCCTTTATGCATCTAGCCCGTCGTGCCTGGTGCCGAACATATCAGACGGTTTTTCGCATTGCATTGCCGATCCTGCCCTATACCGAGCCGCGCATTTTAGAGCATGCCGAGGATGTGCCCGCGGTGCTTCAAAAGCGCTCGATCCAGAAGGTCCTTATCGTGACGGATCCCGGCATTGCCCGTCTGGGGCTCACGGCACCGCTCGAGACGGCGCTCGCATGCAGGGGGATTGGCGTTACGGTCTATGCCGAAACGCGTGCAAACCCCACGGTTTCAAACGTGGAAGAAGCGGCGTCCCTGTATCGAGAGAGCGCCTGCCAGGCCATTATCGGCTTTGGCGGTGGCTCGGCCATGGACTGTGCCAAGGGCGTGGGCGCACGCATTGCGCAGCCAAACAAGCCCATCAACAAGATGCGTGGCCTGCTGCGGATTCATCGTCGCCTGCCGCTGCTCATCGCCGTTCCCACTACCGCCGGTACGGGAAGCGAAGTCACGCTTGCGGCGGTAATTACCGATGACGGGACGCACTACAAATACCCCATTAACGACTTTGTGCTCATCCCGCGTTTTGCAGTCCACGACCCCGAGTTTACGTGCGGCTTGCCCGCTTCCATTACGGGGCAGACGGGCATGGACGCCCTGACGCATGCCGTTGAGGCCTTTATCGGGCGAAGCACCACGCCCTATACGCGCAAGATGGCGCGACAGGCGGTGCAGCTTATCCACGACAATTTGCTCGAGGCCTATGAACATGGTGACGACATGCGCGCTCGTCGCAATATGCTTTCGGCGGCGTATAAGGCGGGCGTTGCGTTTACCCGCTCCTATGTCGGATATGTGCATGCCATCGCGCACAGTCTGGGCGGCCGATACGGAATTCCGCACGGTTTGGCCAACGCGATCATCCTGCCGCACATGCTTCGCGCTTATGGTGACGCCGCCGCCCCCAAGCTTGCCGATCTTGCTCGCATGGCGGGCATTGCGCCGGCTACCGCGCAGGATAGTCTTGCGGCCGAGGCCTTTATCGATTGGGTCGACCGCATGAACGAGATCCTGGGAATCCCCAAATATGTCTCGGGCATTCGCCGCTCCGACATTCCCGAGATGGCGGCGCATGCCGATGCCGAGGCCAATCCGCTGTACCCCGTTCCGCTTTTGATGGACCGCTTGGAGCTCGAGCGTATGTACGAGGTCGTCGCGGGTGGTATGTTTGAGGACGAGAACTAGGAGGGTGCCATGAACACCGAGGAAATTGCGCGCATCGTCGGCGATCAGCGCACTTACTTTAAAACGCACGCTACGTTTGATGTTGATGCCCGACGTCGCGCGCTCGTGAGTTTACGCGATGCGGTACGGGCGCACGAGGCCGATATCGCCCATGCACTCAAGACCGATTTGGGAAAGTCGCATGACGAGGCATATATGTGCGAGATCGGCACGTCGCTTTCCGAGATTCGTCATCAGATCGCTCACGTGGCTCGATGGAGTCGTCCGCGCCTGCGTCCGTGTGACCTTGCCAACGCCGTGAGCGCGTGCAAAACGCAAGCCGTGCCCTATGGCGTCACGCTCATCATGGCTCCGTGGAACTACCCGTTTTTGCTAACACTCGAGCCGCTCGCCGGCGCCCTTGCCGCGGGCAATACCGTGGTCATCAAGCCGAGTGCCTATGCTCCGGCATCGAGCGCGGTGCTCAAGCAAATCTGTGAAGAGGCATTTGATCCGCGCCTGGTGACGGTTGTCGAGGGCGGGCGCGCCGAGAACGAAGCGTTGCTCGATGAGTGCTGGGACAAGATCTTCTTTACCGGTAGCGTTCCGGTCGGCAAGCTCGTCATGGAGCGCGCGAGTAAAAACCTCACGCCCGTGACGCTTGAGCTGGGCGGCAAGAGCCCCTGCATCGTGGATGCGACGGCAAACTTGAAGGTCGCGGCACGGCGTATCGCCTTTGGCAAATGGCTCAACGTAGGGCAGACCTGCGTGGCGCCCGACTACCTGCTGGTCGATACGCGCGTGCACGACGAGCTGCTGGGCCTCATCAAGGAAGAGGTCCGCCGTATGTTTGGCGAGCATCCGCTCGATAACGAGGATTACGGGCATATCGTCAATGCTAAGCATTTTGCGCGCGTGCGCGGGCTGATCGATCCCGATAAGGTCGTGCTGGGAGGCACGGCGCGCGAGTCGTCGCTCAAGATTGAGCCGACGATCCTAGACGGCGTGACCCCCGATGACGCCGTGATGCAGGAGGAGATCTTCGGTCCCATCTTGCCGGTGCTGACGTTTGAGAGCCTAGACGAGGCCGAAGCGTTTATTACGGATCGTCCGACGCCGCTGGCCCTGTATATCTTTAGTCAGGACCGCGCAGTTCAGCAGCGCTTCGTGCGTTACGTGCCCTTTGGCGGTGGCTGTGTCAACGACACGATCATGCACTTGGCTACGAGCCATATGGGCTTTGGCGGCATGGGCGCGAGCGGTATGGGGCAGTACCATGGACGCGAGAGCTTCGATACGTTTAGCCACAAGAAGAGTATCGTGAACAAGGCAACTTGGCTGGACGTGCCGTTTCGGTATGCGCCCTACGCAAGCTGGAAGCACAAGTTCGTGCGCATGTTTGTGCATTAGAAAAGGGCGCAGGTAATACGAACAAGTGTTCCTATTACCTGCATTTTGCGTTAGACTACTGTTATGGAGCACGGATGGGCCAACTCCCTTTAGAAGGGATTTGGTATGAACGTAAGCGATGTTATTTCGTTATTGGCGTTGTTGATTGCGGCTATCGAACTCGGTCTGTTTATCGGCCGAATGAAATAGCCGCCCCCGCGTAAGCGAAGACGGCCACTTCTCACGATGAAAACGTGTATCGGAGTTGGCAAGACCCGCGGCAACGGGTGCCATCCGTGTTCCTATCTTATCTGCAAGCGTTCTGTCGCGCAAGCGTTGAGGCAAACGATTGAAGGACGCAGACAGGATGTATTTGTGTCCGCACGGGACCGTAGACTTCTCAATAAGGTTACACACCGGTTTATCCGGCCGTTAGAGGAGCTGCTATGTACGAGCCTTCGCGTGTTCTTCTGTCGTTTCATATCGCAGGATTTCAATATGCCGACGGCGCTTTGGTCCTAGGCGATCTTAAAGCGGGCGATAAACTGACACTGTGTGCCGAGCGCGATAATCCCCATGATCCCGAGGCAGTTGCGATCTACTATGGCAAGACCAAACTTGGCTGCGTTCCGGGAAACGAGGTCGGTCCACTGTCCTTGATGATGTATTACGGCCACGAGGACGTGTTTGAGGCCCGCGTGCAACAGGTTGCCCCCGAGCGCAGCCCGTGGCACCAGGTGCGCGTTGGCCTCTATGTGGTGGATGCCCGCTAATCGGTAAGGGAGGCTGCCATGCTTGACGACGATGACCTGTTCGATTTGACGGATGATCCGTTTGAGTGGGATATGCTACTCGATGACGATGAGCTGGAGCAGGATCGCAAAAAGCAAAAGGATAAGAACGCCCAGGGCAAAGGTTCGAATAAAAAGGACGAGTGCCGCCGCGGACTGTTCGGCGGGCTCTTTGGCTAACCGCCGCATCGCTGTGTCTGTATACTTAGCACGAGTTGGATGCATTGCGAAATGAGGGCATAGACGATGATGTGGTTTACCGCCGACCTGCACCTGGGCGATACGAATATCTTGCACGACATGGATCGACCGTTTGATTCGGTCGAGGAGATGAACCGCAAGGTCATCGATGCCATCAATGAGTGCGTGGCTGCGGACGACCGCCTCTATATCCTGGGAGACTTTACGTATCGCTTGCCCATGGCGGAGGCGGTGCGCCTGCGCGAGCGTATCGAATGCAAGAATGCGACGCTCATCCGCGGTAACCATGACGGCGACTGGGAAGATCCCGACGCCCCGCAAATTTGGGAAGACGTGCGCGATTACCTGGAGATTGCTCCCGGCTATGCCAAGGGTCATCGTCTGGTGATGAGCCACTACCCCATGCTCAGCTGGAACGGCAAGGCACGTGGCGCCATTATGCTGCATGGGCATATCCACAGCAGGGGTGACCGCACCAACGCACGCAACCGCGATCGCGAGCGCCCCATTTACCGCTACGATGTGGGCCTCGACGCCAATGACTACAAGCCCGTAAGTCGTGATCAAATCCTCGGCTATTTTGGACTGTAATTTTCAAACTGTCACTCAAACCACCACAAAGGGGACAGGCACCTTTGTGGTGGTTCTGGCGCCGTTGCCATTATGGCGGCGGCGCCTTTTTTGTCCGTGCGGCGCGGTAGAGTGTAGGCGGTCGAAATTTGCGTCCATCGAGGAGCTGCTATGAACGAGATTAAGTGCCCGCATTGCGGCGAAGTTTTTAAGGTCGATGCGTCCGGCTATGCGGATATCGTCAAGCAAGTACGCGATGCCGAGTTTTCGCGCGACCTGGACGAGCGTGTGAAGGCAGTCCAGCGCGAGGGCGAGCAAGCGCTGGAGCTTGAGCGCTCGCGTTCGACGGCTGCCTTGCAAAAGGCAGAGTCTCAGCGCAACGCTCAGCTTGTCGAGCAGAAGAACACTGCGGATCAGAAACTGGCGCAAGAGGTTGCCAAGCGCGATGCTGAGCTTGCCGAGCTGCGCGCTAAGCTCGAGGGCGCTGCCGCAGAGCGCGAGAGTGCAAGCCAGCGCGCGGCGGTAGAGGCACGAGCCAATGCTCAAAAGGAAAATGCCGAACTCCAGCGTGAGATTGATAGCCTGCGTGCGCAGCTTGGGCGCAAAGATGACGAAGCAAAGCTTGCCGAGTCGGCGGCGCGCAACGCTGCTCAAAACGATTTAGCTGCGCGCGACGCTCAGATTGCCGAGCTGCAGGCCAGGCTCGCCGCGGCGGACAAAGCCCAGGAGATGGCGCTTGCCGCTGCCGCGGCAGAGTCGCAGCGTGAGCTCGATGCCGCTCGCAGCGAGGCCGAGCGCGCGCTTACTGACTATCGCGCGAAGGTGCAAGAGAAGTTCTCCGCCGCAAAGGCTCAGTCCGAGCAAGAGGCCGAGGGCCTGCGTGCCCAGCTGCGCGAGCAGGAACTGATGGCAAAAATGAACCTGTCAGAGGCGGTCGCCGCGGCGGAGCGTGAGCGCGATGAGGCACGTGCCAAACTGACGAGCGAGCTGGCAGTGCGCGATTCTCGCGAGGAGCAGGCCAAGGCGGCACACGAGCTCGAGCTTGCGCAGGCCAAGCGTGCGAGCGATGACCTGATTCGCTACAAGGATGAAGAGATCGAGCGCCTTAAGGACATGAAGGTCCGCCTGTCCACCAAGATGGTGGGCGAGTCGCTCGAGCAGCACTGTGAGACCGAGTTTAACCGTCTGCGCATGACGGCGTTTCCTAACGCGTACTTCGAGAAGGATAACGATGCGTCCGAGGGTACCAAGGGCGACTTTATCTTCCGCGAGTGCGACGCGAGCGGCAACGAGGTCATTTCGATTATGTTCGAGATGAAAAACGAGAACGACGAGACTGCGACCAAGCACAAAAACGAGGACTTCTTTAAGAAGCTCGATCACGATCGCCGCCAAAAAGGCTGCGAGTACGCGGTGCTCTGCACGTTGCTCGAACCCGAGAGCGAGCTTTACAACGCCGGCATCGTGGACGTGAGCTATCGCTACGAGAAGATGTACGTGATTCGCCCACAGTTCTTTATTCCCATGATCACGCTTCTTCGCAACGCCGCCATGGGTTCGCTGCGCTATAAGCAGGAACTGGCGGAGTACAAACAGCAGAATATCGACGTCACGAACTTCGAAGCCAAGATGGAAAAGTTCAAGAATGATTTCGGTCGCAACTACGAGATCGCGAGCCGCAAGTTCCAAACGGCGATTGATGAGATCGACAAGACGATTAGCCATCTGCAGAAAACCAAGGAGGCGTTGCTGTCCTCCGAGAACAATCTGCGCCTAGCCAACAAGAAGGCCGACGATCTTACCATTCGCAAGCTCACGTGGGGCAACAAGACCATGAAGGCCGCGTTTGACGAGGCGCGCGGGGCTGCGACAGAGACAAACGATGAGCCAGCCGAGGCGGATTCGTATGAGGTCGAGGATACCGAGTAGGGGATAGCGTATCGCGCAAAAAACGGGGCCGCTGGCGATATTGCCAACGGCCCCGCTTGTTTCGTTCCAGCATGTTCGGCTAGTCCTCGAGCAGGTCCTCGATAAAGCCGACGCGGTAGTTTTTGAAGATGACCTCGCCGCCGTCTTGCGTGGCGTCCAGATCGACATCGCCCATGATGCCAAAATCGTGGTCGCCATCCTCGTCGGCAAAGATCTGGTGCACGTGCCATATGTGCGCGGTCTTCTCGTCGGACTCGTCAATGGAAAACATCGCGGCGCTGCGGGCATCTCCGTCGGTGAGGATTTCCTCGTGCTGCTCGTGGTAAGCGTCGAGTGCTTTTTGCCAGCGGATCTCGCTCATGCCCCAGTCGTCGTCGAGCTCGCCCAGGTCGCGAACGTGCTCGCGGGCGGCAAGGGTCACGCGGCGGAAGAGCGCGTTGCGCACCAATAGCGTGCAGCCGCGACGGTCCGCCACGACCTCGTCGATGCCCTGCGGCGGCGCAGCATCGAGGGCTGTCGGGTTGCCGGCGTTCTCCCACTCATCCACCAGGCTCGAGTCCACCGAGCGCACCACAAAGCCCAGCCACGAGATAATGTCGCGCAGGCGCTCGTCGCGCTTCTCGATGGGCACGGTGCGGTCGAGTGAACGGTAGGCCTCTGCCAGGTAACGCAGCAAAATGCCCTCGGAGCGGGCGATGCCGAGCTTTTGGATATAGCCCTTAAAATCGCTCGCGCTTTCCAGCATATCGCGCAGGACGCTCTTGGGAGAGAGCTGGTAGTCGTTGGCCCAGGGTACTTCCTGGCAGTACTTGTCGAAGGCGGCATCGAGCAAGTCCTCGAGCGGCTTTTCGTAGGTGACATCCTGGATGCGCTCCAGGCGTTCCTCATAATCGACGCCGTCAGCCTTCATTTCGGCCATCGCGCGGTCGCGCGCGGCGCGCTCCTGTGCGCGCAATACCTGCTTGGGATCCTCGAGCGTTGCCTCGACCATTGAGATCAGATCCATGGTATAGGTCTCGCTCTCGGGGTCGAGCAGCTCCAACGCGGCAAGCAAGAACGGCGAGAGCGGCTGATCGAGTGCGAAGTCCTCGGGCAGATCGACCGTCAGCGCGTAGTCGATGTCCGGCGCGGCGTCAGCCGGAGCGTCGGGCGCGGGCGGCACCTCGGTGCGAACGACGACGCCGGAATCGATGAGTGTGGCGAAGATTTCGTCGGCGCGAACCTCGAGCTTGGCCTTTTCCTCGGGAGTCTGCAGGCTCGTTTCGATGAGGTCGTGTACGCGGGCTCGGGCATCGCCGCCCTGCTCGACCACGCTAATCACCATGGAGTGTGTGATGCGAAGGCGCGGCTTGAGCGTCTCGGGCTGCGTCTCGATCAGGCGCTCAAAGGTCTGCTTGTTCCAGGTGACAAAGCCCTCGGGGGCCTTTTTCTTTTTAATCTTGCGGAGCTTCTTGGGGTCGTCGCCCGCCTTGGCCATGAGCTTAGCGTTCTCGATCTCGTGCTCCGGGGCCTCGGCGATGACCATGCCCTCGGTATCGAAGCCCGAACGGCCGGCGCGACCAGCGATCTGATGGAACTCACGGGCGCGCAGGCGACGCATCTTGTAGCCGTCGAACTTGGTGAGCGCGGTGAGCACCACGGTGTGGATGGGCACGTTGATGCCGACGCCGAGCGTATCGGTACCGCAGATGACGGGCAGCAGGCCCTGCTGCGCCAAGCGCTCGACCAGCAGGCGATAGCGCGGCAACATGCCAGCATGGTGCACGCCGACGCCGCATCCAAGCAGGCGTTTGAGAATCTTACCAAAGGCCGTCGAGAAGCTCGTGCCCTTGGCCGCCTCTTTGATGGCCTCGCGCTGCTCCTTGCTGGCGATGCCAAAATTGGCGAGCGACTGTGCCGTCGCAAGGGCGGCATCCTGGCTAAAGTGCACGATATAGAGCGGGGCCTCGCCGCGGCGCATAGCGAGCTCGACGGTGCCCTCGAGGGAGGTCGTCACATAGTCGTAGTTCAGCGGAACAGGACGCGGGGCGTCGACAACCAAGTCGCAAGCAGCGCCGGTGTGTTCCTCGAGCGAGGCGGCGATCGCGGTGACATCGCCGAGCGTGGCGCTCATGAGCATAAACTGCGTGTGGGGCAGGGTGAGCAGCGGCACCTGCCATGCCCAGCCGCGGTCGGGGTCGGCAAAGTAGTGGAACTCGTCCATGGCCACGCAGCCCACGTCGGCGCCCTCGCCCTCGCGCAGTGCATCGTTGGCAAGGATTTCGGCCGTGCAGCAGATGACGGGCGCCTTAGTGTTGATGTGCGTATCGCCGGTGATCATGCCAACGTTATCGCGGCCGAGTACCTGTACCAGATCGAAGAACTTTTCGCTGACCAGGGCCTTGATGGGGGCCGTGTAATAGCAGCGCTTGCCCTGCGCCATGCCCATAAAGAGCATGCCCAGCGCGACGAGCGATTTACCCGATCCGGTCGGTGTGCCCAAAATGACGTGATCGCCGGCGGCCAGGTCCATGAGGGCCTCTTCTTGGTGACCCCACAGCTCGATGCCGCGGCTGCTCGTCCATTCAAAGAAGCGTTCGAAGGCCTGATCGGGCGTGAGCCACGGTTCGGGCTCACTGCCGTCCTCGGGCTCCCACCAGGTGGGGGAGAGCGCGCCGAGCGAGCCGAACTCGGCTTCGGTTCCCGTGCCGCCCGAGAATGAGCTGGCGGCCCCGGCGCCGGAGACGGTACTGGCGGCGGTATCTGTCGTGGTCTGTGTCATGTGTTTGCTTTCTCTCGCGATTGTCCGCCAACTATTATGGCGTAGCAGCGGCGTGGGGTGCCAGCGCGCGAGAAAATGCAGGAAATGGGCGTTCTGCCAGCCGTTTGGTGCAGTCGCCAGCTAAGTGAGTAGACTTTTTTCAATGTCGCGAGCACATGGCTTTTGCGCAAGGGTTCTACCTGCGGTTTTAGTTTTCGTTATGCGGGTTGTGCTTGGCTATTGCAAAAAAGTCTACTCACTTAGGTTTGAGGGTCGTTCGCTGGCGCCTATTTTCACTTGTTTGCCGACGCCGCGACCATCAGAAGCCCCTAGGACCCCTGCGGCAGGCGTTTTTTGCCTTTGCGAGCACGGTTTCTAAAGTTCTCGACGGCTTCTTCCATGCCCAGGGGTACATAGGTGAGCTCATCGAGGTTTTCGGGCAGGTAGCAGGTAAGGCTTTGCTCCTGCGCGCGGCCCGCCGCGAGCTGCTCTTCGATGGGTTCCGCGCCGGGCGTAGCGCAAATGCCATAGACGGCGGCACCCATCTCGCGCGTGCGGCGCTCGTACTCGGTCTCGGGATGCTCGGGATGGTCGCGGCGGACGTCGTCGCTTACCCAAAGCGTATCGTAGCCGGCCGCGGCAAACTGTCCCAGGGCGTAATCGCGCAACGGCTTGCTATCGGTGCGCAGTGTGACGGTAGCGCCGGCTGCAAAGAGCGGGCGGTAGAGCATCAGATGGTCGACATGGACGAGTCGTTTTTTAGCGTACTTGGCCTTGGGCTGCGGCGTGGGAAAGTTAATGGTGATGGCATCGAGCTCGCCTGCGGCAAACAGCCGTGGCAGCGATGCGGTGCCTCGGGGCAGGACGAGTGCGTTGGATAGCCCCTGTTCGCAGATTTTCTGCGCGGCATAGGCGATGCAGATGGGCTCCTGGTCCATGCCGATAAAGAGGGCATCGGGCTCGCGGTGGGCGCGCTCTACAAGGTACGTTCCCTTGCCACAGCCAAGATCCAGGTGAAGGTGCTCGAAGGGCTTGCTGCCTGCGGGCGCACAGGCCTTGCGCCAATCTCCGGCATAAGCCTCGGGGTTTGTCTCAATCGCATCGGCGTAGCGTTCCAGGCGCTCCTCGAGCACAAAGTTCTTAGGCGTGCGAACGTGGACGGCTCCCATGAGGCTCCTTGGTCATAAGTATGGAACGCATAGCTGCACGTTCCGTCAATGGATTGAAAAAGGGCGGGCATAGTTTGCCCGGAAGATGCGGTGCGGCTCGGCGGCGAGTCGTCGATGCCTACAGGCGCTTGAGAATCACATAGCGGTTGAGCTCGCCGCTACGACCGTCGGCATGGAAGCGCTCAAGCTCACGCACGGGGACCTCGCCGCTCTTGTAGAACGTACGGACGCCGCGCACCAGGTCGGTGATCTGCTGATCGTCAAAGTGATGGCAATAGCGGTAGGCGTGGCGGTCGTTTTGCCAGCCAATGAGGTGGTCGCCGGCTTCAAACTGCGCGGAATCGTAACCCTCAAACGGCGGGGTGAGCTCGGCACGGGCTTCGGCTCGAACGGCCTTGCGCGCCATGCGCTCATCGTTCATAAACTCCCAAAAGCTGATGGCGATGATGCCGCCCGGGCGCGTCTGCCGCACCAGGGCGTCGAGCACGCGTACGCGGTACTCGCACGACGGCACGTGGTGCATAAAGCCAAAGCAGACCGAGATGTCGGCGAGCGGGGCGTCGAAAAGCACGTCGGGTGTTTCGGCGGGGTTGAGCTTCATGAGGGCGTCGAGCACGTCGAGTTCCTGGAAGTGCAGGTTGGGAATGCGAAGCGCGTGGCCATGTGCATCGATGGCCAGGTCTTGGCACGAGTCGACGCCATAGAACTCAAACGGGCAGCTGGCATCTGCCGAGGGGTTTGCGCCGTCGACACCCTTGGCGGCAAGTGCGCCGCCGGCTGCAAAGTTCTCGAATCGCATATTGCCGCAGGCGAGATCGAAGACGCGGACGGGATGCTCGATCGTGGCGACGTCGAGCTGCCCGAGCGCGATGTCCATGGTGCGTACCCAGCCGGGCCACGGGGCCTGGCGCGTATCGGAGAAGGAGGCGGAGTGCTCGCGATAGAACGTGTTGTTGAGCTGGATGAGCGATGAGGCGAAATCGCGGTTCACGGCGCGGGACTCCCTCCGTTGGCGGTGCGGAATAAACAGTACGACCATACTACCGTTAACGCCGCAACGGGGACAACCAAGCTACGGGTCATTGCTTTGTTTGGACACATTTCCGCAGCTCATATGTGCCCGCAACCGCCGGTTGTCAAAAATCTCACTAGAATAGGTGGCATGCTCTTGGCGGTGGCGGATAGATTTTTAACTGTGCAAGGCGCCTTAAGAACAAAAACGGTCCGGCGGCACGGCTGGCATCACATAGGAGGAACCATGAATGTAGAAACTGCGCAGCGGCTCGCCGACCTTCGTCGCAGCAAGGGTTTTAGCCAAGAAGGGCTGGCGCGAAAGCTGGGGCTGTCGCGCCAGGCAGTCAGTAAATGGGAGCGCGCGGAGAGCTCGCCCGATACCGAGAACCTGATCTCGCTCGCCAAACTCTATGGCGTGAGCCTGGACGAGCTGCTCAATCCGAGCGACGAGATCGAGGACGATATCGAGTTTGAGAACGAGGACCGCGCCCGTCAGCGCGAGGCCGAGGCGGCAGAGCGTGCTCGCACCCATGAGGCGGCGGCACGCGCCACGGAGGCAGCTACGCAGGCAAGTGATGCCGCAGCCAAGGCGGCGCAGGCGGCAAGCTGGAGTGCGCAGGCCGCCAATGCCGCTACGGCGCAGGCGACGAGTGGCACCGCGGTTGGCTCGACTCCGGTGAAGGGCCCGTTCCAGTCGTTCCCGTATTGGGCCGTGTGCTGGCTGCTGTTCTTTTTGCTGATGTTCCTGTTTGGTGCCGGCCCCTTTGCCGCGCTGATCTTCTTTACGATTCCCATCTATCACTGGGTGGCGCGTGCGCTCGATGGTGATTGGGCGCGCGGGGATATTCAGGTTGGTCCGGCGTCGGTGGCGATCAAGGCCCAGGGGAAGGATGCTTCTGCGGAACCCGATGCTGACGTGGCTACCACGACCACCGCTGAGCCATGTGCCAAAGAGGGTGACGAATGATGAAGCTTTCGCATGAATCCAAGGTACGCCTGGGTGTTGGCATCGGAGCGTTTGTGCTCATTGTTGGGCTTGTCTTTGGCGTTTCGCGGACATTGATTCATTTTGATGGCCCGTGGGATCTCGACGATGTTGTATCCGGCTTGTCTGGTATGGACGATGCGCTTGACGAGGACGATCTTTTGGATAGCGGTAACTATTCCGCTCGGCCTCAACAGCTTTCGAGCGAAACGTTTGATGCCGACGCGTTCACATCGCTTGATTTGGACGTGACGTCGGGCACGGTCGAGGTCAAACACGTCTCCGGCGGGCCAGTGCGCGTAATTGAAAGCGGTCGCGTGGCAACGGGGACCGTTGCCTTCGATGCGGCAACCCAGAACCTGGCCGAAATCAAGGGTTCTACGCTCAAGATTCGCCAGTTCGATTGCGATGACGAGCGCGCCATTGACCGCACGGTTACCGTCGAACTGCCGCGCGATGTTGCCGATAACATGGTGGGCATCACAGCGAATGTGGGATCGGGTGATCTGACGGTCGCGGGCATTGCGTGTCATGACCTCAACCTGACTTTGGACTCGGGAGACGTCGAGTTTACGGGTACCGTGACCGATACCCTGAATGTCGAGGTCGGTTCGGGCGATGTGACGTTCGAGCTCTACCAGGCCCCCGCGAAGTCGATGGACGTGAGCGTGGGCTCGGGCGATGTGGAGATGACGGTTCCGAACTCGACGGGCTTTAAGGCGAGCCTCACCTTGGGCAGCGGCGACTTCGAGAGCGATTTCCTTCCGCTTGGCTACGACGGCGAGACCGTTTTGAATCTTGAATTCGATAACGGCGATAAGTCTGCCACGTATCGTTTTGAGGTCGGTTCGGGCGACATGTCGTTTGATTCGGAGTAGTGAGGCAGACGAAAGCCTAGGCGAAGATATAGACGCGCTGTTTGGTGAAGGCGTCGAAGCCGAGATTGGCTTCGGCGCCTTTGCCTTTACAATGGGGGCATGGAACAGATTATCTTGAACATACTCGAGGCTCTGCGTCGCGGCGAGACCGTGGACGACAAAGCGCTCGTCAAACTGATACATGCCGAGGCACGCCGTGAGGGTGCCGACAAGCGCGATCTGGCCAAGCGTCGCCTGCTGCCGTTTTACCAGCGGGTGAAGCGCGAGGAGCCGGCTCGTTGGACGGTATGGAATGTCGACGCCGAGCTAGAGCGTCAACTGCTGCAGGTGCTACGCATGAAGCCTCGTCGCACGGCTTCGGGCGTAGCGACCATTACCGTCATCACCAAGCCGTGGCCGTGCTCGGGCGATTGCCTGTTTTGCCCCAACGACCTGCGCATGCCCAAAAGCTATCTGCACGCCGAGCCGGCGTGCGCCCGTGCAGAGCAAAACTGCTTCGATCCATATCTGCAGGTGAGCGCCCGTTTGACGGCGCTTTCGCAGATGGGGCATGCGACCGATAAGATAGAGCTCATCGTGCTCGGTGGCACCTGGAGCGACTATCCGGAAGGGTATCAGACGTGGTTTATGTCGGAGCTTTTCCGTGCGTTCAATGACGATGCCGTCGCCGGCGTGGCGGCAAACCCCATGTTGGCGCGTCCGGGCATCAGTCGTGCCGAGGCGGGGCGCCTGCTCGATGACGCTCCCGCCGATGCCCTGCCGCCGGTGGTAGCGGAGCGTCGCGAGCGCTATCGGGCAGCCGGCATTGCGACAGACGAGGTCGAGCTTGCTGCCGGCGTTGCCGACGACCAGGGGCGTGTGGATGCTGCCGTGGGCGGCTACAACCGTGCGGTGCGTCGTCTGTACGGCCCCGGTACGCCGTGGGGCGAAGTCGCCGAGTGGCAGACGGCAACGATGGAGGAGCTTGAACGTCAACAGCGCATCAACGAGACGGCGAAGCATCGCGTGGTGGGACTCGTTATCGAGACGCGCCCCGATGCCGTAACGCCGAAGGCCCTCACGCTTATCCGCCGCCTGGGCTGCACCAAGATCCAGATGGGCATCCAGAGCCTCGACCAGCACCTGCTCGATATCAACGAGCGGCGCATTTCGGTGGCGCAGATCGAGCGGGCGTTTTCGCTTGCGCGCCTGTTTGGCTTTAAGATTCACGCGCATTTTATGCTCAACTTGCTGGGCGCCACGCCCGAAGGGGACAAGCGCGACTACGAGCGCTTTGTGACCGAGGGGGCCTTTATGCCCGACGAGGTCAAAGTCTATCCGTGTGCACTCATCGAGGGCTCGCGTCTGGTGGGCTGCTATGAGCGTGGCAAGTGGCGTCCCTATACCGAGGAGGAGCTGCTCGATGTACTGGCCGATGACATCGTGGTGACGCCGGCGTTCTGCCGCATCAGTCGCATGATCCGCGACTTTAGCTCCGATGACATCATGGTGGGCAACAAGAAGCCCAACCTGCGTCAGCTCGTCGAGAATCGCTTGGCGGCTCGTGGAGAAGGCACAGTGGTGCGCGAGATTCGCTATCGCGAGATCAGTACCGCGGGTGCCGACTTGGATGAGCTTTCTCTTGATGAGGAAGTGGCGTACGAGACGCCGGTGACTCACGAGCGCTTTTTGCAGTGGGTGACGCCGCGGGGCAGGATCGCGGGCTTTTTGCGGTTGTCGCTGCCCGACCATTCGTTTGTTGCCGCACATGCGGACGAGTTGCCGACGACGCCGGACGAGGCGATGATTCGCGAGGTGCACGTGTATGGCATGGCGGCGCGCGTGGGCGATCAGGGCCAGGCGGCGCAACATCACGGGTTGGGGCGTTTGCTCGTAGAGCGTGCGTGCGAGATTGCCCGGGATGCGGGTTATGCGCGTATCAACGTGATTAGCGCGATTGGCACGCGCGAGTACTATCGCCATCTTGGATTTTATGACCATGGCCTTTATCTGCAAAAGGAGCTCTAGATGAACAAGCCGAGTGTTTCTGCCGGCGTCGTTGCCGGCGTTGCTCTGGGAGCCGCGGCGCTTGGTGCGGCCGCCGTCGCTGTTCGTGCTGCCTGTCTGCAGGTTGCGCGAACCCGCAATGGCTTGGCGCGTGTGAAACGCGTGCACGACGAGGGCGGCGACGAAGTCCGCGTATTGGTGCAAGGCGGCGTCTACCAAAGCGCGAGTTACGTTGGTGAGCGCTGGGCGGAGCCCGTCTTTGCGTACTATCGCGCGTTTAACGACGTGTTTGAGGCCGAGGATGCGATGCGCGACGCTTATGGTCACGGTATCGACCGCATTCTTATGCTGGGCGGCGGCGGGTTTGCCTATCCTAAATTCGCCCTGATGTCGCACGAGGGCTTGCGCATGGACGTCATCGAGTATGACGGAGAGATTACGCGCCTGGCGCGCCGCTGGTTCTACCTAGACGAGCTGGAGCGCGCGGCGGGCGATCGCCTGCGGGTGATAACCGCTGAGGCTCGCTCGTATCTGGGTGTGACGAGCGTGGGCCATCGTCGCTATGACGCGGTCGTGAGCGATTGCTTTGGCGGTGCCGAGCCCGTACGCGAGTTGGCGACGGTTGAGGCGTTGCGTTTAGTGCGGGGCAGCCTAAATGTTGGTGGCGTCTACGTCGCCAATATCGTGAGCGCAAACGAGGGGAGCGACGTGACGTTCCTGCGCGACTGCGCTGCCACGGCACTCGAGGTATTCGCCCATGCCTGGGTGGTCCCATGTGGCGATGCGAAGTTCGGCGGCGAGGAAAACTACCTGCTCATCGCCAGCGACGGCGACTATGTCTTTGCCGAAGCTGTGCCCTTCGACACCGACTTCCTCGGCACTGCTCTCCACGACTAGCACGTCTCCCTGCGACCAGTCTGTTTGTGGTGGGGCTCTTTTAGCTACTTCTTGGTCATGCCCAAAGTAGCTCAACAAGCCCCGTCCCAAAAAAGACTGGTCTTAGGCGTGGTCGCGCCAGCCGAGAACGCGCTGCTTCATGTCTTCGATGTCGAGCACGCCTTCGGCAAAGCCCTTGCGCACGAGCTCTTCGGGAACGAACTCATCGTAACGATCAAAGTAAGGCACCTCGCCGGGATAGACGAGCTCGATGGGGTCGAAGTCCTTTTCGGCCTCGGCTGCGAGCACCTCAAAGAACGTCTCCTCGTCGGCCTTCATCTTAAACTGCATAAAGTATGGACGCGACGGATCGAGCCCGCGAAGGCCCAGCTCCGCGGCACACTTAATCTTGAGCATACGTTCGAGCGCCAGAAAGGCGTAGCTGCCCAACCAGGGGAAGAGCACCCAGGTGTCGCCACCCAGGTTGATGAGCGGTTTGGTCCCCGCACCCGAAATCTCGGCGGTATGACGAGCCTGTGCAAGGCGTGCCCGTGCGTTGCCCATGAGGTACGGATATGCCGCGTGCTCGTTGAGCGCCTTGCGCATGCGCTCGAGTACATGCGTGTTAATGTCGCCGGGGCAGTCGCCAAAGTATGCCGGCACACGACCTTTGACTTGCGTGGCAAAGACGGTGTGTCGCTTCCAGTCCACTTCCTCGACTATCCAGCAGTGCCCGGCTATGGCGATGCGCTCACCGGGCGGTGGCGGATTGACGATCGTGCCCAACTCGGCCGACTCGCTGCGAACGGTGAACTCCTCGTTTTCCTGGAACACAGCGTAGAACTTAAAGTTGTTAATGATGCGCTCGCCCGCGAGACCCACGATGAGCCCACCGCCCTCGGTGACCTGGATGTGGTCGATCTTGATGAGGTGGCGCAGCAGTACGCGATAGTCATCGGCCGAGACGCGGTGGAAATAGCTGAGCGTGAGCACGCGCTGAGCAAGCTCGGCCGGCGTGAGCTCGCCGGTGCTGGCGAGCGTCGACATGGTCTGGTGGTAGAGCAGGCTGTAGGGGAGTCGATCGAGCTCGGGCGGCTCGACCCACTTTTCCTCGCGATAGAGTTGTACGAGTGCGATGCCCTGCAGGAGCTTCCAGGGTATCGTTTCGGGCATCATCGTGCGCGGCTCGGGTTCTTCCTCGCGCATGACAAACCACATCTCGGGCGGAAGGTCGCGACGGCCTGTGCGCCCCATGCGCTGCAAAAAGGAGCTGACGGTAAACGGCGCGTCAATCTGGAACGCGCGCTCCAGGCGACCGATATCAATGCCGAGCTCCAGCGTGGAGGTGGTGACGGTCGTCTGCGCCTGCTCTTCGTCGCGCATGAGCTCCTCGGCCGTCTCGCGCAGCGATGCCGAAAGGTTGCCGTGATGGATTAGAAAGCGGTCTGGCTCGTGCCGGCTCTCGCAGTAGCTGCGCAACATGGAGCACACGGCCTCTGCCTCCTCGCGCGAGTTGGCAAAGACCAGGCACTTGCGGCCGCGGGTATGCTCAAAGATGTAGCCCATGCCGGGGTCGGCGTTGTCGGGTGCGGTGTCGGTGGGGTTGAGCAGTGCCTGTTCGGTTGCCTGCGGGATGTCGACTTCGCCCTCGGGGGCTGAGGAAGTGCGACGGTCCTTGGGGGCAGCCTTGCCCCGTGCCCGCTCACGACGTTGACGGCGCTCCTCTTGTGTGAGCTGCCCGCTGTGACGCATGTCTTGGGCGCCGGCGGGCAGTGCCGTGGGCGCCACCGCCTCGATGCGCTCGCATGCGAGCACTTCGGCTTCCTGCGGACCTGTACTCGCGAATCCTCGCTGCTGCGCCTGGGGACCCGAGTTGTAGAAGTGCTCCATGGAGATGCGCCACACGCGGCGCGGCTCCTCAAAACGTGGGATGACGCAGTTGCGTCCCGTCCCCTGCGACAGGAAGGCGCCCGTGCGCTCGGGGTCGCCGATGGTTGCCGACAGACCGATGCGGCGGGGCTGCACGCCTGCCATGCGCGAGAGCCGCTCGATAAGGCAGAGCGTCTGCCCGCCGCGGTCGCCGCGCATGAGCGAATGGACTTCGTCGATAACCACATAGCGCAGGTCGCAGAACATACGAGGGATCGCCATGTGCTTATGGATCAGGAGCGCCTCGAGTGACTCGGGCGTAATCTGCAAGATGCCGCTCGGTTTTTTGATGAGCTTAGCCTTGTGCGACTGCGAGACATCGCCATGCCAGTGCCAGACAGGGATATCGGCTTCTTCGCACAGATCGTTGAGGCGGACGAATTGGTCATTGATGAGCGCCTTGAGGGGGCCAATGTAGAGGGCGCCCACGCTTGCGGGCGGGTTCTCCCAAAACTCGGTCAGGATGGGAAAGAAGGCTGCCTCGGTTTTGCCAGATGCCGTGGAGGCCGTCAGGAGCACATTGTCTTGCGTGTTGAAGATGGCATCTGCCGCCGCAACCTGGATGGAGCGCAGGCTCTCCCAATCGTGGGAGTAGATGAAGTCTTGGATAAACGGGGCGTAGCGGTCAAAGGCGTTCACGAGGCCTCCTTTCAAAAGCGAATCTCTCAACGCGGCGGGCAGTGGCTTGCTGCATTACCGCTTCAACGTTTGCCCAGATAAAACCTGCCAAAATAAACCTATCCCTTTTTGGCAGGTTAGATGGTGAATTCGGCGAAGTTACGGTCACCGCCTGCGGTGCCGGTGTCGCCTGTTGCTGCTGCCGGCGCCAGCGCGTCGCCGCCGACGCTTTGCAGCAGCTCGGCTACGTTGGCGTCGGGGTTCTGGCATAGGATGTCGAGCAGCTCGATAAAGTCGCGAATGACTTCACGCGGCGTCAGATGTGTGTCGGCTCCCACACGACCGAACTCGATCTTGAGGAAGTCCACCAAGTCGTTCTCGGTAAGCGTGGGCGTCCAGCCAAAGTAGCCGGCGTGAATTTGCATGAGTTTTTCGATCAGCACCAGCAGCTCCTCGTAGGTGAGTGGCTGCAGACGGATGATGGGCGCGAGCATGTCCTTAAGGTCCTCGCGTGCAAAGCGGCCTTGAGCGAGTCGGCTGCGCAGGGCCTCGTAGGAGAACACGCCGCGGCGGCGGTCTTCGATGGAGGTTGGCGTGCCGCCCATGATCATGCCCAGGTACTGCGCCTTGCCCTGGAGTGTGTCGTTGTACATGGTCAGGATCTTCTCGTAGTTGTACTGGCGCGTGATGGCGTTGGGAATCTTATACAGATTCACGAGCTCGTCGATGAGCACCAACATACCCTTGTAGCCGCTGCAGACCAAAAAGCGTGCAATGAGCTTAACGTAGTCGTACCAGTCGTCATCGCTGATGATGGTCGAGGAGCCCAGCTCAGCGCGTGCCTCACTCTTGGTGCGGTATTCGCCGCGAATCCATTTGGTCACGCGGCTCATAGCTTCTTCGTCGCCCTCGGATACGGCCGCGCGGTAGCGGTGGAGCATGCGGGTGAAGTCGAAGCCGTGGACCATTTCCTCGAGCGGGGCCAGTTGGGCATTGACGGCAGACTCGTCGGCGTCGGCACAGGAGGCGACCCAGCGATCGAGGATTAGGTTGAGCGCACCGCCCTCGGGGCGCGTTTTAGTCGATATGTTACGGATGAGCTCACGGTAGGTGGCAAGGCCCTGTCCCTGGCCGCCCTGCAGGCGGCGCTCAGGGGATAGGTCGGCATCGGCGACGACGAATCCCTCGCCCATGGCGTGCGTGCGGATGGTCTGGAGCAAAAAGCTCTTGCCGGCTCCGTAGCGACCGACCAGAAAGCGGAAGCTTGCGCCACCGTCGGCAATGAGACTCAGATCGGTGAGCAGGGCGCGGATCTCGACCTCGCGCCCTACGGTGATGTAAGGAAGGCCGATGCGCGGGACCACGCCGCCCTTGAGCGAGTTGAGAATGACGGCAGCGACGCGCTTGGGCACGCGGGGTGCTGCGGATGCGGTATCACTCATGGTCTAGGTATCCTCTCACGTCTGCTTCGTAGTCCTCAATAATCTGCGGCCCTGCCGCGCTAAATTCAATTACGGTGTCGCCCACCAGGTCAAAGAGCGCCTCGTTGATGGTATCGACGAGCATGTCCTCGCTCTGCCCCGATTGCACTACCGCCGATTCCGCCTGTACTGCGTTGTGCTCGAGCAGTGCGCTGAGATAGGCGTTTGCGGCAGGCGCGAGTTCGTTTGTGGCGTCAGCGGGCGCAGCAGCTGCGAACGCGGGCGTCGGCGCAAGAAGCGGTGCCACGACACCAAACTGTTCGGTGGATATGCTCGGCTCGTCGGTCAAGTCCTGCCGAATGGGTGCCGCGACCGCCTCGACCGTCGAGTCGGCTACGGGCTCGGCTTCCGGTTGCCCTGAGCCCGCTGCCTCGGCTTCTGCGGATGCGTCGTCCTCGCGCTCTTCGTCGATCAAAAGCGCTTCGCGCGTTTGCGCAGCGGCGCTCCGAATGTGCCCCAGCTGACTCAGATCGATATCGATCTTGACGGGCTGGTGTGCGGCGTCCCACGAAAGCCATGCCACAATCTCGTCATCGATAATCTTGGCCAGATATTTGGGGACCTTTTCTTCCTTAAGGGGATGGGCGGGGTCCAGCGCCAGGCGCAGGCGTTGGTCGCAGGCGCGCATCATTTCACCGAGCTTGCTGCTCTTTTGCCTACTACCGTGGATACGCATGCATTCCCAAAAGCCGTTTTGGCAACGGTAGATATGGATAGGATCCAGGCGGTATTCGCAGTCCTCGTGGCGCTCGGGCGCAAAGAATACGGCCGAGGCAAACATGGTGTAGGGCATGGCCGTCTCCTCCCCAAATAAACTCGCCACGATGCCGGTCTTTCGGTGCGTGTCATAGTAGCGCGCCATACGGACATACACGGCGCATGCCACGTGGCGCAGATCGCGGTGGTGGCTGCGGTCGAGCCGCGAGTTACTTAGGTTGTACGTGGAGAGTGCGTCGATGGCAGCCATGAGTCGCTCCTCGCGCACCTCATCGGGCGGAAGGGGGAGCGTGGGCTCGGAGGTTTTGCGACGCTTAGGGGTCTGGCCGGACGGTGCCGGTGCTGGGACAAGGTCTCGTGCCGCGCGTCGCAGCTCGATAAGGGCGTTATCGAACATGACGGTTTTAGAGTCACGAAGCAGCTTGGGGTCGAGCCCGTGGAATACGGCGTAATCCTGCAGCCACACGCGTGCAAATCGGTCGATGCCGGGCTCGAAGGCGCGATAGACATCCCAAAAAGCCTTGATCTTGTTAAAACCATCGAGCGGGTCATCTACGCCAATGCTGCAAATCAGCTCATAGAGATACAGAAAGGCAAAGGACGTAGACGTTTCCTCGACGGTTCCGCGGCGCACTTGGGCACGCCAGGTAAAGTAGCCGCGCAACTGCCGGTCGCTCATGGCGTTGTAGGTGGGAAAGTACGACTTAAAGGTGCCGTTGTAGGGACAGTCGTCCTCAAAGTCGGCCATCAGCAAGCCTTGGCGGTAGAAAAGCTCGGCCTCCGATAGCCAGCGGCCCGCGCCGCCCTTGGGGTCATCCTGCCAGCGCGATATCTCGCGCATCTTGCGGTATTGGTCGGGGAGGAAATTCTGCATCTGTCGGCCGGTTTTGAGAATCGGCTCGTCTGCGTAGATTTCGTTTGAGAAGCGGGCGGACTGATGGGTCCGGGCCTCGGCCATAATGCGCTCGATGAGCATCTTGATGTCCTGGTCGGCCACCGCTTCTCCTCTCCTAACGCAGCTTCGGTGACCTCATATCATAGCACAGCATCAAACAGGTGTTCGAGATACTGCTGCGTAGATAGATTTAGAACAGGAGGGCGTAGATGACGGCGATGACGACGGAGGGGAGCATATTGGCCGTGCGGAAGGTCTGAGGACGGATGAGGTTGACGCCGACGCAGAAGATGAGCATGGAGCCTACGAGCGAAAGGCTGTCGAGGGCTGCCGTAGTCATGATGGGGGAGAGTGCGCCGGCAAACAGCGTGATCGTCCCCTGGAACACGGCGACGGGCAGGGCGGAGAAAATGCAGCCGCGGCCAAGCGACGCCGTCATGGTGCAGACGATGATGCAGTCCAGCGCGCCCTTGAGGGCAAGCGTGGACCAGTCGCCGAGCAGGCCGTCCTGGATCGATCCCACAATGGCCATAGCGCCGATACACACGGTGAGTGAAGTCGAGACAAAAGCGTTGGTGAACTCGTTATCGCCCTCGCTGCCGGTTTTACGCTTGAGCCATTCGCCAAGGTTCTCAATGGCGGCCTCCAAGTTGATGGCCTCGCCGATGAGCGAACCGAGCGCAAATGAGACGATGAGCATGGTGGTACCGGTGGTCGCTAGCGCCTTTCCATCGATGATGAGCATCTTTTGCATGGTGCCGCCCAGGCCGATAAACAGGACGCACAGCCCCGATGCTTTCATGAGCGTGTCTTGGATGCGCGGTGTAATGAAGCGACCGCCCGCTAATCCCAAAAGACCGCCCGCAACTAAAAGCACAACGTTGATGATTGTTCCCAAGCCCGGCATGAGCCCTCCTGTATTGATGCCAACGTGGCAATCGTAGCAGAACGAAATGCGAGGCACATCGCGACTCATCTAATACGTTATATAAGTGGTGTTAGGAATGATGCGCAGCATTTAAGCCTCAGGTGGTTGTCGGGACATAGGGATAGTATTCAAAGCGCAGTGTCATAAGCCGCTGCGGGAATTCAATAGCCGCGGCGATGATATTGGCATCGCGGGCACGATCAAACCCTTCGAGTTCGATCTGATACGAGACGTCTTGCATAATGTCCAGACGTCGCCAGGCTAGAAGTGTGTCGCCATCGAATTCCAGGGTCTTGCTTCCGTTTGCGGCAACGGCGTATAGACGCAGCTTGGCGGTGGTTGCAGGGTCGACAACTGTGACCTTTTTAATTTCGTTTCGAGTATTCTTGGCGCCCAACAAGGTGAGCAGTGTTGGGGCCACGACCTCGCCCGATGGCAAAAAGACGACTTCGATGGATTCAGGAAATGCGATGATAGCCGACTTGCGGACGGGCTGATTGGCGGCGGCAACTTCGATGTTCGCAGCGTCGATGACCTCTGTGTGGTCGAGCGCGGCAAGCACGCAGCAGTTACCTTCATCGATCTCTTGAGGATCAGCAAGCCCCAGGCTGTCCGCGAGCTCGGGATTGTTTGGATCGGCAGCGGGCTCATTCGGTGCTTCGAAAGAAGCTGGGACGCCGTTTGTCGGCGACGGCGTGTCGCCCGCACCTGCTTCTTTGACCGCGCTCTCCTCTTGTATGGTTGTGTTGATGGGTTCGTCGTTTGGGGGGAGCGTCTTGGCGTCAAGCGCGGAGGGGAGAATTCCGATGGCTCCGGATCCGTTCCACTCCATTTCGAGAAGCGCCGGGTCGGCAAGAATGCGTTGCCTGCTTTGCGCGTGGGCATCGATTTCAATAGGGCCTGCCTCTATCCCTCGTGTAAGACTGAGTGATCCGGCTGGCTTCTCGAAATGAGCGTTTGTGTCCTTGGCGCTGACGGCGTAGAACAGCAGGGACGCTTCTCCCGCCGCGATGGCATCGGTGCCGGCTTTGGTCAGCCGCAACGATGCCGTGAATGAGAGGGTGGGCTGCGCATCGTCTGCATTCGCGGCGGCGCAGCCCAGACATATACCGCCTCCTTTCTCGAAAAACGTACCGTCGAAGGCGACCTTCGCTCCGTTCGCCGAGTCATCGACCGAAGCGATGTCGATGCGCAGCTCTAAATTGCATGGATCGCCATCTGCATCGAGCACAACCGAGCGCCACGTGCAGACGGCGCACCCCGCCTGGGAGCCGTTTGCCTTGTTCGAACGCTTGATATCCACGACTATCGAGCCGTCCGTATTACGACGAAGGCATCCCGAGGTTGAGATCGCGGCCTGTGCGATCGAAAAACGCTTGCACGCAATGGCGCTCGACGGATTTGGTGCGGAACTTAGGGCTGCTGGTAAGGAGTCTGCCATGACGGGAGTCGCCCAAGCGGCGACAGGCGTTCCGGTTGCGAGCGCGCCACAGAGTGCGACGACGGGCAAAAGGTTCTTCGATGCCATGGGGTCTCCTTAGCTAATTTAGTGCGGCCTGTCCGTGTTTTGTTTCTGGCTACGTTTGATGTGCAGACCGAGGCCGGCGGTTCCCGCGCCTGCTGCTGTGGCGCCTGCTGCCAAGAGCCATCGTCTGTCGCCTGTCTGCGCCAACGGTTCTTCGCGGTCGCCGCGGTCGAGCTCCGAGAGGTCGACCGTCACTTGCGTGGCGGCCTGCGCCTGTTCTTGCTGGGCAAAGGCCATGGCTGGCCCAAACGCTAGGATGCTGACGGCGGCGGCCAGGGCGACGGCCTTATGCCGTGTGCGCACCGGGCTCGACCGTCCAGGTGATCGTTGCAACCTGATCACCTTCGCCGGTTACGCGGAAGATGTCGCGCGTGACGCGGGCGACGTTTCCGCTTGTCTTGAGCTTAATTTTGTCCGTGCCGCCGGCAATGCCCTGGTAGCCCATGTCGAAGGCTGCGTTCTTGGAAAGATCGAGGCCTGTCTTCTGCATTGCGGCGCTGGCGTTCTGGAGTGCGCCGTCGGGGCCGACCTTAAAGTCGATGGAGTTCTGTGCGGTTCCGGCCTTGGCGTCGGCAGCAATGGTCCAGGTGTTCATGGCGTCGATCTTCATGTTGGTGACATGGATGCCGTAGGCCGAATGATTGTCGATGGTGGTCGCGTCTTCTGAGGGGCCCTGAAGCGTGCCGTCGGCCTTGGCGACGAAGGGAATAACCGTCGGAACTTTGAACTCAACGTTGTCGATCTCGGTCCTGACCATTACTTTCGTGGTTCCAACGCGCCCGGCTGCCATAGCTGGCGTCGGGGCCGCGCCCATTGCGAGCGCGAGCGCGAGCCCTGCGCCCACGACGAGCGCTCTGGCTCCGTTCATGTTCCTGATGATGTCCATGGTTGTTCCTTTCTATTCGCCGCGGACCGTCCCCGCGATGATTGGACGAATGCTGGTGAATTACGTGCGGTGCCGCGTCGGCCGGAAAGCTAGTTCTCGGCTTGCTCAACCCGTACCTTGACACGTGTCGGATTGCCGTGGCTGTCGAGGGTCTTTGCATCGAGTGCCTGGATCTCGATGTACGCCTCGCCTTCTTTGATGTCGCCGGCGGGGCACGTTTCGATTGTCTTGCCGGTCTCGACCACACCGGATTCGTACATGGTCTCGTCGTTTTGGATGACGCGGAATCGCTGGGGAAATTTATTGTCTTGGACGTTTTGCACGTTGACGCGCAGCTTGCCGTCCTCCTGCAGCTGAGCGACCGGTGCGACCGAAATCGTCATCATGTTGTCGCGGACGATGGCGTCGAGCTCATCTTGGATTTCCTGACGCGTTTTGCCCTCGGCCGTCGTAACCGAAGCGCCCGTCTCGGGTACGGGCTGCGACTGCCAAGCGTATAGTCCTACGGCGACAAGGGCACAGACGATGGCCAAGCAGGCAACGATGAGCTTCCTGCGATGCCCCAGACCTGCAAAGTGGGGCGGCTTCTTCGCGCTCATGCGGCATCCTTGGCGGTATAGACGCGCGCAAAGGTGGACGGGTCCGCTCCAAAGAGCATGTGAAGCATCAGACGGCGCGAGTAGACGAGCTCGTCGAAGTCGGGAGGGAGCTCGATGTCGTGGATATGCGCGATGTGGTGGGCGAGCGCCGAGAACGACTCGGGGTCGCAGATCACATCGGTGGTAACGTGGTAGACCGTCGTATCGGGGAATGCCTCTTCGTCGAAAGGCAGGAGATGGGGATCGTCGTCGACTTCGATGGCGATGCCGTACTGGGGCCAGTAATATGCCATGGGAACCTCCCTGCTTCTGGGCCAAAACTTCTATCGGTTTTGGCTGTCGACGCCGACCTTATCAGCCGCTACTTGACCAATTTCTGACCAAATGCTTGACGGATTGGCGTCTCCGCAGGTAAAAGGCGGCAAAAAATACTCCAACTTTTTTCGAGCGACAATCGCGCGGTCGGCGACGGCGGGGCCATATGTGTCAAAAGCATCGTCTGCCGAGGAAATCAAGCCGCTCGCCGAATTGCACGAACGTAAAAAACGCCAATTATGGAGACGGTCTCGAACACGTCGACGAAACGATGCGGTAACATCTCCCTGCAAACACTGTAGTTAGCTAAAGGGGGAGTTCGCGTGTCTGCAACCATCAAACCCTTCACCGACGAGTTCGAAGAGTATGGCCGCGATGAATCTCGCGCATCGGGCGAGGCCTCGAGCATCTCGTTTCCGACAACGGAAAACGAGGTCCGTGCCATTTTGGAAAAGCTCCATGCCGAGCGTGTTCCGGTAACGGTTCAGGGCGCCCGAACCGGCCTTGCCGCCGGCGCCGTGCCCCACGGCGGGCATATCCTCAATACTTCCCGTATGAATCGCTATTTGGGCCTTCGCCGCGATGAACAAGGCCAATTTCTGCTGCGCGTGGAGCCGGGCGTTGTGCTCTCGGAGCTGCGCAAGCAGCTGAGCAAGAAGGTGCTGCCGACCGCTGGTTGGGACCAGGCATCGCTTGAGGCCTACGAGGAGTTCCAAGAGGCTCCCGAGCAGTTTTTTCCCACCGATCCCACCGAGGCGTCTGCCTGTCTGGGCGGCATGGCGGCATGTAACGCCTCCGGTGCCCGCAGCTACGCCTACGGCCCCATGCGCCCACATATCACGGGACTCCACGTCGTGCTGGCTGATGGCGATTTGCTTGAGCTTCGGCGCGGCGAGGCTTTTGCCCAGGGCCGCCACCTGTCGCTCGTGACGGCAGCGGGCCGTACACTCGAGCTCGATCTTCCCGGCTATACCATGCCCAAGACAAAAAATGCTTCGGGCTATTTCGTTGCTGACGATATGGATGCCATCGATCTGTTTATCGGTGCGTGTGGCACAATCGGTGTCATCACCGAACTCGAGATTGCCCTGCAGGTGGCACCCGCGGTCGTTTGGGGCGTGAGCTGCTTCTTCGACAGCGAAGACAAGGCCGTGTCCTTCACCGATTCTGTGCGTCCCGTCCTGTCCCATGCGGCTGCCATCGAGTACTTCGATGCTGGCGCCCTGGATATTCTACGTCGCCAGCGCGAGCAGTCGACGGCGTTTGCCTCGCTGCCTGCGCTCGACAAAGACGCCAAGGTCTGTGTCTACGTGGAGCTCGACTGCGACGACGAAGCCCAGGCGACTGAGGAGCTGTATCACTTGGGGTGGGTACTGGAGCTTGCGGGCGGCAGTGACGATGCGACATGGGTCGCGCGCACCGAGGTCGATCGCGAGTGTCAGCGATTCTTCCGCCATGCGGTGCCCGAGAGCGTCAACATGCTCATCGACGAGCGCCGCCGCATGGATCCCACCATCACCAAACTGGGTTCGGACATGTCGGTGCCCAACGCGCACTTGGCCGATGTTATCGCCCTCTATCGCCGCACGCTGGCGGAAAGTGGGCTTGAATCTGCCGCCTGGGGGCATATCGGTAACAACCATCTGCATGTGAACATTCTGCCGCGCGATGCACAGGATTATCGCCGCGGCGCAGAACTCTTTGCCCAGTGGGCTTCCGAGGTCACGGCCATGGGCGGTGCCGTCTCCGCAGAACACGGCGTCGGCAAGATCAAGGCGGGCTTCTTGGAGACGATGTACGGTCACGAGGCCATGGTCGAGTCGGCGCGGCTCAAGCTCCAGCTCGATCCTGCCGGGCAGCTGGGTCGCGGTAACCTGTTTTCGGAGAAGCTCTTGGATGAGCTCGTCCAGAAAGGGGGCGCGTGAAGATGAGCGATTTCCATATGGTGGTGTGCGTCAAGGCCGTGCCGGGCAGCACCGAGGTCAAGATGGACCCCAAGACCAATACCATCGTGCGCGATGGCAAGCAGGCGGTCATTAATCCCTTTGATGCGAGCGCTTTGGAATGCGCGCTGGCGCTGAAGGACGACTTTATCGGCTTTGGCATGGATGTGCGCGTGACGGTGGTGTCGATGGGCATCCCCGCGACCGAGTCGCTGCTGCGCGACTGCATCGCTCGAGGCGCCGACGATGCGCTGCTGCTGACCGATCGCGCCTTTGCAGGTGCCGATACCCTGGCAACCACCTATGCCCTCAAGTGCGGCATCGAGGCGCTCGACGAGGACTTCGACCTGCTCATCTGCGGCAAGATGGCGGTGGATGGCGATACGGCCCAGATTGGTCCCGAGCTTGCCGGTGCCTTTGATATTCCCTGCGTGACCGACGTGAGCTGCGTGCAGAGCGCGGGCTTTACGACCTGTGGCTCGCTGGCGCTCGTTCACGGATGCGATGCCGGCGAGGAGACGGTGTACCTTGAGATGCCGTGCGCGATGACGACTGCCAAGGAGATTGGCCAGTTGCGTATGCCGAGTATTGCCGGTATTCGCGCGGCGGAGGAGGCGGACGTGCGCGTGGTCAGTGCCGCCGACGTGAACGCCGACCCCGCGCGTTGCGGTCTTGCCGGGTCGCCGACACAGGTCGTGCGCTCGTTTGTGCCCGACCGTGACCAAACGTGCGAGGCCGTTGAGGGGACGGCGTCCGAGCAGGCGGCAAAGCTTGCCAAGATTATCGAGGGGATGGCATAGATGAGCGGACTGATTATCGATAGCGAAGCCTGTATCGGCTGCGGTCGCTGCGTTCGCGCCTGTGCCTCGGGCGGCATCGTAGTGGAAGGCGAGCGACCCAGCCGATGCGCCCGCGTAACCGACGGCTGCATCCTATGCGGTGGGTGCGTCGACGCCTGCCCTGTCAACGCTATCTCGATCGAGCGTGACGAGGCCGCTGGTGCGGTGGACCTTGATGCATATCGAGACATTTGGGTATTCGCGCAGACCGACGAGCACGATACGGTGACTCCCGTTGCCTATGAGCTTATGGGCAAGGGCCGCGAGCTTGCCGATGCTCGCGACTGCCGTCTGGTGGCACTGATCGGTATGGGTCCCGAGGGTTCTCTCGGCGACCTGGAGCATCTGGTTTGCGCGGGCGCCGACGAAGTCCTGGCCTGTCGCGACGAGCGCCTGCGCCAAAACGATGCGGAGGTCTACGCCCGCTTGATCTGCGATTTGGTAGCCGAACGCAAACCCGAGGCCATCCTATACGGTGCGACCGCTTTTGGCCGCGAACTGGCACCCGGCGTTGCCGTGCGCTTGCAGACGGGCCTTACGGCTGACTGCACCGTACTTTCGATGGATACGGAGACGGGGCTGCTGCAACAGACGCGTCCGGCGTTTGGCGGCAACCTGATGGCCACCATCGTCTGCCCCAATCATCGTCCCCAGATGGCAACGGTTCGTCCCGGCATCTTTAAGGCGCCCGACTTTGACTACGACCGCTCCGGCACGATCACCCAGATATCGCTTGCGGATGATGCTAAGGCTCGTGTCGAGATCTCGATTCCCGCCGAGGAGTGGAGGCAGCAGGCCTCGATCGCCGATGCCGAGCGCTTGGTCGTGGTGGGCCGCGGCATTGGCTCCAAGAAGAATCTGCCCCTGATGCGAAGGCTCGCCGAGGCTCTGGGAGCCGAGCTTGGTTGCACGCGACCTGTCGTGGAGGCCGGCTGGTTGGAGTGTCGCCATCAGATTGGCCAGACCGGCGTATCGGTTTCGCCCAAGCTTCTCGTGAGTATCGGTGTTTCGGGCGCCATCCAGCATCTTGCCGGCATCGGTGGGGCAGAGTGCATTATCGCCATCAACGAGGACCCGGATGCCCCCATCTTTGGTGCTGCCCAGTACAAGGTTGTCGGCGATGCCGTCGAGGTCGTCGAGGAACTGCTGGCCCAGCTTGAGCGCTAGGCGCGCGCCAGCCAGTCGCGCATCTCGTCCTTAAGGCGGCTCCAAGTCGCCTGCGTGGCGGGGTCGGTAAAGGGCCGCGTAATGCCAAAGGGCGCGTCGAGCAGGCGGTAGATATCGCCCTGCTCGCGCGCCAGCGTGCGGCTCGCTGGATAGACGAGCTCAAACATAAAGCAGATGAGTCCCACCAGGTAGTCCGCCGGCTCGTTGCGCTCGTCGCGCGCGACGCACCGATGCTCGTCAAAGGCGGCAAGCGTCGGTACCGAGAAGCGACTGGCTAGAAACGCGTCCTCATCCACCTTGAGGATGGTATCGACGGTGCTGTCGGCGATGGTGCGCATAATGTCGATCTTGTCGCCATCGCGCACGATATCGCAGAAGCACCGTGTACGCTCGTCGAGTTGTGCCGGCAGGCGAAAGTCGCTGTGATAGGCGATGCTCGCTCGGATGAGCTCGTCATGCGCACCGGTTTCGATAAAGTCACGGATGTTTGTCGTGGCGGGTGCATCGGCGGGATTCTCGCCAAAGAGGACCTCGATGCCCAGCGCCGCATGGCTCATGCTCTCGGCGTCCTTAAAGGTGTCCCAGCGTCGCAGCTGCTCAAAGCGGCCCATATCGTGTAGCAGGCCGCAAAGCCATGCCAGGTCAATATCTTCTGACGACCAGCCCTGCTCGCGCGCTACGGCATCGCATGCCTCGGCCACGTGGTACGTATGCTCGATTTTGAGCGCGATGCGTGGGTTGGTGGCGTCGTAGGCATCGGTGTAGCTTTTGAAGGCCGCGCGCGCCCGGTCTCGATCGATAGCTGTCATAATGACTTCCTAAAAAGTTGTGTCTTTCGATCCGGTGGCAATTGTAGGTGAACTCGGTTGCTGTCGGATGATGATTCTGCCGTATCGCTACATGCGGCTCGGAGACCTTGTCAGGATGAGAAGCGTATGGTGTTCAAAATCGTTAGAACCGTCTGGCCGGTGATGCTTACCTATGTTGCAATAGGCGCGCCGTGCGGAATGATCATGGGGCAGACGGGAATGGAGCCCTGGATGGTCTTTGCCCTGAGCAGCACGTTTGTGACGGGCAGCGGCCAGTTTATGATCTGCAATCTTTGGCTGGCGGGCGTACCGGCACCTTCGATTATCGCGAGCGTTGCCGCCATCTCCTCGCGTTTTGCGCTTTACTCGGCATCGATCGCGCCGCATCTGACGGGTGCCTCGAAGCGTCAGACGCTGGCTGTTGCCGCGACACTTACCGAGGAGGCATATGGCATCTCGCTTGCCAAGTTGGTTGAAGGGGAGGATTGGGGCCCGCGCGAGTCCTTTGTGCTCAACGTGATCCTCATCGCAACATGGGGCGTTTCGTGTACGATGGGCGCCATCGTCGGCGCCGTTGTCGATGTTCCCACCGCCATTGCAGCCTTTGTCTGCACCTCGCTCTTTATCTGCCTGCTCTTTTCGCAGCGGCTGTCGCGCGGCAACGTTGTCGCGGCGGTTTCGGGCGCGGTGTCCGTCGCCGTATGCAAGTTCTTGGGCCTCGCGAATATTGCCGTGCCGGCAAGCGTCGTGGCCGGCATTGCCATTGCGTTGGCGTGCGATGCTGTATTTGACGGAAGAGGTGCCCGCGATGCCCGTTAACGAGTTCTTGGTTCTGTGGCTGTCGTCGTGGGCTGCTATCGCGTTCTTTCGCATTGCGCCGGCGTTCGCCTTGCGCGGGCGGACCCTGTCGCCCCGCATTACCGAGGCCCTGAGCTATATCCCGCCCGCTGCCTTTGCCGCGCTGGTCGCCAACGACTTGGTGAGTCCCGGCGCGTTCGACGCGGGACTCTGGCCTGCCCTGGTTCCCTGGATTGCGGCCGTCGGCGTCGTGGTCGTGGCGGTCAAGACAAAATCGATGCTGTGGTGCTGCGTCTCGGGCATCGTACTCTATATTGTCTTGAGCCTTATATAGGGGTGACGTCGCGGGCGCCGAATCTCGTTCCATCCCAACTTGTCGAATTTTTCACCGAGCTGGTCTATTTCTTCTGGTACCATGGTCAAACTTTACTGTAGCAAAGCATGACGTGGGCTTTTGTTCCGCGTCAGCGGAAATGGGGGTTTCATGGCACAGGAAGCGACCGCCAACGAGCAAAAGAAATTCAAGGTTCCGCGCATCCCGGGCGACATCATGATCTATCCGATGATCGTCGGTCTTTTGCTCAACACCTTCTGCCCGCAGGTTTTTGAGATCGGCGGCTTCTTTACGGCTGCCTGCCGCGGTGGCTCCAATACCATCGTCGCCGCGATCCTGCTGTTTGTGGGCGCCGGCATCAGCTTTAAGTCCACGCCGGGCGCCATCAAGACCGGCATCGTCGTGCTGATTCCTAAGCTTGTAGTGGCAGCCGCGCTGGGTCTGGGCGTCGCGTACTTCTTTAACGATAACTTTTTAGGCCTGAGCTCGGTTTCCATCATCGGCGGCATTACGTTTTGCAACATGGCGCTCTATACGGGCATCATGGGCGAGTTCGGCGATGAGTCCGAGCAGGGCGCCGTCGGTATCCTGTTCTTTACGGCCGGCCCCGCCGTCACGATGATCATCCTTGGTGTTTCGGGTCTCGCCAACATCCCCGTCGGCACCATCATCGGATCCATCCTGCCGCTTGTTATCGGCATGGTCCTGGGCAACTTGTTCCCGTTTATCAAGAACCTGCTGGTTCCCGGCGCCAATCCCGCGATCGCTGTTATCGGATTTCAGCTCGGTGCGTCCATGAGCCTTTCGAGCTTTATCACCGGCGGTATTTCCGGCATCTTGCTGGGCCTTGTCACGCTCTTTATCGTCGGCCCCATCACCTTTGCGTTCGAGCGCCTGTGCGGTGGTAACGGCAAGGCGGCCGTTGCCTGCTCCACTATCGCCGGCACGGCTATGACCACGCCGGTCGCCCTCGCCGAGGTCGCTCCGCGCTATGCCGAGCTTGCGCCCACCGCGTATGCGCAGATCGCCACTGCCGTCATCATCACGGCAATCATGGCCCCGATTCTGACCGGCTGGGTCGATAAGAAGTTCTGCCAGGGCAAGGAAGACCTGTCGCCTGCCGGTGTCGAGGCCATCGAAGAGGCCGTCGCGACCGACATCGATGGCGAGTAGCAATCGATACCCATCAATGATTCCGGCGTGCAATTCGCGCCGTCTGAGCGCCCGAACAGAAACTGTTTTGCAGTGATGTTCGGGCGCTTTGCTATGATTCCCTTTACCCCTGCGGAGTAAAGGGGTGTTTATTGCCCTGATTCGAATTGGGCGATTCTGACCATTCGGATATTGAAGGGATGGCGTCTAGTGGTTAAGGCACTCAAGATTGAGATATTCCTGCTATGCATGATTGTTCTTATCGGGCTTGCCGCGCGAAGTCGTCGCTCCTTGTTCTCGAGCACCCTGCAGCTATTGTTTAGCATGCTTGGCTACACCTCTGCCGCGTACATATTATTCGATATGATCTGGACGCTTTCGGATGGTGCGGACGGCACGTTGGGTATTGCTGCCAACTGGATTTCCAACGCGGTTTCGTTTTCGCTCTTTGCCATCGCGTGTCTCATTTGGTTTATCTATTCCGAGACGATGCAGGGCTCTCGCCTTGTGACCTCGCGCTATAGGGTGGTGCTTGTAACGTTGCCTACGGCTCTGGTGGTCGTGCTGGCTTTTACCAGTTACTGGACGCACGCCTTGTTCTATATCGATTCGCAGGGCGTGTATCGTCGCGGCTTTGCCTATATGATCCAGCCCATTGTCAGCTACTGTTACGTTATACATACGTCCCTGCATGCGTTTGTGCAATCTCGCAGGGTCGAGAGCCTGCAGACGAAGGC
>CAUCQW010000006.1 GCA_958445065.1 uncultured Collinsella sp.
TTCAAGCTAAAGTTTAAGGTTAGGGGCGTCATTCGCATCGCGAGTACAGATTTCGCAGGTCGGAGTGGGCTATTCGTGCCTCTGTGAAGCCCGGAGCTCCCCTATGGGGAGCTCCGGGGCACCCTTCCTAGGGTGCCGTGGCCAAAAAAATGGCAGATATGAGTACTGTCACCAATTTAGTAACAGGCAATTTTGGCCTCTCGGACAGATTTTGCGCTCAATGTCGCTAACCTGATGCTTAGTTATTCCACATTTGTTTATTATCTTCTTACTTTATGCCGCCTCCGAGTCCTAAATTCCTTGATTTTGCTGTTACTGATTTAGTGACAGTACTCATATTTGCCATATTTTGGCCAGGGCATATGATTAACCCCCTATTTTCGACGTGAATTAGACCGGCTTAAGCCCAAAACACGCCCGCAGCGTGTTAAGCAACGCCTCTTGCTTCTTCCTGCGGGCATCGACACGATTCCGGTACCGCTTTCGCATACGCTGGTGGATGCGCCATGCGAGCGCTTCCATCGCTTCCATGTCGCAGAGCATTTCGTTGTTGACCGTCGCGACCTCGATTCCCATAGTAATCAAGCCCGTGTTGCGTTTTTCATCATGGATACGTCCCCTCCGGGAGGAATGGCCCAGCTCACCGTTGTATTCAAGGTCAAACCGGGCTGCTTCCTGATACGCATCGCAAACTGCATGCGGCATCCCCGAGATTGCCTGCGCGCGGTCATCGAACTCGATCTTGTAGTCGGTCTTAAAGGGACCGCAGTCAAATCCGCCATAGGAAAACGGAAGCGAAAACAGAGCGAGCATGATGCACTCCATGGGCGAGAGCAGGTTTTCTGACAGGTAGGGACACAGACGCAGCAGCTGTTTGGCCACATTCCCCTTGCATGCCGCAAGGTAATCTGCCAGGCGATCGGGCGTCAGCGCCGGCTCGACTTCAAAGTAGCCCACGTCTGCTGGCTGGTCCTTGTCCTTTGCAAGTTTATTCGTAACAGGCGAGGTGTAGGGAGGCAGATACTTCCCGCGGTCGCTCAGTGAAATCTTAGAGCACAGCTCCTGGGCCAGGGCAAATGCCTGGATACAGCCAAGTTCGCGCGCAACGGCAAGGCAGAGGGCCTCGGGAGACAAGCTGTACACCCCCGGTTCCACCTCTAGAATCGAGCCGGCGGGCAACCCGGAACACACGGACCAGCCTACGCTAGGCATGCGGCGGCGCTGCGCCGCAGATCCCACCAGCAAGCACAAATCCTCTTGCACCTCGCCGCTTGCGGCTCCAATTCGCACCAAGTCGGGAAGATAGATGTCCTCGGTCGAGGGCGACGACGTGCGCAGCACACGGCGCTCTTCATCGGGATTGAGGTCCTTCCAGCTGATATAGCCCATCTGCCGGCGCTCGGCGCGCATCATGCGCAGCGCTGAAGCGCCTGTTAGGATTACGGAAGCCGCTAGCTGTTCGCCTGTCGGCTCGTTGCGCCGCTCAATCTTCACTGCCACAAAACCACCCCTACCAAACACGTGCGATAGCGAGGCCATCAACGGCCGCGGCACCGGCGCGCTTGAGTTCCGCCGAAGCCGCTGCCATCGTCGCACCCGTGGTGATAACGTCGTCGATAAGCAGCAGGCGGCGGCCCCGCACGTCCTCAACGGTCTCGTACATGCCTCGGACGCGTTCACGGCGTTCTTCACGGCCGAGTTCACGCTGGTCGCCATGGCCGTATTTAACGAGGGCGTCGAGCAACGGAACACCCGACAGCTCGCAAAATGGGCGCGCGATGGCCTCCATATGATCGAAGCCGCGTCGCCGAAACGCCGCCGCAGTCGCGGGCACAAACACCACCGCATCGGCGCCGGACAACACACCGCCTAAGCGTTCGGGCGCCGCGACCTGGGCATGTAAGGCGGTGTCGTATAGCAGCTCTGCCAGATACGGCGCCAGGCGTCGCTCGCCCGCGTCTTTGTACGCTTTAATGATCCGCGGCAGCGGATGCGCGTAAACGGCACATGCCAGGCACCGGTCGAGTGCTTCGGCCATCGCCGAGGACGAACCCTCGACCGAGCACTCGGTGCACAGCAAGTCTCCAAACGGGGCGCCGCATCGAGTGCAGCTATGCCGCGGGTCGATGAGCGCAAGCGCCGCCAAGCAGTCTTGGCAAATAAGCGCGCCGGAGCGCTCGCAGCCGGCGCATCGCGTAGGCGACAACGCCTCAAGCGCCTCGTACGCCGCCAGCTCGGCAAACGGTAGCAATTCGTCCGCAAACGGCAGGATGCCGGCACCTTGCAGGCATCCCAACACATTCAAATATCTCTTCACGACACAACCCTCCCTACGTTCGGTCGCAGGGAGGGTTGTTGATTCAGTGCTATGGTACCCCGACGCGTTTGGGGTCAGGCAGGTTAAATCCGTTTGCGGGCGCTATTCGCCGGTAGGCGGTTGTGGTGCAGACGAAGACGGGGTCGAACCCTCGCCACCATCTTGACGCGGCTTGCGGGAACGACGACGGCGACGGCGCTTCTGGCCCTGGTCGGCCGAACCCTCGCCACCACGATCTTCGCGCGACTCGCGTTCGTCGCGAGCAGCGCCGCGCGCGGCCTTGGCAGCCGCCCCTCCGCCATCTCCGGGGCGACGACGCGTGACCTTGACCTCGCCATCCGAGACCTGATCGGCAACGGAGGGCACCGAGGGCTTTTGCTGCGTGCCCGAGGAATGGCGACGACGCGGACGCGGGGCGCGCTCGTCATCGTTGCGCTGCTTGCTACCCTTGTCGGCAGGCGTATCGGAACCCGAACCACCCTTGGGGGCGGCACCGGCTTCGCGAGCGGCTGCGGCGCGGAAGGCGTCCTCGCGCTCCTCGCTCGACAAATGGCGGCGGCGACGGCGCGTGGGATTCATGCCACCGCCGCGATTTTGCTGTTGAGGCTGCTGAGCTTCGCGCTCGCGGGGGGAATTCTTGCCTGCGGGAGCGGCCTCGCCGACATCGCCCGAGCCCGCGCGCTTGCGACGACGACGGCCACCGGCGGCCTCCTCGGCCTCAGGCGTTGCGGCATTGCCACGGCCCTTTCCGCGGCCACGACCCTCGCCCTGCCCCTGACCGGCGCGGGCATCGGAATCGGCATCGCGACGACGGCGCTTGGGCATCGACGTGCCAGCAAGACGGTCGGCGCTCGACAGGCCATCGCCCACGTCGACGCCGTTCTCGCGGTCGAGCTCCATGAGCGCCAGGCGCATCTCGGGCGACTCGATGCGCTCGAGCACGTCGCGCGTCACGCAGTCGGGGCGGCAGCTGCAGCCCTGCTCGGCGGCCTTCTTTTTGCAGCCCTCCGAGCAGGTCATATCAGCCAGGTTGACCTTAAAGACCTTGCCGTTCTCCAGGCGCAGCACCAGCTGCTCGCGCGGCGTGTCATATTCCTGAATACGCGCCTTGCCGAGCGGCGTATCGATAAGCGTCTTCTTTTTGGGCGCGCGGCTCTTAAAGTCCTTGTAGGCCTCGAACTCGTAGCGCAGGCAGCACATCAGGCGGCCGCAAACGCCGCTGATCTTGGAGGAATTGAGCGGCAGGTCCTGCTCTTTTGCCATGCGGATCGAGACGGGCTCAAACTGTCCGCCAAAGCGCGTGCAACAGAGCTCCTGGCCGCACTGGGCATAGCCGCCCACCAGGCGAGTCTCGTCGCGCACGCCGATCTGGCGCATGTCGACGCGAATGTGCAGCGTCGAGGACAGATCCTTGACGAGCTGGCGAAAATCGACGCGTTCCTCGGCCGCAAAGTAGAACACGGCCTTCTCGCCGCCAAACAGGTACTCCACGCCGACCGGCTTCATCTCGAGGTCGAGCTCCTTGACCAGGCGACGGAAATCGACCATGGCCTCGTCGCCCTGGATGGCCAGATCATCGGCAAGCTGCAGGTCGATGTCGCTCGCCACGCGCAGCACGGGCTTGAGCGGCTGGCCGATCTCGTCCTGCGGTACCTCGAAGGGATCGGCCGTGACCAGGCCGATCTCGGTTCCGCGCTCGGTGGAGCAGATGGCATAATCGGCCTCGAGGATATCCAAATCCTGCGGGTCGAACCACAGGTCGCGCGAGGCGTAGGTAAACTTAACGGGTACGACTAACGGCATTTCAGTGCCTTCCTGATATCGAACAGCATGACCTCGATGGCCAGCTGGGGAGTAACGTTTCTGGCGATGTTGCGCTCGGCGGTTGCGACCGCTTCGAGCGCCTGGGTGGCACCCGCAACATTGGTCGCGGCGGCAAGCCGACCGATCGTGTCGCGCACATCCTCGTTCACGACGTCGGCCGCCTCATCCTGAAGCGTCAGCAGCACGTCGCGCATGAGCGTCCGCGCGCTCGCCAGCGCTTCCATGATACCCGAACGCTCGCGCGCGTTGAGTTCGCGCTTGTTGCGGTCCTCAAGCTGCTTCAATGCTCCACGCGACAGGTAGTCGGCATTTTGCTCGAGCACCTTTTCCTGCGTGGACTTGACCTCGGCCAACGGCGCCTTGACGGCGACGATGAGCGACTTGGCACGGCTGAGTACATCGGCCTCGTCGGCGGCAATGAGTGAGTCGATGGCACGGATCATCTGGCGACGGGCGTCCTGGCGTTCGGCGCTCTTGAGGAACTCGATACCACGCGTGGGGCTTCCCGCCACGGCGACGGCCATGCGGCAGCGCGCGGGATCCTGCCCGGTGGCGCGGCTCACGACCTGCGCGGCCACGGTGGGAGACACCAGCCGAAACGGCACACACTGGCAGCGGCTCACGATGGTGGGCAGCATCACGTCTGCCGAGGTACCCAACAGGATGAACATGACGCCCTCGGGCGGCTCCTCGAGCGTTTTGAGCAGCGCGTTGGCGGTGTTGGCGCGCAGCTGCTCGGCACGGTCGATGATGTAGACCTTTGCCTTGGCGCGGATGGGCGCCAGCGGCACGTCGTCGAGCAGCTCGCGGGTCTGGGCGATGAGGTAACCCGTGGCGCTCTCGGGCGTGTAATAGTGCACGTCGGGATGCGTATGTCGAGAGACGCGCACGCAGCTGTCGCATGCGCCGCAGCCGTCCTGCTCGCACAGGAAGGCTTGGGCGAGCGCCCACGCGGCGTCGAGCTTGCCCGCGCCGGGCGCGCCCAAAAACAGGTAGGCGTGCGACGCGCGACCGCTAGCGACGGCATTGGTCAAAAAGTCGCGCACGCGCTCTTGGGTGTCGAGCTTGGCCAGCAGGCTTGCCTGAGCGGGGGCCATGCTACTCGGCCTCCTTGGCAAGCGCGGCGGCAACGGCTTCCTGCGGAATGTCGAGACCATACGCGCGAACCTGCTCGACCGTCTTCTCGAAGACTTCCTCGACGGTCGCAGTGGCGTCGATGAGCTTTACGCGGTTTGGCTCCTCGGCAGCGATTGCGCAAAAGCCCTGGTAGACACGCTCCTGGAATGCCACGCCTTTTGCCTCCATGCGATCTGCCGCGCCACGGGCTGCCATGCGCAGCGCCGCCTGCTCGGGCGCGATGTGATAGACGAGTGTGAGCGCCGGGTGCGTACCCGCGACGGCCAGGTTGTTGGCGTCGCGCACTATCTGGCGATCGAGGCCATCGGCAAACGCCTGGTAGCAGGTCGTGGAATCGTAGAAGCGATCGCACAGGACCACCTTGCCGGCAGCGAGGGCGGGCGCGATGACCTCGTGCACCAGCTGGGCACGCGCAGCCTCGTAGAGCAACAGCTCGCAGGTATCGCCCATCGTCGTGTTGGCAGGGTCGAGCAGCAGGGCGCGAATCTTTTCGCTGATGGCAGTGCCGCCCGGCTCACGCAGGGTCACAACCTGGTAGCCGGCAAGGTCGAGCGCACGGGCAAGCAGGCGCGCCTGCGTGGACTTGCCGGCACCGTCGACGCCCTCGAGCGTGATAAAGCTATGTTGAGCAGGCTCAAAAGCCATGGGCGCAGCCCCTTCCTACAAGGCGCGTAAATGCGAGTTATAGCAACCAAGCCATGATACCCCAGTGCTCGGCACGTCCCCAATGGCTAAAGGCGCCTTTCCAAAGTTGCGGTGAAATAGGGACTGATTGAAGCTCTGAGACCGCCAAACAGTCCCTATTTCACCGCAACGTATGATGGGGAATTTTGGATGCTGGGTATAATCGTCGTATTGCATTGAAATGTGGCGAAAGGAGTGGCAATGTCTCGGTATTGCGCCTCGTGCGGCAAGCTTCTTGAAGATAATGCCAAGTTCTGCACCTCGTGCGGTGCACCCGTTGAGCAAACAGCCGCGAGCGATAGCCAGCCCGCTTTTGAGCAGACCGGCTCCCTTGATACGCCGCAAGCCAAGGCGGACGACCCCCTCGCCTATAGCCCCGACCCCGCCGCAAGGACCGAAGCCGTCGAGACCACGCAGCGCATACCCGTCGCGAGCGGCTCGCCCCAACAGCAGCCGGCTCCCGCATACGCGCCCGCTTCGCCACAGACCCCCGCTCCCAAAAAGAGCGGCACCGGGCCGCTTATCGCCGTTATCGTTGTGCTGGTGGCGATCATCATCGCCCTGGTCATCTTCTTTGCGATCAGACCGTTCGACAACGCCGCCACGCAGACGACTGCCGAGGTAGCTAAGCTGCACCATGACGTCGACGACGATGACCTAAAGCCTCTCGGCAATCCCAACAGCCTGTACGACGATGATGACGATGACGACGAGGATGGCGGCGAAGCAACGCTCTCCGAGCAGAACCTCTACCGTCGCCTGAGCGAATACTACGACTTGCTCGAAGATCTCGACAGCCAGGTCCGTGGCTGCGCGCAGAACTTCAACGGCAACTATCTGGAAGAGGATCGAACCACCCGTCAAAATCTCGCCGACGTCGCCGAGCGCACGGAGGACACCATCGAGCAGTATTACGACATCGTCGAGGACCTGGACGTCCCGACGAGCTCCAAGAACTACAGCTCCTGGAAGGATATCATCGCCCTGTACGACGACCTGGATCACCGCATTGACGCAATCTGTGATGCCTGGGAGATCAGCCTGAAATACGCCAAGCCTGCGGACCACAAGAATGAGATCGTGGCGCCGCTGTCGCGCGACAACGTGGCGGGCACCAATGACAATAAGTACCGCCTAGACTTTGAGGAGCGCTATCCCGGCGCTAAGCCTGTCGAGGTGAACTAGCGCTTTGTCGTTCCCGAGCCGGCAGTTAGGGACGTTCCTAAACTGCCGGCAGAAAAGGAACGTCCCTAACTGCCGGTCAAAAAAACGAGCGAGGATCGCGGGGTCCTCGCTCGTTTTTTTGGGCAATGTTTCGACTGCGCCGTTACTTGTCGGCGGCTGCTTTCTTGGCAGTCGACTTCTTCGCGGTCGTCTTCTTGGCGGCAGTGGCTTTCTTAGCCGTCGTCTTCTTTGCCGTGCTCGCCTTGGTTGTGGTCTTGCGACCGCGGGCGGGCTTCTTCTCCTTGGTCGGGCAGTCCATGTTGACGCAGATACGCCACGGACCGCGCGCCGTGTTGACCACCACGATGGGGGCGCCGCACTCGGGGCAGGTCTCGCCCGTCGCCTCGAGCTTGCCGCGCGCCGGCAGCGGATAGCTCACGCCGCAGTCATCGTAGTTGGTGCAGCGGATAAAGCGCTTGCCGCTCTTCTCGCTCTTGTGCGCGATCAGGTCGCCGTGACGTCCGGCCTCGGCACACACCTTGCACTCGCCCACCTTAAGATCGGGCTCGTAGTTGGTGGGGCACGTGGGGTTCACGCAGATCTCGAAGGCCTTCTGGCGGAATGGCTGGCACTTGATGCGCGGCGCGCCGCACTCGGGGCACACGGCGGCCTCGCCCTCGAGCGGGCTCACCTTGACGCCACTCGGCACCGGATAGGTCACGTCGCAGTCGGGCCAACCCATGCAGCCGATAAAGCTGCCGCGGGTCTTGGCGCTCGTCTTCATAACCAGGTCCTTGCCGCACTTGGGGCAGGCGCCCACGCGCGCATCGGCCGTGACGGCGTCGCTGATGGCGTCGCCCAGCTCCTGCGTATGCTTGAGCAGCTCGTCGAGCACGCCGGCCAGCAGCGCGCGCGAGTGTGTCACGACATGCTCTTCGGTATCCTCGCCGCGCTCCACGCGGGTCATGTCGCCGTCGAGCTCGCTGGTCATATCGGGGCTCGTGATGCGCGGGGCAAACTGCGACAGCGCGTCGATGATGGCGATGCCCAGCTGGCTCGGCTCAACGGGATCATTTTTGAGATAGCGCACGGCATACAGGCGCTCGATGATGCTCGCGCGCGTGGACTTGGTGCCCAGGCCGCGCTTTTCCATCTCCTGCACGAGCTTGCCCTGGCTGTAGCGCGCGGGCGGCTCGGTCTGCTTGGCCTCGAGCTTAATGTCGAACACGTCGACCGTGTCGCCCTGCTCAAGCGGCGGCATCTGCTCGTCGCGCTTGAGGCCGTACGGATATGCCTCGCGGAAGCCCGGGGTCACGAGCACGTCGCCCGAAGCCACGAACGGCTCGCCGTTGACGTCGAGCTCGAGCTTGGTGTTCTCGATGGTCGCGGGCCCCATGAGCGTTGCCAGGAAGCGACGGGCGACGAGGTCATAGAGTTTGCGCTGGCCGCCGTCGAGCGTGGACGGATCGCCCTCGCCCGTGGGGTAGATAGGCGGGTGGTCGGTGGTCTCGACCTTGCCGCGCGTGGGCTTCATGGGGCCGGCGAGCACCTTTTTGCACACGGGCGCCAGCGCCGGGTTGATCTTTGCCAGGTCGCTCACCACGGCGCCCAGATCGAGCGTCGCGGGATACACGGTGTTATCGACACGCGGGTAGCTGATGAGACCGGCCATGTAGAGGGACTCGGCGATGCGCATCGTACGCGCAGGCGAGATGCCCTCGGCCGCGGCGGCAGCCTGCAGCGAGGTCGTCGCAAACGGCGTGGGCGGCTGCTGCTTACGCGAGCGCTTGGTCACCGCGGCGACGGTTGCCGTCGTAGCGCCGTCAACGTGACCGTACGCCGTCTCAGCAGCATCCTTGTCGGTAAAGCGCGCCGTCTTGTGCGCGATCTTAAAGCGATCGTCCTCGGCAGCGCCTTGCGCGGCGCCCATGCCGCGAATCTGCCAATAGTCCTCGGGCACAAACGCCATGCGCTCGCGCTCGCGCTCGACCACCAGGGCAAGCGTCGGCGTCTGCACGCGGCCGGCGGAACGCACGTTGCCAAAGCCGCCAAACTTGGCGAGCGTCAGGTAGCGCGTGAGCACCGCACCCCAAATGAGGTCGATGTGCTGACGGCTCTCGCCGGCGTCGGCCAGGTTCTGGTCGAGCGAGACAAGGTTATCGAAGGCCTGCGTGATCTCGGCCTTGGTAAACGAAGAATACTGGGCGCGGGCGACCGGCAAGTCGGGCGCCACCTCGCGCACCTTGTTGAGGGCGTCCGAACCGATCAGCTCGCCCTCGCGATCGAAGTCCGTGGCGATGATGACGCTGTCGGACTTTTTGGCGAGGTTCTTAAGCGAGCGGATGAGCTCTTTCTCGGCCGGAAGCTTAATGACGGGCGCCCAGGTGAGATAGGGCAGGCTCTCGAGCTTCCAGCCCTTGATGGAAATGCCATCGGCAAGGAACGGCTTGCGCTTGGTGTCGTACGGCGGGCGGGCCAGGCCATCGGGCATATCGGCCGGCAGCATTTCGCCGTCCTCCGTGACCGAATACCAGCCCAACTTTTTATCGAACAGCACACTGTCGCAAAAATCGGGTGCCAGGATGTGACCGGCAAGGCCGATCGTCACGCACTCCTCGCCCTTCCACTCAAAACGGTAGATGGCGGTGTTGTACACCTTGTCCTTTTTGGGCTTGCCCGTGGACAGACGCTCGGCGATCTGACGCGCGGCGTCGTTTTTCTCAGCGATGATGAGCTTCAAAAGAGGCTCCTATCTCGTGTGTCTGCGGCTGCGCCCGCCCTCTTGGCGGCCGACTTACGCCCTTGCTTGCTCAATCTGCCCGATGAGCCAATCGCACCAGGCATCCATGCCCTCGCCCTTGCGCGCGCTCACGGCAAACCGCGGCGCCTGCGGATTGAGGTCATCGAGTGTCTTAGTATACCTATCCATGTCAAAATCGAAAGCCGGGGCCACGTCGACCTTATTGAGCAGCTGCGCGCCGGCGTGCTGGAAGATGCCCGGGTACTTGATGGGCTTGTCGTCGCCCTCGGGCACCGAGAGGATCATGATGGACAGGTTCTCGCCCAGGTCAAAGTCGACCGGGCAGACCAGGTTACCCACATTTTCGATAAAGATGACGTCGATGTTCTCCAGACCGACGGCCTGGTCGAAGGCGTCGACGGCCTCCATGATCATGTTGCCCTCGAGGTGGCACAGGCCGCCCGTGTTGATCTGGATGGCGGGCATGCCGGCTTCCTTCATGGTGATGGCGTCGACATCCGAGGCGATATCGCCCTCGATGACGGCACAGCGTAGGCCGGCCTTGTCGCGCAGGCGCTCGTTGGTGCCCAGAATCGTGGTGGTCTTACCCGAGCCGGGGCTCGACAGCACATTGATCACGTAGGTGCCTGCCTCATTAAATCGCTGACGCAGCTGATCTGCCAGGCGCTCGTTGCGCGACAGGATCGGCGACGCGATATCAATCGTTTTCTCGGCCATACTTAGCGCTCCTTACTTTGGCTCCTTTATACCCCATCACCAGATGGCTAGCGGGCTAATCGTCGGGGGTTTCGATTTCGATACTTGCGATATCGAGCTCGCGGCCGTGCAGCAGGCGCACGTTGGCGCCGCCACACTGGGGGCAGCGACAATGGAAACGGTCGTGCTCAAAGACCTCGCCGCAGTCCAGGCACTCGCTTTGTGGATGGACCTCCTCCACGGCAAGCTCGCAGCCGCGCGTGAGCGGGTCCTCGTCGCGAAACGTCCCCCACGCAAAGTCGAGCGCCTCGCGCACGACCTCGGTCATATCCCCGATACGCAGCGTTACCAAAACGGCGCGCGAGGCCCCCGCCCCACGCGCCGCGCGAATCACTGTATCGAGTATGCCGTTGACAATGCCAACCTCGTGCATACCGTTTTACTCCTCGTCGTCCTCGTCGTCCGAGAACAGGTCCAGACGGCTCACGAACAGGCCCTCCTTGCCCTCGCGCGCGGTAATGACCACGCGGGCAATGGCGAGCGAGATCTCGTAGAGCGAAAGCAGGGCACCGTACATAAGGCCCAGCGTAACGGGCGAGCCGTCGGGCGTGATCACAGCCGAGCCCACGAGCAGGCCCACGTACACGTAGCGCCAGGCGCTGCGGAAGGCCGCATAGGACACGATGTGAAAGACGGACAGATAGAAGATGATGAGCGGCAGCTCAAACGCCACGCCAAAGCCGATCATAAAGAGCAGCTCCATGTTGACGTAGTTCTCCAGGTCGGGCAGCGCCGTAGCGACGGCCGAGGTCTCGCCGATGAGCCACTCAAAGCCCGCCGGGATGATGATGAAGTAGCAGAAGATGGCACCCAGGAAGAACAGAACCGTCGAGGCGAGCACCGTGGGCACAACCCACTTGCGCTCGTTGGGGCGCAGTGCCGGCAGGAAAAATGCCAGGATCTGCCAGATGATCATGGGCGTGCACATGACCACGGCCATCTTGATGGCCAGCGAGAAGCGCAGGCCAAAGCCGCCGAGCGTGGTGGTGATGTAGAACTTACCGTCCGGCACAAAGGAGCGGATGGGGTCTTCCAGGATATCGAGCACCACAGGCGTGGCGAAATACAGCACGATAGCGGCGGCAAACACCGATACGACCACGATAGTCAGGCGGCGACGAAGCTCTCCTAGGTGATCGAAGAGCGGCATGCGCGCAGGTCCGATCGGCATTACTCATCGCCTCCCTTCGGGGCGTCGGCGGCAGCAGCCTCGGCATCGTCCTCGACCTCGAGCTCGCGAGCGAGCTGGTCGACGACGGCCTTGCGTTTGCGGGGACGACGGGCGTAGAGGTCAGCCGTCGTGGGCTCTGCCGGCTCGGGCTCGGGCTCTGCAGCAGGCTCGGGCTCGACGGCAGCAGCAGGCTCTGTACCCTCGGCCTCATCAACAGCGCCTTCGCCCTCAGCAGCACCCTCGCTTGCGGCCTTCTCGGCAGCAAGACGGGCGCGACGCTCGGCAAAGGTCTCCTTCTTGGCGGGCGCTGCCGTCTCGGCGGCATCCTCGTCCGCATCGGAATCGTCGTCGGTCGCAGCGGCCTTCTTGGGCTTGACCGGGGCCGACGCGGCCTCGCTCACCGGATCGATAATCTCGGACTGAACAACGGCCGTCATCTTTTCCTGCGTCTCGCGGAACTGACGGATGGCACGGCCGATCGTGCGGCCCATCTGCGGGAGCTTATCCGGGCCAAACAGCAAAAAGCCGAAGACCACGATGATCGCGAGCTCACCCTCTCCAATACCAAACACACATACCTCCAAGGCTCGATGTGAGTCGAGCCCGCACCGCGCCATTCGGCCGGAACTCGTCTATTCATTCGGTCAAGTATAGCGCCCGGACGCCAAAACGTCCGAGCGCATCACAAACATATGCCAAACGGCACGCCCTTTTGGGGGCAAAGATTATGCAGCGGTGATCGAAATCTCCTGGTCGACGCCCAACAGCTGAACCACGCGCATCACCGGGGGCTGCACGTTGACGCAGCTAAAACGCTTACCATGATCAGCTGCGTGGTGTGCGGCGCCCACAAGCACGCCAATGCCCGTCGAATCGATGTAGCTCACCTGGGCAAAATCGAGCTCAACGGCCTCAGTGGGCTGCTCGAGCGCCAGGTCGATGGCATTGCGCAGGCTATCGGCGTTAGAGATATCGATCTCACCGGTCACCTTAATGGTGTAGAGCTCTGGCGTGGGGTTGGTGGAAATACCCAAATCCATGTATACGCTCCTTTACGTATCGAAAGTGCGGATAGTACTAGGCGCGGACTTGCGGGGCCCTACGCTTTAGGCGCGCTCGGCACGCGCAAGCTCGGCAGCGACGAGCTTGACAGCCAGCACCAGCACATCGAGCGCGGCCTCCAGGTCCTCGACCGTGGGATAGCTCGGCGCGATGCGGATGTTGGTGTCGCGCGGATCCTTGCCATAAGGCCAGGTGGCACCAGCCGGCGTGAGCTTGACGCCCAGGTCGGCACAAAGCGCGGCGACCTTCTGGGCCGAGCCCTCGGGGCCATCGAAACTCACAAAGTAGCCGCCATGGGGATGAGTCCAAGTGGCGCAACCCGTGTTGCCCAAGCCCTCGGTGAGTTTACGCTCAACGGCCTCAAAGCGCGGGCGCAGGAACTCGGCATGCTTTTTCATGTGCTCCTTGACCGCCTCGATGGTGGGAAGGAAACGCACGTGACGCAGTTGGTTGAGCTTGTCGGCGCTGATGAGGCCGGCCTTCAGGCGCTTGGAGAACTCGGCGATAACCGCGGGGCTCGCACCAATAAAGCCGATGCCGGCGCCCGGGAAGGTGATCTTGGACGTCGAGGCAAAGGCCACCACGCGATCCTCGGTGCCCGCCGCGCGAGCGAGGTCAAAGATATTTGCGAGCTCGTCGGTCTCGTCGTACAGGTCGTGCACGCAGTAAGCGTTGTCCCAAAAGATGCGGAAATCGGGCGCGGCCGTGGGCATCTCGACCAGGCGGCGCACAGTGTCCTCGCTAAAGGTGATGCCCGTGGGGTTGGAATACTTGGGCACGCACCAGATGCCCTTGATGGAATCGTCGGCGGCAACCAGGCGCTCAACCTCGTCCATGTCGGGGCCGTTGTCGGTCATCGCGACGGGGACGTTCTCGATGCCCAAGTCGGCGGTGATGCCAAAGTGGCGATCGTAGCCGGGAACGGGGCACAGGAACTTGACCTTCTTGCCGTCGTGCGCGGCCTCGTAGGCGTCCCAGGGCTCGCTGCCGCACGAGCCGCAACGCCAGAACATACCGGCGATGTCATGCTCAATCAGCAAACTCGACGAGCCCAGCACGAGCGTCTGCTCGGCAGGGCACCCCAGGAACTCCCCCGCTAGCTTGCGTGCCGAGGGAATGCCCTCAAAGCAGCCGTAGTTGGAGCAGTCGACGTTGCCGTCGTGCAGATCGGCATCGGCATTGAGGATATCGAGCATAGGTCGAGAGATGTCCACCTGGGAGGGCGACGGCTTGCCGCGGGCCATGTCGAGCGCCAGGCCCTTGGCCTTGACCTCGGCGACCTCGGCTTTGAGCGCCTCGATGGCGGCATCGAGTTCGGTGGTTTCCATCTTCTGGTAGATCGTCTGCATGGGTGCGACCTTTCGCGAAGCGGTACGTTGCAGTTCGTCTAAGTATAGACCGCCACCGCCACAACGGTATGAAGCCGTGATAGATTAAGTTCATCGCAATGAATTACGAATCGCCGCGCATGGCGGCGTGGGGCGCCCAAGGAGGCACTATGGAGTACGGATCGTTTAGGGCCGAGGAATTCGGCGACCTGCAGCGCCTGGTCGACGGGCTGTTTTACGACCGCCATGCCATCGACCGCCTGGACCTGATCGTACAGGCCGAAATCTTGGACCTGGCGCCCGATCTCATGGAAATCGTCAACCTGCTACCGCCCGGCTATTACGACCGCCAGTCACTCTGCGACCAGCTCAACTCCGCCTTGGCCGCCCACGGCTGGGGCGCCGTCTACGGAACGGTGGAATAAGCCTCGAGGCCGGCGATTTGGCCCGCTTCCCGACCTTGGCGAGGCTTGTTTTAGGGCTTGTGGCCAAAAAAGGGCAAATATGAGTACTGTTACCTTTTTAGTAGCAGCGATTTTTGGTCGAAATCGGCAAAACTCGACTTGAAACTTCCTAATCACCGTCAGCTAGCGCCAAATTGGAAGTCGATGGTCACTCATTAACGTACAGTTCTTATAACTTTGTTCATTATTTTCCGCACCTAAAATGATACGCCGTTTGTGACAGTACTCACAAACGGCGTTTTTTGACCACTGGCGTGTCTGGCAGGCGGCAAGCACCGCCAGAATCCGCATTTTGGACGCGCCCGAATCGGTTCTGGAGCCGGTTTTCGCGCTCTTACTCGTCTTTGGGCGAGGGATGCTTGCAGACCACGCTCATGTAGATCATGCCGAGCACGGCTGCGGTGACCGAACCGGCGAGAATAGCGGCCTTGGCTGCAAGAACCTCAAACTGGGCCGTCGGGAAGGCAAGGCCGCTGATGAGAATCGACATGGTAAAGCCGATACCGCCCAGAATGCCCACGCCGGCAATCATGTGCCAGTTGACATTGTGCGGCAGCTCGCAGGCCTTAAGCTTAACCAGGGCAAACGTCATACCAAAGATGCCGATCGGCTTGCCCAGCAGCATGCCAAAGTACACGCCGAGCGTCACCGGATCGGTGAGCAGCGTGCTCATGTCCACGCCCACTAAACGAACCTGAGCGTTTACGAACGCAAAGATCGGCAGGATCACAAAGTTGACCGGCGTGGAGATCAGACGCTCCATGCGGATAAGCGGCGGGGTCACGCGGTGCATGACGCGCTCGACCTTGGTAGTCGAGACGGTAAAGTCATGCTGGCCCAGGATGTGTGCCTCGTCGTCGTAGCGGTCATCGAGCAGCGGCAGGCACTCGCCCAGCCAATCGGTGAGACTATCGAGCTTGACGCCGCACTTGGCCGGAATGGTGAAGGCCAGGATGACGCCAGCAAGCGTGGCATGTACGCCGCTCTTGAACATGCAGAACCACAACAGCAGCCCCAGTACCGAATACGGGGCAAGGCGGTAATGCTGCGTCTTGTTGAGCCACACGAGCGCGCAGGTCACAAGCGCGGCGGCGCCCAACCAAAACGGATTGGGGCTCTGACCGTAGAAGATGGCGATGGCGGCGATGGAGATCAGGTCGTCGGCGATAGCGAGCGTCGAGAAGAACACGCGCACGCCGTTGGGAACGCGGTTGCCCAAAAGCGACAGCACGCCCAGCGCAAAGGCAATATCGGTTGCCATGGGGATGGCCCAACCGTTGCGGGCGCCGGCATGGTTAAAGATCAGGTAGATGCAGGCGGGAACGACGACGCCGCCCACCGCCGCCAACATGGGAAGCATGGCCTGACGCGGATTCTTGAGCTCGCCGACCGTCATCTCGTACTTAAGCTCAATGCCCACCAACAAAAAGAAAATCGCCATGAGGAAGTCGTTGACGAAAAGCTCAACGGTGAGACCAGCCGTAAGGTTGCCCAGGCCCACATACAGCGGGGTCTCCAAAAAGTGATGGATGGCCTCGTAGGCATCGGTGTTGGCGCAGATAACGGCGGCGATAGCGGCGAAGACCATGACGGCGGCGGAAATCGTGCCGTTCTCGGCGATGCGCTCCCAAATGTCGTGACGTTCAAAGCGCTTGCGCTCACGAACGTTGAACAGCTGCTCAGTTGCTGCCATGGGCGGCTCCTTTCACGGGAAAGCTCCCGTCTTAAAAAAGCACGGCCCGCCCAAGTGGCGGCGCCGCGCTCTAACGTATTACGCTTGCATCTAGCCTACCCTGCACGACAAGCACGCAGGCGTGGCCGAAAAGCGGAACCACAGGTTGAACATTATTTGCTCAACGGCACGGGCACGCCTGTCCAAGAGACGACGCGGCGCCGTGCACAAAAAACGACCGGAGCGCGGGACGTCCGCGATCCGGTCGTGGCGTTTGGTCAACTAAACCTAGCAGGCGGCCATGATGGGGGCAGCGACCTGCTTCTTACGGGAGAGGACACCCGGCATCCAGACGCCGTCGTGCTCGTCGGCAATGCCCAGGCCCTTCTGAGCGGCCTCGGTCTCGCCCTCGAGCAGGACCTGCGAGCCCTCCTCCATGATGTCGGTGATGCACAGGACAATGCCATCGGCACCCTTCTCGGCGGCGTAGGCGCGCATGGCCTCGCGAATCTCGTCGATCATGCCGAGCGCACGACTCTTGTCGACGGTCTCGTACTGGCCGATGAGCAGCTTCTTGCCGGCGGGCTCGAACATCTTGATGTCGTTGCCGACCATCTCGGCTGCGGTGAAGGAGCCGGACGGACGGGTGAGGAAGACCTCCATGCCAAACTTGACCGGGTCGACACCCACCTGCTCGCCGAGCTTGGCGGCGACAGCGCGGTCGACATCGGTGGTGGTGGGGCTCTTGAGCATGAGCGTGTCGGTCATCATGGCCGAGAGCAGCAGCTTGGCCTGGACGTCGGAAAGCTCAACGCCGAGCACGCCGGCGAGCTTGGTGACGATGGTGCAGCTGGAGCCCCAGGGCAGGCAGATGTAATGCAGCGGGCCGGCGGTCTCGAAGTCGCCGATGCGGTGATGATCGACAACGCCAAAGACCGTGGCGTCCTTAAGGCCGGCGACGGACTGGGCAGACTCGTTGTGGTCGGTGAGGACGACGAGCTGACCGGCCTCGACGGACTCGATCACGCGGGGCTCGGCGATGCCGGCGTCGGCGAGCAGCTTGGCGGACTCGGCCGGAAGCTGACCAAGGGCGCAGGCCTCGTAGGTGTTGCCGGCATACTCAACCTGGTTGAGCAGCTGGGACAGGACGACGGCGCTCATGATGGCGTCGTTATCGGGGTTCTGGTGACCAAAGACAAGAACGTTTGCCATGGATATCCTCCACTTGATATGTGTACTTGGACGTAGCTATGGTAGCACGCCGATGCCGAGCCTTCGCAGACGGAAGGGCTACGGCATATTTTGGGGCAGGCATGGAGGCCAAGGCTGTCCCTTTTGCACCATGTTGGTGCAAAGTAACCTGGCCCCCTTGCACCAGCTATTTGCCGGCGGCGCGCAGGGCTACGTAAGCGGCACCGATGATGCCGGCGTCGTTGCCGAGCGAGGCGACCTCAATGGGCGTCTCGCGCGAGGCGGAAAGCGCGTAGTGCTTAAAGTGCTCGCGGACCTTGTCGAGGTAGACGTCGGCCGAGGCGGAGGCGCCGCCGCCGATCAGGAACATCTCGGGGTCGACCACGTTGGCGATAAGCGCCAGAGCGCGACCGAGATAATCGGCCATGGTATCAGCCGCGGCCAGCGCAAGCTTGTCGCCCTCGCGGCAAGCTTGGAACACGTCCTTGGAATCGGAGGGGCCGGTGAGCTCGATGGGCTCGACGCCCGCCTTCTTGCATTCGGCAAGGTAGTTGCTCACCACGCCAGTGGCGCTGGAATACTGCTCCAGGTGGCCATGGCCGCCACAGCCGCAGGTGCGCTCCTCGTCGGGATTCAGGCACATGTGGCCAATCTCGCCGCCGGCGCCCACAACGCCCGACACCACGTCGCCGTTGACGATAACGCCGCCGCCCACGCCGGTACCGATGGTGACCATCACCACGTTCTGCACGCCCTTGGCAGAGCCGAGCCAGGCCTCGCCCATGGCAGCAGCGTTGGCATCGTTCTCGTACTTAACGACCGCGTCGGGGCAGTGCTCCTGAATGGCGATCCTAAGCTCGGGCAGGTTAATGGCAATGTTGGCCTTGACCTTGGCATCGCCCGAGGCCGGGATGGGGCACGGAACGGCCAGGCCAATGCCAGCCACAAAGGCACGCGGAATCTGCGCCTTGGCGACCACCTGGTCGATCGCCTCGGTCACCGCGGCAAAGCCCGCAGCGTCAACGATGGGAGGCGTGGGTACGCTGGCCTTGGCAAGCAGGTTGCCGTCCTCATCGAACAGGCCCTCCTTAACCGAAGTGCCGCCGACGTCGATGCCGATGTAGTACTGCTTAGGTTCCATGGGAGCCCACCTTTCTCGTTTAAACATTGCCTGTATGGTACCGCTCCTAAGACAAAAACCTGCCAAAAAGGGACAGGTTTGTTTTGGCAGGTTTTATCTGGGAAAATGCGAACGCCCGCTCATCAGCTCGCGCAAGGCCTTCGCCAAATATAAAGGCGCCGGAAGGCGGAGGCTCCCGGCGCCCGTGAAAGGGACTGAATTGTCTGGTGGGCCGAACGGTCCGTCGCGGCGATAACGCCGACTAGGCCGTGCGCGCCTGCAGCAGCTTGTGGACCTCGATGAGCTCCGTGGCCATGACGCGCATGGTCTCGGTGCCTGCCATCTGGTCCTCGGCATGCAGCAGAATCAGCGGGGCCTCGCCGTTACGCTCGCCATTGGCCTCCTTTTTAAGGAGCCCCATGTGAACATCGTGACCACCGTTGTAAGCCTCGTCACCCTGCTTGATAAGCTCCTCGGCGGCGTCAAAATCGCCCTCCTTGGCCTTTTGCACGGCATTGATGTACATGCTCTTGGCGGTTCCGACGAAACTGATGATCTCAAAGCAGGTCATCTGCAGCTCGTTCATATCCTCCATGCGCTGCACCTAGCCCATCACGCTGACGCAGTGGTCGATGATGCCAGCAGCGTTCATGCGGCCGTAGTCGACCATGTTGATGACCTCAACCGGGAAGCGGCCAGCGGCCTCCTTCTCAAAATCGCCCTTGGTGTAGCCAATCTGCGGGCCGAGCAGCAAGATATCGCACTCGTCCAGGTGATCGTGAGCCTCGTTCATAGGACGGGCCTCGACCTCGATGTCCAGACCACGGCTTGCGACCTCGGACTGCATCTTCTGGACCAGCAGGCTCGTGGACATGCCGGCATTGCAGCAAAGCATGATCTTCTTCATGGTTTCCTCCTTATAACTGCGCGGCGCGCAGACGACAACTGGTTTTATTCCTTGCGGCTACTGTACCCACCCCCTGCGTCTTTACGCAGGGAGAGCCGCGAGCACCGGCACCGCGTACCGGCGCCCGCAACAATGAAAGGGAAAACGAACCGTTTAGGCGTTCTGCTCGGCAAGGGCCTCCTGCTTGGCGATGGCCTTCTCGGAGATCCTCATAAAGGGCAGGTAGACAACCATGCCGATGACAAGCTCGAGGGCCTGCCATACGCCGGCGCGCCAGTCAAAGCCCGTGGCAAGCAGGGCGTTAATGACGGGAGGCATGGTCCAAGGCACCTGGGCGATGCAGGGGCTGATGATGCCCGCGCAGGTCAGGCCATAGGTGATGCCGATGAACAGGTCGGGAAGAAGCACGAACGGAATCATGAGCGGCAGGTTGTACACGACGGGGTAACCGTAGATGACCGGCTCGTTGATGTTAAACAGGCCAGGAACGATAGCCATCTTGGCAACGGTCTTGGAAGCCTTGTTCTTAGAGAACAGGAAGGTATCGAGCAGGAGCATGAGGGTGCAGCCCGAGCCGCCGATAAGGGCGAAGCTGTTGACGATCTGCATGTTCATGTAGTGATCGGGCTGGATGGTGCCGCCGGCGGCAAAGGTAGCCATGTTGTCGACGATGAGCATGGTCAGGATCGGCTCGACGGTAGCGCCAGAGATGGTGGACTGGTGAATGCCGACGCAGAACAGCAGGTTCGCAAGAGTGTAGATGAGGATAACAGCCCACGGACCGGCGTTCATGATGCTCTTGAGCGGGTTGGAAATACACGTGGAGATGATGGTGCACAGATCGGTGCCGGCAAACACGGCGAGCAGCGCTGCGGCAACTGCGAAGATCGAGAGGTTGAGCAGCATCGGGATCATGACGTTAAAGGAGTTGGAGACCGCGGGGGGCACACCCTCGCCCAGCTTTACTTTAAGCTTCTCGACGCCGGAAATCTTGATGAAGAGCGTGACGGAGAGCAGGGCGATGATAATAGCCGCGAACAGACCGTTGGTACCGGTGTTGGCAGTCGAAAGGGCGCCCGTGACCTCGGCAGAGGTGATCTTGTCGGTGAGCAGCGGACTCGTGGCGGCAAGCGTGGCGGTGATCTGCTGCGGCATCATGATAACGAAAGCGGAGATGGCGACGACCACGCAGGCAAGCGGGTTATCGAAGCGCTCGTTCTTAGCGAGGCTGTAGCCGATCAATCCGGCCAAGACAATGGCAGAGACGTTGAGGGTGCCCAGCGTAATTGCCGAACCCCAGGTCTGAAGATTGGCAAGACCCGCCGCATCGAGCGGGAACAGAGGGAACACGACGTTGTTAATAAGAACCGCGATACCCGCAAGGATATAGAGCGGCGTGATGGTTGCGAAGGCATCGCGCAGGGAACGCAGGTGAACCTGGTTTCCCACCTTCGCAGAGACCTCGGCAAATTTGTCGAGGAAGCTCTTTCCGTTTTCACTGGCCATGATTGCTCCTAACTATCAAATCCGGCCTTTTCCTATGCGCACGGTGGTCTGTCGCCCTTTGCCACCAGATGTGCCATGTTTTGCGCGCGGCGGCGCGCGGTCTGGGCGCTCGCCCGGTCGCTAGTCAACCACGTGGGTCGTTGCGACCTGCTTGAGCCAAGCTGCAGACTTCTTAAGGCGGCGCTTGTAGCCGTCCATGAGGTCGACCTCGACAAAGCCGTAACGGTTCTTAAAGGCATTAGCCCAAGACCAGTTATCGATGACGGCCCAATAATGGTATCCGCGGCATTTGGCGCCCTCGGCGATTGCCTTGGCAACCCACTCCAGGTGCTGGCGCACAAAGTCGACGCGGTAGTCGTCCTGAATGGTCCCTTCGGCGTCACGGTTCTTGTATTCGTCCATGATGCCGATACCGTTCTCGGATACAAACCACTCAAGATCGGGGTAGTTCTTAGCGCAGTCCATGCCAAAGTCGTAGAGGCCCTGCGGGTAGATTTCCCAGCCGCGGCTCTCGTTCATAACGGCGTCGGGCCATACGTACTCGTCGGCAAAGTGCGGCAGACCGTACTGGTCGATCTTGCTCGCCGGAGCCTGAACGCGCGTGGGATGGTAGTAGTTACAACCGAGCCAGTCGACAACGCCCTGCTTGAGGATCTCTTGGTCGCCGGCACGGAACGGAAGTTTAACGCCGCCCTCGGCCAGGCTGTCGAGCACGTCGGCGGGAAGCTCGCCCTTGGTAATAAGGTCGAGCCACCAGCGATTGTTGATACCGCTGGTCATACGCACGGCCTCGAGGTCTGCCTCGCTGGGGTTCTCCTTGGTATAGACCGGGGTAAAGCAGTTGATCATGCCGATCTTGGCGTCGGCGCGAACGGCGCCCTCGTCATAGGCGCGGCGGTAGTTGGCCACAGCCAGCGCGTGCGCCAGCGAGATGTGATACTGCACGGTGCGGGCGCGGTTATAGTCATGGAGCTGCGGGTACCACACGCCCTCCTGATAGCGCTGCTCGGGCTCGACGATGGGCTCGTTAAAGGTGAACCAGTACTTGATCTCCTGGCCAAACTCGCGGAAGGCAACGTCGGCGTAATGAGCGTACGCCTCGACGACCTCACGGCTCTCCCAACCACCACGGTCAAAGAGGTAGGTAGGCATGTCAAAGTGGTACAGGTTGACGAACGGCTCCAGGCCGGCCTCGCGAGAGGCACGGAACAGCTCGTGATACCACGCGGCGCCCTCCTCATTGAGGTTGCCGTTAGCATCGAGCAGGCGACTCCACTGGATGGAGGTGCGGTAGGTATCCAGGCCCAAGTCCTTCAAAATGCGAAGGTCCTCCTGGTATTTAGCCATAAAGTCATTGCCAGCATAAGAGCCAACGCGGTTATAGAACGAATCCAGATCCTGGATGGACCAGGTATCCCACAGGTTCTCGAGCTTGCCGCCCTGGTTCCACTGACCCTCAGTCTGCGGGCCGGACATAGCGGCGCCAAAGAAGAAGTCACGGGGCAGCTGATACTGAGCCATCAAAGTCCTCGCTTTCGTGTCTAGAGCTTTCGGTTGGAGACGGGTTTGCTTTGGCAAGTTATCCGGCGCGGGCGCGCACCGGTTATCCAGATATCCAGCCCGCCAAAACAAAACCGTCCCCAAACGGTCGGCCCTGCCGGCGGCAGGGTTCCGTTCGTTGCGTACAACTATAGCGCTCTAATTTCTAAAGTAAAGCGTCTTTTTGTTTTTTCTTTCTCGGACTTCTTATATAAAAGTAATATGGGTGCCTCGTTGGGGGTTATACTTACTTGCGTATTCTTATATGTCGGAAAGGAGGTTCCATGATTCCCAAATACGAGGCGATAGCTGCAGATATCCGTCGAAGCATCGAGGATGGCGCTCTTAAACCGGGCGACAAGCTACCCACCGTCGTTGAGTTCTGTGAGCTCTATAGCGTTTCCAAAATCACCGTCAAACGAGCTATCGAGCAGATCACCGAAGAGGGTCTTGTTACCAGCCGGCGCGGATCGGGCACCTACGTTAAAGACACGGCGGGGCTTCCCGACAAGGCGTTTTTCCAGGGCAAGAACGACCGCGCCCAGGGCTTTTCGTATGAGCACCGCGGGGAGAAGGTAACCTCGGTGGTCTACGATTTCTCGATTGTCAATCCACCGGCAGAGGTTGCGACTCAGCTGGGAATTGCCGAGGATGACTTTGCCTATCACATCGTGCGCGTGCGCCAGGTCGACGAGAAGCCCATCGTTATCGAGTACACCTACATGCCCCTCGAGCTGATTCCGGGCCTTAAAAAGAAAGACCTGTATGGATCGGTCTACAGCTTCATCCGCGAGCAATGCGGGCTGAAGATTTCGAGCTTCCACCGCACCATTCGCGCCGTAGCGGCAACCGAGGAAGAGGCTGAGCGCCTGGACACCAAACCCGGCTCTCCCCTGCTCGAGCTCAACCAGATTGGCTTTTTGGATAGCGGCACCGCCTTTGAGCATTCGATCTCGCGCAACGTTGGTGACCGCTTTGAGCTGCACAACGTAACGTTGGCATAGTTTTGTAGTCATGCGGGCGCTCGTTATGGCTCGTTTAGAGTGGGCAACCGCACAACACCATGGGGGTATGAACATGTCCGATTTGATTAAACTGACGCCGATCTTCCACGAGAAGATCTGGGGCGGCCGCCAGCTCGAAACCGTATTTGGTTACGACATTCCCGAGGGTCCCATCGGTGAGTGCTGGGCTATCTCGGCCCATCCCAACGGCGACTGCCAGATTGCGGAGGGCCCGTATGCCGGCCACACGCTGTCGTGGCTGTGGGCCGAGCACCGTGAGCTCTTTGGCAACTGCGAGGGCAAGGAGTTCCCGCTGCTCATTAAGATTCTGGACGCCAAGGACGACCTTTCGATCCAGATTCACCCCAACGACGAGTACGCTGCCGAGCACGAGAACGGCAGCCTGGGCAAGACCGAGTGCTGGTATGTGCTGGACTGCGAGCCCGGCGCCACGATCATCGTCGGACAGCGCGCCAAGGACCGCGCCGAGGCAGCACAGATGATCGAGGACGGCCGCTGGGACGAGATGCTCAACGTGCTGCCGATTCACAAGGGCGACTTTTTCCAGATTGACTCCGGTACCGTGCACGCCATCAAGACCGGTACGCTCATTTTGGAGACGCAGCAGTCGAGCGATGTGACCTATCGCCTGTACGACTACGACCGCCCCGGCACCGACGGCAAGCTGCGCCCGCTGCATATTGAGCAGAGCCTCGACTGCATCGATTTTGATGTTCAGGCGCCGACCGACGGCACCGTGACCGCGCCCGAGGTCGACGGCGTGACCGAGCTCGAGTCCAATCCCTGCTACACCGTCGATCGTGTGCGTGTCGACGGCAGCAAGACCCTCGACCAGCGCTGGCCCTTCATGTGCCTGTCGGTCATCAACGGCGAAGGCACCGTCTGCGGCGACCCCGTCCACAAGGGAAGCCACCTGCTGGCCCCGAGCACCGTCAGCTCCATCGACCTCGAAGGCAAGATGGAACTGATTATTAGCCACCTGTAGGTCACTGGTACCCGAGTGCTCGCCGGGATGGGCGCGGGGTTTGATCGCCTGCTCGGGCAGTCCTGCTCGCACGGAGAGCACATTAAGTGCTCTCCGGCTCGTGCGGAACTCGCGATCGACCAAACCCCGCGCCCATCCCGGCGAGCCTCTGGCTAGCAACAACAACCCAAACGCAAGTAGGGGCTCCCCCGCCCATCAACGGGGGAGCCCCTACTCGTATCTATATATCAGCCCACCCGGCTCTCCAGACCAAAAAGCGAACGAGCAGAGCGATGTTCGTCCAGCAACGTTACCCAAGGACCTGGGCGGGTGTATGGGGCAACATCGATCGCGAGTTCCGCACGCAAAGGAGGCCACTTAATGTGGCCTCCGTCTTGCGCAGGACTGTCCGAGCAGGTGATGTTGCCCCATACGCCCGCCCAGGTCCGCCGGGATCACGACAGCTTGACGATCGGTGCAAAACCTTTCATCAGCTTTTTGGTCTGGCCGGTTTTTTCGAACTGGACCTCGATCATGTCTCCGGCGACCGAGATCACGGTACCGGTGCCAAAGGTCTTGTGGCTCACGGTATCGCCCGCGGCAAAGTCCTGTGACGCGCTGGCGCGATCGACCTTGCGCTCCACCGTCGGCGACACCTTGGACGACGGCTTTTTAGCTCGCGGCGCGCCCGAACCAAAGGTCGAGGCAACACGGCCGGCGTCGGGCGAAACCCCGCGATGGCGCTCGGTGCCATAGGTGCTGCCACCAAAGAAATCGTCGAAGCTCGATCCGCCGCGCGAACCGGAACCGCCGGTCGAGCGCGTATGCGAACCGAACACCTTGCCGCCATACATATCCGAGCCCATGCCCGAGCCAAAGGTGCCGTGACGGTCGCCGCGCTTCTCCCAGCCCGTGCCCTCAAAACCGGCAGAACCGATACCGCTAAACTCGATATCCTCAAACGGAATCTCGTTGAGGAAACGAGAGCGCGGGTTGGCAGAGGTCGAGCCGTAGGTGCGACGCGTGGCCGCATAGGTCAGGAACAGGCGCTTACGGGCACGCGTGATGGCAACGTAGGCCAGGCGACGCTCCTCCTCGAGCTTGCCCGGATCATCGCTGCCGCCAAAGTCGTGCACGTGCGGGAAGATGCCCTCCTCCATGCCGGCCACGAACACCGCCGGGAACTCCAGGCCCTTGGCGGAGTGGATGGTCATCATGGTAATGGCATGCGTCTCGCCGGCCAGGGAATCCAAGTCGGAGCGCAGGGCCAGCCACTCCATGAGAGCAGGAAGCGCCTTACAGGTGAGCGGACCGTAGGTGCGCTCGATCTCGTCGGCATGCACGGCACCCGCCGGCATCTCCGTCGGCGCGGCATACGCGTTGCCCGCAATGGCGGCAGCCAGGGCATCCTGCGGCGAGAGCGCCGGGGCGGCTAGGCTATCGAGCGGATTGGAACCTGCGGCATCACGCGCGCCAACGAGCGCCTCAAACGAGGATACCGGGGCAGACGGTCCCGGCTCGGGCGCAGGTGCGCTCACCACGACGGGCTCGGGCTCGGCGCCGGCAGGCACGTCGGCAACACCGGCCGCGCGCAGCTCCTCTAAGCTCTCGAGCGTACCCTCGATATCCTCGTGCGTCTCCTCAAATTCGGCGGCCACGCCCAGGAATTCCTGGATGTTCTCGGCGCGGCTCTCGGCCTCCATGGTGCCCTCGGCGCGAAAGGCCTGCAGCAGGCCCGTCTTGTCGACAATCATCTCGACAACGTCCTTGAGCTCGCCGTCCATGCGGCGGCCCTCGCGCACCAGCGACACAAAGCTCGACAGGCCATTGCGGACCTTGGCGCTAAACATGCCCGTCTCGGCGCACGCGATCTCGCAGGCTTGGAAGAACGAGCAGCGGTTGTCGCGCGCCAGCTGCTCGATCTTTTGAATCGAGGTGGAGCCGATGCCGCGGCGCGGCGTGTTGATGACGCGCTTGACGCTCATCTCGTCGGCCGGGTTCACGATCATCTTGAGGTAGGCCATGACGTCGCGAATCTCGGCGCGGTCGAAGAATCGCGTGCCGCCGACGATCTTGTAGGGCACGCCCGCGCGCAGGAACATATCTTCGAGGATACGCGACTGGGCGTTGGTGCGGTAGAACACGGCGATATCGTCGTAGCTTGTACCCTTGGCATGCAGCTTTTCGATCTCGCCGGCAATCCAGCGACCTTCGTCGCGCTCGTCGCTTGCCTGGAAAGCCTGAATCTTCTCGCCATCGCCCTCGGCCGTAAACAGGCGCTTGTCCTTGCGCTGCGAGTTGTGACGCACCACGGCGTTGGCGGCGCTCAGGATATGACCCGTAGAGCGATAGTTCTGCTCCAGCTTGACGGTCTTGCAGTTTTTAAAGTCCTGCTCAAAGTCCAGGATGTTGGTGATGTCGGCGCCACGCCAGCTGTAAATGGACTGGTCGTCGTCGCCCACGACCATGAGGTTTTGGTACTTGGCGGCCAGCAGGTTGGCGATCTCGTACTGGACGTGGTTGGTGTCCTGATACTCGTCGACGCTAATGTAGCGGAAGCGCTCCTGGTACTTGTCGAGCACCTCGGGGCGGGTGCGCAGTAGCTCGAGCGTGCGCACGAGCAGGTCGTCGAAGTCCATCGCGTTGGCGGCGCGCAGGCGGCGCTCCAGCTCCAGGTAGACTTGCGCGGCCTTTTTGTCGTTGGGGCTATCGGCGCTCTTGAGCATGTCCTCGGGCCCGATCATGGCGTTTTTAGCAGAGCTGATCTTGCTGCGGATCATGTTGATGGGGAACTGCTTTTGCTCGATGCCGAGCGCCTGCATAATGTCGCGCACCATGCGCTTTGAGTCGTCGTCATCGTAGATGGTGAATTGACCGGTATAGCCCAGCAGGTCGGCGTCCTCGCGCAGCATGCGCACGCACATGGCATGGAAGGTGCACACCCACATGCCACGAGTGCCGCTGGGGATGAGTGCCGCCAGACGCTCGCGCATCTCGGCCGCAGCCTTGTTGGTAAACGTAATGGCAAGAACCTGCCAAGGCTTAACGCCCAGGTCGCCGAGCATATGTGCGATGCGGAAGGTCAAGACGCGGGTCTTGCCCGAGCCGGCGCCGGCGAGCACCAGCAACGGGCCCTCGGTGGACAGGACCGCCTCGCGCTGGGCGGGATTAAGGCTGTCGATGTCGACGAGCGGCTTGATAGGCTTGGGCGCCGGCGCGGGAGCGTCATAGATGTCGAGCGGAACGAGCTCGGGCTCCGGCGCAGCGGGGGCGGTGTATGCATCGAGCGGCACGGGTTCCGGCGCGGGCGGCACGGGTACCGCGGCGTTCTTTTCCCAGGGCAAGGGCTGGGTCATGGGCGACTCCTCATCTGACAGACGGCGCGCCTGCGGGCAGCGCCATAGTTTGAGCCGTACCAGTATACCGAGCCGCGCGGACACCGACGCAAATCACACCACGACTCCGTGCGCCGCCGTCAGGTCCGCCCCAGCGGATTTGGCGCAAAGGTGTCAGGTTAGTCTGCACCACGTTGGTGCAAAGAAACCTGACCCCAATGTACCAATCACGGAGCCACCGATGTCATGGCAACGGTAGCGAGCGGCGGCCAGGGCGAACAAATTGGCATGAAAAGGGGGCGGCATAGACCTTTTGGTCATGCCACCCCCTTTGAATGACAAGTTGTCGCCCTGGCCGCCGCGCAGCGTCGACTAAGTTAGAGGCCGAGCATCGGCTCCAGAACGAAGAAGTATGCGAGCACTACGATGCCCAGGATGATGCGGTAGACTCCGAAGCACTTGAAGTCGTGACGGCGGACGAAGCCCATGAGCCACTTGATGGCGATGAGCGAAACCACAAAGGCCACAACGCAGCCCACGCCCAAGATGGCGATCTCGTTGGTGCCGAACGTGCCGCCCTTGATGAAGTACTTGACCAGCTTGAGCGCACTCGCGCCAAACATAACGGGAATAGCCAGGAAGAACGTAAACTTAGACGCCACCGAGCGCGTGCAGCCCAAAAGCAGGCCGCCGATGATGGTAGAACCGGAGCGAGACGTACCAGGCACCAGCGAAAGCACCTGGAAGCAGCCGATACCCAGCGCAGTCTTCCAGCTGAGGTCCTCGAGCGTGGCGATGGAACCAAAGTCCAGATTCTCGTCATCGTCCTCATCCTCAGCGGTAGCCGTGGGGGGCGCCGCAAAGTGCGCACCGGCGGGACGTCCACCCGACACCACAGCACGCGAACCAAACGAACCGGCAACGGCCATTTCCTCGCGCTTGCTCGCGCGCCAGTTCTCGATCACGATAAACAGCACGCCGTACACAATGAGCGCCAGCGCCACGACGGGAGCGTTGTAGAAATGCTCCTCCATCCAGTCGTTGAGCGGCAGGCCGATCGCCGCCGCAGGAATGCAACCGAGCACAATCTTGCCCCACAGCACCCAGGTGTCGCGACGGCCCTCCTTGCCCTTGCTGGGCGAGAACGGGTTGAGCTCGTGGAAAAACAGCACGCAGACGGCCAGAATGGCGCCGAGCTGAATCACGACCAGGAACATATTCCAGAACGTCTCGCTCACGTTCATCTTGACGAACTCGTCCACCAAGATCATGTGGCCCGTCGACGAAACGGGCAGCCATTCGGTGATGCCCTCGACCAGGCCCATGAAGGCAGATTTTAGAAGCTCGATAATATCCAAAGGGACCCCCTCGTTAGACACCCGCCGGTAGATGTTCTGCGGACGATGCGGGCGATGTCCCATTATCAACCGTTGGCGGTGCGACCGCGCCTACCCTTACCAAAAAACTCGCCCGTTCACAGAATTGCGAGCAGTTAAACCGAAATCCTTGGGTATAACTGCAACAAGATAAAGTGTCCGGCGGTCAACGCACCCGCGCCCGCCCGACGCACGAGCCCCGCGCCCGTGCGATAGACCAAGGAGGAAACCATGAACGAGGGTTACACCAAGGTATTTGTTTCACTCGACGGTACTGAGCAGCAGGATTTTGTGCTCGCACGCGCCATCAAGGTCGCCGCGAACAACGGCGCCAAGCTGATTATCGGCCACGTTATCGATTCCACGGCGCTCGAGAGCGCCGGCTCCTATCCGGTCGATTTGGTCAACGGTCTGGAGGAGGCCTTTAAGAACTCCATCGAAAAGCAGCTCGAAGAGGCCAAGGCCAATCCCGATATTCCCGAGGTCGAAGTCATGATTCGCGCCGGCCGTATTCGTGAGACGCTCAAAGACGAGATGCTCGACGTGGTCAAGCCCGACCTGGTGCTCTGCGGCGCCCGCGGCCTGTCCTCGATCAAGTATGCGCTGCTGGGTTCGATTTCGACGTTCCTGCTGCGCAATACGGACTGCGACATTTTGGTCGTGAAGTAGCGTTGCTCCCACCGGCCGCGGGGCCTGCGGGGTTTCCACGGGCACGTCCTCGCCGCGTTGCGGCTGCGGGATGTGCCCTTAGGAAACCCCTCCCGGCCCCGCGGCCTTCGCAGCCTTACTTCAGCGAGTTGGCTGATAAAAGATGGCGTGCCGCCCCGTTTGGGGCGGCACGTTTTGTTTTGGCTGCACGTTTTTGTTTGGGTGGGCGTCTGCCGCGTGCGTTACTCGAAATATTGAAACTTATTCGTTGAAAACGCGAATGTTACGACGAAGCCTTCGCCGGGCTCGGATGCCGCGGTGACGTCGATGCCCATCTTGGAGCACAGGCGCGCCACCAGGTAGAGGCCGATGCCCGTTGCGCGCTTGGTGGTGCGGCCGTTGTCGCCGGTAAAACCCTTCTCGAACACGCGCGGCAGGTCGGCCGCGCTCACGCCGCAGCCGTTGTCCGCGACGGTAAGCTCGATGCGTTCGCTCGCCAGGCCCTCGTCCAGCAACGCGCCCGAAAACACGATCTTTGCGCCGTCCTCGCGCGCATATTTGATGCTGTTCTGAATAAGCTGGCCTAGAATAAACTCGAGCCACTTCTCGTCGGTAAAGACCTCAAAGTCGAGGTTCTCGCACACCGGAGCCACGTGCGCCGCGATAAGCTCGCGCGCGTTGGCTTTAATCGCGCCCGTCACCAGGGTCTTGAGATCCCAACGGCGAATCAGGTAGTCGCGCTCCACGACTTCCGAGCGCGCATAGTACAGCGCCTGGTCGATATAGCGCTCCATGCGAGCCAGCTCGCGACCCAGGTCATCCACACGCGACAGGTCGTCTTCGCTGCCGTCCAGGTTTTCCAAAATCAGGTGGGCCGCCGCCAGGGGCAGCTTGGCCTCGTGAACCCAGCTCTCGATATAGTCGCGATAGTCTTCGGTCTGACGCCGGCCCTCGGCAACCTCGTCGCAGGCGGCTTTGCCCACCCGGCACAGGACCTCGTACTCGAGCTCGCCCTCGGCATAGGTTGGGCATTGCACCATCTCCTGCACCCATGCGGGACTCTCGAGCTCCTCTGCCGCGCGCTCCAACTGACGCAGAAAACGGCGACGGCGAGCGTACTCGATCACGATGCCGAGCATACCGAAGATAAAGGACACGCCAACCGCCACGACCACGATAGAAACGGGTGCGCCGGCGACCGTCAGCACAAAGCAGCTCAGCAGCACGCCGCACGTCCACACGGCGACGGGAAGCAGTGCATCTTTAAAGAACTTGCCAAACGACATAGCCGGCCCCTAGACCGAATAGCCTTGGCCGCGATGCGTCGTCAAATACCCCTTGATGCCGATTTTTTCGAGCGTGGTGCGCAGGCGGTTGATGTTGACGGTGAGCGTATTGTCGTCCACGAAGGCGTCGGAGTCCCACAGGTCCTGCATGATGGCCGAGCGCGAGACGATCTTGCCCGCGCGGCTCAGGAGCAGCGAGAGAATGCGCAGCTCATTTTTGGTGAGCTCGGTGCTGTCGCCGGTCGCCGTGTTGGTGACCATAGAGCGGGCGAGGTCGAGCTCCAGCCCCTTGTGGACGAGCGTGCTGCGCTCGCCTGACGCCGCGGTGCGACGCAGCAGTGCGTTGATGCGCGCCACGAGCACGCGCGCGCTATAGGGCTTGGGAACAAAGTCGTCCGCGCCGAGCGTCATGGCCATGACCTCGTCGATCTCGGTCGTGCGCGAGGTGAGGACGATGATGGGGACCTCGGATTCGCGGCGAACCTCGTGGCAGATATGCTGGCCGTCCTTGACGGGAAGCGTGAGGTCGAGCAGCACCAGGTCGGGCGCGGCGGCGAGAATATCGCGCGAGACATGCTCGAACGATTCGCAGGCCTCGATTTCAAACCCGGCGCGGGCAAGGATGTCGACAAGCTCACGACGAATGGGCTCGTCGTCCTCAACGATATAGATTAGCGCCATGGATTCCGCTCCCCTCTTGGTTGTCTTGCCACCATTATGGCTGCGAAACTGCAGGTGCGCGCCACGCACGTCGCCAAGGTGACAGAACTGTTCGCGAGCGGGGGCGTTTTGTCCGCCTCGCACTCGCAGCGGTGACGGGAACCAAAATGATTCTTTAATCCCCGTCCCAGAATAATCATTTAGCGGCGGGCGCGAAGCTTTTCGTAGCCGTCGGCAAAGAAGGCGACCGTCGCGGCATCAGACTCGGCGGCGTCGGCGTCGGTGGCAGGCACCACGCCGTGCTCGTCGCTTACCAGGAACAAGGCGCCCTTGAGCTGTGCGGGAATGTCTACGCGCGTGACCGGGATGCCCTTGGTCTGGGCCAGCTGCTCTATGAGCGTCGCCGTGCCACACAGGCACTCGTCCGCCGGCGCCACAAAGGCCAGCTCGCCGTTGTTGACGGCAGCGAGCAGCTCGGGCGCCACGCCGGTTTCGTCGGCCTCGGAGCGGGCCTCGGCGGAGCGGGCACGCAGCGCCTTGGCCGAAGTATCGGCCAGCGGCTCGTACTCACCCACCGTCATGGCGGCATTGCCGTTAACGTCGATCACCAGCATGAGCACGCCGTCGTGCGCGGTGTAATCGCCCTCGGCAAGCGACCACTCAACGTGCTGCTTGGCCCAGCTGAGCATGTTATGGGTAAGCGGCTCGCCCTGCACCAAGCGCTCGGACAGCGCGCGAATGTGACGGTTGAGCATGGGCACCTTTTTGTTGGACATGCGCCAACGGCAGATAAGCGCGGGCTTGTCGAGCGTAAACTTCTCGACCGCCTCCTGATTGGCGCAAAAGTCCTCGTACGCACGCTGATCCTCGGCATTGCCAAACAGCTCGGCATCATCAATCTGGGGCATGGTCATACCTTTCGTGTTAGTCATTCCGTCCTCTTATACCAAAAAGACGGCCCTCCAAACGGAGCGACCGTCTTTTGCAGAGATTATTTTGACGATATGGTCAGGCGACCGAACAGTTTAATGGGATAGAGAAACATCCCATTAAGGGTTTTCCAAGTGCCCGAGATTGCCCCGAAAGAGGAGCGCCGCGTACTAAATGTACGCAAGCGACGGTTTGAGGGGCAAGGTCGGGTGCTTGGGAAAGCCTCTAGTGCCTAAAATGCCTAGCTCCGGTGAAGACCATCGCAATACCATGCTCGTTGCAGGCCTGGATGCTCTCGTCATCGCGCTTGGAGCCGCCGGGCTGGATGATGCAGGTCACGCCGTGTGCGGCAAGCACGTCGACGTTGTCGCGGAACGGGAAGAACGCGTCGCTTGCGCAGGCAAAGCCGCCCTTCTCCACGCCCTCGCGCTCGCAGAAGTCCTCGGCGCGCTCGCAGGCAAGCAGCGCAGAGTCAACGCGGTTGGGCTGACCGGGGCCCATGCCAATGCCGGCCTTGCCCTTGGAGACCAGGATGGCGTTGGACTTGACGCCCTTGCAGACCTTCCAGGCAAACTCGAGCTCGGCCATCTCGGCATCGGTGGGCTTGCGGTCGGTGGGGAACGTAAAGGTCGCGGGGTCCTCGGTCACGTGGTCGACCTCCTGCACCAGCATGCCGCCGTCGATGGAGCGCAGTTCCACCTGGGCGCCGTGGTCCACGCCGCCGGTAGCCAGCACGCGCAGGTTGGGGCGCTTGGCCATGCGCTCGAGCGCCTCGGCAGTGTAGCTCGGGGCGATGATGACCTCGACAAACTGCTTGTTCTGATCGGCAAAATGCTCAACCAGCTCAAAGGGAACCTCGCGGTTGCAGGCGATGATGCCGCCGAAGGCGCTCTTGGGATCGCAGGCGAAGGCGCGGTCGTAAGCGGACGTAATGTCCTCGGCAACGGCGGAGCCGCAGGGGTTCTGGTGTTTGAGGATCACGCAGGCAGGCTCGTCGAACTCGCGGACCAGGTTCCAAGCGGCATCGGCATCCAGATAGTTATTGTAGCTGAGCGGCTTGCCCTGGATCTGCTCGGAGCCCACGAGCGGAAACTGCGAGCTCGCGGTGTTCTCGCAACCCTCGGCAAAGCGGTAGACCGTAGCCTTCTGCTGAGGATTCTCGCCATAGCGCAGGTCGTCGACCTTCTCCAGCGAAATCTCGAGCTTGGCAGAGGTATCCGCCACGTCACTTGCCTGGGCGGCAAGCCAACGGGAGATAGCCGTGTCGTAGGCGGCGGTGGTCTGGTAGACCTTCACCTGCAGGCGACGACGGGTGGAAAGCGTGGTGCAACCGCCGGTCTCGTGCATCTCGGCCAGGACGGCGTCGTAGTCGGCCGGATCGGAGATGACGGTAACGCTCGTGGCGTTCTTGGCAGCAGAGCGCAGCATGGAGGGACCGCCGATGTCGATGTGCTCGATGGCATCCGCGAAGGTGACCTCGGGGTTGGCAACGGTCTTCTCGAACTCGTACAGGTTGACGACGACCAGGTCGATCAGCTTAATGCCGTGCTGAGCGGCCTCCTGCATGTGCTGCTCGGAATCGCGGCGGGCCAGCAGCGCGCCGTGAACCTTGGGGTGCAGGGTCTTAACGCGGCCGTCCATCATCTCGGGATAGCCCGTGAACTCCTCGATGGGGGTTACGGGAACGCCCGCGTCCTCGATGGCACGAGCCGTGCCGCCCGTAGAGATGATCTCGACGCCAAAGTCATCGACCAACGTCCGTGCGAAATCGACGACACCCGTTTTATCGGTAACCGAGATCAACGCGCGTGCGATCTTCACATCAGATCCCATGCAGTCCTCCTGTCTGGTACGCCGCCGTGCTCTGTGAGTCGGTGATACGTCGATCTGCAGCGCTCGCGCAGCGGCATTGAAAATACTGATTCAATGTAGCGCATCGAGCGCGACGTTGCACCCCGCAACGCACGGCTGTGCAGAAAAAGTTTGCGAGCGGGGGTTGCAGAGGCGCCGCTGAGCACGGTGAGTTGATGGAACACAGGGGCACCATAATTAGATGCCAATGGCGTGGTAGAACTGTGCTCGATATGCATCCGCAAAAGAAAGAGGCACCATGGTCTCGCGGGTTCTCTACCGACCGTTTGATACTGAAGACTTTGACGCCATCGCGCTGATTCTGCAGCAGCTTTGGCATAACAATTCGGATAACGATGAGTACAACCGCCTTGAGGCCGCATGCGACCTCGCCTATTGCCTTTCGTCCTCGACGTTTTCGCAGGTTGCGGTAATTGACGGCGAGGCGCGCGGCATTGCGCTTGCACGCGCAGGACAGAGCCCCGGCGTCACTATCAACGAGCATTGGATGGATACCGAACGCGCGTTGCTGTCGCAGATGCGCGAACTGGAGCCCGATGCCTGCGCCGAGTATCTCTCGTTTGTGCGCGCAACCATCCGAACCAACAACCGCCTGCTCGAGAGCAGCCCATTGCCGCACGACAACGAAGTCACGCTGCTCGCCGTCGATCCCGATGTCCATGGCCTGGGCGTTGGCTCGGTGTTGCTCGATGCCGCTGTCTCGTACCTTTCCTCGCGCGGGGCGACAAGGGCGCACCTGTACACCGACTCCAACTGCTCGTGGAAGTTCTACGAGCTGCACGGCTTTAAGCGCACGGCCACGCACCGCGCCAACCGCGAAGAGCGTCGTCACGACATGCCGCGTGAAAGCTTTCTCTACGAACTCGACCTAACAGCCTAGCCCAAGCAGCCACACCTGGTCATTTAAGAACGTCCCCAATGACTGATCCCCAACAACTAGTCATTTAAGTCTGTCCCCAATGAGTGGCCTAGGGGGTTTGTAGATAGCCCTGGTCAAAAAACATCAAATATGAGTACTGTTACCTTTTTAGTAGCAGCGATTTGGGGCATTTTTGATGCTTATAGGCATGACGACCAGCTGCACGAGCTGACATAACTGCCCAAATGTTCAATAAAATGGGCTCCTAACGAGAAGTACTCTCATTAGGAGCCCATTATTATGTGCAAACATATGTGACCAACGCAGCAACAGTACTCATATTTGGCATTTTTTGTCCACTGTCCCTTGCGCGAAGGTCCGCAGCGGAAAGTTTGACCCGTTTCGATGCACAAAAATGGGATGAATCTTCCCTGGCAACCGCCCAGAAAGATCCACCCCAAAGCAAGCGCTCGCTAGAACGTTCCGCCGCCGCCTCCGCCGACGCCGCCACCGCCGCCACCGGAAAAGCCGCCGCCGCTGCCGCCGCTCGAGCTATCGGAACTCGAAGCCAGCTCGCGGATGGTCTCGTGATACACCTCGTTGAACGAATCGAGCGGAGACTCGTTGCCGTAGTGATGGTAATACCACCAGTAGCAGGGGTAGTTGTCGTAGAAATCGTCGCTGTTGCGCAGATCCGCAGGCACGGCCTCGGCCAGCTGTCGCAGCACTTCTTTCGAAACGCCCAGGGCAACGCCCATCACCAGCAGTTTGTTCCACAAGATTAGGTCGCTGGGGATAGCCTCCTTCAGGCGCGTAAAGTCCTCGAGCCAATGCTTGAGCGCCTTGCAGCGAGCCGCCACCTCGGCGCCCTCCGGCGTGTAACGGCGGAAGGTGCAGCTCAGGACAAAGCCCACGATCGTAACGGGGATCGAGATCATAGCGGCACCGACGTTGGCATCCGCAAAGTCGGTATAGAACAGAGAGCCCAGAATGCCAAAGACAATGATGATGCCGAGAACCAGGCCGGCCACCATCGCGATAGTGCCATCCGATGCAATAAGCTCGCGCGCCTCCAGCTTGCCCTTAACTGTGCTCTGATAGTCCTCGAGCTTGTCGCCAACAGATGTGGTGCGCTCGCTAGCGTACTCCTCCAACTCGCTAAACGTGCGCGAACGGACTCCGTCCTTATCGGGCTTAACGCCAGCAAAGAAGACCTTGAGCACGTCGCGATCGATGCCGTCCTTCTTGGCAGCCTTCCAGGCCTCGTCGGTCACTGTGATGCGATACGTCTGCTCCTCTTTTTCGCGACGGAGCAGACCCTTCTTCTTGGTCTCGGTCGCTTCTTCCAGCTTGATCACGCGGTCGTCGGTGAGCTTCATAAGTGTGGCGATATATGCCTGATCGGGCACGTCGTTCCAGCTCATGAGAGCTGCAAGCACCGCGGGATGGTCGGCCGAGGGCACATCGCGGAAGTACTCGTCCTGGAAGAGTGGCTTGGGCTTGGGCCTGCGCAGCTTAAGCATCACGATCACACCGGTATAGGCAACCGCCACGACAACACACACCACGGCAATCGCGCCGGCAACCGCACGCGCGTGCTCACGGCGAGCGTTGGCCTCGTCGGCCCATTCCTTCTCTTCGCTCAGAATCGTCGACATGCGCTCTTCGCTCGAGGCGGCGAGCTGCGGCACCCAGTCGTTGGGGAAGGCGATGCGTGCCTCGGCGAATTCTCCCTCATGCACGCAGGGAATGGTATAGGTGACCATGGGCTCGTCCGCATCGAGTGACACGTCGCCCGTCAGCGGGCCGTGGCCCCATGCGCGGAAGTTATCGCCCTTGACGGCGGCCGTCCCGGCAGCGGCATTTGCAAAGTAGACTTCCATCTCGACGTCATCGGAGTCCGCAGACCAGCCGTCACCCACAAATTTCCAGTAGAGCTCGGCGGTATCGGCCCAGTTCATAACCGCACCGGTCATGGAATAACTCACGTAGTAGATTGCGCTGTCGCCGCTCTCGTGAGGGCTGAACACCTTAATCTTTACGCCGTCGTCGGACTGCTCCACCGTGTAAACGCCGTCGTCGCCTTTGTTTGCGCTGTCGACCTTGTTAAACGCAGTGTCGTCTTCCTCGACGCTCAGCACATTGACGACCACCGAGCCGCCTTGCTGGTTAGAGCCTGTATTGATATCCCAATACACGCCGTTAATGTCATCGTCGAAATCGAACTGGCGTCCCTCGACAACGGTCAGCGAGCCATCGGCCTCGACCGTGGCACCGATATAGGTTTGGCTCATGGAGTAGCCGTCGGCGTGCGCGGCGGCAGGCAGCAGCAACAACGCAAGCGCGACGAGTGCGCAGACGGAAGCGAATCGCGCAAACAGGCGGCGCTGCCGACAGGGCTGGGCAACGGGGGCGTTCATAGGCACATCCTTTGTCTGTGATACCAACAGCGTCATTGTCCCACGTTTGCGGGTTCATGTGACGAACATCTAGGCCAGCGGAGTATCAAACGGGACGAAAGTCACGCCCGCCGCCGGCACCTGGGGACGTTCCTTATCTGCCGGCAATCTGGGACACTCCTTGGCATAGCCCGCTCCGGCAATAGATACCACTTCATAGCTCCATCACAGGTGTAGCGGCTTTGTGTGGGCGCGGCATGCGCTGATTGAGCCGCCAGTTGAGGGGCATAAAGCAGTTGAGCGAAAACGGTTTGCCCCTTTGCCGTCCGCTCGAGGATCATGTCCCCCTTTTCCGCGGAAACCCCGGCAGTTGCGAAGAGCTGCCGGGGTTTCTGTCGTTTGAGGGCTAAATTGATTGACGACGATTAAGGTGCCGAGCCGGTGGTCCGGCACGCGCAACGCGCGGCCTCAGCAACTTGCAGGCCACGGCAGCGTCTCCCCCACCGCGCCCCGCGCTATACTCGTCCGCATGGACATCAACGCACGCAACATAGCAACACCCGCCGCCGACGCGCCAACGACGCCGGCCGCTCCCGCGCCCGTCGTGGGGCGCTTCGCCCCGTCGCCCTCGGGCCGTATGCACTTGGGCAACGTGTTCAGCTGCCTGTGCGCATGGCTTTCGGCCCGCAGCCAGGACGGCAGCATCGTGTTACGCATTGAGGACCTGGACGATCGCTGCAAGCGCCCGGAATTTGCCGCCCAATTGATTGACGACCTGGCCTGGCTAGGGCTGGAGTGGGACGAAGGCCCCTACTACCAGCACGACCGCCTGGACCTGTACGAGAGCGCCTTGCGCCGGCTGAAAGACGCCGGCCTCACCTATCCCTGCTTTTGCACACGCGCCGAGCTCCACGCCGCGAGTGCACCGCACGCGAGCGACGGCACGCCCATCTACCGTGGTGTCTGCCGAAGTCTTTCGGCCGAGGAGGTGGCCCGCCGCAGCGCCCTGCGCGCCCCGGCCACACGTCTGTGCGTGCCCACCGTCGACGACCTCGCAGACGACGTGATCGAATTTGTGGACCGCACGTACGGGGCCCAATGCGAGGCGCTCGCCACCGAGTGCGGCGACTTTTTGGTCCGCCGCAGCGACGGCGTGTTTGCCTATCAGCTAGCCGTGGTGGTCGACGACGCCGCCATGGGCGTCACCGAGGTCGTGCGCGGATGCGACCTGCTGGGGTCCACGCCGCGCCAGATCTATCTGCAGCACCTGTTGGGACTGCCCACGCCGCACTACGCACATATTCCGCTGCTCATGGCACCGGACGGCCGCCGCCTTTCCAAACGAGATCGCGATCTGGACCTGGGCGAACTCCGCGCCCGCTTTGGCACGCCCGAAGCGCTGCTGGGCTGGCTCGCCGGGCAAACGGGCATCGCGCCGGACACCACGCCGCGCTCTGCCGAGCGGCTGGTCGAGCACTTTAGCTGGGATGTTATCCGCGCGCACCGAGAGAACATCACTGTAACGGCCGAGTAGCCAAATACGCCCCACCCCTACGCAACATCCCAAGGCTGGAGTTCGTCGCCCAGGCGAACGATGCAGTCGTAGAGCACGGTATGGCGCTCGGTCGGGTTGGCATCCCGATGAAAATGCCCGTAGTACCAGCGCTTGTAGTCCAAGCGGTCTTCCAACTCGTCAAAAAATGCCGTAAGTCGATCGACGGCGGGGCAATTCCAGCCGGGCGCCGGATAGAGCGTGGGCGAAAGCATGCGCGTAGAGCAGGTGTGGGTGACCACGCAGTCGACCTTCCAGCCCACGCTGTCGAGCTTCGTCCGTGCCTCCTCAAAGTTGCGCTCGTCCGGCAACTCCTGCGGCCACCAGCTGGAATACGGAATGCGGTATTCCTTGTCCACGCTCGTGGCGCCGCCCATGGTAAAGACCGTTGAGCCGTCGAGTTCAAAAACCTCGCCGCGCGTCAGGCGCCGTATGGGCGAGGTGTCCGACAGGCGCTGTGTCAGTCCGCCGTGCCACAACTCCATGGGTCGCTCCGCCCAGTGGTCGAAACGTTCGTGGTTGCCGTCGACGAACAGCACGGTATAGGGGCGCGACTCCAGCCAAGCGATGTCGGCGCACTCCTCGGCAGAGAAATCCCACGGAAAGCCAAAGTCGCCGGCAATGATGAGATAGTCGTCGCTCGTCAGGCTTTCCCCAAGATCCCAATCGCGCAGCTTTTGCATGTCAGCGCCGCCATGGACGTCGCCCGTCACATAGACCGTCATCGGATCACCGCTTCCCTGTAAGTCGCTAGCCCACATTCTGCACGATCACTAAGTCAACCGTTCCAGCCCTTCCATCCTTTGGGACCTACCCCTCGCTCTTCCATCCAAACGGGTCAAACACCCAAAAGATCAGATCGAGCACGCCGCCGGTCATCATGGCGCCGGCAAGAGCCATGCAAACATGCAGAGAACTGGCACTTCGGAGCACATCAAACGGCCCCAGAACAGCCAGCAGCGCGACCGTTGCGCCGGCAAGGCACAGCACGAGGCACGGCCCCGCGTTCTTGACGCACTTCTTTGCGAGATGCTTGGTGTTATCACTCATCGATATCGAACTCCTTAGAGGACCGTTGTTTGGGTACATGCCGCCGCGGCAGAGCAGGGCGGCAGGGTAAGTGTCACATGTCGTGCGGACATGCTTGAGTTACCCTACAAGTTAATGGATTTGATAGAATGTAGGGTAACTACTCGGAAAGGAGGCTCCATGTCCGTCTTAGAAGATGTCCTAGAAGAGGAATATGCACGCTCGAGCCGCCTCTTGGGCCTCATGGAGCAGGAAATCAGTCTCCTTCCAAAGGGCAGCATCCGCATGCGAAACATAAAGGGCCACGAATACTGCTATCTCAACTATCGAGTCGGCGACAAGGTCAAAAGTGACTATGTACCCGCTACAAAGGTTGATGAGCTGCAAGCCAAAATCGAACGTCGAAGGGCTCTTGCGGCCGCCATTAGAGAGCAGAAGCGATCTCAAAAGCTAATCATACGTGCGTTGGGAAGGGTGCCGAATGCTGACTGAGCAGCAGAGGTTTTCCTCTAAAACAATTTGAAAACCTTGCCGCATACATGCTGTTCGCATCCGCTGAGTCCGAGCCGCTGCCCAAGTCACCATGTGCCCGACACACAAATAGTTACACGCGGAACTATTCCAAAACTGAAAGAACCACTGCAGTTAGTACCCAATAACCATAATGCCTTTTAACGGAACAGGCATGCGCCCGCTTGCATACAATGTTTTGAAAAAAGTTACGACCTTTTCGTAGTCTCTGCTTGAGTTGTCACCACTCTTGTACACATTACGAACGACTACACAAAGATATGCTGCATCCTGTATCATGCACGCTTCAAAAAAATCCTTCAGAAACTGGTTGTTCGCGACAGCGCGCCCGGCCTCAATCTCCACTATCGTGTTAGTGTCCCTATGGACGGCATCGACCTCAAAAGCTTTATCAATTAAGCCTTTCTCCCCATACAACACTGGCATCGATAGTTTCTCGTTTTTCTTTTTCCCCACCTCAACATTGAAACCAAATTGCTCCAAATCGAACGCCAAAATTCGGAGCACGCTATCGCTGTGCTCGCTGTTTTTATCAGAACGAATCTGCTCAATATTTTTATTTACAGCTTTTACAACGTCCATTAACGGCTGCGGCGGACGACCGTTTAATGGGAAGTAAATCCAGTTGCACTCCATTGATAGTCCTTTCTCTATATTCATTCAGCCACTGCAGCTATTTTAAATTAATGTTATAAAACACCGACGACTAACGATGCCATAAACAGTCAATCGGTCAACCTTTTAGCAGCTAGCGAACCATGCAAGCAAACAGAAACCTTAATCAACATGACGGATTGGTGCTTTCGGTCATTAGCAAACAGAATCACTTGCCCATGGAGCCATTTACCCTTGGCCTTTCAATTAGGACTGGCGTCAAATGCCGCATGCCTAAGTAATATTAAGGTCCTTCCATGGCTGCCGTGTGTGAAACTCATACTTTTGCAACGCGATTTTAATCCATATGATCCGTTCGCCTTGCTTATCCCATTTCTGACGCCGGCTTGATACCGGCACCCCATCTCCCGCTATCGAGGTCTAATACTTTTCCCACTGCCACCCAAAAACTCATCCAACATTAATCTTGGCTCAAGAATCGCTTAATCTATAACCTGCACTATAGAGTTCGACCAAGGGCGGGGCGGCGCAACGCAAACCGCCGAACGCAACGCTCGCGCCCGAGCAAATTGCCCGGCGTCGCGCCCATCGAACGAAAGGACAGGTCATGGACGACCTCGAAAAAGTTGAAACCATCCGCACCAAGTGCAACGTGAGTTACACCGATGCCAAGGCGGCGCTCGACGCTGCCGACGGCAACGTTTTGGATGCCATCATTTGGCTCGAGTCGCAGGGCAAGACCCAGACCACGTCGGCGCATGCCGCCACCGAGTCCGCGCCAGTCGATGAGCCCTCTGCCGAGATGGTCGCCGCGCAGGCAGCCTACGAAAAGTCGAGCGAAAAGACCGACTTCTCCAAGAAGATGGACAGCGTGTGGGAGTACCTCAAAAAGCTCTTCCGCCTGAGTCTGGACACCAAGTTTATCGCCACGCGCCGCGATGCGATCATCCTCAACATCCCTATCCTGATTCCCATCGTCGCGCTGTTTGCCTGGGGCGCCACGATATGGCTGATGCTGATTGGCCTGTTCTTTGGCATGCGCTACCGCATCGACAGCGACGGCGACGTGCCCGGCAGCATCAACAACCTTATGGATAGCGCTGCTAACGCCGCGGACGACATCAAGCAAAATCTCAACGACGACAAGTAATCGCAGACGGGGGCACGCATGGCACGGATCCTGATCGTAGAGGACGAGGAGAAAATCGCCCGCTTTGTGACGCTCGAGCTGGAGCACGAGGGCTACCAGGTGGAACACGCCGCCGATGGCCGCACCGCCGTGGACCTGGCGCTGGAGCGCGACTACGATCTGATTCTGCTCGACGTGCTGTTGCCGCAGCTCAACGGCATGGAGGTCTTGCGGCGTGTCCGCAAGCACAAGGATGTGCCGGTGATTATGGTCACCGCGCGCGATGCCGTGATGGACAAAGTGGCCGGGCTCGATGCCGGCGCCGACGATTACCTGACCAAGCCATTTGCGATTGAGGAGCTGTTCGCACGGATCCGCGTGGCGCTGAAGCGCTCGGAAGCCGTGCGAGCGGCTTCGGGCGTTGGCGGCGCCGGTACTGGGGCGGGTACGGCAGGCGGCGCGGGCACCGGAGCCGCTGCGATGCCCCCGGTCGGCGACTCGACCCAGGCTTCCGCCGCGCCCTCCCCCGCCGCGCTCGCCGTGGGTTCGGTCGCGCTCGATCCCGACCGCCGCGAAGTCACGGTCGGCGGCTCGCCCATCGCGCTCACGGCCCGCGAGTTCGACGTCCTCGCCCTGCTTATGACGCATGCCGAAACCGTGCTCACGCGCGAGCGCATCGCGCACGAGGCGCTGGGCTACGAATACGTGGGCGACACCAACAACGTCGACGTGCACATCGCGCACCTGCGCGCCAAGATCGAAGACGCCGGCGGTGCCCGCATCATCCAAACCGTGCGCGGGGTGGGCTATGTCTGCCGCGCGTAACGCCGAGACCAAGCGCGTCACCTCCATCGCCCGTGCCATCAACTGGAGCTACATGTGGCGCCGCCTGGCGAGCTACATCTGGCTCGACCTGTGGCTGCTGGTTGCTGCGGCGGCGATCCTCATCTATGGCTATAACCAAACGCTGCCCGACGGCGCGTTTACCGCGGGATGGATCCCCGGTGCCGCCGTCCACGGCATGTCGCTGACGCCCGCGCACGGCTGGGACCCCGCCACGCTCACCTATACCGTCGAGCTTGCGCGCACCACCAAGACCTTCCCCCTCGCGCAGGACCTCATCGCGCTGTGGCCCCTCTATCTTGTCGTTGCAGGTGGGCAGGTCATCAGCGTGCTCAACATGCTCGGCGGCGCCCGCCGCGTGCGCCGCACCATGGCACCGCTCAACGACCTGGCCCTGCGCGTAGACGAGCTCAGCCGTATGCAGCTCTCCGGCGGCAAGATGGAAACGCTGGAGCAGGCCATCGAGCGCGCAAGCGTCGACTCGCCGAGCGTCACCACCGGCGACGCCGACCTGGCGAGCATCGAGGTCGCGCTCAACCGCCTGCTGCGCCAGATGCAAGAGGCAAAGCTGCAGCAGATGCGCTTTGTCAACGATGCAAGCCACGAGCTACGAACGCCCATCGCGGTGATTCAGGGTTACGTAAACATGCTCGACCGCTGGGGCAAAGATGACCCGGACGTGCTGGCGGAATCCATCGCGTCCCTCAAGGCCGAAAGCGAGCATATGCAGGAGCTCGTGGAGCAGCTGCTGTTTTTGGCGCGCGGCGATGCCGGGCGCACGGTCCTGCGGCGTGCGAATACCAACCTGGCCGCACTGGTCGGCGAGGTATGCGAGGAGTCACAGATGATCGATGCCGAGCACACGTATCGGCTGGCTTTTGACGCCTTGCTTGCCAGCGACCCGCGCTGCGACGCGCCCGTCGACGTGGCGCTCGTGAAGCAGGCTCTGCGCGTGATCGTGCAAAACGCCGCCAAGTATTCGGACGCGGGCACATCCATCTCGTTTGGCGTGACGCCGGATGCGGGCGCGGGCACGATCGACATAAGTGTTGAGGACGAGGGCATCGGCATGAACCAGAAATCCGCAGCTCACGCATTCGAACGGTTCTACCGCGCCGACAACGCGCGCGATGCCGGCGCGCAGGGCTCGGGTCTGGGGCTCGCCATCGCCAAGTGGATCGTCGACAGCCACGGCGGCGTCATCGGTGTGACCTCAGTCGAGGGCGTCGGCAGCCGCTTTACGATTCGCCTGCCACGATAGAAAGCCCCTCGGCATAAATAAAGGGATAAGGCCATGCGGCCCTATCCCTTTTTGCTAGCTATAGCAGCTTGTGCGCTACTCGCGGCACAGATGCACGGCGAAGCCGGCGAACTCGCGCTTAAAGTACACGAGTTTGGTGCCGCCGTCGGGCAGCAGCACGCGCGACTCCTCGTTGACCTCGAGTCCGCGCTCGGCAAACCACTTCTCAGCTGCATCGATGTCGTTAACGGCAAAGCCGATGTGGCCCTTGGTGCCACGACCGTTCTGCTTCATGATCTCGACCAGCGAATCGTTGAAGTACGAAACCGGGGTCTCGATGACGGGCAGGCCCATCATCGTCGAGAACAGCTCCGCGATCTCCAGGGCGTCTGCCGGGTCGGTGGCGTTAATGCCCACATGGGCAACGCGCATGCCAAAGAGCTCGACCGGATTGGCGTTCTGCTCATTCATACAGTCAGCGCCTACTGAGCCATGACGTCGAGAACGGCCTTCTCGGCAGCGACGCGGTTCATGCCAGTCATGAAGGGCACGCCGCTCACGTACGGGCAGGTGAGGCCCTCGGGGGCAACGGTGGTGGCGATCAGCAGGTCGGCGCCCTCGTCGCAGTAATCCTTGGCCTCGGAGATGGCGCACTGCACGATCTCGTACTTGTCGGCATAACCGTTGGCGTCGAGCAGAGTAGCGACCTTCTGGGCAACGAGCGTGGAAGTAGCAGCGCCAGCACCGCAAGCCAAAACGATCTTCTTCATAGGTAATGTCTCCCTTCATGGTTTACTTTAGGTAAGTGTACCGCAGCGAGCGATGGCACTCGGCCTCGATGAGCTTTTATGCCAGTTTGCTTGCGCGCTGCGTATAATACATCTAGTACGTGTTGTCATACCGCTCGCTTTATGAGCGACTAAGGACCCTAATATGCCCGATTCCCGCACCCTCTGGACCGCCGTCGTTATCATCTGCATCGCCGTGTCGGTGTTCTTTAGCGTCAAAAAACGCACCACGTTTAAGCGCCTGCAGCAGCTTATGGCTGCCAAGCAGTGGGACGAGTTCGATCGTTTGCTCGACGGCAAACTCACCAGCATGCTGTACCCGCGCTACAACCGCGACTACCTGCGTCTGAACTCCTATCTGCTGCGCGAGGACCACGAGCGCGCCAGCGAGATGTTCGACCTACTGCTGGGACTCAACCTCCCCAAGATGCAGCGCGTCGACTTGGTGATTAAGGCCTTTAACTACTATGTTGGCCAGGAGGACCGCAAAAAGTCCAAAGAGCTGTTGCACGAGATCAAGGGCTTTGAGGGCGGTCAGGCCGAGGCAGTTGCGCACGAGTGTCAGCTGATGTACGACACGATGATCCTCAAGCGCCACAACGACATTCCCGAGCTGGAGCGCATGCTCGAGGATGTCGGCGACGACCCGGTCAAGCGCTGCCGCTTGGAGTACCTGCTAGCCCTGCAGTACCAGAACAAGGGCGACGAAGCCAAGTTCCAGGAGTTCCTGGAGAAGTCGGGCCAACACTCGATGGCCGTCAACGCGTAACGGACGGCTTGTGCTAGACTTCTAGTCTCACGGGGGCGTGGCGGAATTGGCATACGCAGGAGACTTAAAATCTCTCGCCGCAAGGATTGTGGGTTCGAGTCCCACCGCCCCTACCATATGACGAAATGGCAGCTCAGAGCATCTAATCACTCTGGGCTGCTTTTTGTTTCAGTTTCGTTCTCGGTACCATTGGTACCGAATCTGGTACCGAATCAGCTCAGGAATCACCTTCACGCCCCAAATCGAGTGAAAGGACTGGGCATGAGCAAGAGACACAACAAGAGGACCCCACTGACTGAGGACGAACGCAAGCTGTTGGCTAGCTACCGCGAGCTAAGCCCCGAGGACAGGCGGGACCTCGTTGGATGGGCCGAGCATCTGGCGCTCAACACGGTGCGGCTCAACGGCATCCGCGACGCCTACCGCAGGTGCAACTCACACCGCCGCGAACTCATAGCCGTGTACGCAAATGAGCAGATGGAGCTGAGCGGCATGGAGAGGCGGGGCGAACACGTCCCGTTCACGTCCAGTGAGGACTAGAATCGAGTCAACCGCTATCGCAACAGGAAAGGAAGGTCGATAGCCATGAAGGGCACGCTTTGGATTTACCTGCTCGGGATTGTCCTCGCCCCGGTCATTCTCCCGATTGTCGTCCTCAGGTTCCTGCTCGCAAAGTAGGCGGGCAGCGCCCGACCCCACCGGACAGGTGCCAGCGCCCCGGCATGGGCGCTACTAAGCCCCTCGGGGACGCGCGAAAACAAAAAGGCTTATCGGACGCATTGGGCACAGTGGCAGCGCGTTGAAGTGCCCAATGGCGACCAAATCCGTTACCGGATCGATTGCGAACAGGAGTTCAGCATGATGGATAAGATTAGACCGATTCTCTGGGTGCTGGTTTTCCCAGCTTGCTGGTACATCTTTGCACACCACGTAACGGTACTCACTATGTTGAACGACCCAGTTGGGCTTGTCAGCTCTTTGTTCATAGTTGTTGTAGCCGTCGACTTCTTCACGTTGCCATTCCAAAATAAAAGGACAACGGATAACACTTCGGAGACGAAGCCGAAGCAGACAACCGACCCTGCTCCGTATCGGATGCCCCGTAGCAAGGAGCTAAACGACCTGCTTCTCGTCTACAACGCCAAAAGGCCTAACGGCATGACGGTGACAGAGCTTAACAGCCTGTACGCGCTCACCGCACAATCCGGTGAGAAGGTAGACGAGACAATCAGTAAGATTCACAGAGAAGTGAAATACGAACGAGACCGCCGTAAGAACGTAACGCCCCAGCCCCTTGGGTCAAGCGCCGAAAAGGGCTACGCCCCTGCACACTCGAACGCAGAACTCAACCGTGCAGCGCTCGACACGACCCCCGAGAAGGTGAAGAAGGCCCAGCGCAAGGCCGGACTCCGCTGCCCCAAGTGCGACTCAACCGACGTAACGTTCCTGAACAACACGTCGAAGTCCACGAGCGCTGGAAAGGCGCTCATTGGCGCCGAACTGTTCCGCCTTGAGGGCATGGTGGTCGGTGCCGCGATGGGCAGGAAGGGAAAGCGCGAGTACCTTTGCAACCACTGCGGCAAGCGGTACTCGGTGAGGAACTAGAGGGCAGGGCGCAGGCTATAAACCGCGCCCGGAGAACGAAAACAAAAAGGCCGCAAGGGTTCGCTCCCCTGCGGCCTTCTCTATGTCGCGGCGTCGTATTCCCTGAACGCCCTGTACGCTATCTTCTTGCACTTGTCGTAGGCTATGCCGATCCTCGCGCTCAGGTCATGCCAGTCCTCGCCCTCTAGGTAGTGGGCAGTTATGACCTCGACCGCCCTCTCGCCGACTGTCGGGGCCATCTCGCGCATGTCGGCGTAGGCGCGGTCCAGTACCTCCTCCTGCCTCCCCATGCAGTAGAGCGCCCTCTCCCTCCTCGGGTCTCCCTCGGGGCGCATGAGGTCTATCTTTCGCCGCGTTTTCTGCCGCTCCATGTCGAGCGCCACGAACCAGTAGAGCCTGAACTGCGCCAGCGTCGGGCTAATCTCTCCCCGCCTCAGTATCGAAACCACCCCAAGAGCGAATCGGTCGGCTATTCGGAAATGCCCCTGAGAGCCGCGGGGACAGCCGATAAGGGCCGTCTGGCATCTGGCGTGAGTAACTTAGGCACCGTGTCCGTTCTAAAGCTTAAAAAGAGCATCTGAGAGCCTTAGACGGCATATCCGCAGGTTATCGCATATGCGTCAGTCACGGCAGGCGCGTCACGCTGGGCAGTTATATACTAACCCCCTCAGCGGCAGCGGTACTTAAAAATATGCTACGATTCAAGCAGCAATTTCTGTCCCGAGCAGCGGGGCGCTGTCGGCGCGGCCCTACCTCCCGCGCCGCGCCTTTCTAGAGGGTCGCGCCCCGCCCTTCCATCCAGTCCGCGAGCCGTTCGGAGAACATGCCAACGACCGAATCGAACCACGGCTCGCCGTCCTCGATAACGGTCCTCGTCACGCCCTCGGGGGCGTTGGCCTTCCATGCCCTCCTGCCGCTCTCGGTCGTCAGGTCGTAGACCCCCGAGTCTCCGGGTTCGTAGACGAGAGCGCCGTCCCCGGCGTAGGCCACGGTCCCCGCCTCAAGCGCCTCCCTGCCGTACTCCTCGACCGTGAGGGCGGCGTTGACGGCAAGCGTCATCTGGTCAGTCTTTCTCATTGCTTATTTTCCTCTTTGCACTTCAGGATCGAAGGTTCGGGGAAACAACGCTCGACCTCATATTCCTCGGGCGGTTTTCCGTATGTTTGTACTCCGCAGTTCGGACATTTAACGAGAATTTGGCCCATGCCATCGATGAACCCGACAGGCTCCTTTGCCACTTCCCCGCACTTCGGGCAAGGGACGTGGAACCAAGCAACGCCCGTCTCGAAAAGCGATTCGCTGCCGTTCGTTCCGTAGCCCGTAGTCCTCTTGCCATTAGCCAATGGCCTTGTAGGGCCATGGCTAATGGCTTGTGGCTCATGGCTAGTAGTTGGTAGCTTATAGCTATGTAAGGGCTGAACCCCATCTGGTACGGGGTTGGGTACGGGGCTGGGAACGGGGTCTGGTACGGGTTGGGTACCCCCTCGCCATCAGCGGGAATGGTGCCGTTGCGACCGTCAACCCATGCCTCTAGGCTTGAGTCCTCTCCGGTATCGCTCTTTGCGAAGGACTGCCTTCTGGCATCGCTGAGCCTCTCGAAGTTCGCGTTGAAATACGCTTTCGGAATGTCATCGAGATAGTCCGGGGTGACGCCCGTGAACCAATAGTCAACCATTGCCGTGACGTATGCGCAGCGCCATTCCTCGTTCGCGATTTGAAGGGACGTATACCAGTCTTTGAGCTGAACCTTGTCGAACGCGCAAGGCCCTTTATCAGAGCGGACCCCGCGGGCCTCGCGCATCGCCTTCAGCGCCCTGCCCTTGCGCTCCACCTCGGCGCGATACCCGGCCCTCAGCTCACTATTCATGGGCATCAGCTGCCACAAGCCTCATGGGGTCTGCCGCCTTCCTCGCGAGCCTTCCGCGCCGCTTGAGTTCGGCATTCATGAGTTCGACCCTGTCGGCAAGCCAGTCAGAGCAGCGGACCTCAAGCTCACGTCCGCTGTCGGGCGCGGCAATGCGCAGGATGCAGTCCCCGTCAACGTCCTCAGCGGACAGGAGCGCCTGTTCGCGCTCCATGCCAAGCCCGAACGTCCCCATGCCGTAAATGTCGGCGTTGCATAGGGTCGCGCCGTTGAGACAGCCGACTTTCGCGGCCTCTAGCGGGTCGGCTCCCAGCGACAGCTCAACGACCGCCTTAGTGTTGTTTGCCATGAGGGCCACCTTAGTATCCGAGCATCTTTAGCGACTCGGGGACGTTGATACGCCACTGCTCGCGGATACGAACTGCCCTGAGCTGCCCATCGCGCACCATGCGATAGACAGTGCTGTAGCTCAACCGCAGATATGCGGCGAACTCCTCGATGGTCGCGGGGTCGTTGATGTTCTCCTCAGTGATGGGACGAATGGGTTTCCTCGTTTTCTGCTTAGCCATTGGGCCACCTTTCGGTCATGGGCGCTCAGCCCGTTTGTATGCGGTTGTGAAGCTTCACGTGAGGAAAGACTAACACCAGTGAGGAAACTAGCAGCACGTATCGTTTCCGCAGTTAAACGCCATAAAACGTATTTCACACCCAGCAAAACCGCCCTAAAAAAATAAGGCCGCGAGAAGCAATCGGCTCCTCACGACCTTCACATTTACTCTGTTGGCTTGAGAGCAATAACGCCCTTAGTTGTCCGTGCCCGTCAGCTCTAGGATGCTGCTCTTGGGCGCAACTTGACCGCCCGCAATCGCCTCCGTAAGAAGCGCGCTACGGCGCTTTGCATCGGGGTCAGCGCTCGCGTACGTGTTGAGCGTGATAGCGGCGTTTGCGTGCCCTAGGACGCTTGAGGCGGTCTTGACGTCCCCGCCTTCGGCAAGGTAGCGCGTTGCCCACGTATGGCGCAGGTCGTGGAACGTAGGTATGCGACTCTCTGTTCCCTTCACACCAACTGCCTTGGCAATAGCGCTCCAACCCTTACTCAAGGTATCAGGACTCAGGTATCCGTCCAAATCTCCGAGAACGTAGTCGCCAGCGCCGACAGTGCGCCCGAACTCATGGAACTCCGTCTGTTGAACCTCAAGCCATTTTCTAAGAATGTCAATGAGACTATCGGACAAGCATATATCCCTGACCCTATCCGTCTTGGCGTTCTTCTCATAAGTGCCGCCGATAGCTCGACCAATTGCGCCCCTAACCCATAGAGTTTTGTTCTCAAGGTCGACGTCTTTCCACTTGAGTCCGCAAATCTCGCCCTCTCGCATGCCAGTGAACAGTGCAATGCGAGCACCGACTGTTACGGGAGTCTGCTCTAGCGATGCAAGGATGCTGAGCGTATCGCGGAGTCCTTTGGCGGTCAGGGCGTTGATGCCCTCGTTCTTCTTGGACTTCTTGGGAGGCTTGACCCCGTTGCAGGGATTGACGACTATCACCTCGTTATAGACGGCTTGGGTCATAACCTGCTTGAGCAGCCCAAGGGCTTTCTTGACGGGCGAATAGGTTAGGCCGCTTGCGGTAAGGCCTGCGCTCCACTCCTCAACCTGCTTTTTCTTGAGGTCTTTAACCTTGACCTTTGCGAAGCCCTTCACATTGCCCTTGGGGTAGCCGTAACGGATGTACTTAGCCGTGGATCGATAGCCCTTCACGGTTGACGGTTCAATCGACTTTCCCTGTTCCCAAATATCGATGAAGGATTCAACATAATCCGGAACAAGCATGTTGGCAGCTTTGACGGCCTCTGGGGTTTCATCGCTTTCCAACTCTTGACGCTCAAGCTCCCTGAGCCAGTCCTCGGCCTCTCGGTTCGCCTCACGCTTGGTCTTGGCCTTGAGCGTCTTGGACTTCTTGTGCCTCTTGCCGTCCTCCTCATAGAAGTCAACAAACGCGCGAAATGCATCGCTGTCCTTGCGCTTCTGCACATATGCAGCCGTGTACGTCCTCATGAGAAGCCTCCACCTCGGTACCATTGGTACCTCACTCGGTACCGAATCTCATTGAAACAATGACAAACCATGACTATTATAGCCATAAGGTGATAGAGCGATAAGCGATGTACCTGCTATTTTAAAGGGATGTTGGCGAACGGTAGCAAACAGCTATATGAGCGGTAAAGAGACTTAAAATCTCTCGCCGCAAGGATTGTGGGTTCGAGTCCCACCGCCCCTACCATATGGAGCTTTCGAGCCCGTGTTCCTCAGGGATGCGGGCTCGCTTCTTTTAGATGCCGGTGGGACTCGAACCCGCGAGGGGGCGAGCGTTAAGCGGACGCGCAGCGTCCGAAGCCGGTGCGTATTTGCGCAGCAAATGCGCGGACGTCCCACCGCCCCTACCATATGGAGCTTTCGAGCCCGTGTCCCCAAGGGATGCGGGCTCGTTTCTTTTACACGCCGGCGGGGCTCTAAGTTGCGGTGGAATAGTTCCTGTTTTGGCAGTTTATCAGCCCATTTAGGAACTATTCCACCGCAACTTAGGTTGGTATTTACACATTTTCCGATGGAAAAACGTGGCTGTCTCGCACATTTTCCGATGGAAAAACGTGGTTGTCTCGCACATTTTCCGATGGAAACGACCAAATGGCCTTATACTAGCCGAGAGGGTTGGGAGGCAATATGCAGCGACAGCTTATGAGTGAACTTATCGCTTGGAAATCAAGGGCGAATCGCAAACCTCTCTTGCTTAGGGGAGCCCGCCAGACAGGAAAGACTTGGCTTCTTAACGAATTCGCAAGCCAGCAGTATCGAAATGTCATTCGTTTTGACTTTATGCTCGAGCCGAGCACACGCTCGCTGTTCGATGGGGACCTCGACCCCAAGCGCATCATCTCCCAGATAGAACTCCTACGTGGCCAAACCGTAACGCCGGCAGACACGCTCATCATCTTCGACGAGATCCAAGAGGCGCCACGCGGGATCACCTCACTCAAGTACTTCAACGAACTTGCACCCGAATACCACATCGTGGCAGCCGGTTCCTATATGGGCCTCGCGCTCCGACGCGAAAACGAGTCATTTCCCGTCGGCAAAATCGACCAGCTCACCATGCGTCCCATGGGGTTTGCCGAGTTCGTTCGTGCCGTCGACGGCAACCCGCTCGCCGATGCCATCCTTGCCGCAGACATGAACCTTCTGGCAAACGTTACCGAAAAGCTCGAGCGCTTGCTCAAGGAATACCTTGTTGTCGGCGGTATGCCCGAAGTTGTCTCCACTTTCGCCGAGACACGCGACTTCATCGAAGCCCGAAGGCTTCAACAGCAAATCATCGAGGCTTACGAATCCGATTTTGGCAAACATGCACCCGCCCGCATCGTCGAGCGCATGAGGTTGGTTTGGAAATCCCTTCCCGGCCAGCTTGCAAAGGAGAACAAGAAGTTTGTCTATGGCGCCCTTCGTCCCGGAGCGCGCGCACGCGATTTCGAGGAAAGCCTCCAGTGGCTCACGGACTACGGAATCGTTCATAAGGTGCCACGTGTTTCCGCTCTAAAGGCGCCGCTCTCGAGCTACGAAGACCTCTCGGGCTTCAAACTGTTCTGCATCGACACCGGCATCCTCGGAGCGCTCTCCGGTCTCTCTCCGGCCATCGTTCTTAACGGATCCGCTGTTTTTACCGAGTTCAAAGGTTCGCTGACCGAACAATACGTCGCGCAGGAGCTTTTGCTCCAGGACAAAACTCCCGCGTATTGGTCCTCTACCTCCGGCAATGCCGAAACCGACTTTGCCATCGACCATGCGGGAACCGTGCTTCCGCTTGAGGTCAAGGCGGCAGAGAACCTTAAAGCGAAGAGTCTGAAAATAGCCTGCGAAAAATTCAAACTCGAGCGTTGCGTGAGGAGCTCCCTGGCGGCATATAGAGACGAGGGCATGCTCATCAATATTCCGCTTTGGGAGATTGGGCAAATCGACAAGCTGGCATAGGCGCCATGGGGACGCCCCGCAAGGACTGTCCCCAGGTGCCGGCAGAAAAGGAACGTCCCCAGGTGCCGGCTGTTGAGTTGCGGTGGAATAGGGACTGTTTGGTGCCCGAAAGGGCGATTTTAGTCCGTATTTCACCGCAACTTATTTAGAGGGCGCTGAGGCTGGGGGTCCAGGAGATGGTGGGGGTCGCACCGTCGAGAGCCTCGTTGATGGTGGCGGCCATGCCGGCGAGTAAGCTGTTCTCGCTTACAGTGAGCGTCTTGTAGCCGCCGGCTCGCATAAGCTCGCGGATTACCACGGCACCAGCCAAGATCACGCCCGCGCGTTTGGACTGTACACCCGGTAGAGCGGCGATGCCGTCCGCATCCAACGCAGACATGCGCTCGATAGCGGCCGAAACCTGATCCAGCGAAAGCTCGCGCAGGTGCACAAAGCTCGAATCGTACGGTTCCAGCTCATGAACGAGCGCCACGAGTGTGGTGACGGTGCCACCCACTGCGACCAAGCGTTCGGCGCGCTCAAAATTGCTCGGCAGGCCCTCAAAATAGGCAGCGAACTGCTCGCCCGCCCACGCGGCAGCGGCAGTAAGCTCGCCGCGTGCGGGCGGCAGTGCCGAGAAAAATCGCTCCGTCACACGGCGACAACCGATGTCCAGCGAACGCGTGCCCTCCAGCGCAAAGACCCCACGCTCCGGCGCATAGACGCCCGTCGCGAGCTCCGTGGATCCGCCGCCCGAATCGGCAACAATGATGCGCTCGCCGGCAAAGTCGTGCGCCACGCCAAAAAACGTCAGGCGCGCCTCGACCTCGCCCGGAATCACCTGCGGTTCGAGCCCCAGCTCACGCAGACCGTCCAGCAGCAGTGCGGCATTGGATGCATCGCGCGCGGCGCTCGTGCATGTGGTGCAAATGCACGCGGCCCCAAAGGCACGCGCCTCGTCCACAAACATGCGACACGCAGCGAGCACACGCTCGACAGCCGCCTCGCAAAAGCGACCCGTCGCGTCCACACCCTCGCCCAGGTCGGTAATCTCGGTATGCTTGGACGATCCCACGATCGCCCCGCCCTCGACCTGGGCCAACACCAGTCGCGACGACACCGTTCCCAGATCGATCGCCGCCACCTTATATCGTTTGCAATCTGCCATTGCGGGTTCCCCTCCGGGCGCTACTCGCCGTTGGACACGACCGTCTGGCCCTCGACACCGTTAAACCCAAACAGCATGTCGAGCGCCTGGATATACCACGGGGCGTCCTTACCGACTTCTTCGATTTCCTTGGCAACTTCGCTGGCCTTCTTGGCGTTCGACGACTTCTTGCTCGAAGACGAATCCGAATCGTCGTCCAGGCCCTGCACTTCAATCCTCTTCTCGCCTGGCATCACCAGGCCCAAGTCCTCGGATGCCGCGTCCTTGATACCCTCCTCCGAGAGCAGCTTGTCGACGCTTTTTTGCAGCTCATCATTGTATTGCTGACGAATCTCGACCTGCTTGGCCAAGATATCGCTCGAACGCTTTGCCACGTACAGATCGCGCACGGGGAAATACAGGCTCACGAGCACCAGAGCAACGACGATGCCGATGAATAGCCCTCGCTGAGGACCATGGGTAAAGTCGTAGATCGCCTTGACCACCGCGTTGTCGTTGGCGTAGTGCATAAAGTCCGAGCCCGAAAAACGGTTCGAGGGCCTGCTCGACCTGTCGTGCGTCTGGGCCGAGGGACGCGACGCATGCGACGAACGTGCCGGGCGCACTGGTCCATCTGTCGAAGTATTCACTTGAGCATTGGGGCGCGAGGTACTTGTCGGGCGTTGCATGGAGCGGTCGGCGCCGGCGTAGGCGGACCCACCGAGCTGCACCGTGCGCGCACGGCGAGGCGACGGCTCACGCGAACCGGCGGAATAGTACCTGTTGTCGTAAATCTGATCCATGTGCGCCTTGTGCGGTTGAGGTTTGTTTGCGCTAAGTATTCTAGTTATAGCACGAGCGCGCGCACCGCCTTCGCCAGCCTTTGCTCGACATAAAAAAGGCGCTGAGCCGTATGGCCCAGCGCCCAATGGTGCTCAACCGCGCCCGGCTGGAGCAAGGCGAATCCGAGTCTTCCCCGCCCCCGCGACCTCCGCGTGCCTAGCGAATGTTGTAGAACGCGGCCTTGCCGGCGTAGCGCGCGCTGCCCTCGAGCTCGTCCTCGATGCGGATGAGCTGGTTGTACTTGGCGATACGGTCGCTGCGGCACGGGGCACCCGACTTGATCTGGCCGGCGTTGACGCCCACGACCAGGTCGGCGATCGTGGAGTCCTCGGTCTCGCCGGAACGGTGGCTCACGATGCAGGCGTAGCCGGCCTCCTTGGCGGTCTCGATGGCCTCGAGCGACTCGGTGAGCGTGCCGATCTGGTTGACCTTGACCAGGATCGCGTTGGCGGCGCCCAGCTCAATGCCCTTCTTGAGGCGCTCGGTGTTGGTGACGAACAGGTCGTCGCCCACCAGCTGCACCTTGTTGCCAATGCGGCGGGTAAGCTCGACCCAGCCGTCCCAGTCCTCCTCGGCCATGCCGTCCTCGATGGAGATGATGGGATAGGTGTCGACGAGCTTCTCCCAGTAATCAACCATCTGGGCGCTCGTGTACTCCACGCCCTCGCCCTTGAGCTCGTACATGCCGGTCTCGGCGTTGTAGAACTCGGTCGAGGCCGGGTCCATGGCGTACATGAAGTCGACGCCGGGCTTAAAGCCAGCCTTCTCGACGGCCTTGGTGATGTACTCGAACGGCTCGGCATTGGTCTTAAGGTTGGGGGCAAAGCCGCCCTCGTCGCCCACGCCGCCGCCCAGGCCGGCCTCGTGCAGCACGCCCTTGAGGGTGTGGTAGACCTCGGCGCACCAGCGCAGGCCCTCGGCAAAGCTCGGAGCACCCACCGGCATGATCATGAACTCCTGGAAGTCAACGTTGTTGTCGGCATGCACGCCGCCGTTGAGGATATTCATCATAGGTGTGGGCAGCAGGTGGGCGTTGACGCCGCCCAGGTACTGGTACAGCGACAGGCCCGCCGACTCGGCAGCGGCGCGGGCAACAGCCAGCGACACGCCCAGGATGGCGTTGGCACCGAGCTTGGTCTTGTTGGGAGTACCGTCCGCGGCAATCAGCGCGGCATCGACGGCGCGCTGGTCGAAGGCATCGAGGCCCACGACGGCGTTAGCGCACTCGTTGTTGACGTGCTCGACGGCCTGCGAAACGCCCTTGCCCAGGTAGCGGCCCTTGTCGCCATCGCGCAGCTCGCAGGCCTCAAAGGCGCCGGTCGAAGCACCCGAAGGCACCATTGCGCGGCCAAAGCTGCCGTCCTCGAGCACGACCTCGACCTCGACGGTGGGATTGCCGCGGCTGTCGAGCACCTCGCGACCGTAGACGTCCAAAATATCGCTCATGTTGTCTCCCTCTCACTTGGAAACGTAGTGGATGCAAGCGACCGGCTGACCGTGCACCATCGGTGCGTCTCCGTAAGTTAGCCATGTCGCACTTTTTGCATTATGCCCTAAGTTAGCCGAGGGATACACTTGATTTTCGAAAAATTTAGCGGGAACGATGAGGCATGTCAGCCCGTCGTTCCCGCAGTCTTACTCCTCCGCCTTTGCGGCATCCCACAGGTCGTTGAGGTCGTGGGTCGAAAGCTCGGCAAGATCCACGTGGGCGTCGGACGCCATCTGCTCCATCGCGGCCCAGCGACGGCGGAACTTTGCCGTGCTGGCGCGCAGGGCGCTCTCGGCGTCGATCCCCTCTTTGCGCGCGACGTTGACCAGGGCAAAGAGCAGATCGCCAAACTCCATTTCGCGCTCGGGCGAGCCAGGGGCCTCGGCCTCAAACTCGGCACGCTCCTCGGCAACCTCGTCCCACACGTCCTGGACCGTCTCCCACTCAAAGCCTACGGCGGCCGCCTTGCGTGACACCTTCTGCGCCTGCATCAACGCCGGCAGATGCGTGGGCACGCCATCGAGCAGACCCTCGGGCGCGGCCTCGCCCGCCGCCACGGCCTTGTCCTTGGCGGCTTTCTCGGCAAGCTTGACCTCGTCCCAAATCTTGAGCACCTCGTCGGAGCTCTCGGCATCCGCATCGCCAAACACGTGCGGGTGGCGGCGAATGAGCTTGGCGTCGATATCGCGCGCCACGTCGGCCAGCGTAAACTCGCCGGCGTCGGCAGCAATCTGCGCATGCAGCACGACCTGCATGAGCACGTCACCCAGTTCCTCGCGCAGGTGAACCGCGTCGTCCGCCTCGATGCAGTCGAGCGCCTCGTAGGCCTCCTCGATCATGTTCTTGCCGATGCTGCGGTGCGTCTGCTCGCGGTCCCACGGGCAGCCATCGGGCTGACGCAGACGCCAGATGGTCTGCACCAGATGCTGCAGCTCGGCCGACGCGTCTATCAGCGTGGGCAGATCGCGCGAGCCCTCGGCATTTTGCTGAGCCATATGCTGCGCCATGGTTAGTCCTCCTCCAGGATCACGTGGCGGAACGCGCCGCCCTCGTAGATGCCGTAGCTGTGCGAGCCGTCCTTGGGGATGCTCACGCTGCCGGGGTTGAAGAGCCACAGGCCCGGGTGCGCGGCGCTTTCCTCGTTGACCTTGATGTGCGTGTGGCCGTAGACGAGCGCGGAGCCCTCGGGCAGCGCGGGCGCGTGGTCGACGCTGTTGTGCATGCCGGCGCCAAAGACATGGCCGTGCGTCAGGAACAGCTCGCGGCCGGTCTCGTCAAACAGCGTGGCGTAGTCGGCCATGACGGGGAAGTCGAGGACCATCTGGTCGACCTCAGCGTCGCAGTTGCCGCGCACCGCGATGATGCGGTCGGCTAGGGCGTTGAGCAGCGGAATCACGCGCTTGGGAGCATAGTCGCGCGGCAGGTCGTTGCGCGGACCGTGATAAAGCAGGTCGCCCAGCAGGACGATGCGGTCGGGCTGCTCGGACTCAATGGCGGCGCAGAGGCGCTCGGTCCAGTATGCCGAGCCGTGGATGTCGGAAGCGATGAGGTATTTCATGGGGAGATCCTTTCGAATGGGGTTGATGGGGGCTGAATACGGGATCCGGCGGATGCGGAGCCCATCTACCGTGTTACTCGAATCGCAGTGCCGCGCTCTGAGCCGCCTGCATCACGCGTTGGAGCGGCACGCCATGTTCGCGGGCAAGACGGGCGCAATCCTCGTACTCGGGAGCCGCGCGCTCGCTGCCGTCGGGCAGGGTCGCCACCTTAACGGATACCTCGCCCCATGGCGTCGTTACGCGCTCAAAGCGGCGTGGCAGGCAAACGCGTTCCATCACCTGGCGACGAATGGCGTTGGTCGTGGTCTCCAAAAAGATAATCGTCTGCAAGCGCTCGATATCATCGTGCGAGCAGATTACCTGCAGCTGCCAGCCGGGGCGGCCCTTTTTGCAGTAAAGCGGCAACCAATGCACCTCGCGGGCGCCGGCCTTGCGCAGGCAATCGGCAGCGTAGGCAAGCACCTCGGGCGACGCATCATCGATGTCGCACTCCAGTTTGACGATAGTTTCGGGCGCATCAGTCTCGCGAGACAGCGGGGATGTGCTATCGCATTGCATACGGTCTGGATCCTTTCCGCGCGGGCTCGTTTTGTTCACCCAAACGCTAGCACATCGCAGGCTGCGCGAGTGTGACGGCGCGTGATGAGCGCGATTTTCCTTGTCGACAAGAAACCGACACTCCACCGCCCCGGCCAAACATGTACATCAGCCTCCAAACATGTCATTATTTGCAGCTTTTGGAGGCTGATGTACATGTATTGGAGCAAGCGAGGCCGCGCCGCGCAGCCTTTCCAATCGATTTCGAGCTCCGGCGCGCGGCGTGTTGAGAGCTGCAACATTACAATGGAGCGGATTCGCCAAATGCAAAGGAGTCGCCATGTCTGCCTGCCCGCTGGTCGATTGCCATACCCACACCTCGTTCTCGGACGGCCATGCCTCGTTTGAAGACAACGTTCGCGCCGCTGCTGCGGCCGGCTGCCGCGTCATGGTCTCGGCCGACCATCTCACACTGCCCGCCAGCATGGATGCCAACTGCGAAGTGCAGGTTACTGAGGGCGACCTGCCGGCACATCGTCTGGCTTTTGAGGATGCCCGCAAGCTTGCCGCGCAAATCGCGCCGGAGCTCGAGCTTATCTATGGCTTTGAATGCGATTGGTACGAGGGCTGCGAGCCTTTGGTTGAGCGCTGGTCCCAGGACGCCGTCGTACGCCTGGGCAGCGTGCATTGGATTGGCAACCCAGGCGATATCATGGCCGGTGCCGCGGGTACGGCGGGAACGGAAAACGTCGCTCGCCCCGATACACCCGATTCCCTTTGCGGCTGGATCGATGATGACACCAACCTGCATGTTTGGGAAAACCTGGGGGTACACGGCGTGTGGGAGCGCTACGTCGACGACTGGTGCCGCGCTTGCGAAAGCTCACTCAACTTTGACGTAATGGCCCATCCCGACCTGGTCATGCGCTTTTCGAAGGAAGGCTTTGCGCCCGACTTAGACCCCGCACCGTTTTGGCAGCAGATGGCCGAGTGCGCGCACGATACAGGCCGCCGCGTTGAGGTCTCGACCGCCGCACCGCGCAAGGGCCTCGAAGACTACTATCCCGCGACCGGATTGCTGCGCCGCTTTGCCCACGCCGAGGTGCCGATCACTTTTGGCTCGGACGCACACCGCGCCTGCGACATTTGCTGGAACATCCGTGAGGCCCAGGCACACGCCTACGACTGTGGCTACCGAGCCTTCGACGTCCCCCACCCCACCGGCGAATGGGAATCCACACCCCTCGCCTAGCCATCCCTTCATAAGTTGCGGTGGAATAGGGATTGTTTTGCCTGATGAAGCGCTTAAACAGTCCCTATTTCACCGCAACTTCCATGACCCCGTTACACCAACAAAGACTGTCCCAAACGACTAGTCGTTTAAGAACGTCCCCAATGACTAGTGGCGGCGGGCGTTGAGTTCGCCGGCCAACTCGTCGAGGGTGATGCCGTAGCGCTCAAGCGTCACGAGCAAGTGGTAGACCAGGTCGCCGGCCTCGTAGCGGATGTGATCGTGATCGTTATCCTTGCAGGCCATGATCACCTCGCTTGCCTCCTCGGCAAGCTTCTTGAGCAGCTCGTCCTCGACGTCGGTCAGCAGACGCGCGGTATAGCTCTCCTGCGGCGATGCATCACGACGACCGTGAATCACCTCGGCCAGACCTGTCAGCGTCTCACCGATATTTCCATCCTGAACGTTTGCGGTGCGCACACCCATGGTTCAATCCTTTCTGGTGGCCGAGCGTCTAATCGAGCGCCCGCCCTACGCGAGTTTCTTAAAGAAACAGGTACGGTTGCCGGTATGGCAGGCCGGGCCCGGCGAGTCGACCTTGACCAGCAGCGTATCGCTATCGCAGTCGGCCCAAAGCTCCTTGACCGCCTGCATGTTGCCGCTCGTCGCGCCCTTGTTCCAGAGCTCCTGGCGGCTGCGGCTCCAAAACCACGTGGTACCGGTCTTGAGCGTAAGCCCCACCGACTCCTCGTTCATCCAAGCAACCATAAGCACCTCGCCGGTGTCGTACTGCTGAACCACACAAGGAATCAGCCCACGGGCGTCGTATTTAAGCTCGGACGCAGTTGCCACTTGCTCCATTTAAAAATCCAATCTCACGGGAATACCTTGAGAGGCCATATACTCTTTGACTTCGCGAATGCTGAAGGTTCCAAAGTGAAAGACGCTCGCCGCCAGCACAGCATCGGCCTCGCCCTCAATCACACCCTCGGCAAAATGCTCGAGCATACCCACGCCGCCGCTCGCGATGACGGGGATTGGTACCGCGCGCGCCACGGCGCGGGTGAGCGCCAAATCGAAGCCGGCCTTGGTGCCGTCGCGATCCATGCTGGTCAGTAGGATTTCGCCGGCGCCACGACGAACCGCCTCCTCGGCCCACGCCACCGCGTCGATACCCGTAGCGTTGCGGCCGCCCGCCGTAAAGACCTCCCACTTATCGGCGCCCGGCTCCCCGGGCAGCCCCACGCGCTTGGCATCAATCGCCACGACCACGGCCTGGCTACCAAACGCCGCGGCAGCCTGGCTGATCAGCGACGGATCGCGCACGGCCGCCGAGTTGAGCGACACCTTGTCGGCACCGGCGGCAACCATGGTGCGCATGCCCGCCAGGTCGCGAAAGCCGCCGCCCACGGTATAGGGAATGGCCAGCTCCTCGGCCGCATGCGCCGCCATCTCGATAGTCGTCGCACGGTTGTCGCTCGTGGCGGTAATGTCCAGGAAGACAACCTCGTCCGCACCCTCGCGGTCGTAGGCACGTGCCAGCTCCACCGGGTCGCCCGCATCGCGCAGGCTCACAAAGTTGACGCCCTTGACCACACGGCCGTCCTTGACGTCCAGACATGGAATCACGCGCTTGGTAAGCATGGGCTACTCCTCCCCTCGGGCGGCAACCAGCGCCTGGGCCAGCGTAAAGTTGCCCTCGTAGAGTGCACGGCCGGTAATAGCGCCTTCAATCGCGCCCTCACCCACCGCGGCCAGCGCGCGGATGTCATCGAGCGTCGAGATGCCACCCGAAGCCACGACGGGAAAGCCCGCGACCTCGGCCACATGGCGATACACCGCCACATCGATGCCCGTCTGCATGCCATCGCGCGCGATGTCGGTATACACCAGATGCTTAAAGCCCAGCTCGGAAAGCTGCGCCACGGCATCGTCGAGCGCCACGCCCGTGCCGTCGCGCCAGCCGTTCACCTTGACTTGGCCGTCGCGCGCGGCGATGTCTGCCACCAGCAACTCACCAAAGCCCTGGGCCGCCACCTCGGCAAAACCCGGCTCGGTCACCAACACGGTGCCCAGCGCAATGCGGCGAGCACCATAGCCGGCCAGCTCGTCAATGCGCGCGAGCGAACGGACGCCGCCGCCCACGTCCACCGACAGACCGTCGACGCCGCAGATGGCCTCGATCGCCGCCGAGTTGGCAGCGCACGCGTCCTCGTCCTCGCCAAAGGCAGCGGACAGGTCGACGACGTGCACCCAGCTCGCACCCTGCTCGGCAAAGGAGCGAGCAACGGCCACGGGGTCGTCGGAATATACCTTGCAGCGGCTCCGGTCGCCGCGCTCCAGGCGCACGACCTTGCCGCCGATCAAATCGATTGCAGGAAACAGGATCATCGGCCGGCCTCCTCGACGATGTTGACGAAGTTCTTAAGGATGCGCTGACCAAGCGCCGAGGATTTCTCGGGATGGAACTGGCAGCCCCACACGTTGCCGCGACGCACGATGCACGGGAAACTCCGCGTGTAGTGTGTGCGCGCCAAAACATCAGCGGCATCGGCGTCGTCGGTCACCGCGTAGCTGTGAGTGAAGTACATGTTGGCGCCCTCGGCAAAACCGGCGAGCAGCGGGTCGGCAGCACCGGCGGGCGTCATGTGCACCTGGTCCCAGCCCACGTGCGGCACCTTCAGACGACTCGATTCCAAGCGCGTACACGAACCGCGCATGATACCCAGGCCATCGACCCAGGGGCCGCCAGCCTGCTCGGGGGTGCCGCCATCCGCGGCCACGCCCTCGCCCGCAGGAACGCCCTCGTCGCCGCGCTCAAAAAACAGCTGAAGGCCCAGGCAGATGCCGAGCAGCGGAGTTCCGGCGGCAACGGCATCGAGCACGGCCGCCTCCTCGCCGCTCTGGCGCATAAAGGCGATCGCGTCACAGAACGCGCCCACGCCCGGGATGACCAGGCCGTCGGCGTTGCGGATCTGCTCCGGATCGTCCGACGTGCAGGCGGCAGCACCGGCGCGCGCGAGCCCGCGCACGACGCTCGACAAGTTGCCCTTGTGGTAGTCGACCACCACGATCTTCGGTTCGCCCACGCGACCCCTCCACTTCTCATCATCCAAAACCACCACGAAGGTGCCTGTCCCCTTTGTGGTGGTTTCTGCCTTTGCGGCGGTTACAGTGAGCCCTTGGTGCTGGGGATGCCTTGCACGCGAGGGTCCAGCTCGCAGGCGTGGCGCATCGTGCGGCCCACGGCCTTAAAGGCGGCCTCGATAATGTGATGCGAGTTACCGCCCGCCAGCTCGCGCACATGCAGCGTGAGCTTGGCATCGCGCGCGAAGGCGTAGAAGAACTCGACCGCCAGCTCGGTATCGAAGCTGCCCACGCGCTCGGTGGGCACGGGCAGCTCGCAGTAGGCCTGCCCGCGGCCCGAAATATCAACAGCAGCCATCACAAGCGTCTCGTCCATGGCGATCGCCGCGTCGGCAAAGCGCGTAATGCCCGCCTTGTCGCCCAGCGCCTGGCAAAACGCCTCGCCCAGCACAATACCCGTGTCCTCGACGGTGTGGTGCGCATCGACCTCCACGTCGCCCACCGCGTGCACCGTCAGATCGAACAGACCATGGCGGCCAAAGGCGTTGAGCATGTGGTCGAAAAACGGTACGCCGGTCGAGATATCGCACACACCGGATCCATCCAGGTCGAGTTTGACGACAATGTCGGTCTCGCCCGTCTTGCGGGTTACCTCGGCATAGCGGTCCATCTACATCTCCTCCTTCACCAGCGCGGCAAACGCGGCCAGCACCTCGTCGTTTTCCTGCGGGGTGCCCACGGTAATGCGCAGGCAGTCCGCGAGCCCCGGCGCGTAGCTAAAGTCGCGCACCAGAATCGAATACTCGTCGCGCAGACGCTCGCGCACGCGCGTGGCATGCGGCGTGCGCACGAGCACAAAATTCGCCGCGCTCGGCCATGCCTCCACGGGCATGCCCTCGGCAGCCATTGCGCGCAGGGCGCACAGCTCGCGCTCGCGCTCGGATGCGACCTGTGCCACCACGGGCGCGTACGCATCGCGGGCACGCACGCAGGCAAGCGCCGCCGCCTGGCTCAGCACATTGACCGAATAGATCTGGCGAATCGCCGCGAACACGTCGATGACTTCGGGTGCCGCGATCACGTAACCCAGACGCATACCGGCAGCGCCAAACGCCTTGGACAACGTATGCAGAATCACCAGGTTGGGATGCTCGGCGATAAGCCCCTGCGCCGTGGTGGCCGCGCCAAACGAATCGTCGGCAAACTCAACGTAGGCCTCGTCGACCATGACCATGCCGGGGCACGCATCGCACAGCGCCGCGACAAAGTCGAGCGGTGCCACGTCGCCCGTGGGGTTATTGGGCGAGGTCACGATGGCCAGGTTGCACTCGGGTGCCGCCGCAAGCACGGCTGCCTGGTCGAGCTCAAAGGTCGCCGGGTCGCGCCACACATCGCGCACCTCGGTCTGGCACAGAGACGCAAAGAAGGCATACTCGCTAAAGCACGGCGGGCAGTTGAGCAGGGTCCTCCCCGCGCCACCAAACGCCAGCAGATAGTTATAGAGCAGCTCGTCGCCGCCGTTTCCCACGCAGACATTCTCGCGCGCCACGCCATGCCAGGCAGCAAGCTCGTCGCGCAGGTCGTTCGACATGGGATCGGGATAGCGGTTGAGCGGCGTGGCAGCCAGGGCCGCATCAACCGCCTCGCGCACGCCGACGGGCACGGGATAGGTGTTCTCGTTGGCCGAAAGATTGATGCGCGTGGGCGTAAAGTTAGGATCGTAGGGCTCAATGCCGGCCAGATAGGGCTGGACGAGCTCCTTCATGCGCGGCGTGAGTTCGGCCATATTAGACCTCCTCGCCGGTCACGCCGGCAACATCCGCGCTTGCAGCCGCCAGGTTCACTCCCTCGGCAACCGTCTCCACGGCGTCGCCCGGCCAGGCAACCTTGGTCAGGTCGGCCGCGGCGAGCGACTCGGCGCTCACGGCACCCTCGCCCTGCTCCAACACGCGGCGACGCAGTGCGGCCGAAAGCGCGTGTGCCCACAGCCCCTCGGCCTCGGCTAGACGCTGTGTGGCGGGAGCGTCCGAGAGCAGGCCCTCGGGTGTATAGCAAATGACACTCGAGCGCTTGACGAACTCCTCCACCGAAAGCGGGTTTGAGAACATGGCCGTGCCGCCGGTCGGCAACGTGTGGTTGGGACCGGCAACATAATCGCCGAGCGGCTCGGAGCTCCAAGCGCCCACAAAGATGGCGCCGGCGTTGCGAATGCCGCCGAGCAGGCCCATCGCATCCTTGCAGTGCAGCTCAAGGTGCTCGGGCGCCACGGTGTTCACGGCCTCGACGGCGGCCGCCATGTCGGCGGCCACCACGATGGCGCCTTCGTTGTCGAGCGAGGCACGCGTGATCTCGGCACGCGGGGACTGTGCCACCAGGATGCCGATACCTGCCTCAACCTCACGCGCAAACTGCTCGTCGCAGGTCACCAGATAGCAGGCCGCCAGCGGATCATGCTCGGCCTGGGCCATCAGGTCGGCCGCGACCACCATGGGCTTGGCCGTGGCGTCGGCCAGCACGCAGACCTCGGAGGGACCGGCGACCATATCGATACCCACATCACCCGAGACAATCTGCTTGGCAGCGGCGACAAAGGCGTTACCCGGGCCGGTAATCTTGTCGACACGCGGAATGGTCTCGGTACCGTACGCCAGCGCGGCCACGGCCTGGGCGCCGCCCACCATATAGATTTCGTCCACGCCGCCGAGCTTGGCCGCCGCGAGCGTATAGGGGCTAATCAGACCATCTTTTTGCGGCGGGGTCACCATGACCACGCACTCAACGCCGGCGACCTTGGCGGGAATGGCGTTCATAAGCACGGTGGAAGGGTACTGCGCGCGACCGCCCGGTACATAGATGCCGGCCGCCGCGAGCGGGGTCACCTTAACGCCGAGCATCGTGCCGTCCGGGCGCGTGGTAAACCAGCTCTGCTCGACCTCGCGCTGGTGGAACTCGCGAATCTGGCGTGCAGCCTTTTCGAGCGCCGCGACGAAAGCGGGATCGAGGCCTTCGAGCGCGGCATCGATCTGCTCTTGCGGCAGACGGAAGCTCTGCAGCTCAACGCCGTCAAAACGCTGACAGTAATCGCGCACCGCGGCATCGCCGTTGGCGCGCACGTTGGCCACGATATCGCGGGCGGCGTCGACGATGTTTTGCGGCAGCACGCCCTTGCGGTTGAGCTGGTTGGTAACGAGGCGCTCACCGGGAGCAAGCTTGATAGTCTTCATATCGGTATCCCCTATCGGTCGAGGTTGTGTTCGAAAAACGAGAGACCGGGCGGCGGCGTCAGTCGGCCCGCCGCCCGGACGTTGGGGCGCCCGTGCGTGCTCGCGCTATTGTGCCGAGCCCGCAACGGGCTCAAAATGCTTGTCCTTCACGGCTGCCGCCAAGCGATCTGCCAGATTGCGTACGCGCGGATCCAGACGTGCGGCGCCCGGATTGACAAAGAAGCGGGCCGTGCAGTCCATGATGCGCCCGGTAATGACCAGGTCGTTATCGCGCAGCGTAGCGCCCGTGGCAGTAATATCCACGATACGATCGGTCATGCCGACGATGGGCCCCAGCTCGATGTTGCCGTGCAGCGAGACGATATCGGCGTTCACGCCGCGCTCGGCATACCAGGCACTCGCGATACGCGGGTACTTGGTTGCCACGCGAAGCGACCCGCGGCGGGCATAGTTACGCTCGGCCTGACCGGCGCGCCACGCGGGCTCCGCCTCGATAAAGGTGCACAGGCCGTAGCCCAGATCGACCAGCTGCAGCAGGTTGAGGTCGGCCTCGATGAGCGAGTCCCAACCGCAGATGCCGCAATCGGCGCCGCCGCAGCCCACAAAGGCAGGCGCATCGCTGGGACGCACGATGACAAACTCGATATCGCCGACCGCGCCCTCGCCGGCACGCGTATCGCGGCCGCGCACAATCAGGTGACGGCCGGGGTCACGCAACTCAGAGACGTCCAGGCCCGCGGCCTCGAGCACGTCGAGCGTGTCGGCCTTAAGCGAGCCCTTGGGCACGGCGATGCGCAGCGGGCCCTCGGCACCACGGCCCGCGGCGTGGTCGCCATCGGAAGCGGCATCCTCGGCCGAGGTGCGCGCGGCCTCCAGGCGCTCGAGCGAAAAGGCGAAGCCCGCCGCCGGCACCTCGATACCGTCGCCAAATGCGCCGGTAAAGATGGAGTCGTAGCGGCCGCCCGAACCGACCGGGTCAGGCAGGCCGCCGGCATAGGCCTTAAAGACCAGGCCCGTGTAGTAATCGAAAGAGTTCATGATGGAGAAGTCGAACGACAGCACCTGGGCGTCCCCGGGAGCCAGGCCCTCGACCAGAGCACGCAGCTCACTCGTGAGCGGTGCGACGATGCCCGCCGCCGCCAGAAGCACATCGACGCGGTCGAGTACCTCGGCGCCGCCGTGCAAGCGCGGCAGCTCGCTAATGGCAACCTTGACGGCATCGGACTCGGCGCTTGCCGCCACGCGGGCATCGAGGCCCACAAAGTCGTTGGCGTGCACGCAGCGCAGGGCCTCGGCAGCCAGCTCGCGATCCTCGCACGCCGCGAGCAGCTCCTTAAACGGACGCACGCTACCTGCGATAATGCGCGCATCGGGCAGCGCCAGCTTGCGCACCGCCTCGGCCACGAGCGAGACAATCTCGACATCGCCCGCGGTGTCGCCCGCACCGATAAGCTCAAAGCCCAGCTGTGTAAACTGGCGCGAGCCGCCGGCATTGCACTGGCACTCACGAACCACCGGCGCCTCGTAGCGAAGGCGTAGGGGCAGGTCGGCCGCGCGCATGCGGGTCGAAACCAGACGCACGATCGGCAATGTGTTGTCGGGACGGACCACCAGCAGGCGACCGTCGTCATCAAAGAGCTTAAACGGCGTGTCCGCAATGCGGCCGCCTTCCTCGAGCGAACCCTTGTCCTCGAGCAGCGGCGTCTCGACCGGAAGGTAATGATGCTCCCTGAAGCAGCCCTTCACCGTACATGCGATCTCCTCGCGCGCCTGAGCCTCCTCGGGCAATATGTCCCGGAATCCCCACGGTGTGGCCGTCATCTGGTGAGCCTCCTCATGCTGCGTTTCATATAGAACAGAAGACCGGCATAGCTCCGCCGGTCTTCTGGGTACTTTAGCATACTAGAGTGCTTGCGGGGAGAATCGTCCTCCTCGGCTCACACCGTATTCATTTGGAAACATAGGGCAAGCGGTTAGCAGCAGTCTCTTGTCACAACGCAAAAAGGGCGCCCGCGCAATTGCGGACGCCCTTGTGCAGGGTCGAGATATCAACCAGCCAAGATATCGGACCCGTGACCAGCTCTTAGTAGTCGAACTGGTGGTAGTAGCGGCGGTACTTGAGGTTGTGCTTGGTGACCAGCTCGTAGTTGCGCGCGAGGCGGTCGGTGGTCAGCACGGACAGGATCCAGGGGGACACGATGACGCGGAAGTCGTCGTCCAGGCCCGGGATCGCGTACTCGGCGGTGTCGATGATGACGTAGTCCTCGTCGCCGGTCACGCCGCTGGTGAGGAAGGCGCGGACGCGCTCGTCGAGGGCGCGGCACTCGTCCTCTCCCATGAACAGGAACACCGGGACGCCGGGCTCGAGCAGCTCGAGCGTGCCGTGGAAGAAGTCGTGCGAGGTGATGTGGCGGATGCGCTTCCACTGCATCTCCTCGAGCAGGCACATGGAGTACAGGATGGTCTCGCCCCACAGCGCGCCCGAGCCGATGAACATGGTGTAGTCGGCCAGCGCGTACTTCCTGGCGAGCTCCTCGGCGCGCGGCTCGAAGCGCTTGCGGATGTCGAGCATGTCCTTCCAGACGTCCTTCGTCTGCTCGATGAACAGGTCGAACTTGGGGAAGCAGCCGCGGCGGTTGAGCAGGCGCAGGCCGAAGCAGTCGGCGAGGTAGTAGCCCTTCTCGCAGCCGCCCGAACCATGGTCAGAAGCCATGGCGACGCAGTTCTCGGCACCCACGGCCTGCCCGATCTTGCCCTCGGGGTTGGTCATGGCGAAGACGCGCACGCCCATCTCCCTCATCTTGCCGACGGCCTCGAGCACCTCGGGGGTGGTGCCGGACTCGGAGGCGGTCAGCACGACGGACCTGTCGGTCATGCGCTTGTGGCCCATGACGTTCCACTCGGCGGCGTGGATCAGGTAGACCTCGAGGTCGCGGTCGCCGAACTTGTTCATGAGGTACTCGAGCTGCATGAGCTCGTCCCAGGTGCCGCCGACGCCCATCAGGAACACGGCGTCGTAGCCCTCGTCGGCGACCTTGTCGGCGAGCGCGGTCATCTTCTTGCCGGTCTCGTAGAGCGCCTTGCCGTCCTCGAGGTAGCCCTCCTGGTCGAAGTGCATGATCTCGATCTTCTCGGTCTCCTTCATGTGTGTCCTCCCATCACATGTGCGCAATTCTATACATCGCGCTTCTTGCTGATACCAATTATAGCCATACGATTGCTTGTTATTTAATACCAATCCAAACTCACGGAGATTTGCGGCGAACGGTCGGTTTCCTCGCCCGAGTGGTATTACAACGCCAATAGTTGTCTATTTCGAGCGCTACTGCCAACGGGTTCCCCACAACTCGCCAGCTATAAAAGCGTTGCGCCAGACCCGCCCAAGCGTTTCCGGCGCAACCGCGCAGTTTAGTTATTCGGCTTCCATCTCCGCTGTCACACGGCGATACATCTCGATAACCTGAGTCGTCGCCTTGGACGGATCCTGATAGTAGCGGCCATCACACGTCTCGGCCGAGACATAGCCCGTATAGCCGTGGCGCATGAGTGCCTCGAGGTCGGCACGCATATCACGCTCGCCGTCGCCCCAGGCAAGATGCGTCGTGCCGCCGCCCACATCTACAAAGTGGGTGTGAACGATCTTGTCGCCCAAAACCTCAAAGTAGCCGTCGATCGTGTCGCCGGCAACTTCCATGGCGCCAAAGTCGATACAGGCCTTCAGGTTGGGACGATCGACCGCCTCGAGGATGCGCGCGACATCCTGTGCCGTATTGACCAACACGGACTCCGACGGCTGCAGGGCCTCGAGCGCGACGCGAATACCGCGCGTATCGGCGTAGTCGCACACCGAGCGCAGCATGGCAACGCTGCGGGCCCAGGCGTCCTCAGCCGGCTCGTCCAGATAGGCCCAACCACTCGTCACCAGAATCTGCGGCACGCCCAACTCAACGGCAACGTCGATCACATTCTTAAAGTACGAGAGGATGCGTTTTTGGCCCGCCTCACCGCGCACCGCGACGTTCCATGGCTTGGGGTTGTTCTGCTCGGGGCACACGCACACGATCTTGATACCGTATTGGGCGGCAAGATCGCGAATCTTATCCACCGAATCGTGCTCATGGCAATCCACATACAGGTGCATCGAGCCGGTCCACAGCTCGATATTGCGATAGCCGGCCTCACCTGCAGCCTTAAAAAACGTCTCGATGCTGTAGTAACGATGGTTGATGTTCATGAGCGAAAGCTCGGGTACGACCATAGCCCTCCCCTTTCGTACGGAGTTTTAAAAAACAGGGGGCCGCCGCAGATGCGACAAGCCCCCCAAAGATCGACGCAACCGTTAGACGCGATGGAAGCGCGATTCGAACATATTAGGCAAGCACGCCAAAGTAAGCGCCGATGATGCCCACGACCATGGTGCAGAGGATCAGGACCATCGGGTTGATCTTCTTGGAGAGCAGCCAGTAGTAGAGCCAGAAGGCGGCCATACCGAGCATACCGGGCATGATGCCGTCCAGGATGTCCTGGAGAGTCTGGGCGGAGTCGCCCTGACCAATGGCGATGGGCAACGAAGCCCAGAACATGTCCTTGCTCATGGCGCCGACGACCATAACGCCGACAATGCCGACGCAGGCCATGATCTTTTGCATCAGGCCGGTCTTCTGAGCCTCGTCGAGGAAACCAATGCCTAGCTCATAACCCTTGATAGCGCCAAAGATACGAATCAGGAACGCCGGGATGTTGTAGACGAGCAGGAAGGCGATGGGGCCAAAGACGTTGCCGGCCTGGCACAGGCTGATGCCCACGGCAGCGGCGACGACGCGCAGGGTGGACAGGAAGAAGGAGTCACCCAAGCCGGAAAGCGGACCCATGAGGGCGGCCTTGATGTCGTTGACGCTCTCGGGCTCAACCTCGCCACGAGCGACCTTTTCTTCCATGGCCATCGCGATGCCACCCACGAAGGGAGCGAGCTGCGGGGTGATGTTGAAGAATGCGCTGTGACGGTGCAAGGCCTCGGCGTAATCATCGGGACGGCCGGCATAGATCTTCTTGAGCATGTTGGCGACCATCAGGCAGAAGGCAATGTTCATCTGCTTGTAGTAGGTCCAGGAGAATTCCATGCCCAGGGCGCCGGTGTTCACGGCGCTCTTAATGAGGTCGGAGCGAGTAATCTGGTTCTCGGAATTAGAAGTCATCGTCCTCATCCCCTTCCACAGAAAGCTGGGACTGGGCGCCACCAAGGCCCAGCAGGTCGTACTTATCGATGCCGATGATGATTGCGATCAGGGCGACGCCGAGGACGGGCACGTTGGCATAGGAGCACAGCAGGAAGCCCAGGAAGTAGAACGGCACGAGCTGCTTGGTAAGCACCAGACGGCCGAGCATGGCGAAGCCCATGGCAGGCAGGATGTTGGCTGCGACGCCAAAGCCATCGAGGACGAACGTCGGGATGAAGTCGAGCAGGCCCTGAACAGCGTCGGCACCCAGATAGAAGGAGACCGAGCACAGGATAAAGGCCAGGACGACAATCACGAGACCGATAATCCAGTGCATAGCGTAGATACCCTTGAGGTTACCCTTGCTGGCAAAGACGTCGGCACGGTCGACCAGAAGGGGCATACCGGCGTTGACGACGTTCTTAATGGCCAGGCACAGAGTGGCGATGGGCATCGCGAGCGCGATAGCGGCCTCGGTGCTCTGACCCAGCTGAATAGCGAAGGCGCAGGCGAGCACACCGCCAATCGTCTCATCGGGCGGCACGTAAGCGCCGATGGAGATAGAACCCATGAAGAGCAGCTCGAGGCTCGCACCGATGGCGAGGCCGGACTGCAGGTCCCCGAGGACTATGCCGACGAGCGGGCACAGAACGATCGGGCGGAACGCATAGAGCGTACCGAGCTGATAATCGAGCTTACCGAAGGCAGCGATAAGTCCGATGAGGATCGCTTGAACAAGCATTGTTCCTCCCTTTGATCCCTCTTGGATCCGCGCGGCGATTCCCGACTTGTCAGCGCGCCCTTTTCCATGCCGACAATCGCCCAGACAGATCCAGCTTGTACCGGTGTGCTGTTAACACCTAAACCGGTGCAAATGATTTGATACCAATTATATAGTCATGCGAAAACTATTTAATACCAATCGCTCAACGGGCGTGTACTCCCGGTGAACGGTAGATGGGGGTAACGGGTAAAGCGTTTATCCGGTACGCCCACGAATAGGGGCGGCGCCGTGCGCGCCGCCCGTGGTTCCCAATTAGAGGGCGCTTAGGGCATCGACCTTGGGGTCGTCGGCCAGAGCGCGAATCTCGACCTCGACACCGCGGCCGACGAGCTCGCGAATGTCCTCTTCCTCGGCAGCAGTCACAAAGATCTGGCGGGAGATCTTACGGGCATCGGGACGCTGCTCGTCCTTGGACTTGGTGTTGCCCAGGTTGATGGAGGTGATCTGCGGGCAGCCGTCGACAAGCTGCTTGGCCTCGGCGATGCTGGCGACGCAGATGATCATCTTGTACTTATCGGTAACACCGGAGTTGATGGCCTCGATGGCGTGCTCCATGTCCTTAATGACGAGCTTGACGTTGGCCGGCTTTCCCATCTTGAGCGTAGTCTTCCAGACGGGATCGTTGGCAACCTTGTCGCCAACGCAGAAGATGCAGTCGGAGCCCAAGCCCTGGACCCAAGAGACGGCCACCTGGCCATGAAGCAGACGATGGTCGACGCGAAGCAGTTGAATCATGATTGACCCCCAAAGGTCTCATGCCGGAAACCCGGCCCCATTAATAGCAGGCGGTGACTAGAACTCTTCCTCGTCATCCGCATCGGTCAGCAGGTCGTTGACAAACTTGACGCGCGTGTCGTCAGCCGCGAGGATCTCGCGGATAACCTGATCGGCGGGAGCCTCCTGGTCCGAAAAGAGCAGCTGGATCAGCAGCGGCAGATTCATGTTGGCAACCAGGTAGGTGTTGGGGCGCGTCTGGACGATCTTGGTGAACTCGTTGTTGACGCTGCCGCCAAACAGGTCGGTGCACACGATTACGTCGTCGGCGGGGTCGAAGGTCGCCAGGAGCTTGGCGGCCTCCTCGGCGACGTCGGTGCGGCCGTCGACAAACATCGACAGGTCGTGGACGTTATCGCGCGCGCCCGAGAGCAGCTCGGTGCTCTCTTTGATGCCGGTCGCAAAATGCGCGTGGCTGGCAAAGATGTATTGCCTCATTGCGGTTTCCCCCAAATGAAATTAGTAGTCGAACTGGTGGTAGTAGCGGCGGTACTTGAGGTTGTGCTTGGTGACCGTCTCGTAGTAGCGAGCCAGGCGGTCGGTCACGAGCACCGTCAGAATCCACGGGGAGACGATGACGCGGAACTCGTCGTCAAGGCCGGGGATCGCGAACTCGGCGGTGTCGATGATGTTGATGTCGGTGTCGCCGGTCACGCCGCGGGTCAGGAACGCGCGGACGCGCTCGTCGAGCTTGCGGTTCTCGTCCTCGCCCATGAACAGGAACACGGGTACGCCCGGCTCCACGAGCTCGAGGGTGCCGTGGAAGAAGTCGGCCGAGGTGATGTAGCGGGTGCGCTTCCACTGCATCTCCTCCAGGATGCACATCGAGAACAGGATCGTCTCGCCCCACAGGGCGCCGGAGCCGATGAACATGGTGTAGGGGGCCAGGGCGTACTTCTTGGCGAGCTCCTCGGCGCGCGGCTCGAAGCGCTTGCGGATATCGAGCATGTCCTTCCAGATGTCCTTGGTCTGCTCGATAAACAGATCGAACTTGGGGAAGCAGCCGCGGCGGTTGAGCAGGCGCAGGCCGAAGCAGTCGGCGAGGTAGTAGCCCTTCTCGCAGCCGCCCGAACCATGGTCAGAAGCCATGGCGACGCAGTTCTCGGCACCCACGGCCTGCCCGATCTTGCCCTCGGGGTTGGTCATGGCGAAGACGCGCACGCCCATCTCCCTCATCTTGCCGACGGCCTCGAGCACCTCGGGGGTGGTGCCGGACTCGGAGGCGGTCAGCACGACGGACCTGTCGGTCATGCGCTTGTGGCCCATGACGTTCCACTCGGCGGCGTGGATCAGGTAGACCTCGAGGTCGCGGTCGCCGAACTTGTTCATGAGGTACTCGAGCTGCATGAGCTCGTCCCAGGTGCCGCCGACGCCCATCAGGAACACGGCGTCGTAGCCCTCGTCGGCGACCTTGTCGGCGAGCGCGGTCATCTTCTTGCCGGTCTCGTAGAGCGCCTTACCGTCCTCGAGATAGCCCTCCTGGTCGAAGTGCATGATCTCGATCTTCTCGGTCTCCTTCATTCCCGCTCCTTTCACGAGCAGTTTGAATTGTCGCACGGAATGGACAGGCTTGCCGCCCCGTCTCGCCGCTTAACCTTGTGGACATCTTGGCCCCAAGCTCAACAATTCAAAGGTTCTTAATACCAGTGAACGATTACAGGTTAGCCGTTTTTAATACCGATTTTTTGATTTCATCCTCCCCTCTCGGTAGACGGTCAGTTTTTGCCGTTCATCGGTCATGCGACACATGTCCGTAAAAAAATGAGCACCCCGCCGTGCGCAGGGACGCTCTAGACGCTAATAGTTGTAGGTATATCCGCCGGCGTCGCCGCGGGTAAAAGACTTGGCATGCTCGATTGCCTGCCCACTCGAGTCATAGGTCAGGCCTTCCAGCACGAGCGCCAGATCGCCCGGCTCAAGATTGAGCAAACTCGCATCGCGTGCGCCCAGCGCCTCGATATCGAGTTTCTCAACCGACTGATCTGGCTTGCGTCCCAACATATCGTAGGTCTCGAACAGGCTGAAGACCGAAATGTCCACGCCTTCGATGCCCGGAAACAGCAGGCACGGAATCAGTGTCATCTCGATCGATACGGGCTCACCATCGATGCAGTTGAGGCGGCGCACCGAGTAAAGCAGATCGTCCTCAGCGATGCCAAACAAGTCGGCATAATACGGGCCGGCGTAGCGTTTGGAGCGCGCCAGGATGCGCACCGACGGCGTCGCGCCCGATGCCAGAACCGACTGGCGGAAGCCGCCCTTGCGTTCGTGCTCGTCAAACCACTTATGTCCCACAAAGGCGCCTTTGCCCTGCACGCGACGAATCTGGCCACTTTTGACCAGCTCGTCCATGGCGCTTCGGATTGTCAGGCGTGTCGTGCCAAACTCCTCGGCCAGCTCGTTTTCGGACGGAATCATCGAGCCCGTCGGGTAGTCGCCGCGCTCGATTCGCTCCGCAATGCAGCGGCGAATTTGTTTGTAAACCGGCAAGTCTTCTACTGCATCAGCCATTCGACACCCACCTTCGTCGCAACGCCGTCTGCCTCGCCGTTATCGGCAAAACGATACTTGGTCGGCAGAATCACGGACTTGCAATACTCGACAAAGCCATCGGTCTCGTCGCGCTCGTGCGAAGCCTTGTAAAACACCGGCGTGCCCTCCTGAGCATTCAGCAACTTGGCCTCGTCGGCGTTCAGACGGCTGATGGAAATATGCTCCTTACCGTGCGTCACATGGACATTCCCCTCCTTGAGCAAAACGTCGTAGAGGCTTTCCTGCTCAAAATCGTGATCGGGAAGCGAGGGGCACAAAGACAGATTGACGTAAGCCGTCTCGATCGATGCCGGGGAACCGTTGACCACACGCACGCGCCGAATGCAGAAGAGCGGCATGCCCAGGTCGATCTGGGCTTTTTGGGCAAGATCGATATCGGCATACACGACCTTGGACCAAACCAGGCGCGCGGTCGACTTTGAGCCAACCCTCTCCACCGCCTGCGTATAGTTCCATGTTTCCTGAAAGATGTTCAGCGGTTTGGGAGGACACACATAGGTGCCCGAACCGCGGCGGCTTTCCAAAGTTCCGCACGAAATAAGGCGCGTGATCGCAGCACGCAACGCCGTGCGCGACACGCCCAGCTCTTCACAGAGCACACGCTCGGCGGGCAGCCGGTCGCCACTCTGCAGGTCATAATGTTTGATATACCAAAGAATACCCTCAAAGGCGCGATCTTTGGGCGGAATCGCATATGGTTCACTCGACATGGGCAAGACTCCTCAACCGCTTGATGCTGCAGGAATCATTGCTCCGGACGCCTCATGGCGTCGAAGGCTTCTTTGATCTGCTCCGCAACGTTCCGATACGACCGATATAGGCCGGAGTCTCGCTTGACTTCGCCCGCGGTCACCGGAATCTCAAGCTTCGAAATCTCATCCTTGCCGGTTTGCACGGCAACGATGACACCCATACCAAGGCACATATTACGCTTGGCAGCGTTGTTTTTGGTAGCCTGAGCTGGATTAATCAAAATCTGCTGAGCCAGTTCGCGTTTGCTGAGCTCCGGCACATCCTCGGGATTTCCGGTCTCGGCAATCTCGCACTGCAGCACATCCGCATAGTCAAAAATCTTAGGCTCTGCACCACGCTGATGCACGGCCCACTTGCGACGCGTGGCATCCTGGTAGATAGCCGGCAAAAACGTAAACCGCGGCGGGTCCAAAATCGTATCCGTGATGGTAAACACATCGGGATCAAAGGCATCCTGCGGGTTTTTCTTCTTGAACAGCCCCATATCAGCCTCCCGTACTAGCATTAAACAACTCAAGCCGAATATAGCACCAATTTCAAGCTCATGCTTTAGCAGATCGGTGCGCGGCGTCTATGGCTCGCCCAGCGGAAGAGCTTACGGACGAGGGCCGGGGTGCCTGCTTTGTTTTGAGAAGTTCGCGAAGCCCACCTCTCAAAACAAAGCAGGCACCCCGGCCCCGCCGGCAAATAGCGGACACTCCGCATGCAATCTATGCAAACAAACAAGTGCGCTTAGCTATATTCGGTAAGATCAAGCACACTGCCCTTCACGATAAGCGCCGGCTCCAGAACGACCTCTTCGGCACGTCTACCGCCCCTACCGGCAAGACGCTTGGACATGCAGGCAAAAGCATGCTCCGCAAGGACACCGGGATCCTGCTCAATCGCAGTCAGCGCCGGCTCAAAGAGAACGTCGGCCGCCGAGTTGTCGTAACTCACCACCGAGATGTCGCCCGGGATGCTCTTCCCCATCTCGTGCAAGCGCTTGAGCAGACCGAGGGCGATGTTATCCGAGCTTGCGAACACAGCGGTAGCATCAGTTGCGAGCACCGACTCCGAGGCCTCGTAGGCACTCGGGATGTAGTACTCGCTCTCAAACTCTAAACGTGCGTCGATAGGCAAGCCAACCTCGCGCAGTGCGCGCTCATAGCCGGCAAGTCGTTTGCGACCCGTATTGGAGCGGCGTGCGTTAACCAGACAGGCAATACGGCGGTGGCCTTGCTCGATCAGATAGCGGGTGGCCATGTAGCCGCCCATCTCGTGGTCGAACATCACCTTGTCGCACTCGAGCCCCTCAATGGCACGGTCGACCATCACGGCCGGGATGGGCAGGTGGCTGACTTCTTCGCGCAGGGCACGGTCGTCGGAGAACTCGTCGCCCACGACCAGGAAGACGCCATCAACGCCGCGCGTCACCAGCTGGCGCAGCAGCTCCAGATCGTCATCGGCGCTTCCACCCGAGCTGGTAATGAAGAGCGCATAGCCATCCTCGCGGCAGCGCTTTTCCAGGCTACCGGCGAGCGAGGCAAAAAAGCGGCTCTCGATGTTAGGGACGATAAGGCCCAGCGTGCGCGACTCGCGCATGACCAGGCTACGCGCAATCTGATTAGGAACATAGTGGTTGCGCGCCGCAACCTCCTTGATGAGCTTGCGGTTTTCTTCCGAGATGCGACAGGGCCGATTATTGAGAACAAGCGAGACCGACGAGGGGGAAAGCCCCACCTCCTGGGCAATCTGCTTGAGGGTGACTTTGTTGGCCATCTCGCTCCTTCCAGGTTTACGCGCAATCTCTTGAAAGTATAGCGACCGCCCCTCTACCTCGGTGATAAACACTTTACCAATCCGGTAGACGGCTGTTTTATCGCCGCCAGCGCACCAAATCCGTCCGGGTGGGGTATATTGCAATCGATTGATGACAACGACCACCAAAAGGCGGATATTCGTATGCACGAGAACGACTTTTTTAACGAGGACCTGCTGTGCGCGCTTGCTGGCGTTGCCGGCGAGGACAACGTGCTGATGAGCGAGCCCATGCGCGAGCACACCACGTTTAAGATCGGCGGCCCGGCCGACGTCTTTGTCACGCCCGATACCGAGCAGGGCCTCGTCGCCACGCTCGACACCTGTTATCGCTGCGACCTGCCGCTCACCATCGTGGGCAACGGCTCCGACCTGCTCGTCGGCGACAAGGGTATCCGCGGCGTCGTCGTGGCGTTGGGCGAAGGCCTCTCCGACATTACGGTCGACGGTACGCACGTCACGGCGGCGGCCGGCGCCTTGCTTTCCGATGTCGCCGCGGCGGCAGCCGAGGCCGGTCTCACCGGCATGGAGCCCATCTCGGGCATCCCCGGATCGGTCGGCGGCGCCTGCTACATGAACGCCGGCGCCTACGGTGCCTGCATGGCAGACGTGCTGGAGTCTGTGCGCGTCTACAAGCCCGCCCGCATGCTCGACGACGGCACCCGCGGCAGCGGCAACATCATCGAGTTCGATGTCGATGAGCTCAACCTGGGCTATCGCAAGAGTCGCATCGCCGACGACGGCTTTATCGTTCTTTCTGCCACCTTCAACCTCGCACCGGGCAACGCCGCGATGATCAAGGCCGACATGGACGACTACCGCCAGCGCCGCGAGGACAAGCAACCGCTCGACATGCCGAGTGCCGGCTCCACCTTCAAGCGCCCCGAGGGTTACTTTGCCGGCAAGCTCATCATGGATGCCGGCCTGCGAGGACACGCCGTTGGCGGCGCGCAGGTAAGCGAAAAGCACTGCGGTTTTATCGTCAACGCCAACCACGCCACCGCCGCCGACGTCGACGAACTCATCCGCCACATCCAGGCAACCGTCAAAGACCAATTCAACGTAGACCTAGAACCCGAAGTCCACCGAGTAGGCGAATTTTTATAAAAAGAAGGCCCCGAAAGGGGCCTTCACCATATTCATTCAGATAACCCAGTCCGGTGTGTCGCGCCCCGAACCCGAGAGGGCCGCGTGCCCGCCCGCATTATATTTGATTGATCGCGAGTTCCGCACGCAAAGAAGGCCACTTAATGTGGCCTTCGTCTTGCGCAGGACTGCCCGAGCAGGCAATCAAATATATTGCGGGCGGGCACGCGGCCCCGTCGGCTTTACGACAGCGCAATACCGCCGAGCCAGCCCCAACGCACGCCAGAGCCAGTGCCATAGAAGCTAATAAACGAATCGAGCGACTTAGACGTAATGGCACCCTCGTTGCTCATAACGATGCCGCCGCCAACGTAGATACCCACATGACCGTAGATAAGGCCCGGAGCACCCGTGCCGCTGTGCGAGGAATCGGCCACGATCATGCCCACCTGCAGCGCCGAGCGGTCGGAGCTATAGCACCAGGCGTTAAACATGTCGCACGCATTGCCTCCAAAGTAGCCAACGCCGGCGTTACGGAAGACATTGGTGACCCACGCCGCGCACCAGTTCTGACCCGGCGAAGGCGTGGAGTAGCATGCGTTGACGACAGCCTGCTGCTTGCCCGAGCCGGCATTCTGCTGCGGAGTTCCGGGCGCGTACGATCCACCACCCGAGCTCGAACCACCCGAGTAGGAATTGTTCTTGTTCGCGGCAGCCGCGGCAGCGGCAGCCTTCCTAGCGGCCTCCTCAGCCTGGGCGGCAGCGAGGATCTCGGAATCGCGCTGAGCCATGAGCTCCTTGACGTCGTCGGAAAGACCGTTCAGCACGGTCTGGACTTCTTGCTGCTTGGCCTGCATATCCTGCATCTGAGCCGTCTGCTGGTCCTTGAGTTTCTCTAAGTCAGCTTTCTGCGACTCAAGCTCGGTCTTTTGCGCATCGAGCTCTTCCTGGATGGTCTGAATGTCCTCGATGGCGTCGCGGTCGCTCTTGTTGATCTTCTCAACATAGTGCGCATTAGCGACGAGCTCCTCAAACGAGCCAGAGGCCAGCAGCAGCGACAGGATGTTCGTGCCGCCGGACTTGTAGCTAGCGGCCACGCGATCGGAAAGGTCGTTGCGCTTCTTCTTGAGCTCGGCCTTCTTTTCATCGATCTGGGCCTGCGTGTCGTCAATCTTGCCCTGGACATTCTCGATGTCGTTGAGGGTCTGGGCATTCTTGTTGGCCAGCGCCGCATACTCATTTGCGATGCTGTCGAGCTGGGCCTGAACCTCGTCGAGTTGGGCCTGGGCGGCATTCAGTTTATCGGTGGTTTCTTTGGAAGCCTCCGCCGCATGGGCGCGAGCGGGCAGGCCAAAAAGAACCGCCGCAGAAGCGGCGCCGAACAGAGCCTTGAGGGCAGTGCGGCGCGAGAGCTCCTGGGAAAGGATGGAATCGCTGTTTGGTGACATATGTACTCCGTTACATGTTTATTTATATGTCGCTCAACTCATACATATTAGCGTACATATGGCGCGTCCCAACGATTTCCACGAACGGCAGGAAACTACAAGGTCAGCGGCTCGTAAGCAAATGCCAAAGATCAGGTTATGCGTACGCAAGCTCTTCTATGAGTACGTTAGCACAATCCTCTGCTTTTCCTACAGCGCACGATTTGGGTGTCCCTGCCTGCGCTATACTCCCCTGAAGAAGTGTTCCTGATTCGATAGGAGACTACATGTCCAAAGCACTCGACCCCAAAGACACCTGTGTCCTCGTTACCGGTGGCGCCGGCTTTATCGGCTCGCACACCGTCGTTCAGCTGCTCGAGGGTGGCTACCAGGTCGTCATCGTCGATGATCTCTCCAACTCCAGCGCCGTCGCCGTCGACCGCGTCAAGACCATCGTGGGCGACGAGGCCGCCAAGAACCTCACCTTCTACGAGGCCAACGTGCTCGACCGCGATGCGATGAACAAGATCTTCGATACCCATCAGATCGACCGCGTCATCCACTTCGCCGGCTTTAAGGCCGTCGGCGAGTCGGTGAGCAAGCCCGTCGAGTACTACCACAACAACATCGAGAACACCCTGGTGCTCGTCGACGTCATGCGCAACCATGGCTGCAAGTCCATCATCTTCTCGAGCTCCTCGACCGTCTACGGCGACCCGGACAACCCGCCCGTCACCGAGGAGGATCCTAAGAAGCCCGCGACCAACCCCTATGGTTGGACCAAGTGGATGATCGAGCAGATCCTTATGGACGTCCACACCGCCGACCCCGAGTGGGACATCGTGCTGCTCCGTTACTTCAACCCCATCGGCGCTCATCCGTCGGGCCTGATCGGCGAGGACCCCAAGGGCATCCCCAACAACCTGGTGCCCTATGTCGCCCAGGTCGCCGTGGGCAAGCTCGAGGCCGTTCAGGTCTTTGGCAACGACTACCCCACCCCCGACGGCACCGGCGTGCGCGACTACATCCACGTGTGCGATCTGGCCTCTGGTCACGTTGCCGCCCTTAACTGGATGAACGGCAAGACCGGCGTCGAGATCTTTAACTTGGGCACCGGCACCGGCACCTCGGTACTCGAGGTCGTCGCCGCCTTCTCCAAGGCTTGTGGCAAGGAGCTGCCCTACGTGATCCGCGAGCGCCGCGCCGGCGACATCGCTGCCAACTGGTGCGATGCCTCCAAGGCCGAGCGCATGATGGGCTGGAAGGCCCAATACGACATCGCGGACATGTGCCGCGATAGCTGGAACTGGCAGAGCCACAACCCCAACGGCTTCGCCGACGCCGAGTAGCAAAAACCTACATACCGCTCTTGCCCCGATCTCACGTTGTGAGGTCGGGGCTTTTTTCATGGCATGTAACCATTCGCCGAAAATCGACCAACTTTTTTATCTTGCCTGTACATGTTTAAACAACATGTTTTACAATAGGCGTATCGAATCAGAACATCGGAGGCGGACTGCACACCCATCGGCAGGCCGACCCCACAACAAGAAGGTTGGTGAGCGCATTCATGGAGCGTGCAAGCGGCGTCCTCATGCCCGTCTCATCTCTGCCCGGACCATACGGAATCGGCGGCTTTGGCTGGAATGCCTACGACTTCGTCGATTTTCTCGCCTCGTGCAAACAACATTACTGGCAGATTCTGCCCCTTACGACGACCAGCTATGGCGACTCGCCCTATCAGTCGTTCTCGGCCCGTGCGGGCAACCCCAATTTCATCGACTTTGCCGAGCTTATCGAGGCCGGCTATCTGGAGCAGTGCGATATCGACGGCGTGTACCTGGGCTCCGACCCCAGCAATGTCGACTATGGTGCCATCTTTGGTGGCCGTCGTCAGATTCTCGACCGCGCCGCCGAGCGCTTTGCCGCCGACAAGCCGGCCGACTTCGACGACTTTGTCCAAGCAAACGAAGACTGGCTCATCCCCTACTGCGAGTTCATGACCGTCAAGGAGGAGTGCGGTCTCAAGGCCTTTTGGGAGTGGCCCGCAGAGCTCCGTACCCGCGGCGAGGCTTCTGCCAAGGTCTGCGCCGCCCATCCCGCGCGCATGCTCTACCACCAGATGACGCAGTACTTCTTCAATCGTCAGTGGAGCCGCCTCAAGGCCTATGCCAACGAGCGCGATATCCTCATCATCGGCGACCTGCCCATCTATGTCTCGCGCGACTCCGTCGAGATGTGGGCCACGCCCGAGCTCTTTAAGATCGACGCCGCCGGTAATCCTGTGAGTGTCGCCGGCACGCCGCCCGACCAGTTCTCGGCCACCGGCCAGTACTGGGGCAATCCCATCTACGACTGGGACGCCATGGAAGCCGACGGTTTCTCTTGGTGGGAGGGCCGTATCCGCGCCGCCCTCGACATGTACGATGTCATCCGCCTGGATCACTTCCGCGGCTTCGAGGCCTATTGGGAGGTGCCGTTCTCCTCACCCGATTCGTCCTACGGTTCGTGGACGCAGGGCCCCGGCCTCAAGTTCTTCAAGACGCTCGAGGAAAAGCTCGGCACGCTGCCCATCATCGCCGAAGACCTGGGCTTCCTCACCCCCGGCGTCATCGACATGCGCGACAACTCGGGCTTCCCCGGCATGAAGATCTTGCAGTTCGCCTTTGAGGGCACCAACTCGTACTACCTGCCGCACAACTACATTGCCAACACCGTCGCCTATGTGGGCACACACGACAACGAGACGGCGCGCGGTTGGTTTGAGGGAACGGCCACCCCGCGTCAGCGCGAGCAGGCGGCCCTGTACACCCACCAGCAGGCAGGCGAGCCCATGGCCGATGCACTCAACCGCGCCATCGCCGCCAGCGTAAGCGATACCTGCATCTACACCATGCAGGACCTGCTCAACCTGGGCAACGAGGCGCGCATCAACACTCCCGCCACCATGGGCGGCAACTGGACCTGGCGCATGCTCGATGGCGCCATCACCCGCGAGCTCGAGCACAAGCTCACCGGCTGGACCGAGACCTACTTCCGCATCCCGTCGGAAGACGAAATTGAGCTTCCCCAATAGGAGCCACCGCGCCCGACCCCACCCCATCGTGCGGACGCGTCCGTTTTCCCCGCGCGAGGCCACTCCAATCCCTCGCGCGGGCTTCTTTTGAATTTCTGACATGTAATCAACCCATCACAGGAGGAAACATGCCCCGTATCAATCTTGCGGATCTTGCCGAGCAGTCCTTTGGCACCTCGCTCGAGCAGCTCGATGACCGTCGTATTTATAAGCTGCTGGCCAAGCTCGTGCAGGAGCGCTCTGCCGCCTGTCCTCTCAACAACGGCAAGAAAAAGCTCTACTACATCTCTGCCGAGTTTTTGATCGGCAAGCTGCTCATCAACAATATGATCGACCTTGGCATCTATGACGAGGTTAAGGACCAGCTCACCGCCGCGGGCCACGACCTCAACAAGATCGAGGAGTTCGAGGTCGAACCGTCGCTCGGCAACGGCGGCCTGGGCCGTCTGGCCGCATGCTTCCTGGATTCCATCGCCACGCTGGGCTTGACCGGCGATGGCGTGGGCCTCAACTACCATTACGGCCTGTTCCGCCAGCGCTTTGTCGACAACCAGCAGAAGGCCGTCCCCGACGAGTGGCTCGGTGAGCAGGACATCCTAGTCGACGACGACCGCTCCTACACCGTCGAGTTCGGTGATTTTGCCGTTACTTCCAAGCTCGTCAACATCGATGTACCCGGTTATGGCCAGCCCACCAAGAACCGCCTACGCCTGTTCGACCTGGCAAGTGTCGACGACGGCCTGGTCCCCGGCAGCTCCATCGACTTCGACAAGACCGAGATCGCCAAGAACCTCACCTTGTTCCTCTATCCGGATGATTCCGACGAGCAGGGCCGCCTGCTTCGCATCTACCAGGAATACTTCATGGTGAGCAACGCCGCCCAGCTCCTGATCGACGAGGCCATCGAGCGCGGCAGCAACTTGCACGACCTGGCCGACTACGCCGTAGTCCAGATCAATGACACGCACCCCACCATGGTCATTCCCGAGCTCATTCGCCTGCTCACCACCGAGCACGACATCGAGTTTGACGAGGCCGTGACCATCGTACGGTCCATGGTCGCCTACACTAACCACACGATTCTTGCCGAGGCCCTCGAGAAGTGGCCGCTCGCCAGCCTGCAAAAGGTCTCCCCTGCCATCGCCGACATTATCGTCAAGCTCGATGAGATCGCCAAGGCCGAGCACGACGACCCACGCGTCGCCATCATCGACGAATACGACACCGTCCACATGGCCCACATGGACATCCACTTTGGCTTCTCCATCAACGGCGTCGCCGCGCTGCACACCAAGATCCTGGAGGATACCGAGCTTCATCCGTTCTACGAGATCTACCCCGAGAAGTTCTCCAACAAGACCAACGGCATCACCTTCCGCCGTTGGATCCATGGCGCCAACCCCGCGCTCGCCAGCCTGCTCGACGATGTGATCGGCACCGATTGGCGCAGCACCGGCGACCTGAGTAAGCTTGCCGAGTTCGTTGACGACAAAGATGTTCTTGAGCGCCTGGCCGCCACCAAGGCCGAGGCCAAGGCCATCATGCGCCAGTTCATGGCGCTCGAGCAGGGCGTGACCATTCCCTCCAACGCCATCATCGACGTCCAGGTCAAGCGCATCCACGAGTACAAGCGCCAGCAGATGCTCGCGCTCTACATCATCTGGAAGTACCTCGATATCAAGAACGGCAACAGACCTAAGCATCCCGTCACCATCATCTTTGGCGGCAAGGCGGCCCCTGCCTACACTATCGCCCAAGACATCATTCACCTGATCCTGACGCTGTCCCAGTGGATTGCAAACGACCCCGACGTGGCTCCCTACCTGCAGGTTGTCATGATCGAGAACTACAACGTCACCGCTGCCGAGCGCGTGATCCCCGCTGCTGACATCTCCGAGCAGATCAGCCTGGCCTCCAAGGAGGCGAGCGGCACCTCCAACATGAAGTTCATGCTCAACGGCGCTTTGACCCTGTGCACGCTCGACGGTGCCAACGTGGAGATTGCCGAGCTTGTCGGCGACGAGAACATCTATACCTTTGGCGCCTCGTCCAAGCAGGTCGAGCAGCTCTACGCCGACGGCACCTATGACGCCGGCGCGCTCTACCGCAAGCCCGGCATCAAGCTGCTGGTGGACTTCATCACCAACCCCGCCTTTATGGCGACCGGCAACGCCGAGCGCCTGCAGCGCCTGCACGACGACATCATGGGCAAGGACTGGTTTATGGCTCTACTCGACATTGAGGAGTACATCCAGACCAAGGAGCGCGTGCTGGCCGACTACGAGGACCAGGACGCTTGGATGCGCAAGGCGCTGATCAACATCGCCAACGCCGGCACCTTCTCGTCCGACCGCACGATCTCCCAGTACAACGACGAGATCTGGCACCTGAGCTAATTCGGTTTCATCGCCCATCCTCTTGAAAACGGAGCCACGGCAACGCGGCTCCGTTTTTTGTGCTCGCACGTTACCCTGTGATCCGACTCGGCCAAACAATCTCGATCCATAACAACTACTCAACCAAAACGGTCCCAGCTGTTACAGATTGAGACATACCGGCCCCTCCCCTTGGGTTTATCTCAATCTGTAACATCTAGCAGGTGAAATTCGCCTTTGGTGTTACAGATTTAGATGAAATGGTTAGCTCAGCGGAACCGTCTCGATCTGTAACATCTAACGTCCGAAATCGGCCCTATCCGTTACAGATCGAGACAAACGACCGGTCAGGCAGTCCCAACACAAAGAAAGGCTCCCCTCTCGCCCAGTGGACGGGAGGGGAGCCTTATATGTGACCGCGGCAAAAGGATGGCAATACCGCAGTCGCCCAAAGGAAGGGCCTGGTTGCACCGGGCCTAGATAAGGTTCTTGCCAGAGACCTTATCGAAGAGGTGGGTCGCGTTCTTCTCAAACTTGAACCAGATGGGGTCGCCCGCCTTGAGCGCACCCTTGGCCTCGAGGTCGACAACGGGAATGATCAGGACGAACTGGCCATCGGGAGCGGTCACGTGGACATGCTCGGTCGAACCCATGAGCTCGGTCACCTCGACGGTACCCTGGAGCGCGCCCTCCTCGTCCTTGTCGGCAAGCAGAATCTGCTCGGGACGCACGCCGGCCGTGATCTCCTTCACGTCGCCGCCGTCCCAGTTGAGAGCAAGCTGAGCGCAGGTCTCGGGGGCGAGCGCCACGTTCATATCCTCGGTCTTGACGGTAAAGCCGTTGCCCGAGCGCACCAGCTGGGCATCGAAGAAGTTCATCTGCGGCACGCCGATAAAGCCGGCGACGAAGATGTTCGCGGGATGGTTGAAGACCTCCTGCGGGGTGGCGATCTGCTGGACGACGCCGTCCTTCATGACCACGATACGGTCACCGAGGGTCATGGCCTCGGTCTGGTCATGAGTGACGTAGATGAACGTGCCCTTGATCTCGTGGCGCAGCTTGATGAGCTCGGCACGCATCTGGTTACGCAGCTTGGCGTCCAGGTTGGACAGCGGCTCGTCCATCAGGAAGACCTTAGGATCACGCACGATGGCGCGGCCGATGGCGACGCGCTGACGCTGACCGCCGGAGAGCGCCTTAGGCTTACGGTCGAGGTACTCGGTAATACCCAGGATCTCGGCAGCGGAGCGAACCTTACGGTCGATCTCGTCCTTGGGGACCTTCTTGAGCTCGAGCGTAAACGCCATGTTCTCGTACACCGTCATATTGGGGTACAGAGCATAGCTCTGGAACACCATGGCGATGTCGCGGTCCTTGGGAGCGACGTCGTTGACGCGCTTGCCATCGATGAGCACATCGCCCGAGGTGATGTCCTCCAGGCCGGCGACCATGCGCATCGTCGTGGACTTACCACAGCCAGAAGGGCCAACGAGGACGATAAACTCCTGGTCATGCACGGTGAGGTTAAAGTCCTCCACCGCGAGCACGCCGTCCTCGGTAACCTTGAGGTTGTGCTTCTTCTCCTCGGTCTTCTTCTTTTTGCCAAAGAAGCCCTTCTTTTTGGACTCGTTGTTGGGATACACCTTCTGAACATGTTTGAGAACGATCTCGGCCATGTCTCTACCTTTCGATACGCGGCGCCACGCTGAGGGGCGCCGCCAAAACTTGCAAAACAGTTACGGCATCAGCCCTTGACGGCACCTGCCACAACGCCGTCAATGATGTACTTCTGGCAGAAGATGTACATGATGACGATGGGGATGACGACCATCATGATGCATGCCATCATGGGGCCGAGCTCGACGTGGCCATAGCCGCCACGGAAGTACTGGATCAAGATAGGAATGGTCTTGTACTTGGTGGAGTCGAGCGTAAGGTAGGGCAGCAGATAGTCGTTCCAGACCCACATGGTCTCAAGGATGCCGACCGAAAGATAGGTGGGCTTCATAATGGGAAGGACGATCTTAAAGAACACCTGGACCGGGTTGCAGCCGTCGATCATGGCCGCTTCCTCAATCTCGAGCGGGATGTTCTTGACGAAGCCGGCGAACATAAAGACCGCGAGGCCCGCGCCAAAACCAAGGTAGATGAAGCAGATGTTAAACGGCGTGTTAAAGCCGATGCGGTCCGCGAGGTTGGACAGCGTGAACATGAGCATCTGGAACGGTACGACCATCGAGAAGACGAACAGGTAATAGAAGAAGTTCGAGATCTTGCTGTTGACGCGCACCACGTACCAAGCGCACATGGAGCAGCACACCAGAATCAGCACGACCGACGTGACCGTGATGATGAGCGAGTACATAAACGCCGAGGCAAAGCCCTGCTCGTTCAGAGCGTGCACGTAGTTTGCGAGGCCGTTGAACGTCTCGGGCGTGAGCAGATCGAACGCCGTGGTGGTGCTGATTGCGGTCGCTTTCTTAAAGGAATTGAGCGCAATCATGAACACGGGGTAGATCCATGCGAGCGACAGAATCGTAAAGAAGATCGAGAGCGCGCGGTTGATAGCCTTATCGCGTTTCATTACTGCTGCACCTCCTTGGACCTCGTGGCCTTAAGCTGGATCATAGAAATAGCGACAACCAGGATGCAGAAGATAACTGCCTTGGCCTGACCGATGCCCTGCCATGCGATGCCAGCACGCGAATAGAACGTGTTGTAGATGTTCAGGGCGAGCATCTCGGTGGAGTGCGCCGGGGCGCCACCGGTAAGGGCGAGGTTCTGGTCGAACAGCTTAAAGCCGTTGGTGATGGACAGGAACAGGCAGATGGTGATGGTCGGCATCAGGTTGGGGATCTTAACCTTCCAAAACGTCTGCCATGCCGTAGCGCCATCGACCTTGGCGGCCTCGATGTAGTCAGACGGGATGGACTGCAGACCGGCGATGTAGATGATCATCATGTAGCCGACCTGCTGCCACAGGGTCAGGATGATAAGGCCCCAGAAGCCAGCAGCAGAGTTAAGGGCGATGAGCTGGGCGCCCACGTTGGAGAGCAGGCAGTTGATCAGAATCTGCCAAATGTAGCCCAGCACGATGCCGCCGATCAGGTTAGGCATAAAGAAGATCGTACGGAAGATGTTGGTGCCCTTGAGCGCTTTGCGGGTGAGCGCCTGCGCGATGGCCAGCGCGATCACGTTGATGAGCACCGTCGACAGGAAGGCAAACGCCACGGTAAAGAAGAACGACGTGGAGAACTGCGGATCGGACAGCGCGCGCACGTAGTTCTCGATACCGACAAAGTGCGCGTTATTGATGGTAATAAACTGGCAGAACGAGAGATAGAAACCCTGGATAAAGGGAATCACGAACCCGATCATAAACGCCAGGCACGTGGGCAGCATAAAGAGCGGCCACCAGCGCTTGAGTGCTTTGCCCATAGAAGGGTCCTTTCAATATGCAGGGGGCGGGCAAACCTACGTCTGCCCGCCCCCTGTCGCTAATCAGATAGCTTGGGCAGCAACTGCTTACTCGGAAGCAGCCTTCTCGGTCTTCCAGCCATCGACGAAGGCGTTCTTGACGCCGTCCCACTTGGTGTTGTCGGCAGCATAAGCGATGAGAGCCTGCTTGAGGTTCTTCTTCCACTCCTCGGAGGGGATGTAAACGAAGTCCCAAGCGACGGTCTTCTTGCCGTCCTTGGCCATAGCAACGGCCTGCTGCGAGAAGACGTTGGTGGTCTCCTTAGCGCTCTTGAACGGGGCGGTCAGACCCATCTTGTCAGCGATGATGCTGGTGGCGGTGTCAGAAGTGACGCACCAATACATGAAGTCCTCGGTGGCCTTCTGGGCATCCTCGGAAGCCTGGGAGCTGACGCACCAGTAGTTCTCGCCGCCGGAGCACAGGCCCTGGTTCTCCTCGCCGTCGACGCCGATGTAGATCGGCAGCATGCCGAGCTGGTCGTCGGTCATACCGGCCTTGGTGAGGTCGGCGTAGGCCCAAGAGCCGTTCTGGTAGAAGACGGCCTTGCCGGTTGCGAACTCGTTGGTGGCGTCGTCACCGGTCTTGGAGGCGAGCTGCGAAGGATCGCAGGTGGAGTCGGTGATATACAGGTCGAAGATCTGCTTAAAGTTGTCGAGATACTCGCCCTTGATCTCGTCGTCCTCCTGATTGTGCTCCTTCTCGAACTCGTAGTAGAGCGGGAGGTTGGCGAGGTGCGTGGTGTAGCGCCAGCTGGAGGAGTCATCCATGCCGGCGGAAGTGAAGGCACCGTCAACGCCGAGCTCGTCCTTGCGGGCCTGGATGTCATCGGCGCAAGCCTTCAGCTTGTCGAAGGAGTTGATGTCCTCGGCCTTGTAGCCGGCCTTCTCGAGGAGCTCCTTGTTGTAGATGATGCCGTAGCTCTCCTGAACCCAGTCGATACCCAGATCCTTGCCGTCGGACTGCAGCGCCAGGGAGTCGTCGATGAGCTCGCCGCGGAGCTTGGTGTCGGAAAGATCGGCGCAGTAGTCCTTCCAGTTCTTAAGGCCGGTGGGGCCGTTGACCTGGAACAGCGTCGGAGCGGAGCTCTTGGACATCTCGGACTTGAGCTTCTCCTCGTAGGTGTTGGAGGCGGCGGTCACGATCTTGACCTCGACGCCCTTCTCCTTCTTGTACGCCTTGGCGATCTCCTTCCACTCCTTGTCGACCTCAGGCTTAAATTGGAGGAAGTAGACCTCGGCAGCGTCACCAGAAGCAGAGGAGCCGGAGCCGGCAGAACCACCACAGCCCACGAGACCCAGACCAAGAACCGCAGCCGCGGAGCCAGCGAAGCCCAGGAACTGCCTTCTGCTCATTTCGTTCTTCATTACAATCCACCCTTTCACACCGTGGCGGCACCCTTTGCCGCCGCCTTCGGAGATTGGCTCGGGGACTTTGCCCCTTTTGCTGATTTGTACAATACGCTATTTGGCTAGTTGTTTGAACAAGTATTACTAGAGCGGTAGAAAAACTTCGGTGAACGGTAATTTCAACTTGATACTTGACAAGTTTTGTATAAACAATTACTTGTTATCGAATGCAGAGAAAACGCCCGGTCAAGCCGATGCATCGTCGGTTTGACCGGGCGTTTTCTCTTTGAGGACATGAGTCTCGTCAGGCTGCGAGCTAGCCGGCTATCGCTTGGAGTTGACGCGGTAGTGGAAGATCTCGGGATGCGTGCGGGCATGCGTCACCTCAAATAAGATGCCGTCCGAGGTGTACGACTGGCTCTCCATAACGGCGACGCAGTTGTACTTGCCAAGGTCCAAGTAGCTGCAGTCCTCATCGTTGGCAAGCTCGACGCTCACCGTACGGCGGCTCGCCATCACTTTGACGCCACGCTTGTGCTCCAGATAGTCGTAGATAGAGCTTGCCGCAATCTCGGGGGTCAGGCCCTTGGCGATCGACTCCAAAAAGTAGCCGTGGTCCACCTGGCGCGCGCTGCCGTTGAGGCTTCGGACACGCACGACGCGAATCAGCTCCTCGCCCACCTTAAAGCCAAGGCGGCGCGACAGTTGCTCAGTGCAAATCAAATGTTCAAAAGACTTGACCTCGGTCGATGCGACGGCATTGTTGCGTTTTGCGAACTCGCCAAACGACTCAACCTCTTCGAGTGCGCCCAGCATGTCGGTTTCGCCCTTAAGCCAAATAACGCGCACGCCCTTGCCGTGTATAGGCTGCACAAACATCTGGTCGGCCAGCATGCTCAAGGCGCGTCGAACGGTATTGCGCGTGCAGCCAAACTCCGCGGTCAGCTCGGCTTCGGTTGGCAGCATCTCCTGAAACGCATAGGTCCCGTTAATGATGCGCGAACGGATCTCGCGGTAGATTCCTTCGTAAATCGCTTTTGGCATAACTTCACCTCTAATGAATATGTATGGCTAGGCACGATAGCATTTCTTAAAGTTGTTTAAACCGATTATCGGTAAAGTACGGATTATTTACCGTCGACGGTTCCCCCGAAACCCAAATCGGACCGAATCAAAACCGTCAATGCGGCAAGCAGCCAGTCCTCTACAATGAGTTCATTGTTTAAACGTTCTTGCTCGCACAGCATGTTGCATCCGGAAGGCATATTATGCTGCAGAAAATCCAACGCTTTGGCGGGGCAATGTTCGCGCCCGCCATGCTGTTTTCTATATCAGGCCTCATGGTCGGCATCTCCGCCCTCGCCACGACCGTAGACATCGTCGGTGACCTCGCCGTATACGGAACCCCTTGGTACGTTTTCTGGACCATCATCCAGCGCGGCTCGTGGACGGTCTTTAAACGTCTCCCGCTCCTTTTTGCCGTAGCGCTGCCTATCGGTCTTGCCCAAAAGCAACCGGCACGCTGCTGCCTCGAGGCACTCGTGGCCTATTTTGCCTATTGCTTCTTTTTGAGCGAGATCATTAAGCTGAGCGGAGACAACCTTGGGCTTAAGTACCCATCATCTTTGACCCCCGCCAGCGGTATCACCGTCATCGACGGCATCAAGACGCTCGACACCGGCATTATCGGCCCGCTGGCGGTATCGGCAACCGTCGTCGCCATCCATGACCGCTTCTACGATGCCAAGGTTCCCGATTGGCTCGGCACCTTCTCGGGTTCCTCGCTGGTCTACCTCATCAGCTTTTTTGCCGTGTTTGCCCTTGCCGCCATCTCGGCCGCCATCGTGCCCTTCGCATACGCCGTGACCGAAACGCTGCGCCACGCACTTGCGGGCGTCGGCCCCTTCGGCGTGGGCATCTTTGTGTTTTTGGAGCGAGCACTCGAGCCCATGGGGCTGCACCACCTGCTCTATATGCCCATCTATTACGACAATCTGGTCATTCACGACGGTATTTACGCCACGTGGACCAACCTGCTCCCCATTCTCTCCCATAGCACGCGCCCTTTAAATGAACTTGCGCCCTGGGCAGGTTTTACCGCCACCGGCTGGGGCAAGCTCTTTGGCCTTCCCGCCATCGCGGCAGCATTCTATTTCACCGCCAAACCCGAACGCCGCGCCGGCCTTAAGGTCATCCTTTTGCCCGCCATCGTCGCCTCGGTGGTCTGCGGTGTCACCGAGCCGCTCGAGTTTCTCTTTATGTTCACCTATCCTGGACTCTTTTTGCTCTACGCCGTCCTATCCTCCTGCCTTGCCATGACCATGAACTTCTTTGGCATCGTCGGCATCTTCTCGGGCGGTCTCATGGAAATGACGGCCTTCAACTTCATCCCACTCATGCGAATGCATGCCGGCTCCTACCTTTTGGCGCTCGGTATCGGTCTTGCCTTTAGCCTCATCTTTTTTGTTAGTTTTCGAGCACTCATCTTGGTCTATGACCTTAAGACGCCGGGCCGCGAGGATCATGTCTCCAATCGCGCGGCAATCGATCGTTTAACGGGAAGCGGCTTTGCCAAAGAGCAATCTCCCAATGGCGAGGTCAGTATTCAATCCGATCAAGATCACGTCCTCGCCGAGCGGGTAATTCAGCTTTTAGGTGGCGTTGGCAATATCGTGGGCGCAACCAACTGCGCCACGCGCCTGCGCGTCGAGGTCGCAGACCCTTCCATCGTTGCAGATAATGCGTCGTTTGTCGCGGTGGGCGCCAAGGGCCTCATCATTACGGGCAAGACCGCCCAGGTGATTATTGGCATCTCCGTTCCCCGCGTTAAAGAGCATTTTGACCAGATCATGGGCCTCGAGCCGGGATTTGTGCCCACCACCTCGGCCTCCCCTGCCGCCAGCGCAGCCCATAAGCGCGGCGATATCTGCTTCTTCGATATCGACGGAACACTCGCCTGGCAAGACCCTCGAGTGGCACAAGAGCTTCCCGAGAGCGAGCGAGACCTCTCCCCCTATCCCAATGAAGCGGTCTCGCAAGCCATCCGTGATTTTGTCGCCAAGGGCAATATGGCGTTTATCTGCACAGGGCGCACGCTGAGCTGCATCCATCCAAAGCTGCTCGAGCTGCCCTGGACCGGCATCGTCTGCCTCGCGGGTGGCTATGTCGAACTTGAGGGACACGTGATTCGCGATTTGGCGATGACGCCCGGCATGCTGCAGCGCCTTGCTCCCATTCTTGAGCAATCGGACGAAGTGATTCGTTTTGAGGGACTCAATGGCGTCGTTCGCATGAGTGCCGATGCGCCCGACGCCCCGGGATACGCCCGCACCGTGGGCGATGCAATTACGCAGCTGCAACATTACAGCGCCTACAAGATCTTAATGTCCACGTCGCTTGCCAGCCGCATCGCTCAGGATCAAGCGTTTGAGCCGCTGCTCTGCTTTAACGAGCTCGAGCTCGAAGTGACCGAGATTTCGCCTCGCGAATGCACCAAGCGCGAGGGTATCCAGTCCGTACTCGACGCCCTCGATCCCCACCACGGAACCGTATACGGCATCGGCGACGCCAGCAATGACGTCTCGCTGATGAACGCCGTCGATGTCGGTATCGCCATGGGCAATGCGCCGGACTTCCTCAAGGAAAAGGCCGACTATGTCACCGACAGCATCGACCACGACGGCGTCGTCACCGCGCTCGAACACTTTGGGCTTATCTAGCCAAGCCCCTACCGCACTTGCGGCCGCATGGACCAATCGTCTTCAACCGCCGCGCTCGACGCCCTAATGTGGCAATATGTTGTCTGCATAATGCAACGATGCAACCTATCAAAGAATGCGAGAACCCGTGTCCAGTCCGTTTACCAGCTTTTTAGCCCAGCACTTTGACCAGATTAACGACTATCTGGCCACGTTCTTTGACGGACAGGCGACTTCCGCCGATATCGAGCGCTACCTGTATACCCCGCTCTCGGCATTTACGGCAAACGCTGGCAAGCGCCACCGCCCGCTCATCTGCATGCTCGCCGCCACTGCGGTAGGCGGCAGCTTTGAGAGCGCCCGCAGCGCAGCGGCGGCCATCGAGCACTTTCAGTCGGGCGCACTCATCCACGACGACATCGCCGACAACGGGCAGATTCGTCGCGGCAAGCCCTGCATGCACCTTACCGAGGGCACCGGTCTTGCCATCAACTGCGGTGACCTGGCGCTCACCATGGTCACCAAGACGGTTCTCGACGACCCCACACTCAACGCAGACGTGAAGCTTCACGTGCTCCACGAGCTTACCGAGATGATCGTCCGTACCATCGAGGGCCAAGCGCTCGACCTGGGCTGGGTCCGCGACGAGCGCTTTGACATTTCGGTCGACGATTATCTGGACATGGCGACGCACAAGACCGCGTACTACAGCGGAGCGACGCCGCTTGCCGCCGGAGCCATTATCGGCGGCGGCAGCGAAGAGCAGATTGAGGCACTGCGCGCCTTTGGGCTGCACACGGGCCTTGCCTTCCAGATTCAAGACGACCTGCTCAACTTGATCGGCACCAAGGAGGCCGCCAACAAGGACTTCCGCACCGATATCACCGAGGGCAAGCGCACCCTCGTTGCCGTGCATGCCCTGTCAGACGAGCGCTATCACGACGAGATCGAGGCAATCCTTTCCTCGGGCACCGAGGACCCTGCGCAGCTCGCACGCGCCGTGGAGATCTTCCAGGAGACCGGCTCCATCGATTACGCCCACACCTATGCGCTCGACCTGACCGCTAAGGCCAAGGCCGCTATCGAAGGCGTCGAGCTCGACCCGCATGCGTGCGAGCTCTTCCTCTCAATGGCAGATTTCTTTGTGGAGCGTCTTAACTAGCGGGGGTCATAAAACCTGTGGGCAGCGAGTTTGGGTACAAGTTGCTACACTATTGAGTGCATGTTTATAAATTGTCTCGCGTTGTCTATCCGACACACGCTCAAAATAGTACGAATGGTACGCCGAAAGGGGTTCGTTCATGGAACCTATTACCACAGGCATGCAGGGAGCAGCCGTCGAGGACGTCCAGTCCCGCCTTCTGCAGCTCGGCTATACAATCGATGACGCCGAGGTTGTCGACAAGCGCTTTGGCACCACCACCGAGCAGGCCGTCAGCACCTTCAGGCTCGACAGCGGCCTTGCTGCCGGTCATGCCGTCGATATCCCCTGTTGGAGCGCCCTGGTCGACGCCTCGTATAAGCTGGGCGACCGCACCCTGTATCTTCGCATGCCCAATTTCCATGGCGCCGATGTGCAGGCCCTGCAGCGCGCTCTCAACGTTTTGGGCTTTGCCTGTGGCGAAGACGACGGCTACTTTGGTCCGCATACCGAGGCCGCCCTGCAGCAGTTCCAGGAAAATGTCGGCCTGTTTGCCGACGGCATGGCCTTCCAGGACACCTACGCCTACATCAACCGCCTGCACCATGTGTGGGAGGGCAAGCCCTCGGTCACCGAAGCCGAGTCCCGCATCGGTTTTGCTCGCGCCGCCAACGTGCTCGAGCGCTTCCAGATCGCCGTTATCGGTGAGGACCCCATCGCACGCAGCGTTGCTTCGCGCATGTGGAACATCGCCACGGCAACGACCGACAACAGCGGCATGATGCTCTGCGACTCCGAGGTCCCAACCGACGTTGACCTGGTGCTCGAGATCGCAAGCGACGAGCTGCCCGCCGACGCCGCGCCACGCGCCACGATTGCCCTCGCCGAGTGCCACAACCTGGCCCAGCGCATCCGCACCGCCAATGTCGCCGTGCAGCAGAAGCCGGCTCGCATTCGCATTGAGCTCACGGGCATGACGCGCTACAACGGCACCTTCACGGCCAGCGACGCGCAGACGCTCGCCGTACGCCTACTCGATGGCGTTTGCGATGCCCTCGCAGATTAGGTAAACTAGACGAGTTGCTTTTGGGCAACACCACACATTGGGACGTAGTTCAACGGTAGAACTCCGGTTTTTGGTGCCGGCTGTTGGGGGTTCGAATCCCTCCGTCCCAGCCATTAAAACTGAGCGCCCTAAGCCCATAACGGCCCAGGGCGCTTTCTTGTGGGCAAGCGGAGGAATTCGAGCCCGCAAGGGTGCGGAGCTGAGGAAACGCGAAGCGTTTTCCAGCGCAGCACGCAAGGAGCGAAGCGACGCAGCGGGGCGCGGCCGCCGACCAGGCGGACGCGGAATCCCTCCGTCCCACACCAGCCAAGAGCCCCTCACGTCAAGCAAATCGAGCCAACGCCGCCAAGCGGAGGGATTCGAACCCGCAAGGGAGCGAAGCGACGCAGCGGGGCGCGGCCGCCGCAGGCAGACGCGGTGCCGGCACCTGGGGGCGCTCCTAAGTGCCGGCATTATAGGAACGTCCCCAAGTGCCGGCTCGGGACTATTTTCGAGGACCCTCCGAAGGACTGTGGCCAAAAAACGGCAAATATGAGTACTGTTACCGTTGTAGCTACATTATTTTCGTTAATAAAAGAAGATCTTAATGAGATTTATTCGCATCAAGGTCTTCCTTTAATGAACACTTGAGGAGATACGGCAGCTTATCTGCTCGATCGACACGTCAAATCACCTTAAATGTGGTCAAAATTACTGCTACTAAAAGAGTATCAGTACTCATATTTGATGTTTTTTGGCCACGGCTCTTTATAGACACCCTGCACAGCGACGGTGGTAGATTTCGGAACGTGTCCGTCAGCCCCGTTCCGAAAAGCGAGCCGCATGCAACGGCCAAGCCACGACAGGCCCCGGGAGAGCGGGGACACCGGCTTAGGTTTATCGCGAGTTCCGCACGAACAGGAGGCCACTTAATGTGGCCTCCGTCGTGAGCAGGACTGTAGAGCAGGAAACCTAAGCCGGTGTCCCCGCTCTCCCGGGGCCGGCGGAATTTAGTTGTTAAGCATGCGGTCGAAGCTTCCCGAGTCGCCATCCCGATAGTCGGCGGTCATCAGAATCTCCTGCGGAATGCGCCCGCCCTCGCGCAGCACATTGCGGAACTGCACGCGCGTGACCATGGGCAGATCCTTGATCGTCGCCGCCAAGTTCTGCGGCACGCCCTGGTTGGCAGCCGCGGGCTCGCACTCGCCGCCGGCCTTCACGCGACGCTTATGCTCGGCGAGCATGGCGCGGTACATGCCGGCATGCAGGCGAATCTCAACCACATTGGCATTGCGAGCCTGCTCGACGATGCGCGCGCCCTCGCGGTCGATATCGCCCACGTAGTAGACGTAGTTAAAGCGATAGCCGATCTCAGCCAGATAATCGTCCAGGGCATGCGAGACGCTCGCCTTGCATCCGCCGCCAAAAATCACGCCGCCCACCTTGATGCCAAAGAGCTTGGCGTGCTTGCGGCCACGCAGCAGCCTGACGATCTCGTCGTAGGTGTCCAGGTTCTCGACCATAATGAACGGCTTATCGGCGCCCAGCGTAAAGAAACCCGTAAAGTGAACGGGGCGGTTGGGGGCGACCTTAATCGCCTGCATGCTGATGCCCTTTTCGGTCATACGCCGAATTAGGCGCTCGCCGTGCTTGCCGTCAAAGGCCTTCTCATCGTTAAAAATCTGGTAGGCACGCTGGCGGCGCGAGGCAACCGGCGTATCGGCACCTCGGTTTTGCTCGATCCAAGCCTGGATGATTGCGATTTCCTCGGCAATCTTGCGGTTGGACATCTCGTTGTGCTGAGTGCGCTGCGGCGCCTTTTTGCCGTCCTTGCCCTCGACCTTAACAATTTGAGTCTGCTGCTCCTTGATCTTAGAGAGCGCCGTAGGCGTAGGGACAACTTTGAGCAGCTGCCTGCCCAAAACGCGGGCAAGGGCAAACGCCGATACCTCGCCGTGGACGGCCGACTCGGGCTGCTGGGTAGCACTATCAGCCGCGGCAGGCTCAGCCTGTGCATGAGGCTTACGCTTGGAATCTGCCCGGGTATTACGTTCCTGCTTGGGCGCAGACGAGCGCTTTTGCGGACGATCGGACTTGGCCTCCTTCGCCGGCTGGCGCTTGACCTGATCCACCGGAGTCTCGGCCTTCTCATCTCCGTTTTGTGTCGCTGTCTTCTCGGCCGCGGCCTCGGCATTTGAGCCACGACCGCCGCGGTGACGACGACGGCGGGGCTTGCCTGAGGCGCTCTCCCCAGCCTGCTTATCAGCGGTCTGTTGAGCTTTGACCTCAGTGTCAGCCGCAGGCTGCGACTCGGAAGGTTGCTGCTCGCGAGCCGCCGGCTCAACGGTTTTCTCGGTTTGTTCGGCCTTCTCGGCCTGAGCGGTCGAAGCCGGCTCGCCCTTCTCCTGACGCCTTACGGGATACGCGCGCCTCGCAAAACCACGCCCGGGACGGCATGAACCCGGAGCCTTCTTGGCAGACTCCTCAACATCGTCTGCAGCCTCGGAAGGCTCTTCAACCTCATGCGCGACATCCTGCTGCGCAGCCTTAAAGTGGGCACCACGGCGACGCTGGGGCTCCTGGGCCTCCACGGGCTTTTGCTCCTTCGCGGGCCTCTGCGAATCGGCAGCAACCTCGTTCTCAACAGCCTCGGCATCCGTCTCACCCTTTCGAGCAACGGCGCGACGGAAGCGCTCCTGCTGGGCGCGACGCTGCGCATCGCGCTTGCCACCCCCGCCAAAACCGCCGCGCCCTGCCTTGGCCGTAAAGGCACGCACGACGTTCTCATCGAGCAACTCATCGGTATCAACATGCTCACGCGGAGCAACTTCTTCCACAGCAGGCACGTCAGCGGAATCCTCGACGACAAAATCTTCGACGGACTCGGCAGGCTGCTCCTGGGCATCGCGGATCTCGACATTGATGGTATAGAACGCCGGGCGCCCGTTAATGCCGCTGCCCTCGATCTTGGTCACGATATTTGCCGCGATAAGCTCATCGCGCATCGCCTTGGTATCGCATTCCTTATCGACGGAGCGGAAAATCTGCGCCAGCGCGCTCGACTTAATCTTGAGCGCCTTGCGGCAGAGCAGGTCGTAGGCAACCAGCTTGGCGCGCTCGGCAGAAAGCGACGTCTGGCTGCTCAGACGCTCAGCCAGAGCATCGACATTGTTTTGATTATCGGAATATACCGTCTTGGCCACGGGGCCCCTTTCATATGCACACATATACGTCCATATGGTACAACGCACGAGCCTATCCACGCAAAACATCTGCGAGAACGCCCTTGCACCACCTGTTATCACAAGAAAAAAGACCGGGTCCGCTTGATTGCGGACCCGGTCTTTCCGAGTCAAATAGATGGGAGATTCAACCCGTCCGACCGACTAGGCCTTAGCGGCCTCGGCGTCGGCAGGAGCCTCAGCGGCAGCGGTGCGACCGTACTCGGCCTTGCCCATCTCGGACCACTCGGGCTCCTCGTCGGGCATGGAGCCGGCCTCCTTGCCGAAGAACTCCTTGAGACAGTTGACGGCAACGATGAGGCCCAGGACCATCAGCAGGACGGCGAAAACGAGCTGCAGGCCCTTGGTGGCGGCGACGGAGACGGCGGCCGTGGTGGCGGTAGCCGGGATGGTGCCGAAGAAGCCGTAAGCCTGGACAGCGGTCATGCAGCCCATGGCGCTCTGGACCAGCGAGGTGAAGGTGCAGCAGAGCAGGAAGGCGACGGGCACGTAGAGCATCCAGCCCTTGCGGCCGGTGCACTTGCAGAACACGGCGAGGGTGATCATGGTCATGCCGCCGAGCAGCTGGTTGGAAGCACCAAAGAGCGGCCAGATGTTGGCATAGCCGCCAAAGGCGAGGGCGAGACCGGGAAGCAGGGTGACGACCGTGGCGAACCAGGGGTTGCCGAGAACCTTCATGTAGCCGGCCTTGGACTCGATGGCCAGGGCGTCGTTGGTCTGGGCAAAGAACTCGGAGAACGAGGTGCGGGCGATGCGGGCGACGGCATCGAGCGAGGTCAGGGCCAGAGCGGAGACGTTCATGGTCATGAAGACGGTAGCGAGCGTGCCGTCAACACCGAAGGCCTGCATACCGCGGGAGATACCAGCGGCGAAGATCTGGAACGGGGTGGAAGCGACGCCGGCGTTGAGGGCACCAGTGCCGGCGGTGTTCATATCGGAGAACATGATGCCGGCGACGATGATGGCAAGGATGCCGACGAAGGACTCGACGATCATGGCGCCATAACCGACCTTGACGGCGTCCTGCTCCTTCTCGACCTGCTTGGAGGAGGTACCAGAAGAAACGAGGCTGTGAAAGCCGGAGAGGGCACCGCAGGCAACGGAAACAAACAGGACCGGGAACATCATGCCAGAAGCGCTGGAGAAGCCGGTAAAGGCCGGAGCGGTGATGGTGGCCTGGCCGTTAACACCCAGGACGACGATACCGAGGACAGCGCAGGCGATCATGACGATCATCATGATGGAAGTGAGGTAGTCACGCGGGGTCTTGAGCATCTGGATGGGCATAGCGCCAGCGAAGACCAGGTAGACCATGACGACGGCGAACCACTGGAACTTATCCAGGTAGACCGGAAACTGCATACCGACGGCGAACATGAGAACCATGAGGACCACGCCGGTGACGAACTCGGCAGCGCCGGTGAGGTTGAACTTCTTCTGGGCCCAACCAAAGGCGATAGCGACGAAGGTGAACAGGATGGAGATGGTACCAGCGCAGCCGGCGGCATAGGACTTGGTGAAGTCGATGGCACCGGTAGCAGCACCAGAAGCGTCAACGGCCGGGGTGAACATAAACGTCTTGCAGACCATGTCGGTAAAGGCGGCGATGACGATGATGCAGAACAGCCAGCAGAACAGCAGGAACAGGCGACGGCCGGTCTTGCCGATATACTTCTCGATGAGCTGAGCGAGTGACTTGCCGTTGTTCTTCATCGAAGCGTACAGGGCACCAAAGTCGTGGACGGCGCCAAAGAAGATGCCGCCGACGAGGACCCAGAGCACGACGGGCAGCCAGCCAAAGGCCATGGCGACGATCGTACCCGTGACAGGGCCAGCACCGCAGATCGAGCTGAACTGGTGCGAAAACGCGGTGAAGGCGGAGACGGGCGAGAAGCTGTTGCCGTCCTTCATGCGCTTGGCCGGCGTGAGGGCCTCTTTGTCAACGCCCCACTTGTTGGCCAGCCAGCGGCCGTAGCCCAGATAGCCGCAGGCGAGCACCGCCGCGGCCACAACCATGAGCAAAACTCCGTTCATTACATTTCCTCCTCTAAAAAGAACTTCCTAGACATAAAAAATGAGGGCCGTCGGTTGCGCTCGACGGCCCTCATCTTCATCAGCCGCCCGTTATCGTACGGGCTAGCTGTATGTGCTAACCCGCATCAGATAATTACTACGCTGATAATGTTTAGCTGATGCGTGAACATGTCTAAGAAATCCTCTTCAATCATGATGTGAACGATCCGTGCGTGTTCACATCCCCCAGTGGTTGAAAAGGAGTATGAAACTTTAGTTACCTAAAGTCAACGCAAATATGTAATGAATTTTCAGCTTTTTTTGAAATTCTCGGTATAAAACGTCACTGACCTCGGACTTTACCCCACGACAGTTTTTGCATGAGAGATGCCCCTGAGAGCCGCGGGAGCCGGGCGGAGGGGCCGGATATAAGGTTTATCGCGAGTTCCGCACGCAAAGAAGGCCACTTAATGTGGCCTTCGTCTTGCGCAGGACTGTAGAGCAGGAAACCTTATATCCGGCCCCTCCGTCCGGGGACCGCGCCGTACCAGCTACAGCGTCATGTTTGGATCGGCGTCGACGTCGAACGGCGAGATTTCACCTCGGTCGAATTTACGGCGAGCGACCTCCGCAATCATGGCTGCGTTATCGGTACAGGCAGACAAGGGCGGCACCGTTACGCGAATCCCCTGACGCCCAAGCTTCTTGATCATCATCTCGCGCAGATGCGGGTTGGCCGAGACGCCGCCACCGATGCAGTATTCCTTGCATCCGGTAGCGTGCAATGCGTTTTTGGCCTTCTTGTACTGCACGTCAAAGACAGCTGCCTCAAACGAAGCTGCCAGATCGGGCAGGTGAATCGTGCGCCCGGCCTTGGTCTCCTGTTCAATGTAGAGCGTCACAGCGGTTTTAAGGCCCGAAAGCGAGAAGCGATAGTCTCCTCTGCTGTTAAGCGCACGGGGGAAATCGATCGCCTTGGGGTTGCCCGTCTCGGCCAGCTTGGAAATGATGGGGCCACCGGGATAGCCCAGACCCAATGCCTTGGCTACCTTGTCGAAGGCCTCGCCCACAGCGTCGTCGAGCGTCTCACCGAGCACCTCGTAGTCGCCCCACGCCTTCACGTGCACGAGCATGGTGTGCCCACCCGAGACAAGCGTGAAGATAAACGGCGGTTTGAGGTCGGGTTGCGCCAGCAGGTTGGCAAACAGGTGCCCCTCCAGATGGTTGACGCACACGAGCGGCTTGCCGGCAGCGTAGGCAAAGCCCTTGGCGAAGGCGACGCCAACCACGAGCGCGCCCACCAGGCCCGGACCCTGTGTCACGCCCACGGCGGCAAGCTCGCTGGGGGCAATGGCTCCATCCTCAAGACCAAGCGATGCTGCGGCATCCTCAAGCGCCGCATCCACGACACTCACAATCACCTCGACGTGTTTGCGCGAGGCGATCTCGGGCACCACGCCGCCAAAGCGGGCGTGAAAATCAATCTGCGTCGACACCTGGTTGGCCAGCATATTGCCATCCGCATCGATAATCGCCACGGCCGTCTCGTCGCAGGAGCTCTCGATAGCGAGCACTAGGCGGCGGCGCTCAATTTCGGCACGCTCCCCCTCGGAGCGCCCAGGCGCAGGCAGCGGCCACACGCGCTGCTCTGCCGCCGTCGGCTCGGGCGAAGCATTGTCGACCGGAAGTACCAGGGGCAGCGGGGCCGTCATGACGATGGCGTCCTTGCCGGCACCATAGTAGCCGCGGCGACGGCCAGCCTCGGTAAAGCCCAGAGCGTTATAGAGCGCAATCGCTCCCTCGTTGCCGTCCTCGACCTCGAGCGAAGCCGTGGTGCAGCCGAGCATCTGGGCATCATAGCTCACATGCGACAGCAGCTTGCGGGCAATGCCCTCACGGCGATGTGCCGGGTCGACGGCGACATCCAGAATCTGCACATCACCGTCCACGACCATACCGCCGGCAAGGCCCAGTAGCTTGCCGTCGTCGTGTGCCACCCACCAACTACGCGGCGCAGCAACGTCCTCGCCCAGTTCGGACAGGAACATGCCCGGCGTCCACGCCTCGTGTCCGGCACCTTCAAAGCAGGCAGCCTCCAGCGCGCTCGCGCCCTCGGCATCCGCCGCGCCCATGGGACGGAACTGCAGATGACGACCGGCGAGCTCATCGGCAACGCCCGTAATTTCGCTCTGCGCACTCTCGGCAAGACCAAGACGCTTGCGCTCGTTTTCCTCGGCATCCGAAAGGCGCGTGTAAATCGGCAGGACGCGAGCCGGATCGCCGTCACCCGCAGCGTGCGCGAGCAGCAAGCCCTCGCCCGAAGGCCACCACAGGTCGCGCTCCACGCAGCGGGCGGTCTCGTCCTCACCCAGCAGCTTGCCATAGCGCACGAGACCGTCACCGGTCAGCTGAACCTGGTCCCAGTCCGCTGCTTGGCGCCACTCATCGAGCGCCACGGCGGCCTTGACCACGTGTTCGCGCTCAAATTGACGCTCGGGGCCCTCATCGACCAGCATATACAGCGCCGGATATACCTCACCGCGCATAGCATCGGCCAAGATACCAAGCTTGCCGCGCACGCCAGCCTTCCACGCCGTCCAAGCGCAAGAGTCGAGCGTCGACACGCCCAGCAGCGGAACATTGGCACCACGCGCGAGGCCCTTGGCAGTGGAGATGCCGATGCGCACACCCGTAAAGGACCCCGGGCCGCGGCCGACCACATAGCAACCAACATCGCTGCGATCCAGACCGGCTTGAGCCAGCACGCCATCAACGGTATTCACGAGCTCAACGTTGGCGTGACGGCGACACATGTGGTCGCCACTCACGAGCTTCGTCTCGCCCGTCTGCCCATCAATCCAGCTTGCCGCGCAGGCAAGCATGTCGGTCGAGGTATCGAGCGCCACCACCAGCGCGTTGTCGTTATGCAAGCTCATCTTGTACAGCCTTATCAATCAAATGGGAAAGCTCCATTGCACGGTCACCGTGCGCCTCAAGCGTTATCGTTCGCACATCGCTGTCGCCCTCATCACGCTTGAGCGTCACCGAAAGATACTCATCCGTCAGCTCGTCCTGGAATTGTTCGCCCCATTCCAGCAGGCAAGCACCCTCATAGCCCAGCACATCGAAAATGCCCGTATCCTCGAGCTCGTAGGCATGCTCCAGGCGGTATAGATCAAAGTGAAACAGCGGAATACGACCTTGATCGTGAACGGCCATGAGCGCAAACGTAGGGCTCGTAACCATATGCCCATCGCCCAGCCCGCGCGAGACGCCCTTGGTAAAGTGAGTTTTGCCCACTCCCAGGCCACCGGTCAGGATGAGCACATCGCCGTCCTCAAGGCACGGTGCAATTAGCTCGCCAAAGTACTCCGTATCGGCAGCGCAAGTCGTTTTGTAAGTACCTACCCCCAGGCGCTCCAGGGACATATATGCTCCTTATTATTCCGAGGCGTCCTCTGGTGCGGGATGTCGCTCCAGATAATCGCCCAGCATCTTAAAGTCTTCCTCCAGCAGCTCCTGCCACGCCGGATTGCGTAGCGCTGCTGCCGGATGAAAAGTGGGCATTACTACAAAATGCCCCATCTGGTGGAACCTGCCGCGCAGCTTAGTAATGCCAATCTCGGTCTTAAGCACAAAGTGCGTCGCGGGGTTGCCGAGCGTCACGATAATATCAGGCCAGATGCTTCGAATCTGCTCACGCAAAAACGGCGAGCAAGCCAGCACTTCCTCGGGACGCGGATTGCGGTTTCCCGGCGGGCGGCACTTAAGCACGTTGGCAATGTAGACGTCTTCGCGTTTGAGCCCCGCCAGCGACAAAATGCCGTTGAGGTCCTCGCCTGCCGCCCCCACAAAGGGCTCGCCCTGCAAATCCTCATTGCGGCCCGGCGCCTCACCAATAAACATCACGCGAGCGCGGGGGTTTCCCACGCCAAACACGATATTGTGACGCGACTGGTAGAGCTGGCAGAGGTGACAATCGCCCAGAACGGCCTCAATTTCCTCGAGTGCGACCTCACGTGGTGCCTGATGGGTATGGCCGGGGATGTGCATGACGCCCATAGCGGCTCCTACACGTAGACCTTGTCGAGACGCATGCCAAAGCCGCAGGCGACCTCGTAGTTAATCGTTCCGCGCAGTCGGGCCATCTCGTCCATAGTGATCTCGGCATCGCCATCGCGGCCGACAATGATCATCTCGTCACCATACTCGGCCTCGGGAATCTCGTGTGCCGGGTTGGACTGAATGGCAACCATAAACTGGTCCATGCAGATATTGCCAACCTGATGCACGCGCTCGCCGCGATACAGCACATCCATACGATTGGAAAGCGTACGCGATAGGCCATCGGCATAACCGATCGGCAGCGTGCAGATCTGAACGCGCGTACGCGGTACGCGGTAGGTAAAACCGTAGCCCACGCCCTCACCCATCGCAGGGTGTGCCACGCGCGTCACACGCGCATGGACGCTCATAACGGGATCAAGCTGCATCACGCGGCCACTCAGCTCGCACGGCTGCATGCCATACAAGCCAACGCCGGCGCGGATCATATCAAAATGCATCGAGGGGTCGAGCATCGAGGACGGCGTGTTGGCGCAGTGCACGATACCGCACTCAAAACCCGCATCCTTAATGGCCTGAACGGCCTCGGTAAAGCGCTGACACTGCAGCTTGTAGTCCCAGCCCGAAGGTTCATCGGCCGTGGCGAAGTGCGTAAATACGCCGTCGCACTGAATACCGCGATGGAAATTTATACCGCGGACAAAGTCGAGCACCTGCGTGTAGTGAACGCCGATACGATTCATGCCCGTCTCGATGGCGAGATGATACTTGCCCACCTTGCCCGCCGCGACGGCACATTCGCCATACGCAAGAGCAAAGTCAGACGTATAGACCGAGGGCATGATATCAAACTCGAGCAACGTCGGAATGGCCTCGATAGGCGGCTCGCTTAGGATGAGGATGGGTTTCGTAATCCCGCCCTGTCGGAGCTCAACGCCCTCGTTAACCGTCGCCACGGCAAACATGTCGGCACCGGCCGAATACATGATCTTGGCGCACTCAACAGCTCCATGACCATAAGCATCGGCTTTGACCACGCAGCACAGGCGCTGACGTGGATTCAGCAAGTTCTTATAGGCCCTCGTGTTGCGACGGAGCGCCCCGCGGTCGATCTCGACCCAGGACCAGCGCGTCAAATCGGCTTTATTCATGATTAGTCATCCGACCCTTCGTCCATGATTCCCAGATCTTCGAGCGCATCCTTTGCCGCCAGTTCCATGGCAGGACCGATCAAGTCGATAAGATCGGTCGCGATGACGCTCTTCTCACCATACTCCGTCGCCGCGGCAAAACCGGCGTAGCTGTGAAGTGCGACGGCGTACGAATACAGCAACTCCCAACGATCCATCTCGTCGCGCATGGTGGCAAGCGTGCCGGCCAAAATACCCGCGAGAACATCACCCGAACCGGCAGTTGCCAGAGAAGCCGGACCCGAGAGCGGCAGCAGCACACGCTCAACGCCACAGATAGCCGTCGTCGGCCCCTTGGCAATGACCACCAGATTGTCGGAGCCTGCAGCCCAGACAACCTTCTGCGCGGCCGCAATCGCGGTACCAAGGTCGTTCACCTCGTCACCGGCAACCAGACGCGAAAGCTCACGATAGTGCGGCGTCATAACCAACGGCTGCTCGCGACGATACATCTCGGGATTACTATCAATACCGTCAATGGCAATCTTAGCAAGGCAGTTGAGTGCATCGGCGTCCAAAATAAGCGGTACATCAAGCTCGAGCAAGCCCGAAACCACCTGCATAGCGCCGGCAGATGTCGTCATGCCGGGACCGCACAGTACACAGCTGTACTTCTTTGCAATCTCGCACACAGTCATGCGCGCAGCGGCGCCAAAGGAGCCGCGGGAATCAGACGGAATAGCAAAGACGGGAATCGAAGGAAGTGCCATGCGAATAAGATTGGCGCAGGCGTCAGGAGCCGCGACTGCCACGTAACCAGCACCCGCGCGAGCTGCAGATTTGGCCGCCATAATGGCAGCACCAGGATATTGCGCAGATCCGGCGACAATAAGCACAGAGCCACGGGAATACTTATCGATATTCGTAGGTAATGGAGCAAAGTAATCAACTAAGTCACCGGGCTCGACAATCTCGGCGGCGTGGTCGACATCATCGATGACCTCGTCAAGACGGTCGTAAAGATTGCCGCAGATCAAATCGCCAGCATACTCAGGGCCATCAGCGCTATACAGACCAATCTTGGGCGCAATCATCGTCACCGTATGCTCGGCACGAATGCAGTCGTCATCAACAACGCCCGTCTCGGCATTCAGGCCCGAGGGGACATCAATGGATACGACACAATCGGCGCATTCATTGACCGTAGGAATCCAGATGGAGAACGGCGCACGCAGATTCCCGTGGAAACCGGTACCAAAAATGGCATCGACAACAACATCGGCCTTATCGATCAAAACCTCGAGTTCGTCACGCGAGGGGCCGACGCAAACGTGCACATCGCGGCCGGCAGTACGACGAGCAACATGACGTGCCAGAGCAGCAGGAATCTCATCCGGCTCAACAGGAGAAACGATATCCACGTCCACACCCTTATGGCTCAGGATATCGGCGGCAACCCAACCGTCGCCGCCATTATTACCAAAACCGACCAGAACGAGAACCCGATCGGGATTGAGCTTCAAGACCTCGTTGGCGGCAAACTCACCCGCCAGCTCCATAAGCTCGGCCTTCGAAGTCCCTTCGCGTTCGATGATATCCTCGAGACGAACGACTTCTTCGGTACTCAAAACCGGTTTCATCTATGCTCCTAGCGTATCTTGCGAAGCATCGCCCAGGTGCTCCGTCAATGCTGAATTCTGCAGCTGCTCAAGCTCATCTAAAACAGAGCGAGCCTCTTTAAATGTCTGCGCAACGCGTTCCTTGGTGCTCACCTTTTCTTCCTTAGGCTTAGGTCGAGCATCTTCGGTAATCGCGATGGCATTCGCAACGGCTAAGTCTCCTGTAAGCGTAATGGAAAGAGCGACCTCAATAACACCCAGCTCTTGAGCGATCTCGAGTGCACGGCCCGAAAGCAGCGCCTTCGGTTTGCCGAGTTTATCACGCGTTACCGAAACATCCTTGCGACCCACGCCTTGACTAAAACCCGTGCCAAGAGCTTTAAGCACCGCCTCGCGCGAAGCAAAGCGGCTCGCATAGTGAGCAGCGGGACGCGATGATGCATCACAATACGCACGCTCTTCTTCGGTAAACACACGCCGAGCAAACGACGGCGTCTTTTCAAGAATTGATTTCATACGGGAAATCTCGACGATATCAACGCCGATACCAGCTTCAGCCATGTTCACCTCCATATCGCACAGACTAAGTTATTGTAGCCCGTTCACAGAAGATGCGACAAACGAGGGTTATAAAACACAGCTACTATGTGAGACAAAAGCCCGCAAACGCGAAAAAGGGGGAGGCCGCGAGGCCTCCCCCTTCTCAGTTCAAGCGTACGGCTCGGT
>CAUCQW010000007.1 GCA_958445065.1 uncultured Collinsella sp.
GGTCCTGCACGATGAACTGCCTCCCATTTCTTGGACATGAGAAATGGGAGGCTTTCTTTATGCGCGTTGATTTGAGAGTGAAGCATGATATCGAGGCCAGGAAGGCGGCCATAGGGCTCTTCGAGCTCGGGCACGGGTATAAATCTGCCGCGATTGCCCTTTCGCTTCCCGTGGAAGCCGTGAGAAGATGGCAGGAGATATACCGCGCATTCGGGAGCGAGGTGCTGCTGCGCATGGACGGAAAGCAGGGCAGGTACACATACGAGCAGAAGGTCGCCGCCGCCTCCGCCGTCGTCGACGGCGGCATGACGAAGACCGAGGCGATGGCGGCGTTCGGCATAATGTCGATGTCGCCGCTCAAGAAGTGGTGCGCGCTATACCGCCGGGGCGGCGCGGAGGCCCTGCGCCCGAGGCCCAAGGGCCGGCCGAAGGGTTCCAAGGCGAGGCCGCGGACCCGCGAGGAGGAGCTCGAGGAGCGGTGCCGTAGGCTCGAGGCCGAGGTGGCCTACCTAAAAAAATTACGCGCCCTGGTCGAGAGGGACGGGCTCTGACCAGGGCGAAGGCCGAAGCGGTCGCGGCCCTGCGCGCCGAGGGGCACGCGCTCGGGCACCTGCTCGCATGCGCCGAGCTCAAGCGGTCGACCTACTACTACGCCCTCGCGCACCCGCCGAGGCCCACGCGCCCCGAGCTCTGGGAGGCGGCCGCCGAGATCTTCTCGCGCACCGCCAACGGCTGCGGGCACCGGCAGATAGCGATGTGCCTCAGGGCGGAAGAGGGGGCCGTGATAGCCGACAAGACCGTGCTCAAGATGATGCGCGAGATGGGGATTCGCTGCGGTATCAGACGCGAGACGGCCTACCACGGGTACAACTCGTACAGGGGCGTCGTCGGCAGGACGTTCGAGAACGTGATCGCGAGGGATTTCGACGCCGGGGCCCCGTGGCGGAAGCTGGGAACGGACGTCACCGAGTTCAAGGTGGCGGGCGGCAAGGCCTACTGGGCCCCGACGCTGGACTTCTGCACCAAGGAGATCGTGGCGAGCGACATATCGACCACGCCCGACATGGCCCAGCAGGTCAGGATGCTCGACGAGCTGCTGTCCAAGATCCCCGAGGGCGCCGCCCCGACCATGCACTCGGACCGGGGCTGGCAGTACCAGCACGCCTCGTACACATCCAGGCTCGAGGCCGCCGGCATCGTCCAGAGCATGTCCAGGAAGGCGAACTGCATCGACAACGCCGCCACCGAGCAGCTCTTCGGCCACGTCAAGGACGAGTTCTACCGGGGCCGCGAGTGGGAGACGTTCGAGGATTTCAAACGCGACCTGGAGGAATACATAGTCCACTGGAACACGAGCCGGAGGCAGGTAAGATTGAAGGGCCTGACCCCGGAGGAGTTCCGGAATCAGGCCCTCGCGGCCTAGTCGCTATTTAGGGCGTCCAAGATTTGGGACGCAGTTCACGAGGCAGAACCGGGTTTCTTTAGCAATGCTTGCTTTGCTCAGGCAGTAACTAAAAGTTACTCAGCCAGGAAGTCACGCTGGACAGCGGGATCGACCTTGACGCCAGGGCCCATGGTGGAAGACACGGAGATGGACTTGACGTACTTGCCCTTAGCAGAAGAGGGCTTGACGCGCAGGATCTCGGTGTACAGGGCAGCGTAGTTCTCGACGAGCTGCTGCTCAGAGAAGGACTTCTTGCCCAGGGGCACGTGGCAGATGCCGTAGCGGTCGGCGCGGTACTCAACGCGACCAGCCTTGAGCTCGGAGACCATCTTGGCGACGTCCATGGTCACGGTGCCGAGCTTGGGGTTCGGCATGAGGCCACGGGGACCAAGGATCTTACCGATGCGGCCAACCTTGGCCATCATGTTCGGCGTAGCGATAGCGGCGTCGAAGTTGATCTCGCCCTTCTGAATCTGGGCGACGAGCTCGTCGGAACCGATGATGTCGGCGCCGGCAGCCTCAGCCTCACGGGCCTTCTCGCCCTCGGCGAAGACGGCAACACGAACGGTCTTGCCGGTGCCGTGGGGCAGGGAGATGGAACCACGGATGTTCTGGTCAGCCTTACGAGTATCGATGCCCAGACGGAAGTGAGCCTCGACGGTCTCGTCGAACTTGGCGGTGTCGAGCTCCTTGATGAGCTTGGCAGCCTGAAGGGGGGTGTAGAGCGTGGCGCGGTCGATCTTCTCGGCAGCGGCGTTATAGCTCTTACCATGCTTAGCCATGTGCATTACCTCCTGTGGTTAAACGGGCGTGAGCCCTCCCACATCGTATCGTGTGCCCTATTGCACACATTTAACGGGCGCCCCGGTCGGAGCACCCGCCGTTACCATAAGAAATCGCTACTCAGCGATGGTGACGCCCATGGAACGGGCGGTACCGGCGATGATCTTCTTGGCGGCGTCAATGTCGTTGGCATTGAGGTCCGGCATCTTGATCTCGGCGATCTTGGTGAGCTGCTCCTGGGAGAGCTGACCAACCTTGTCAGCCTGGGGCTTAGCGGAACCAGACTTGAGGTTCAGCTCCTTCTTGATAAGGTGAGCCGCCGGCGGGGTCTTGGTGATGAAGGAGAAGGACTTGTCCTCGTAGACAGAGATCTCAACGGGGATGATGTCACCCTTCTTGTCCTGCGTCTCGGCGTTAAAGGCCTGGCAGAACTGCATGATGTTCACGCCAGCAGCGCCCAGGGCGGGGCCGACGGGAGGAGCGGGGTTTGCTGCACCAGCAGGAATCTGGAGCTTAATGACGTTGGCAACCTTCTTCTCAGCCATGGTCATTCCTTTCGAATCACGAGTGTGAAGTACTTGCTATATCGTAAGCACGCACGTGTTAGAAGCACTCCTGAGATGAGCAGTCACAGAAGAAGCACGCTCGCGCGAACGGACGAAAACTTAAGCGATGACAGCGACCTGGTTAAAGTCGAGCTCGACCGGCGTCTCGCGGCCAAAGATCATCAGCGTGACCTTGAGCTTGCCAGCCTCGGTGTTAACCTCGGAGACCTTGCCATCAAAGTCGGTAAGCGGGCCATCGGTGACGCGGACGGACGTACCGACCTCAATATCAACCGAGGTGCGCTTGGGCGAATCGCCCTTACCGGGACGACGAGTCATCTTGTTGTACTCGTCGCGGGAAAGCGGAGCGGGCTTGCCGTTGCCGCCTAGGAAACCGGTGACGCCAGGCGTGTTACGAACACACGTCCAAGCATCGTCATCCATCTCCATGCGGACCAGGACATAACCCGGGAAGATCTTGGAATCCTTGATCTCACGCTTGCCACCCTCTTTAATCTCGGTGACGCGCTCCATAGGAATCTCGATATCAAAGATACGGTCCTGCATGCCCATAGTCTCGATGCGATGCTCGAGATCGGACTTAACGCGGTTCTCGTATCCAGAGTAAGTGTGAACGACGTACCAACGCTTAGACATGGTTTAGCCCCTCAATCCAGAGAACAGAGCAAGAGCCTCGCCAAAGCCAGCATCGAGCAGAGCGATGACGACGCCGACGACGATCAGAGAAGCGCAAACAACAACCGAGTAGTTCACGAGCTCCTTCTTATCGGGCCACGTGACACGCTTCATCTCGGACTTGACCGAAGCGAAATACTTCTTGGTGCGGGCGAAGAAACCAGGCTTCTCGTTCTTCTTGGACTTCGCAGCCTTCTCGTTCTTCTTGGCAACGGCCTTCTTGGCCTCAACCTTGGAGTTGGCGGCAGCTTTGTTGGCAGGTGCCGGCTGCTGAGCCTTCTTCTTGTTCTTCTTGTTGGCCATTTGGGTTACCTCCGCGCAATGCGCTTATACATGAGTAAACCGTAAGCCCCCAAGTGGGAGCTTACGGAATAATGACTGGCACGCCAGGAAGGACTCGAACCCTCAACACTCGGTTTTGGAGACCGATGCTCTACCAATTGAACTACTGGCGTATGTGACTAGAGACTAGCGAGTCTCTTTGTGCAGCGTGTGGTGACGGCACCAGGGGCAATACTTCTTGATCTCCATACGATCAGGCATGGTCGACTTGTTCTTGGTGGTCGTATAGTTGCGGCGCTTGCACTCAGTGCACGCAAGAGTAACTAGAGTACGCATGTATCCTGAACCTTTCATTTCCGCCCCGTACGGGCACGAGTCGTTACTTTATCAGCTCCACGTAAGTGCTGTCAATGAAAACCTCGAGTCAATTGGTTCTCGGTGGATCCATTCATATTTGGAACACATCAATGAAGCCATCGAGAGCTAATCGACGGTGCATCCAGGACCATTATCGATCCTCTCGACACCAGCAACGGCTCAATATCCATTGCAGAAAAGAACCCAGCACCCATATAAGTGCCGGGTTCTCTAAGTCAGCTATATCAAAGAGCTAATTTACTCAATGATCGTGGAGACGATGCCCGAACCGACGGTGTGGCCACCCTCGCGGATAGCGAAGCGCAGGCCCTCCTCCATGGCGATCGGGTGGATGAGGTCGCCCTCGATGGTGATGTGGTCACCAGGCATAGCCATCTCGGTGCCCTCGGGGAGCTTGACCGTACCGGTAACGTCGGTGGTACGGAAGTAGAACTGAGGACGATAACCATCGAAGAACGGGGTGTGACGGCCGCCCTCCTCCTTGGTCAGAACGTAGATCTCGCCGGTGAACTTGGTGTGCGGGGTAACCGAACCGGGCTTGCAGAGAACCTGGCCGCGCTCGATGTCCTCACGCTTGATGCCGCGGAGCAGCAGACCGACGTTGTCGCCAGCCTCGCAGAAGTCCATGGACTTACGGAACATCTCGATACCGGTAACGACGGTGTTCTGGGTATCCTTGATGCCGACGATCTCGACGGGCTCGTTGAGCTTGAGCTCACCGCGCTCGACACGGCCAGTAGCAACGGTACCACGGCCGGAGATGGTCATAACGTCCTCAACGGCCATCAGGAACGGGAGGTCGTTGTTACGAGCAGGCGTCGGGATGTACTCGTCGACGGCCTTCATGAGCTCGCGAATGGCGTCCATCCACTTGGCGTCGCCCTCGAGAGCGCCCAGAGCGGAGCCACGGATGACGGGGATGTCGTCGCCGGGGAAATCGTACTCGGAGAGGAGCTCACGGGTCTCCATCTCGACGAGGTCGATGAGCTCGTCATCGTCGACCATGTCGCACTTGTTCAGGAAGACGACGATGTAGGGAACGCCGACCTGACGGGCGAGCAGGATGTGCTCGCGGGTCTGAGCCATGGGGCCGTCGGTAGCAGCGATGACCAGGATAGCGCCGTCCATCTGAGCAGCGCCGGAGATCATGTTCTTGACGTAGTCAGCGTGGCCCGGGCAGTCAACGTGAGCGTAGTGACGGGCAGCGGTCTCGTACTCAACGTGGGAGACGGAAATCGTAATGCCGCGCTCGCGCTCCTCGGGAGCCTTGTCGATGTTCTCGAACGCAGTGAAGTCAGCCTTGCAGCCCTCGGTCTCGGAGAGAACCTTGGTGATGGCGGCGGTCAGCGTGGTCTTGCCGTGGTCGACGTGACCAATGGTGCCGATGTTAACATGCGGCTTAGTGCGCTCAAACTTCTCTTTGGCCATAAAGCCCTCCTCTTAACAGGTCGTCCCCGGACGGGACTTTGCCTTTATACCATAGTGGCCTCTCAACATACTATTGAGAAGCCACCGTGTTACCTATGGTAGCGGTGACTGGATTCGAACCAGTGACGCCACGGGTATGAACCGTGTGCTCTAACCAACTGAGCTACACCGCCGGATGGAGCCTGCAACCAGACTTGAACTGGTGACCTCTTCGTTACCAACGAAGTGCTCTACCGACTGAGCTATACAGGCACTTGACGGGTGGGAGCTATAGGATTCGAACCTATGTAGGCAGAGCCAACGGGTTTACAGCCCGTCCCCATTAACCACTCGGGCAAACTCCCAATCGTTCAAGTATCCGCAGGTCCTTTGGTCTTTTGGACCGCCGCCCCCGCGAACGAAGAAGATAATACGATGCCACCTTGGGGGCTGTCAACGAAAACCTCTAGATACACGGTGCCGGGCGTATCTATATAGCCGTGACCTGCGGTTTTATTGAGTTTGGATATGAAGGACAGTGGTTTTGGATACTGAGGTGACGTTTCCCAAGGTAACACTTTGCTGTAGTGGAGTACACCTTCAGTATCGAACTTCGATACCAGCTTATTTGCACCTATATATAGGTCGAGATCGGGGCTGCCCAGACAGAAGATTGCTCTTCCCAGGCAAAATCGAGCGTGGATTTTCTTCCGTTTGAAATCGAGCGTGGATAATCTCCCACTTTGCCGTGCCATCGAATCCAAAGTGGCAGATTATCCACGCTCATTCACTAGGCGGAAGATTTTCCACGCTCGTGTGTCCGATAATCCACGCTCGATGACGATGACCAACCTCGCCCCGGCCTATGTCTCGACCTGTAACAGTAAGAGGGTTATTCCTCCCCTATCTGTTACAGATCGAGATGTTTCGCAGAAACCCCCGCTTACGTCTCATTCTGTAACAGTAAGAACGGTTTTCAGCCTCTTCGTGTTACGGATCGAGATGTTATCGGCCTTCCCTTGGCAATGTTTCGATCTGTAACTATAAGGAGGGTCTTCAGCCCACTCGTGTTACGGATCGAGACAAACCTGAAGCTTGGTTGGCGCCAAACACGCTGACTTATCGACATAAATAGAAACGGGCCCTGTCCCACAAGGGAACAGAGCCCGAAACTCTCATGGAGCCAGTGACAGGAATCGAACCTGCAACCCACTGATTACAAATCAGTTGCGCTACCGTTGCGCCACACTGGCACACTTGGCGCTTTCACGCGAAGCGAGTTAAGAATAAAGGAATTGCGGACGGGGCGCAACAGGCCGCACGGCGTTATACAAATATGCAAAATCCAGCAACAACGCGTACCAGGCCCGTTCATTTCTGTCAGTGCGCCCTCAATCTTAAAACCATTCGCCAGAACGAATAGTTTTAATTACAATTGCTATATATAAAACTATTCGTTCTGGCGAAGGGTTTCGCGATGCTTACTACCAAAGAAGCCGCCGAGCTGCTCGGCATCACTCCGCGCAGGGTGCAGGAGCTCATAAAAAACGGAGCACTTGAGGCCCGCAAGGCTTCTGGTGTATGGCTCATCGACAAAGACAGCGTCGACACGCGACTCCGCTCTGTGACCAAAACGGGGGGACGTCCCCGCCGCGGCCACGGTAAGAGCGAGATCGCGTTCACCCTCATGAACCGCACGTACGAAGTCGCTCAGCTGGTCTACAGTACATCGCGAAAAGACTTTACCCACATCAGTGCCGACATCGATTACGCCCACGCCCCTATTGGAGTATTTGGCCCTAATAGCCCCATATCGCTAGACTCCTTCCGCATCTGGTGGCGCGGCCGCGGTATCCCGCTCGCACGCATTGGGCTAGCCTCCCTGCTTGCAGAAGCCGCAGTCGATGTTCCCGATGAACTCGTCCAGCGAAATCTCGGCCTCTCCTTATCCGACCAGTATTGGATTAGGCCCCAAGGTTCCGGTCTCACCTGGGAGGATATCAATTTCTTCAATAACGCCTTTGATGACGTCTCTCTCAGCATCGCACCCTTCGCCCCAGAGGGAAAAGCGGCTGCCGCAAAGCCCGATAACACCTCGGACGGCAATCTTCAAAAGTACTGGACGTGCGAGGGCGAACGTCGAATTCTGCATAAGGCAGGAGCGCACCTGGACCAGGAACCTTATAACGAGCTGGTGGCGACCGCGCTCCACCGTCGCATCCTAAACGCCTGCGATTATGTGCCTTACTCGCTCGAGGGCACGGGCACTTCCGCCCTGAGCACATGCGATGTCTTCTTAACTGATGAAGAAGAGTATGTCCCTGCGTTCTATGTAAACCAGCACGCAAACGCAGATGAACGGCTAACCGACTACGAGCGATATGTAGCAAACTGCGAGGAGCTCGGGGTGACAGGCGTCAAGGATGCCCTTGACCGCATGATCGTATGTGACGACATCATTGCCAACTACGATCGTCATTGGCGCAACTTCGGCCTCGTGCGAAACGTAAACACGCAAGCTTGCAGACCTGCCCCCATCTTCGATTCGGGCTCATCGCTCTGGTGCAACATATCACTAGAGGAGCTTAGGGCGGGAGAGCACAGTTTTACCAGCGCACAATTTCATTCAAGCCCCGCCAAACAAATGTTGCTCGTCGAGGACATGGGCTGGTTTGACGGCGACAAACTCGAAGGCTTCGTTGACGAGGCAATCGAGATTCTTTCCAGAAACGACGCGCTCACGGCAAGGCTGCCATATCTAAAAGAGGCGCTAACGTGGCGCCTCGAAAGAATGATCGACATCGCTGAATGGAGTTAGCGAGGCAGCATTGCCCCGCCAACTCCCCTACCTCCCGCGCAGGGCCTTGAGCTTGGCCAGGGCATCGGGGCTCAGGCGACTGCCCAGAGTCATCTTGATCTGCGGAGCTTCCTCTGCCTCGTGAACGTCGTTATCGATCTGTTTAATCTCGTCTACCAGCATACGGCTCGAGATGCGCGTAACGCCCTTGCCCATGACGACGGCCTGGATCGTGCCGTCGCTCGATACCACGGAGCACGCGCGACCTTCCTCACGTGCCTCGATGCAGAGCTTCTGCACCACGGTATCGGCCGAAACACCCGTCGGCGAAAACTCAATGCGCACGCCGCGGGCCGGTAGGTTGGGGCGCTCGCTGGAGATATTGCCCGCGCCGTCAAACACGATTACGGCCTCGTAGCGGCCCTGGGCAAACGCGGCAACATCGTTGATGAGTGCCGTGCGCGCCATATCGTGAACGTCGCTGGAATACGGATCATCGGAATGGTCGTAGACGAGCTTTTCGTAGCGCGGCGTGCAGTGGATCACGTTGTAGCCGTCGACCACCAGCAGCTCGGGCTTATTGGAGTGCACCGTCGAGACCGGGTCGGCGATGGCCTGCGCAAACGCATTGCCGCCCACGCCATAGGTCGCGGCCGAAACAATCGGCTTGGCCGAACCTTCGCCAAAGCGCTTGGCCTTGGATTTGGCGCGGTTCTTCTTGGACATGCGCTACTCCTCCCCCATGAGCTCGCCGGCGTTGCGGCGCAGCCACTCAAAGCACAGCGCGGTGGTCGCCTGGGCCACGTTGAGACTCTCGGTCATGCCGCGCTGGGGAAGCTTGGTCAAAAAGTCACATTTCTCGAGCACCAGACGCGAGATGCCGTCGCCCTCGGAGCCCATGACGAGCGCCACGCGGCCCTCGAAGGGAGCATCCCAGCAGCTGCCCTCGGCATGCTCGGAAGCGCCACCCACCCAAAAGCCGGCGGCCTTGAGGTCATCGAGCGCACGGGCGATATTGGGCACCTGCGCGATAGGCAGATGCATGACGGCGCCGGCGGAGGTCTTGTAGCTGCCCACGGTCACGCCGGCGGCACGCTTGTTGGCGATGATGACGCCCGCTGCGCCCACAACCTCGGCAGAGCGCACGATGGCGCCAAAGTTACCGTCGTCGGTCACATGGTCGAGCACCACGACAAGCGCCGGGCCCTCGCCTGCGCGGTCGAGGATGTCGGCGACATCGGCGTAAGGGAAGTTGCCCACCTCGAGCGCAATGCCCTGGTGAGCGCCATGGCTCGACAGCGCATCGAGCTGCGCGCGCGGCACATACTTAATGCGGACGCCCGTGGCGTTGAGGTCATCGACCAGGCGCGACAGAGCGGCATCGCGCTCCCCGCCCTCGGCGATGAGCGCGCACTTGATGGGAAAACCGGTGCGCAGCGCCTCGGCGGCAGCACGACGACCTTCGATAAACTCGCCCTTGGGAACCTGGACAGCGTCGCGGTTACGATCGCGTTGCGGACGTGCGGCCTGGGCGCGATCGCGCTGGCCCTTGGGAGTGGCAGCGCGGTCGTTGCGGCGAATCGGACGCGAGCCAGAAGCAGTCTGCTTGCCGCCACGAGGCGCACGCTTGCGATTGTCGGCCATAAAACGGCCTCCTTTAAAAAATTTTCAAACAGGACAAAAGAAGCGACCGCTTAAGACGAATAGCTCAAGCGGTCGGTACGGGTTTTCCAAGTGCCCGAGATTGCCGTGAAAGAGGAGCGACGCGTACTTGAGTACGCGAGCGACGGTTTGAACGGCAAGGTCGGGTGCTTGGGAAACCCGCGGGGATTAGAGAGATTTAATACGAGTGCCCGCGGCAGTATCCTCAATGGTGAGGCCCAGGTCCTTGAGCTGGTCGCGGATGGCGTCGGCCAGATCCCAGTTCTTGGCAGCGCGGGCCTCGGCGCGGGCCTCGAGAATCTTGGCAGCGGCCTCGTCCACGTCGTCGCCCGTGTAGGCGACCAGGCCGGCGGCAACACCCAGCAGACCCAGCGGCAGCTCGACCTTGGGCTCGGGGAGCTCAACGCCAAACGTATCGAGCAGCTCGACCAGCGTATCGGCGGCGGCAAGCGCGGCGGCCTTGTCGGCAGCGTCGCCCGCCTGCTCCAGGTACTGGTTGCACTCGGTCACAAAGCCAAAGACGGCACCCATGGCACCGGCGGTGTTAAAGTCGTCGTCCATGCACTCCTTAAAGGTGGCACGGGTCTCGGCGGCCTTGGCGGCAAACGCCTCGGATGCTGCCTCATCGGCATCGGCCGTCGCATGGTTCGCGGCCCAGCGCAGGTTCTCGACCGTACCGGCGATACGCGTGAGCGAGTTCTCGGCACCCTCCAAGCGCTCCCAAGAAAAGTCGAGCGGCGAGCGATAGCTCGTCTGCAGCATCAGCAGGCGCAGGGCGGCAGCGGAATGCTGCTCGAGGACCTCGGCCAGCGTAAAGAAGTTGCCGAGCGACTTGGACATTTTCTCGCCGTCAACCAGCAGCATGCCCGTGTGCATCCAGGTGTTGGAAAAGCCCTGGTGCCAGGCGCAGGTAGCCTGGGCGCACTCGTTCTCGTGATGCGGGAAGGCAAGGTCGGAGCCGCCGCCATGAATGTCAATTGGGGTGCCCAGGTAGCGGTGCACCATGGCGGCGCACTCGGTGTGCCAACCGGGACGGCCCTCGCCCCAGGGGCTCGGCCAGCTGGGCTCGCCGGGCTTTGCGGCCTTCCACAGGGCAAAGTCGAGCGGGTCGATCTTGTCCTCGTTCTCCTCGATGCGCGCACCAACCATAAGGTCGTCGATGTTGCGGCCCGAGACCTGACCATAGTTGGGATCGCTGCGCACGGCAAAGTACACATCGCCGTTATCGGCTGCGTAAGCGTGGCCCTGCTCGATAAGCGTCTTGATCATGGCGATCATGGGGCCGATCTCCTTGGTGGCGCGGGGGCGCACATCGGGATCGAGCACGTTGGCGGCGCGCATGACGCCGATGAACTTGTCGGAGAACTCCGTCGCGACCTCGGCAGCCGTACGGCCCTGCTCGTTGGCGCGCTTGATGATCTTGTCGTCGACATCGGTGAGGTTCTGGGCGAACGTGACCTCGTAGCCGCTCGCGATGAGCCAGCGTCGAATCACATCGAAGCTGATGAACGTGCGGGCATTGCCGATGTGGATGTTGTCGTAGACCGTGGGGCCGCACACGTACATGCGAACCTTGCCGGACTCGATGGGCTGGAACTCTTCCTTTTTATGGGTAGCGCTGTTGTAGATACGCATTCGTTACTCCTTAACGGTTTTCTGTAGCAGGCAGACGGCCCAGGCGCCGATTCCCTCGCCCTGGCCTTCCCAACCGAGCTTTTCGGTCGTAGTGGCGGCGACGCCTACATTTTCGACGTCAACGCCCAGGGCATGGGCAAGGTTGGCGCGCATGGCATCGCGGTGCGGGGTGATCTTGGGTTGCTGACAGGCAATGGTGCAATCGGCATCGACAAACTCAAAGCCCAGCTCGCGCGCATAGTCCATCACGCGAGCGAGCAGCACCATCGAATCGGCACCCTCGTAGGCAGGATCGGTGTCGGGGAATAGCTTGCCGATGTCTCCCCCGCGGCAGGCGCCCAGAATGGCGTCGGCCAAGGCGTGCGCGAGCACATCGGCATCCGAGTGGCCCAGCAGGCCGCGCTCGTAGGGAATGTCGACCCCGCCGATGATACATCGACGCCCCTCCACCAAACGGTGGACGTCGTAGCCGTGGCCAATGCGCAGGTTACTGAACATAGGGAAGGTCCTCTCCCTCGGCCATGCGGCCAAGCAGAATCGCGGTTACGGGACGCAGATCCTCGGGCACCGTCACCTTAAGGTTGTCGCGCGGGCTCTGGACACAGCGGACGCGCCCGCCCATGCGCTCGACCAGCGATGAGTCGTCGGTACCGATAAAGCCCTCGGCAATCGCCGCGGCATGGGCACGCTTCATCGCGTCGACGCTAAAGATCTGCGGCGTCTGCGCGGCCCAATAGAGCTCGCGCGGCGGCGTCTCGACGATATTATCGCCGTCGACGATCTTGAGCGTGTCGATCGCGGGCTGACCGCACACGACACCGTCGAGCGAGCGGTCACCCATGAGCACGTCGATAGCGTGGTCGATGGCCTCGGTCGTAATGAGCGGACGAGCGCCATCGTGGATGGCGACATATTCGAAACCCGCCGGAACCGCATGCACGCCGGCACGGGTGGAATCCTGACGGGTATCGCCGGCATCGGCAAAGCTGATGGGCGTGTCATAGTCAAACGGGTCGATGGCAAGGCGGCGCATCTCGGCACGGCGCTCGGCAGGACACACCACCACGATATGGCCGACCTTGTCGCTACGATCAAACGCGCGGATGGACCAGCTCATGAGCGGACGGCCCGCCACGTTAACGAGCTGCTTGCCGCCGGGATTTCCAAAGCGCTGACCGCTGCCGCCGGCAACGACCACGGCGCATACGGGCGCCATTATGCGTTCCCCTGTTTGGTGCCCTTCATGCGGTACAGCGAGTCCGCAAGAATGGCAGGGTTGTTGACGCCAAAGTCGCCCAGGCGCTCCGGATCCTCGCTGATGTCGTCCATGAGCTCCTGCAGCGAGCCGTACTCGTCGACGATCTTCTCGGCCACGCCGTCGCGCACGACGGACACGCGCGAAAGCGTGCGCAGGCCCAGCGGCGTCATGACGGAGTCCTCGTCCAGGTCGTCATAGCCCAGAACTGCCGCCACGTGCTGCGGGTCGGACAGGTCCTTAGGCGTCATGCGAGCGAGCTCTGCACGAATCTTCTCGGCGTTTGCCTCGGAGGAATCGCTCGCGTAGTCGCGGATCATCAGGTCGTATTCGGTATCCATGCTGGAACCGGCGAGCTGCTCGAGCTGCATCTGCACGAGCTTGCCCTGGTTGCCCAGCTTGACGATGCAATCCTTAAGCTCGGTCTTTGCTTGCTGCATGATCTCGAAGCTCGAGAAAATACCGGTAATGTCGGCGAGCGTAACGTAGTCGTCGAGCTCGAGGGCCGTCAGGCGCAGCAGGGAGCGGTCGAGCGACTGACGAGTAGTCTGAAGCGTGGCGACGAGCTGGTTGACCGAGCTCATGATGGTGGTGACGGGCTGGATCTCGTAGCTCTTGCCGTGAACGTACACGTTAACGACGGCACGACGGGCCGAGACCGAGATCACGATGGCATCGGTGAGCACCGACATGCGAGCGGCGGTGCGGTGACGCATGCCCGTCTCGCTCGTGGCAAGCGAGGGATCGGGATTGAGGTGGAAGTTGGCGCGCAGGATCTGGGTGAGGTCGCCGTCGATGACGATGGCACCGTCCATCTTGGAGAGCTCGAACAGACGGTTCGAGGTGAACGAAATGTTGAGCGGGAAGCCGTCGTTACCGGCAGCGAGCACGTTTTCGGTGTCGCCGACGCAGATAAGGGCGCCCAGGTGACCGGCGATGATCATGTCGAGGGCGGTGCGGATCGGCTGACCAGGTGCCGTCAGGCGGATGGCCTGTTCCATACGCTTTTGCAGCTCGTTCTTATCCAAGGCATCGCTCCCATCGTATACGCTCCATAAACGCTAAATAGTTTCTCACGGTTTGTCCCCGCGGCGCTTGCGAAATCCGATGCTTACAGAATGAGCGAACACAGCTGAGAGCCCAACCCAAATGGGCTGCTTATGTGGTAGCATCGGGGTTCACATGAATGAGGGAGTAGTCGCGTGGCCGGGTTCGCCTCCGGTGGCGCGGCAAGTCAACATACTGGCCGAAACGGTCTGGCTTGCCTTAATGAACGAGACTCGTGGTTGTGCGCGCAGCGCGTACGCCACGGGTCTTTTTTGTTATTCCCCCAAGAGGTACACGCGGGCTCGCCCGCAGAGAGGGAGCCAGGCTATGGGACTCGCAGAGCTCGTGTTGCTCGCCGTTGGCCTTTCGATGGACGCCTTTGCCGTTTCCATCTGCAAGGGTCTCGGCATGAAAAAGATCAACCTTAAGGTCGCCGTGGTGCTCGGCCTGTTCTTTGGCGGCTTCCAGGCCGGCATGCCCGTAATCGGATGGGCGCTTGGCAGTCAGTTTATGGGCATCATCGGCCCCATCGACCACTGGATCGCCTTTATCCTGCTCGCCTTCATCGGCGGCAAAATGCTGTGGGAAGCCTTTACCGAGGACGAGGATGAAGGCGACGGCAAGGATGCCGAAAAGATTGACCTGGTCGAGTACCTGCTCCTCGCCATTGCCACCTCAATCGACGCCCTAGCCGTGGGCATCTCGTTTGCGGCACTCTCGGTCGACATCGTGCCCGCTGTATCGCTTATAGGCATCACAACGTTTATCTTCTCCGTCGCCGGCGTGGCGATCGGCCACACCTTTGGCGCGCGCTACGAAAAACCCGCCACCATCGTGGGTGGCGTCGTGCTTATCCTTATCGGCCTCAAGATTCTGCTGGAACACTTGGGGTTTTTGGCGCTGTAAAACACCCTTCAAAACTAAACGTCCGGGCAAGGCCTCATGCAGAGTTTTGCATGAGGCCTTTTCATGCAGACTTTTGCATGTCATACTGATATGCAAAAGTCTGCACGTTAGGAGATCGCCGTGGATACCCTTCCCATCACCACACCGCGCCAAGCTGGCATCTACGTGCGCCAGGCACGCGATGCTCAGGGTCTCACCCGTGCAACCCTCGCTAAAAAAGCCGGTGTTTCGGAGCGCCTGCTCGCATCGCTCGAGCTGGGAGATGCCACGGGTATTCGGCTCGACAAGCTGCTGGCGGTTTTCGGTGCTCTCGGACTGGCACTAGTTGCTCAAGGGAATATCGACGACACGAAACATGAGCAGCCAACCGACGCCCCGCATGCCGATTTGCAACCTTGTAGCACCCCCAGGTGCCATCACACTCAACGTCTTCACCATCGCAACCGACGCGGCGCAGCCATTCCAGCTCTTCCAGATACCCCCTTTACGGCCGAGCTCTACGACAAGGCCTTCGCCGATTTCGCCATGTCCAATCTCGGAGTCTCGATTGCCGCAAGCGCATCTGCCCAAACCAAGCCCGAAGGGAGATAGCCAATGGCCAGAAAAACGCTTCGGACTATTATTTGCGGCGTACCCGCAGGAACGCTCATGCAAGATGAGAGCGGTCTAGTCAGTTTTGCCTACGATCAAGATTATGACGGGCCAGCCCTATCGACCAACATTCCCGTATCAAATCGCACATACGGCCAACAGGTCATGAATCCGTACTTGTTTGGCCTTCTGCCCGACAGCGAGGACCAACGAAAAGCGATTGCCGCCGAATTCGACGCCAGGCCCAATAATCCCGTTGCGCTGCTCAGCCATATCGGACTCGACTGTCCGGGCGGAGTGCAGTTTTGCGCCGAAGAAGATATCGACGCCGCCTTGCATCGCACTGGCGAATACCGCCCTATAGACGACCACGAGATTGCCTTGCGCCTCAAGTCGATCAGGGATGACCGCGAGGCATCGTGGATGGGCCTAGATGAAAGTTGGTCACTTGGAGGCAACCAGGGCAAGTTCGCACTCGCGCTCATAGACGGTCGCTGGTGCGAATGCGTAGGTTCCTCGCCCACGACGCATATTTTCAAAAATGGCGTTATCGGATTTAAACTTGAAGCTCTTAATGAGTTTGTCTGCATGAAAAGCGCCCAGCGCGCGGGTATCGCAACGGCGAACGTTGAGTATCGCTTATTTGAGGACGAACCCGCCCTCATTGTTGAACGCTATGACCGTGTGAAAGCCAAAGACGGAACAATCATGCGTCTACACCAAGAAGACCTCTGTCAGGCCCTTGGAGTGATGCCCGCTCAAAAGTACACGGCAGACGGTGGCCCGACCGCACGCGACATTCAGGAACTCCTCGTCAACACGAGCCATCATCAACTTAACCTGTATCTGTTTACGCAGATACTTTTCTTTAACGCCATCATCGGCGCACCGGACGCGCATGCGAAGAACTATTCCCTGCTTCTTGGAAACGGCAGCACAGCTATGATGGCCCGTATGTATGACGTTGCATCGGGGCTGGCATACGAACGCATGCGGCGAAAAGCGCGCCTTGCCATGAGCGTTGGCGGCGAAAATCGTGTGGGGCGCATCGGTCCAGGCGCTATCCGCCGATACCACGGTATGGGCGACCCCGCGCTGGAGGCGGCGCTCACCGATGCCGGGCTATCCGAGAAGTTTTGCTTTGCGACCATGATGGACCTCGCCTACGAGGTACCCATTTGCATGGAAGAGGTCATGGACGAATACGCCGACCTGCCCGGCATGGCGGACCTGCGCGAGCATATGCTCGGCCCCGTCTGCGAAAACTGCCAGCGCACCCTCGACCTCATCAAGGCGGATATGGGCTAGGTGTCCGTAATCTCCCATTTCCCAAAAGAAGAGAGGAGGCACCCGTCGCAAAAGCTCGGGTGCCCCCTCTCATAATGTCATTTGCAATCCACCAGCACGTGGCTCGGACTGCTGCTAGCGCAACCTTTACGCAGCGAGGCGCTTGAGGACGTCGATGAGCAGCTCGTAGAAGCGCTCGGCAGAAGCGAGCTCCATGCTCTCGTCCGGGGTGTGGACATCGGAGAGCGTCGGGCCCACGGCGATGGCGTCCAGGCCGTGCAGGGCCTCGGCAAACAGGCCGCACTCAAGGCCGGCGTGAATGGACTCGATTCGTAGCTCGGAGCCAAAGAGCTCGCGATAGCTCTCGACAAAGATGTCGCGGACCGGCGAATGCTCGGCATAGCTCCAGCCGGGATACTCGAACTCAAACTTGGCGTCGAATCCCAGGACATCGGCCAGCGTCTGCAGGCGGTCCTTGAACTCGTTCTGCAGCGAGGTGATCGAGGAGCGCGGGGACAGCATGATCTTGACTTGGTCGTCAGAGGTGGCAACCACGCCGATGTTGGAGGAAACCTCGACGGAGCCGTCGGTGGCGACATTGCGGCGGATCACACCGTTGGGGGCAAGACGCAGAGCGCGAATAAGGGCAAGTGCGGACTTTTCGTCCATGGCCTCGACCTCAGTGTTGTCGGCAATCTCAACCGTGCAGGTAAAGCCGGGGTCGAAGACCTCGAGCTCGGCAGTAACGTCGGCGATGATGCCCTTTGCGATCTGGGCCGCGGCCTCGGCTGCAGCGTGGTCGGCGTAGACCAGCTCGGCCTTGCACTCACGGTTGATGGCGTTGTCCTTGGTGCCGCCGTTAAAGCTAACGATGGCGGGCTCGCCGGCAACCATCAGGCGGTCGATGATGCGGGCCATGATGAGGTTGCCGTTGCCGCGCTCCAGGTTGATATCGCTGCCGGAGTGGCCGCCCAGCAGGCCGGAGATGTCGAGCGTGAGGGTGCTACCGGTCTTGTGCTCGCGCGCGATCGGGCAGGTGTAGGTAACGACGACGCCGCCGGCACAGCTGACGGTGGCAACGCCCTCTTCCTCGGAGTCAAGGTTGATCATGGTGCGGGCGCTAATCTGGGACTTGTCGAGCGTCTCGGCGCCGACCAGGCCAGTCTCCTCGTCGGTGGTGAACACGCACTCGAGGGCCGGATGGGTAATCGAATCGTCGTTGAGCACGGTAAGCATAAGCGCGACGGCAATACCGTTGTCGGCGCCCAGAGTGGTGCCGTTAGCGGTGAGGACGCCGTCCTTGACGACCAGGTCGATACCATCGGTCGTAAAGTCGTGCTCAACGGAGCCCAACTTGTCGCACACCATATCGATGTGGCCCTGCAGCATCACGGTCGGGGCATTCTCGGCACCGGCAGATGCGGGCTTGCGAATGATGACGTTGTAGACCTCGTCCTGGTACACATCGAGACCGCGCTCCTTGGCAAACGCAACCAGGAAATCGCTGATGCCCTTCTCGTTGCCAGACCCACGGGGGATCGCGCTGACCTCCTCAAAGAAATGGAACAGCTGGGCGGGCTCGTAGCCGGTAATCTTGTAGTCCATGGTGCCTCCTTGGCGCAACTGGTTAGACAGTAAGACATGCGACTTGTATATTCCCAGACTTTGCGTGCATAAACCAGTCGAAAACGCCGAGCGCCCTCGCATCATCGGCTAACGGTGGACCGTATAGCGTAACGGTCACAACTTCCGCAGCTCTACAAATCGAGGCGCCCTTTCCGGAGCGCCTCGATTGCGCGTATCAAATTGTCGCCACGCCCTACAGCGCGCCGGAACCGGCTTGCATCATGCCGCCGGGGCCCGAGGTCACGCCGCCGCTCACGGGCGCGGCGTTGCCGGTGTGCGGTACCGCCGGGGCGGTATCGCCACCAAGCGTGCCCGCCGGACGCGGTGCCGGGATCTCGCCCGTGCCGCGGCTAAAGACAAACTTGCCATCGGCCACGTCGCACAGGACGGTATCGCCCTCGCCCCACTCGCCGGCCAGGAGCTCCTCGGACAGCGGGTCCTCGATGAGCTTTTGAATGGCGCGGCGCAGCGGACGCGCACCGTTGGTGAGGTCGGTGCCCTCGGCCACGATCTTGTCATAGGCCGCATCGGTGAGCTTGATGTTCATGCCGTTGGCAATCAAACGCTGACGCAGGTCGTCCACCAGCAGGTGCGCGATCTTGGTGAGATTCTCGCCCGAGAGCTTCTGGAACACCACAATGTCGTCGATACGGTTGAGCAGCTCGGGGCGGAACAGGCGCTTGAGCTCGCCCATCGCGCGACCACGGATCTCACTCGACGTGAGACCCTGCTCGCCGGTGGTGCCAAAGCCAACGCTCGCATCCTGCGCAATCTCGCGGGCGCCCACGTTGGACGTCATGATGATCACGGTGTTGCGGAAGTCGACCGTCTTGCCCTGGCTATCGGTCAGGCGGCCCTCCTCCAGCACCTGCAGCAAGATGTTGAAGATATCGGGGTGCGCCTTCTCGATCTCGTCGAACAGCACGACCGAGTACGGGTGACGACGAACGGCCTTGGTGAGCTGGCCGCCCTCGTCGTGGCCCACATAGCCCGGGGGGCTACCGATGAGCTTGGAGACCTCGAACTCACTGCCAAACTCCGACATATCGAAGCTGATGAGCGCGTCCTTGCTGCCAAAGAGATACTCGGCGAGCGTCTTGGCGAGCTCGGTTTTGCCCGTGCCGGTGGGGCCCAGGAAGATAAAGCTGCCGCCGGGGCGACGCGGGTCCTTGAGCGGCGAGCGGCTGCGGCGCACGGCCTTGGCAACGGCCTCGACGGCCTCGTCCTGACCGATGATGCGCGTCTTGAGCACGCTTTCGGCCTGCAGCAGGCGGCGGCTCTCGCTCTCGGTGAGCGAGGACACCGGCACGCCCGAGGTCACGGACACGATGTCGGCAATCTGGGAGACATCGATGGTGAGCGGGCTGGCGTCGAGCTCGGCGGTCCAGGCAGCCTTGGCCTCGGCGAGCTCAATCTCGGCAGCCTTTTGCTGCTCGGTGATCTCGGCGGCCTTGTTCATGTCGTCGCTCTCGGTGGCCTCCTGCGCGGCGGCCTTAAGCTCCTCCACGCGATGCTCGGCCTCGCGCACCGGCTCGGGCGCGCGGTTGGCGGCGATGCGGGCGCGGGCGCCGGCCTCGTCAATGAGGTCGATGGCCTTATCGGGCAGGAAGCGATCCTGGATGTAGCGGTCGGAGAGGTTCGCGGCGGCCTCGATAGCACCCTGCGTATAGCGCACATGGTGGTGCTCCTCGTAGCGCGGCTTGAGCGCGGTCAGGATCTTGACCGTGTCCTCGACGCTCGGCTCCTCGACATCGATGGTCTGGAAGCGACGCTCGAAGGCCGGGTCCTTGGTGAGGTACTTGCGGAATTCCTCGGCCGTGGTGGCGCCGATAATCTGGAAGGCACCGCGCGCGAGCACGGGCTTGAGCATGGAGCTCGCGTCGATGGAGCCCTCGGCAGAGCCGGCACCGATGATGGTGTGCATCTCGTCAATAAACAGGATGACGTCGTCAGCTTCGGTGGCCTCCTGGATCACGTTCTTGAGGCGCTCCTCAAACTCACCGCGATACTTGGCGCCCGCAACGAGGCCCGGCAGGTCGAGCGTCCAGATGTTCTGGTTCATAAGGTTCTCGGGCACGTTGCCAGCTGCAATCTGCTGAGCCAGACCCTCGACGATGGCCGTCTTGCCCACGCCGGGGTCGCCCAAGATAAGCGGATTGTTCTTGGTGCGACGCGAAAGGATCTCCATCATACGCTGGACTTCCTTTTCGCGACCAATTACAGGGTCGAGCTCGCCGTCGCGCGCCTTCTGCGTAAGGTTGGTGGCGAACTGCTTAAGCGTATCGGTGCCGCTCCCCTTTTGCTGCGACGCGTCCGAGCCGCTAAAGAACGGCAGGCCCGCACCGGGACGCCCGGCACCGGCGCCGGCGAGCGGACGCTTCTTGTCCTGGTCCTTGGCGGTAAGTTTCTCGATAGCCTTTTTGATGGAGGCGGACGACACACCCAGGCGCATGAGGATGTCCATGGCCATGCCGTTACCCTCTTCGACGATGCCAATCAGCAAGTGCTCGGTCGACACGTAGGTCTGGTTGTTCTCACGTGCCACGCGGAAGGAGCGCTCCATCACGCTAATGACGAGCGGCGTAAAGGCAAGCTTGGCAGCCTCGGTCTCCTCGCTGGGCTCGGGAACCGTGGTCTGGACCTCCTTGAGGGTGTCCATGATGTCGTCGTAGGAGATATCAAGCGAGCGCAGCGCCTCGGCAGCGATGCCCTCGTCCTCCTTGGCGAGTGCGAGCAGCAGGTGCTCGGTGCCCACCTTATTTGAGTGCAGATCGAGCGCCTCCTGTTTGGCCATCGACATGACCTTGCGCGCTCGATCGGTAAATCTATCTAACATGCTCGTTTCCTTACATGAGTTCATCGAAATCAAAACGCCCGCCCGTCGGCGGCGCTTTTGTCTCTTTACCCACAGGTTGTCTATGTTAACAGCTGGAGGAATATCTATAAACCCGGCTCACATGAATGCAGGTTATGACCGCATCGCGGGACTCACCGCGCGATGCGCGACAGGCGCCCCGCAAGAGAAACCCTAGGCGTCTTTCACCACGTCGGGACTCGTCGCACGCGATGCGCGATAGGCATCGGCCTCCTTGGAGACGCGTTCGAGCAGCTCGGATGTATCGACGCCCTCGACTTGCGCGACCGTTTCCACCGTCTGCATGGCGACCGCCCTCAGGTACGCGCACGCGCTGTCCCCCGGCTGCTCGAGGTCTATCTCCTCGCCGCCCTCCCGGGCAAAGCCGACCGCCATCACAAAGCCCATGATGCCCGAGACCAGAAAGCCCACCGCAAAGCTCGAATCTGCCTTGAGCTCTTCTCCGTCGGGGTGGACGATCTCTCTCACGCGGTCGATGATGATCGTATGGATGCCCTGCACGACCTGCTCGGCGGCACCCGCCCTCATGGTGATGACGATGCGCCGCAGCAGGCAGCGGACGTCGCGCCGGTCGAACGCCGAAAGGTCGCCCTCGCTCGAAAAATGCCAGAGGGCATCGGTGATGAGCTCGTTATCCTGCAGCAGCTGGGCTATGGCGATGGCGACGAGTTCATCGAAATCGTGAAAATAGTAGTAAAACGTTCCGCGATTGCACTGGGCGGCGCGGGTCACCTCGCCAACCGACAGCTCGAAGATGCTGTTGTTCTCGATGAGCTCCCAAAACGCCTCGATGATACGGGTGCGTGCATCGGGCGCATCGGCGTCCTTACGCGGTCTCGCCATGCGCCTCACCGCACCCCTGCGCCTTGGCGTTCATGATGAGCATCTGAAGACGGTTCTCCACGTTGGCGAAGCTCACGTCGGGATCGTAGTCGAGCGGTAGGAACTGCGCCGTGGGATACTGCTTCTTGAGCGCATGGATGAGCCCGCGCCCCACGACATGGTTGGGCAGACACCCGAACGGCTGCAGGATCACGAAGTTGCGGCAGCCGCGCTTGGCGTGCTCGAGAATCTCCGCCGGAATCAGCACGCCCTCGCCCGCATCGAACGTATGGTGCAGGATCTTATCGCTCGCGCGCACGAGCTCGGGCATGCGCGTCGGCGGCTCGTAGAGCGGGCTCGCCGCGCCCAGGCGGTCGCAACGGTCGTGCGCGAGCTCGAACAGGTTGTCCGCCGTGGCGTACCAGGCCTTTTCGGGCAGCGACAGGTCGACGTGGAACTCGCGCGACTGCGCATGCTTGTAGAAATAGGTCTTGCGGATCACGTCGGTCATGCGCGCCTCGATGACCTCGAGCCCGTTGTCCTCGAGGTAGCGCTCGATCTCGTGGTTGGCGCCGAGATGGAAATTGAGCAGGTACTCGCCCACGATGAGAACGGTCGGATGCGGGTTCGAGCGGTCGTACGGAACGGCGTCCATGATCGCAAGCGCGCGTTTGAAGCCCGTCGCCTGGCCTCTCAGCCCGGAGCGCTCCATGCCCTCGATAACCTCATCGAGCGCGCGGTCGAACGCAGCGTCCGCCGCGCCCTTCTCGAGCTCGTAGGGACGGATGCGCCTAAGCATGGCCTCGAGGGCATCGATCATGGGAAGACCGTAGGCGATCTGGATGCTCGGGCCAAGGCCGAGCTTGAAGCCCGGATGCGCATTGTGGGCATCGACGTCGTCGTTGGTGAGCACCGGGACATAGTCGTATCCCGCGTCGTCGAGCGCGCGGCGCAGCAGGGGCATGTAGTGCGTCAGGCGGCAGTCGCCGATATACTTGCCAGTCACCACGGCGACGTCGTGCGGGTCGTACTTACCGCTCTCGAGTGCCGCGAGCGCCTCGCCGATCACGATTTGCGCGGGGAAGCAGATGTCGTTGTGCACATAGCGTTTGCCCAGGCGGATGGCATCCTCGCGCCCGATATCAAGGGCCTCGGCGCGCACGCCCTGATTGCGCATCGCCGCGGTCATGAGCCTGCAGAACGCATGGGAGGTGTTGGGGACCAGCGCGATCTTGTCGTGCCGGTCGCGCTTGGTGTACTTGACCTTATACGGGTCGTCGAGCGGATGGACCGCGTGCACCCGGGCGCCCTCGGCACGCTCCTCCGCGCGACGACGGTTGACCGACTCGATAAACGAACGCACGCGAATGCCCATGGGACCGGCGACGTCGCTCTCATCGAGCTTGATCATCATCGGAACCTTGGAGCCCATCTCGCCCATCATGCGCGCGATCTCGTCGGTGAGATACGCATCGTGGCCGCAGCCGAAGCTGCCCATCTGCACGAGCTCGAGCTCGGGCGTCGATGCGACGATGACCGCGCACGACAGCATGCGCGCATGATAGTTGTTCACGATGTCGATGCGGCTGTTGGAAAGATCGACGTTGCAGACCCCCGGCACCGCATCGGGCGTCAGCACGGGGATGCCGCGCTCAGAGAAGAGCTTGGGCAGCCCATGGTTGACCAGCGGGTCGTTGTGGTACGGGCGCGAAGCGATCACCACCGCGTAGCCGCCGTCCTCGTGCACGTTCTCGAGCACCTGCCTGCCGCGCAGCTGCAGCTGGTTCTCAAACGTCTCCTGCGCGCGGTCCGCCTGCTCGGTCGCCTTGGCAACCAGGTCGGCATCGATATCGAAGGTCTCCTTGCACCACGCCTTGAGCTGGCGGTTTCGGTCGCCCTCGTCGTACCAGTGGAACAGCGGCGTATCGAACGGAACGCCGAAACGCTCCTCCGGGTTATCGGAATTGCGCATCACGTAGGGGTATCCCTTTACGACGGCGCACATCCACTCGCTGGTAGAGGCGGTGTTTTCGGTGGGCACCGTCGTGATGATGGGCATGAAGATGCGGTCGACGCCGGCGTCGACGAGATTGCGGATGTGCCCGTGGACGAGCTTGGCCGGGAAGCACACGGTGTCGGATGTGACGTGCGCCAGACCGCGCTCGTACATCGCCTTGGTGCTGCGTCCCGAGACGCGCACCTTAAAGCCGAGCGTGCTGAAGAACGTCGACCAGAACGGCATGGTGTCCCAGAACTCGAGCACACGGGGAATGCCGATCGTGACATCGCGCCCCCCCGCTGACGGGAACCGTGGGGTACGACTCGAACAGCAGCTTCTCGCGGTCGACAAAGAGATTGGGGGCAGCCGCGGTCCGGTCGCGCCCCGTGCCGGGTGCCTGTGCCTCGCAAGCACCCTGCGGACGCAGCTCCTCCGCCGCGGGAACCTCGCGCACGAGCTCATCCCATGAGATGGCGCCGCCGCGCGGGCAGCGATTGCCCGTGACGTAAAGCGAGCCGTCGCCAAATGCCACGACCGCGCGCTGGCAGCGGTTGTTGCACCGACGGCAGGTAACGCCGCCGAACTCGCGATGCTCGAAGCGCTCCACGGCATCGAGCCCGATAAACGACGTGCCGGCGTCGCCCTTGCGGCATTCCTCGCGCGCGAGCAGGGCGATACCGATAGCGCCCATCAGCCCCGGGTGGGGCGCACGCGTGACGGGTTTGCCCAGATACTGCTCGAATGCGCGCAGCACCGCGTCGTTTCGGAACGTGCCGCCCTGGACGACGACTTTGTCGCCCAGACGGTTGAGATTTGAAACGCGAATGACCTTGGTGAACACGTTCTCGATAATCGAGCGGCAGAGACCGGCCATGATGTCGCCCGGACCCTTACCGCGCCGCTGCTCGGAAACGACGCTGCTGTTCATGAACACCGTGCAGCGGCTGCCGAGAACGGCGGGGGCTTTGGACGAAAATGCCTCGGTCGCGATATCCTCAACGGCTATTCCGAGGTTTTTGGCAAAACCCTCGAGGAACGAGCCGCAGCCCGCAGAGCACGCCTCGTTGACGACGATATCGGTCAGCACGCCGTGGTTGAGCCAGATGGCCTTCATATCCTGTCCGCCGATGTCGAGCACGAAGGTCGCATCGGGAACGCATGCGCACGCGGCGCGGGCGTGCGCGACCGTCTCGACCGTATGGTAGTCGGCGTGGAACGCGCGCGCGAAAAGCTCCTCGCCGTATCCCGTGGTGCCCACGGCATCGATCGCAAGCGTGACTCCCGCTGTCTCCCAGCGGTTCTTCAAGCTGACAAGACCCTGTTGGGCGACGTCGAGCGGTCTGCCGTTATTAGACGCGTAGAACGAATCGACAAGCTCACCCGCCTCATCGACCAGGGCGAACTTGGTCGTCGTGCTCCCCGAATCGATACCGAGCGCCACACGCACCGTCTCTCCGGGCGCATACGCATCCGGACCCTTTGCCGGCGTCTCTTTGCCATGGCGTGCCGTAAAATCCGCCTGCTCGGCAGGTGTGGCAAAAAAGGGCTGGGCAAGACGTCCCTCCCCGCTTGCGGGCGCGACCGTCTCGAGCTTATCCAGCCGGACAAAAGCGTCGGGAAGGTCGATCGGTTGGGACGATGCGAACATGTCGGTCAGCGACAGGGCGGCACCGCGCGCGACCATGATCTGCGGATCGCGCGGGACGATAACCTGATCGTCCGATAGATTCAGTTGCTCCCGGAACACGCGGACCAGTGTGGGGTTGTAGGCGAGCGTACCGCCCTCGAAGATTACCGGCGGCTCGATGTCGATACCCTGGGCCAGACCGCCGATCGTTTGGCGGGCGACCGCGTGAAGCGCCGAAAGCGCCAGGTCGGTGGTAGGAATGCCCTCGTTGAGCAGCGGCTGGATATCGGTCTTTGCGTACACGCCGCAGCGGCCCGAGACCTCGTGGACGGTCGTTCCCCGGCTTGCGAGCTGCTCGAACTCGCCCGATTCGGTGCCGACCCCCATGAGCTTTGCCATCTCGTCGATAAATGCACCGGTACCGCCTGCGCACGAGCCGTTCATGCGCATGTCGGCAACCTCGATGTCTCCCTTATCGTTGGTGCGGAAGAAGATCATCTTGGCGTCTTGGCCGCCCAGCTCGATGGCGCAGCGCGTCTGCGGATAGAACCTGCTGATCGCGAGCGCGTTGGCGACCACCTCCTGAACGTACGAGGCGCCCAGCGCGGTCGCGATATCGCGCGCACCCGAGCCGGTCACCGCAACGCGCAGTGACTCATGGGGAAAGCGCTCGGCGAGCTCGCCGAGCATGGCGCGCACGCTCGCTGTCTGACACGCCCCGTGGCGGCGATATCCCCACCACGCCTCGGTCATATCCTCGTGCATCGCGTAAACTTTGGTCGTCGTCGACCCTACGTCCAGTCCTACTAGCAACGCCATAATGCTCCGTCTCTCGCATTTTTCCCGCTAGAGATATACCACTCTACGTAATACAACAGACTGTTGTATTTAAACTCCGTATAAAAAGCGGCTGCCGAAACGCTTCAGCAGCCGCCGAATGCACCAACAGATTGTTCTGCGCGCTAGCACGTCGGGCAACGGAGCAGCACGGGCCCTCCGGTCATGCGCACCGCTCACGCCCGCGATGTCGCCGAGAGAGCTATCCACGCTTTGGGCTCCAACCAAGCAAGTCGCCCGCGCTCAGCAGATCCCTAAGCGAGCTACTCGCACTCAGGAGCCATAGCCTGCTCCAAGAGCTCGGCATGCTCCTCCTCGAAAACCGTCCCCACAGGGAAGGCGCGACGGAAGACGAAGCGGGAAATCGGACCGGCTACCAAAAGGTTCCACGGCAGCGCCATCACAAAATTATGCGGGATGTTGATCATCCAGATCGCGGGCACGGAATACAGGTTCGCAAGGATGCCGCCGGGCATGTGCGTCAGACCCTCACAGGCACCGTACAGCGACATGATGATGACCATGGGAACGACCATGCAGGAGCTGACGGCGAGCGTCATGGCAAGTGGCGAGCTCTTGCCCGGCGTGACCAAGTACTTAAAGGCGAAACCCTTGGCGAGCGGGCTGGCGACGAACCAGTCGCAGCACATGGCAAAAATGTAGGCAACGGGGAAGCCGAGCCACGCAGTGGCAACGACCTCGCCGTTGATGGCCCCGTGCTGCAGGGCAACGTTGTAGATGCTCATCCAGAGCACCATGCAAAAGCACATGATAAAGGTGAACAGCAGGCTCTCTCGTTTGTTGATAGGCATAAAGGGCAGATTCCTCTCTGTGTTGTACCGCGGCGCCACGCAACAAAAACGGGCGGGCAAGATGGAGCTGTTGGAACTTCATCTCGCCCGCCCGTGGTACGCGCGTCTGCGACTACTTATGTGGTGGAACCAGCCTAGCACGAAACGCATGCGCTTCGTAAGCGTTGAGTTTATGAAGATGCAGGGCACCGATAATCCCCCGACCCCATAAGTTGCGGTGGAATACGGACTGTTTTGACCCTTTAAGCAGCAATTCAGTCCCTATTTCACCGCAACTCATTTGGTGCAAAGTAACCTGTCCCCCTTGCACCAATTAGCTGGTGTGGCGCCAGCGGGGATCGGTGAGAGTTCTCGCTACGCTCAGGCCGACGGGAAGGAACGCCACGATGAGCACCGCACGCACAAACCAGCCAAGCATATTAACCGTGTCAAACGTGCACATGTAGTACATCGAGCGATACAGATACAGTCCCGGCACCATGATGACAATCGATGGCACCGTGAGGGCGATGCGCGGGTACGTGAGCTTGATTTCGGCCAGGCTCGCAAGCAGTCCCGACACCAGCGCGCCGATAAACGCCGCCGCCTCGGGAGGCATGCCTGCACTCAGGCCCAGAAAGGGAAACAGCGTCGGCGCATCGACGAGCGTAAGGCGCAAGGTATTAGACACGGCACCGATGAGCCCAGCCGCCGCGGCCATCTTTATCGGACTGTTGAACATAACCGAGAAGCCAAATACACCGATAAAGCTCATCAGTATGCGCAAGAGCGTAAGAGCCAACGGTGAGAGGCCGAGCGGGGCGAAGTCATCCGGCGCCAGTCCCACACACTCGGCAACCATCCAGCCTACGAGGGTCGCCATCACAATAATTGACACAGCATACGAAAGACGCTCGATGCCGCTTCGCATATCGAGCTTTGCGATGTCGAGGCCTGCCGTAATGAGGGGAAAGCCGGGGATGACAAAGAGCATGGCGCCGATATAGCCTTCTTGGTGCGACATTGCCCCCGGAATGACCTGGCCAAGGCCGAGCAACGCCAGTAAATACGAGATACAGGCCAGCGCGACGCCAATCGTCAACGCGCTAAACTGGCCGAGGCCCTGCTTGAGGATATGAGAACGGGCAAAGTTGCCGACGCCCGCGCCCACGAACGCACATGCCATCTCAATGGGACCGCCACCAAGTAAAAAGACAAAGGCGCCACAGGCGCAGGCCGCCGCAAGGCCCTGTTGCCAAGGCGCGTAATCAGGTTTTGAACTCTCAACGGTCTTGAGCATCTCGTGATACTCATGCACGGTAAACCGGCGCCCATAAGTCTCGATTTCCTTTAGGAAGCTCTCCATCATCCAAATGCGATGAGTGTTGACGCCCGTTGTTGGCAGGCTGACGACCTCGTTAAAGCAGTGGCCGCCTTCGATGCAGGTGCACTCAAACGACAGGAGACTTAAGTCAACGTGGATGGTGACACCGAGTACGGCGGCGACGCGGTTCATGGTATCGCGTACACGCCAGGCACCCGTTCCGCTCGCGAGCATAAGCATACCGGTGCGGCAGATGATGGATGATTTGTCGGTAAGTGGCGCATCGACGGCAAGCTCATCGCCCGCGGTCACGATCTGGCGCCAGTCAGTTTTCATATGGAGCGCGCCGGCACGGACACCGTGGTGCATGGGGGCTCTCGAAGGCAGTGAGTCAAGGCGCGAAGGCTGTGGGGGTTCCGTCGATTCATCCTCAACCTCATCAGCCTCTTCATCGACCAGATCAAAGGAATCAAGCGGCGCTGGCTCGCGACGGTCGATCAGCTCCTCGTCCTCATCATCAAAGTAATTGAACTGATCGAGCATGTCCTCTTCGATCGCGCGCTCGCTCGCATCGTCCATACAGACGCTCCCTTCCTGCCGACTAACTCCCATCCTAGGCAGCGACGGCTAAAGGAAACATAAAAGAGACAACTGTCATGTGAGTCATGTACGCAATAGCCGTTAGGTAGTCGTTGGGGACGTTCTTGAATGGCTAGTCGTTTAAGAACGTCCCTAAGTGCCAACCAAGGCAACGCCGCAGGTAGAGGACGGACAGCGAGCGACGTCCAGGGCGAACAAGTTGGCATGAAAAAGGCAAGACATAGACCTTCTGGTCATGCCTTACCTTTTGAATGACAAATTGTCGCCCTGGGCGGCGCGCAGCGTCGAGCCGTTACGCGGTTCGTAGAACCGCGTAACTAGTTAGCACATCTTTGCGCCGGCGGGGATGGAAGCGTCGAGCTGAATCAGATTGAGGCGCTCCTCGCCCTCCTCCTCGTGAATAGCGCTGATCAGCATGCCGCAGCTGGGAATGCCCATCATCTTGCGCGGAGGAAGGTTGGTGATGGCGAGCAGGGTTTTGCCGACCAAGTCCTCGGGCTCATAGTATTCATGGATGCCGGAAAGGATGGTGCGGTCGGTACCGGTACCGTCGTCGAGCGTAAAGTTCAGCAGCTTCTTGGACTTCTTGACGGCTTCGCACGCCTTGACCTTCACGGCGCGGAAATCGCTCTTGGAGAAGGTATCAAAGTCGACAAACTCCTCGAACAGCGGCTCGACGGCGATCTTAGAGTAATCGAGCGTAGGCTTGAGCGATTTGACGAACGGGCTCGAGGCGTTGCCGGCCTCGGCGGCCTTGGCGGCAGCAGCACCGGACTGGAAACCCTTCTCGGGCTTCATGTGCGGGAACAGCAGGACGTCGCGGATGGAGGCCTGGTTGGTGAGCAGCATGACCACGCGGTCGATACCGATGCCGATGCCGCCCGCGGGAGGCATGCCGTACTCGAGGGCGCGCACGTAGTCCTCGTCGTACTCCATGGCCTCGTCGTCACCGCCAGCCTTCTCGGCCATCTGAGCGGCAAAGCGCTCGGCCTGGTCGACCGGGTCGTTGAGCTCGGAGAACGCGTTAGCGTACTCGTGACCGGCGATAACCAGCTCAAAGCGGTGCGTCAGACGCGGGTCGTCCTCAAAACGCTTGGCAAGCGGGCTGACCTCGATGGGGTAATCGCACACGAAGGTCGGGTTGACGATGGTGTCCTCGCCCAGCTCATCGTAAATCTCGGCGATGATCTTGCCAGCAGTCCACTCGGGCTTGATCTCCAGGCCCTTCTCGCGCGCGGCGGCAGCAAGCTCCTCGACCGGCGTGTCGATGGTGACTTTCTTGCCGAGCACGTCAGAGACAATATCAGTCATGGGGCGGCTTGCCCACTCACCGGAAAGATCGATGGTCTGGCCCTGGTACTCGATGACCTCGGGGTTGCCGATGGCCTTGTTGGCAGCCTTGATGACGCCCTGGGCAAGCGCCTTCATGCCCTCGAGATCGGAGAAGGCACGGTAGGCCTCCATCGTGGTGAACTCGGGGTTGTGGGTGAGGTCCATGCCCTCGTTGCGGAAGATGCGGCCAATCTCGAACACGCGCTCAAAGCCGCCGACGATGCAGCGCTTGAGATGCAGCTCGGTAGCAATGCGCAGATAGCACTCCTGGTCGAGCGCGTTGAAGTGCGTGATGAACGGCTTAGCCGTGGCGCCGCCCTGGATAGTCTGCAGGATGGGGGTCTCGACTTCCATGTAGCCGTCGGACTCCATGAAGCGGCGGAAGGTGGAGAGAATCTGCGAACGCTTGCGGAAGGTCTCGCGGACATCGTCGTTGGCGATCAGGTCGACGTAGCGCTGACGATAACGGGTCTCCTTGTCGGAAAGACCGTGGAACTTCTCGGGCAGCGGACGAACGGCCTTGGCAAGCAGGGTCGCGCTCTTAGGGGCAACGGAGAGCTGGCCGCGCTGGGTGCGCACAACCACGCCGGTCACGCCCAGGATGTCGCCCAGGTCGAGGGACTTGAGCGTATTCCATGCAGCCTCGTCCATGTCGTTGATGCGGCAGAACAGCTGAATCTCGGCAGTCGCATCGCGCACGACGATGAACATGATCTTGCCCTGACCGCGCTTGGCGACCACGCGGCCGGCGATCTTCACGACGTCCTCGGTGTCCTCGCCATCGGCAAGCTCGGCGTACTTAGCCTCGATATCGGCAACGTAGTCCTCAAGCTCAGAGTGCTCGGGATAGGGGTTCTGGCCCGCCTCGAACAGGGCGGCGCGCTTGGCCAGGCGGGTGGCGCGCTCGTCGTTGAGCGTCGATGCCTGATCTGCGGCGTTCTGGTTCTCTGCCATAAGTTAGCTCCTCAAACTAAAACGCTCCCCAGGATTCGGTCCCAGGGAGCGAAAACATACCTTTACGCGGGACCGTGGTCTAGCGTGCAATCTTGGCGATGGTGTAGACGCGAGTCTTGCCGGAAGGCGTAACGACCTCGACGGAGTCGCCCTCGCCGTGACCGATGATGGCGTGGCCGACCGGAGACTCGTTGGAAATCTTGTGCTCGAGCGAGTTGGTCTCGGTGGTACCGACGAGCGTGACTTCCATGACCTCACCGTTGGGATCAATCAGAGAAACGGTGGAACCGATGGAAACGGTCAGATCACCTGTGGTGGCAGCAACCTGAGCGTTGGCAAGGATGGCCTGGATCTCGGCAATACGAGCGGCGTTCTGGGCCTGCTTGTCCTTGGCGGCATCGTACTCGGAGTTCTCCGAAAGGTCGCCGAACGCGCGGGCTTCCTTGATGTCCTCGACGATCTCCTTGGCGTAATCGCCCTCACGCCAAGCGAGCTCCTCGACGAGCTTCTGGCGGCCCTCAGCGGTCAGTACGATCTGGCTTGCGTCCATACGGATATCTCCCCAACTCTGATCAAACAATCAACTGTCAACAAAACGAAAAAGACCGGCTAGCCTGCGGGCAAGCCGGTCAGGTGCTCACCCCAAAGGGATGGGACTACTCTGCGTCCGCGTCGCTGTCCTCTGCCTGCTTCTTCTTGGCAGCAGCGAGCTTGGCCTCGAGCTCAGCGATCTCCTTGTCCTCCTCGGACTGCTCGACCACGACCTCCTCGGCCTGCTTGGTCTCGGCCTTATCGTCGCCCTCCATACCCTCGCGGATATTCTTGACGGTAGAGCCGAGGGACTTGCCGAGCTTCGGCAGGTTCTTGGGCCCGAAGATAATCAGGACAACGACGAGAATAATGATGAGCTCAGGAGCCCTCAGTCCAAACATGTAGACCTCCACAATACAGCGAGACAAGCTCGAATGAGTATACCGCGGGTATCGCGGTATCACAACAATAGCTAAAAAAAGGGACCGCAAGAAGCGGTCCCTCCTCATGCTCTGGTCGGGTTGACTGGATTTGAACCAGCGACCCCTGCGTCCCGAACGCAGTGCTCTACCAAACTGAGCCACAACCCGTTAGCTCGACTATAGTAACAAAGATTTCCGTCGTGTGCTAGAGAAATTTTTACTTCTTTGGCACTTCGATGCGAACCGTGTTGGGAATGAGCTCCGTCGCGCAGGACCACCAGCCGTTTTGCAGGGCAGCGTCGGCAAGCCTTTCGGCCGTGGCGGCGGTGTCGCAAATGGCAAATGAGCAGGCACCCGATCCGCACACATCTACAGCAACGGTGCCGTCCTGTTTACGCAGCCAATCGAGAACCGTTTGAATCTGCGGCTCCATCTGTGCGGAAATGACACCTAGGTTGTTATGGATGAGCGCATATGCCGTCTCGGCATCACCAGCATGCAAGGCAGAAGCTATCGCGCCGGGCTTGTCTGCAGGCACCGGAGCCTCGTCAAAACGTCGATAGGCTTCAATTGTTGAAACGCTTGCCTCGCGCGGCTTGACCAACACGACGGGCGTTGCGGGCAGCGCGGGATACTCAGTTGCCAGCACGTCTCCCCCACCTACGTAGAACGCAAGGCTCGCGTGCAAAAAGAACGGGACGTCAGCACCAATACCCCGCGCAATGTCGTCGAGCGCGGGGTCGGTGCGATCAATTCCCCAGAGCTCCGCCAAGGCGACAATGACCGCGGCCGCGTCCGTCGAGGGGCCGCCCAAGCCGGCGCACAATGGAATGCGCTTCTCAATCGTCACGCAGATGTTTGCCTCGCAACCATAATGCTCGGCCATAGCAACCGCAGCCCGATACGCCGTATTCTTTTGCATGGGAAAATCTGATGCCGGAACCGTCTGGACGGTCAGCGCCTGCGCCGGCGCGACCGTCACGGAATCGGAAAGACCGACGGCTGCCATCAGGGAATCGACCCTGTGGTAGCCGCGGTCATCGCGCTCGGTATGAACCCCCAGGTAGAGGTTAATCTTTGCCGGCGCGGAAAGAGTCAGGGACCGATCGGTCACCGTTAGTGCTCCTCGAGCTGATTGCCGAGCGGGGTAAAAATGTGCTCACCGCTCTCGGGGTCGAACAGCTCGACCTGCCCGGTGAGGACATCGATATACTGGTAGGACTGACGCGACTTGCGGCCGCGACGTTCGTCAACCTCGACGATAAAGACGGCGGGGTGGACGCTCTTGATGGTGCCCATGCGCTCGACGACGCGGGTGCGGCCCATGTTGGCCTTCACCTTGACGCGATCGCCCACCATATCGGTCAGCTTCTCGTGGATGTCGTCGACGTGATTGACTTCCATCTCTTCCATGAACAGGGCCTCCAGAAGGTGCAATTCAAAAAGGGGATAATACCCCTAAGATAGACAAAACTCTAATACTATAGCACCCTGCTGTTGCCATACGCAAGTAGCTAAATAAGCCCCGTCCCAAATACGTACCAGACGACAACCTCGCATGACCAGTTGTTACGCGGTTTGGTAAAACCGCGTAACCTAAAGGTTGTCGGTGTCCAAGACGATGGTGAATGGGCCGTCGTTGACCAGGTCGACCTTCATGTCGGCGCCAAAGATGCCGTGCGCCACGTGCTCAACGTCCTCGCGCACAAGCGTCAAGAAGTACTCGTAGAGCTCGTTGGCGACATCGGGGGCGCCGGCATCCGTAAACGATGGGCGGCGGCCGTGGCGGCAGTCGGCAAATAGCGTGAACTGCGACACCACGAGTACCTCGCCGTCGACATCGGCCAGTGCCAAGTTGGTCTTGCCGTTCTCGTCCTCGTTGATGCGCAAGCCCCGGAGCTTGCCCCACAGCTTATCAGCCTCGGCGCGCGTGTCGCCGTGGCCCACGCCCAGCAGCACTAGATAGCCGCGCCCAATTTTGCCCACGCACTCGCCGTCGACCGTCACGCCGGCGTTGAGTACGCGCTGCACCACCGCGCGCACGGCCTACTCCTCGCCCGTCAGTTTGGCGGACAGATGCTCGAGCGCGTGGAAACGATGGCTGATGGCGTTCTTCTCGTCCGCCGTCAGCTCGGCCATGGTCTTGCCCGGCGTGTCGACCGGCAGGAACAGCGGGTCGTAGCCAAAGCCGTGATCGCCGCGGCCCTCGTGTGCAATAGCGCCCTCGCAGGCGCCCTCACCATAGGTGACCAAACCGTCCGTGTCGATGAGCGCAACGACGCTTATAAAACGCGCGGTGCGATCCTCGTCTGCCACGCCTTCCAGGTTAACGAGCAGCTTGGCGTTGTTGGCGGCATCGTCGCCATGCACGCCCGCATAGCGCGCGCTATACACGCCCGGCTCGCCGTCCAGGGCATCAACGACCAAGCCCGAATCGTCGGCAATGGCCATGAGCCCCGTCTCTTCGACGGCAGCCTGCGCCTTGATGATCGCGTTCTCCAAAAACGTTGTGCCGTTTTCCTCGGGGTCCTCAAAATCGCCCAGCTGACCGAGCGCCACAAAGCGTACCTCGGGCATGACCTTGCCCAAAATGGCCTCAATCTCGGTGAGCTTATGGGCGTTGCCGGTTGCCACGACGATAGTTGCAGCCGGGTCGAGAGTGTCGATGTCGATCTTCTCAAGTGCCATAACTGGCCTCCTTGTCTCTATAGCAAGCTGCGTGAGGGGCGTTCGGGCACTTGGCCTCTCCCCTCTCAGGCAATCAGACCTTTCAACGCAGCATTTCCGCAGATAAAACCTACCAAAATAAACCTGTCCCTATTTGGCAGGTTAGGCGATGGCTTGGCGCTGAAGCTCGATGAGCTCGGCGATACCCTTGTCGCCCAGGTCGAGCAGGGCGTTGAGGCGTTTGCGGTCGAAGGGCGCCTGCTCGCCGGTGCCCTGGAGCTCGATCATCTCACCGGTTTCGGTGGCGACGAGGTTCATGTCGACCTCGGCATGGCTGTCCTCGGAATAATCGAGGTCAAGCAGCGTATTGCCGTCGACAACGCCCATGGAGATGGCAGCCACCTGGCCGGTAAGCGGGATGCGCTCGATCTTGCCTGCCTCGACCCACATGGCGAGGGCGTCGTGCAGCGCCACCCAGGCGCCGGTAATGCTTGCCGTACGTGTACCACCATCGGCCTGGATCACGTCGCAGTCGACGGTGACGGTGTACTCGCCGAGCGCCTTCATGTTGACGACGGTACGCAGGCTACGGCCAATGAGGCGCTCGATCTCCATGGAGCGGCCTTTGCGGTTGGCGTGCTCGCGCTTGCAGCGCTTGCCGGTCGATGCCGGTAGCATGGCGTACTCCGCCGTTACCCAACCGGCCTTGGCGCCCTTGCGCCAGCCCGGCACGCCCTCCTCGATAGTAGCGGCGCACAGCACGCGCGTGTCGCCGAACTCGGCCAAACACGAGCCGTGGGCGTGCTTCATGACGCCACGGGTGAGCTTAACGGGGCGCAGCTCATCGGCGGCGCGGCCGTTGGCGCGGTTGACCTGCATGTACTCCATAGAAATATCCTTTCGGCAAAAGGTGAAAGTGAGCCTTTGGTCGGTGACCTTACATCTATTTCAGCTCATCGATATCGATATGTTCTATGCTCTTGAGCGGCTGTCCAAAGATAAAGCTGCCCGCCACCGCAAACTCAGCAATGTTATCGGCCGTCGTGGCAAAACGATGCTGCGGCTCGGCGGCGTCGCCCGCCAGCTGCTCGCGGCGCGTGAGGATATCGGTCAGCTCGCGCGTGGTCTCCTCGGCGGAACTCACGACGCGCACCCCAGGCCCCAGCGCATGGCGGATAGGTCCCACCAACAGCGGAAAATGCGTGCAGCCGAGCACCACGGTATCGATACCGTGGTCGCGCAGCGGCTCAACCGTGGCGCCCACCAGCGCACGCACGGCAGGCGTATCGAAAATATCCTCGTTCTCAAGCCACTGTTCCTGCAGATGTGCACCCGAGGCGAGCTCGTGTTCGACAACCTCGACAAAGCTCGAGGCTGGACAGCCGTATACATCGACGCCGGCATCTAGATCCTGAATGGCGCGCGTGTAGGCGCCCGAGCGAATGGTGAGGTTGGTGGCGAGCACGCCCACGCGACGCAAGCGGGTGCTGTTGATTGCCGCACGGGCACCCGGCGCGATCACGCCGATCACGGGAACGTCGAGCACCTGCTGGGCCAGACGCAAGGCCGCAGCGGTCGCCGTGTTGCAGGCGATGACCATAATCTTGACGTCGTGCTTCGACAGCCAACGGCCCGCCTGCAACGCAAACGAGCGCACCTCATCCTCGGTGCGGGTGCCGTAGGGGCAGCGCTTGGTGTCGCCAAAGTAGTAGACGGACTCGTGCGGCAGCGCCGTCGCAATCGCGCGCGCAACCGTCAGACCGCCCAAACCAGAATCGAACACGCCAATCGGGCGCGTGTCGCCTGCCGGATTCTCGATATCGGACATTACCTCACCAGTCTCTCTCGAAAAGACATGTCCAAGTGCGGCGACGCCGCGCTACGAACGCGCCGCGACCAGCAGCTCTGCCGTCGCCGCCCAACCGTCGACAATTTTGCCGCGCGTAACGAAAGCGTTCTCGCAAGCAGCCAGGAACTCGGGCGCGCCGGCGCTCGTCAGGCCATTCTCGACCAAGCAGAACGTGCCCACGTGATCGGCCATGTAGAAGTCGGACTCGGAGTCGCCGAGCGCGAGTGTCTCCTCGCGCTCGATCCCCAGGTGCTCGCAGAAGCGCGCAATGGCGACGCCTTTGTTGAGGCCCGCGGGGTTGATATTGAATGCGCGACCGTCCTCGACGCGATCGAGCTCGAGCGTCGTCGGCTTGGACAGATGCGTCAGATGGCCGTTGCAAGCCCAGATCAGACCGCAGCCGGCCTCGTCCAGGATGGCCTGAACCTCATTGTCGGGCACATCGCCGCGCATGCCGACGGTGACCTCACGGTACTTGTAGCCGGTCGACATGTCGTTGTGATACTCGATCTTGTGCGGCCAGCGGGCGAGGATCTTCTCGCACACGCCGGTCTGCTCGATCACCTGGTGCGGCGTGAGGCCGCAAGAGGGGTCGTAGGGCATGTCGCCGGTCAGATACTCCCAATCGTTGGCTTTGAGGTCGTACATGACCAGGCCGCCCATCTCGCCGATGTAGGAGTTGAGGCCGAGCACGCGCGCGTCCTCGTGGATCATGGTACGGTTGCGGCCCGAGGTGGGAACCACCTGAATACCAGCGCGAGCGAGCGCCACGACGGCCTCGACGAGTTTGGTCGAGGGGTTGCCGTCGTTGTCGCGTAGCACGCACGAGCCGGGTGCAAGCATCGTGGCATCCAGGTCGGTAAAGACGTACTTGACCTTGGCCAAGCGCTCGCGCATCTCGCCCGAAAGCTCGGCAACGGTCGGCAGGGTGTTGTGGGACATGGTTACTCCGTTTACGTAGAAGGGTTTGGACTTGGACGGCATGTTTTGATTGAGGGAACACGCTTATGGCGACAACGCACTCAGGGCGCCGCCGCCATCATGGTTCATTAGTCAAACTGGGTAACATCGATCAGGCGATTGGCCAACGAAAGGTCGCTCTCGATGGGCACGAACTCGTCGCCCACGTGCATGAGCTCCTCGTCACCCTTTGCCAGCAGCAAGACAATGGTGGGGGCATCGGGGTTGACGTACTCCTCGCGCGCCGTCTTGAACGCCGCATGCACAGCGGCTTCGCGATCGAGGATGATCTTGTTCGGCGTATCGTCGGGAACATGTTCGGCAAGCTCGCGACAGACCTTCATCGGGTCCTCGTGAGCCGGGTCCTCGTTGGCAAAGATCATCAGGTCGGAATATGGTGCGGCCTCGCGCGGAAGCTGCTCGCGGCGCTCCTGCGCCTTGCCGCCGGCAGCGCCAAACACCGCAATGACTGGACTAGCGGGAAACGCGCGCTTGACCGACGAGAAAAGCGAACGGAACGAAAGCTGGTTATGCGCATAGTCAACGACGCAGATCACGCGGCCGTCCTTCGACTCCACGACCTCCATACGGCCCGGCACACGCAGTTTGGAGAGGCCCTTCTTGATGGCATCGATACCGATGCCGATCTCGCGCGCAGCGGCGATAGCGACCAGCGCGTTTTCCACGTTAAAGTCGCCCGCGATACCCAGCAGGACCTTCTCCCCCGCCTCGGGCTCGTCGGCGCTCATGCCGTGCAGGTTAAACTCGATGTTAAAGCCGAGCATGCGGACATCGCTCGCCCACAGGCTTGCCTCGGGATGCTCAACGCCAACGGTCACCAAGCGCTCGGCCGTCGACGCTGCCCCCAGCACACGGTCAACCTCTTCGGTGCCCAGATTCACCACGGCGGTCTTTGCCTGGTCAAAGATCCTGAGTTTGCTCTCAAAATAATCCTCAAACGTGGGGTGTTCGATCGGCGAGATGTGGTCGCGGCCGATGTTGAGAAAGCACGCCACGTCAAACGGCAGATTCTCGACGCGTTGGTACTTGAGCGCCTGGCTCGAGACCTCCATGACCATGGACTGGCGACCGGACGTGCGGCAGTTGGCGATATGGCGCCAGACCTCGGGGGCCTCGGGCGTAGTATTGGTGCTCTCGTAGCACTCGATACCATCGTCGGTACTCACCGAGCCGATCATGCCGCAGGACTCGCCCGCCGCCTTGATGATGGACTGGAGCATAAAAGCGGCCGTGGTCTTTCCCTTGGTGCCGGTGATGCCCACGATCTTGACGTCGTGGTCGGGACGGTCGTAGACCTCCGGCGGCAACAGGGCCATGGCCGTGCGCACGCTGTCCACGACCAGCATCGCCGCGCCGTTCTCCTGCGCCAGCGGCTCCAGAGACTCGACCAGCGACTCCTCGCACACAAATGCGACGGCGCCCGCATCGAGCGCCATGCTCAAAAACGCGGGCTTAAAGGCAGCACCTTTGCAAAAGAACACGTCACCTGCCGAGACCGCGCGCGAATCAAACGAGCAGCCGGTCACGGCACGCTCGTCAACCTGCTCTGATGCGCGCAGCTCGCCGCACACATCGAGAAGCTTGGCAAGCGTATCGACCGTGGTCACGGTCGCGGAATCCGAATGGTGCATCTTTCACCTTTCTCAGCCATTTGGCAGGGACGGTTTTATAGTAACTGAAACGCACCCACGCAAAAACGGCTCCCGGAGGAGCCGTTACGCGCAGGCGTTCGTAAGCCGAGGCTAGGCAGCCTGAACAGCGGGCTGGTCCTCGTCGATAAAGAAGCGCTTGTACCACACCAGGAACACGAGCGGCGTATAGATCTTGCGCTGGAAATCGCCCTTGCCCGCAAAGTGCAGATCGAGCAGGTGCATGAGCTCGTCGGTATCGAAGAACTCGCTTGCCCACGGCGCGGTGAAGTACTCCTTGACATAGTCGTACCACTTTTGCTCACGCAGCCAGTAGACAATCGGCACCGGGAAGCCCACCTTGGGACGGGTGGCCCACTCATCGGGCAACGACTTGTTGGCAGCGTGGCGGAGTACCTGTTTGTTGCCGTTCTCGTTGATGCGGTAGCGGTCGGGAATGTGCTCGGCGAACTCCATGACTTTGCGGTCCAAGAAGGGCACGCGCAGCTCCAGCGAGTGCGCCATGCACATCTTGTCGGCCTTGAGCAGAATGTCGCCCGGGAGCCACATGTTCATGTCCAGGTACTGCTTCTTGACCAGCTCGGGCTGACCCTTCACGCGCGCATAGATGGGAGCGGCAAGCTCGAAGGCGCCATCGCCGGTGTTGTACTCGGGCTTGAGCACGCCGTCGACCTCGCGCTCCGGCCATACCAGAGCCTGTCCCAGGAACGACTTCTCGGGGATCTCGGCACCCTTGACCAGGAAGTTGTGGCCCTTGAAGTACGGCATGTGCAACGCCAGGTTTCCGAGCGCGCGACGGATGGGCAGCGGCACCATCTTTTTGTACTTGCGAACCGGAACCGTGTCCTCGTAGTAGGCGTAGCCGCCAAAGAGCTCGTCGGCACCTTCGCCCGAAAGCACGACGGTGACGTCCTTGCGGGCCATCTCGGCCAAGAACCACAGCGGCACGGAAGACAGGTTGGACTGCGGCTCGTCCATGTGATACTGGATGTCCTCGAGCGCACCGAAGAACTCGTCGGCGGTAATCATCTTGCGGACGTTCTCGACGCCGAGCTTATCGGAAAGCTCCTTGGCGTAGTTGGTCTCGTTGAAGTTCTTGTAGTCAAAGCCCACCGAGAAGGTCTTGTCGGGCATGAGGCAAGCGGCGATGTAGCTGGAGTCGACGCCACCGGAGAGGAACGACGCGACCTTGACGTCGGCGATGCGATGGGCCTCGACACTCTCGTGCACGACTTCGTCCAGCTCATCGACATACTCTTCGAACGGCTTCTCGACGGCAGAGTAATCGCAATCCCAGTAGCGCTCGATGTTCATCTTGCCGGTCGGGATATCGACGGTAAAGTAGTGCGCCGGCGGCAGCTTGTAGACACCCTCGAAGAAGGTCTCCTCGGTTGCCGAATACTGCAGCGTCATGTACGGACGCAGGGCCTTTTTGTTGACCGCCTTGTGGAAGTGCGGGTAGTCCAGGAAGCTCTTGATCTCGGAACCAAAGAGCACGCCCGGAGCGCCGTCGCCCGCATCGGCCATGGGATAGTAGTAGAGCGGCTTGATGCCAAAGATGTCGCGGGCGCCAAAAAGCTTGTTCTTCTTTTTGTCCCATATGACGAAGGCGTACATACCGCGCAGGCGATCGAGAACGGCCTCGCCCCACTCCTCGTAGCCGTGCAGGAGGCTCTCGGTGTCGGCGCCGCAGTGGAACTTGTAGCCCTTGGCCTCGAGCTCAGAACGGAGTTCTTGGAAGTTGTAGATCTCGCCGTTGAAGACAATGACGACGCTACCGTCCTCGTTGGCCATGGGTTGGGCGCCAGCCTCGGTCAGGTCGAGGATCGACAGGCGGCGGAAGCCGAGGGCAACGCGGCCGTCGATAAACTGACCGCCCATGTCGGGACCGCGATGGACGATGCGGTCCATCATCTTGGTGAGCACCTCGGATTGGTTATCCGTCCCACCGACAAAACCGACAAAACCGCACATATACTATCCCCTCTGCTGTTGCTGGGCATCAAATCGAATCAGTAGCTTTTGAGTATACCCGAGGGCGTAAAGAGGGGCGGAATGTTCAGGCAATCTCAACTGAATCAGCTCCGCTGTGACACGCGCCAGTTACCTTTAATGGATATGAGGTGAATGAGGCGATTGTTTTGCTATACTCTCTCCGCACGGGCGATTGGCGCAACGGTTAGCGCAGGTGCTTTACACGCACAAGGCTGGGGGTTCGAATCCCTCATCGCCCACCACTGATTTGATAGGCTCCCAGCAATGGGGGCCTTTCTTTTTTGGGCCCATCGCAGAGGGATTCGAACCCGACAGGGTGCGGAGCTGAGGAAACGCGAAGCGTTTTCCAGCGCAGCACGCGAGGGCCGCAGGCCCGAAGCGAGAGCGGGCGGCGAAGCCGCACGCGACATCCCTCATCGCCCACCACTGAATTGGAAACGGTCCTCGCAAGGGGACCGTTTTGTTTGCGCCCATTTCATGGGATTCGAACCCGCCAGGGTGCGGAGCTGAGGAAACGCGAAGCGTTTTCCAGCGCAGCACGCGAGGGCCGCAGGCCCGAAGCGGAAGCGGGCGGCGCCAGCCGCACGCGGACATCCCTCATCGCCCACCACTGATTTGATAGGCTCCCAGCAATGGGGGCCTTTCTTTTTTGGGCCCATCGCAGAGGGATTCGAACCCGCCAGCACATCTATCGCAAAGGCCGTGGTCAAAAAATGGCAAAAATGAGTACTGCTACTTTGTTTGCAACATATAAAAAGATAGTATTTGCTTTAGTTACGCAACATATGTCCATTATAAGTACTAACAGTTGGATCAAAATCGTGCTTTCATCGCCATTTTGACTTGCTATCTGGCCTTATTAGTCCAAAATTGCTGCTATCAAATCGGTAGCAGTACTCATATTTGATGTTTTTTGACCAGCAGGTCTCCCTGCCTTAGCAAATCTAAGGCAAAACGGGTTCCAGACCGCTGAATCATGCCGCATAGGGCACGTCCGCAGTCCGGAACCCGGTCAAAATTGAGTTATTGCGCCGCGTTAGCCCAAAACACCCGACAGTATCTCGATCAGGCTGTCCACGTCGGCTTCCTCGCAGACAAGTGGCGGCAGGAAACGCAGCGTATGCGCACCCGTAGCGTTGATCACGGCACCGGCGGCCAGCGCGCGGGCAACAACATCATGCGCGTCGCCCGCGGCATCATCCAAATCACAGCCGAGCATCAAGCCGCGGCCACGTACCTCGGTCACGTGCGGCAGCTTGGCGAGCTTTGCCTCCATATAGGCGCCCACCTTGGCAGCATGGTCGGCATAATCGCCGCGCACGAGCGCGGAGAGCGTCGCGGCACACGCCGCGATGGCCAAGCAGCTACCGCCAAAGGTCGAGCCGTGGTCGCCCGGCTTAAACACGTCGGCAATCTCCTTCTTTGCCACGACGGCACCCATGGGCACGCCGTCGGCAATGCCCTTGGCAAGGCTCATGATGTCGGGCTCCACGCCATAGGTCTGGAACGCAAACGGCTTACCCGTGCGGAAGATACCGCACTGGACCTCGTCGGCGATAAGCACGGCACCCACCTCGTGCGCCAAGTCGCGCGCCGTAGCCATAAACTCCTCGGTCATGGGGTGCACGCCACTCTCACCCTGGATCGGCTCGAGCATCACGGCACAAATCTCGCTCCCCAGCTGCTTAAAGATTGCACGCAGTTCATCGACATCGTTGGGCGTGCAGGCCACAAAGCCACCCGGCAGCGGGCGGAAACTGTCCTGCAGCCAATCCTGCATGGTGGCCGCAATAGTCTCGAGCGTACGGCCGTGGAAGCCGCCGCGCATGCACACGATAGTGTTGCCGCCATTACCGGCACGCTTGGCGTACAGGCGCGCAAGCTTCATCGAGCCCTCGTTGGCCTCGGCGCCGGAGTTGGCAAAGAACGTCTCCCACACCTGCTCGCCCGCAGCCGGGGCACCAAGAGCAGCTGCCGTGGTCTCATCGCCGGCGACAATGGCATCGGCAAGAACGCGCGCACCATCTACGTCGTCGTTAGCAAGCTTGGACAGCAGCGCCGCGACCTGTCCGCGCTGCTCGATGTAGAAGTAATTGGAGACATGCATGAGCTTTTTGGTCTGTGCCTCGAGCGCCGAGAGCACAGCCGGGTCGCCATGACCTAGGCTGCACACGCCGATGCCGGCAAGAAAGTCGAGGTACTCACGGCCATCGTCGCCGGTGAGCTTCATGCCGTGACCCTCGACAAACTCGACCGGAGAGCGGCCAAAGGTATGCATAACGTAATGGGATTCAAGCGATTGCTGAGCTGCAAGTGACATGGGATGCCTTTCGTTGGGCGCCAGACGGCGCGGGGCTATGGGTGCAGGAATGGGGCGGCTGCGGGTCAGCTAGACCGTCTGAAGCTTCTCGACCTCGTCAAGGTTCTCGGTCAGACGCGCAGCAAACGTCGAAAGCGGATGCGGATGCGTATCGAACTCGTACGCCGTCTCGGTGGAATGGATCACGGTGCCGACGCCGGCATCGGTCAGCAGCTCCAGCAGCAGCGAATGCGGCGTGGTGCCGTTGATGATGTGGGCTCGGAACACGCCAGCGGTAAGCGCGTCGACAGCCGCACGCAGCTTGGGAATCATGCCCTTATCGACCTCGCCGCCGTAGAGCATTTCGTTAACCTCGTCGAGCGTTAGGTTGGAGATAAGCGAGTCCTTGTCGCTAAAGTCCTTGTACAGACCATCGACATCGGTCAAAAAGATCGCCTTATGCGCGTGGAGCGCCGCGGCAACGGCACCGGCGGCGGTGTCGGCGTTGATGTTGAAGAAACCGCCGTCCTCCCCCGCCGCGACGGTAGCGATGACGGGGATGTACTCGCTATCGAGTAAGCGCTCGATATAGTCGGTGTTGACGTGCGTCACTTTACCCACGCGACCGAGCTCGGGGTCGAGCGGCTCGGCGATGAGCGTGCCGGCATCGCTGCCCGACACGCCCACGGCCAGGTTACCGTGGTGGTTGATGGCAGCAACCAACTCCTGGTTGACCTTGCCGCCCAGCACCTCGCGCACGATATCCATAGTCGCCGGCGTGGTCACGCGCTGGCCGTTCTTAAACTCGACGGGAATATCGTAATGGCTCAGCGCCTCGTTGATAGCCTTGCCGCCGCCATGCACGATGACGGGGCGCATACCGATGATCTTGAGCAAAACGATGTCGCTCATCACGTCGCGGCGCAGCTGCTCATCAACCATGGCGGCTCCGCCATATTTGATAACAACCGTCTTGCCGGTCAGGTTCTTAATCCACGGCAGCGCTTCGAACAGCAGCTGCGCGGTTGCTTCGTTGGATTCGCTCGAACGACAATCGCGTGCGAATTTCATAATCTGCCTCGTCTTTCGTATCGTTATCGCGCCGTGCTCCGCTGTCCGCAATCGCGGCAAGATACGCAGCGTGCCTGGAATCTAGGAACGGTAGTCGCCGTTGATGGAGATGTACTCGTGCGTGAGGTCGCAGGTCCACACAGTCGTTGCCGCGTCGCCTGCGCCCAGGTCGGCCGAGATCACGATCTCGGGCGCTTCGAAACGTCGTAGAGCCTCGTCCTCGTCAAAGGGAACAGTCAGACCGTCGCGACAGACGGGCATGCCCATCATGTCGATAGAAACGTCTTCCTGATTAAACTTCACGCCGCACTTACCAAGCGCCATAGCAACGCGGCCCCAGTTGCAGTCGTGGCCGGCGATGCAGGTCTTAACGAGCGGCGAGTTGGCAACGGCGCGGGCGGCGATATCGGCTTCCTCGTCGTTAGCGGCGCCGGTAACGTTAACCGTCACGAGCTTTGACGCACCCTCGCCATCGGCCGCAATGTTGCGCGCCAGGCTCTCGCACACCTCGTGCACGGCAAAGGCCAGCTCGTCAAAGGCATCAGTGCCCTCGACGATGGCCTCGGCATCTGCGGCAGCGGCGCCGGAGGCAAGCATGATGCAGGTGTCGTTGGTCGAGGTGTCGGAATCGACCGTTACCTTGTTAAAAGTCTGCTTGGCGGTCGAGAGCAGCAGGGCATGAAGTGCCGCAGGCTCGACGGGGGCATCGGTGGTGATAACTGCGATCATGGTGGCCATGTTGGGCATGATCATGCCCGAGCCCTTGCACATGCCGCCTACCGTATAGACATTACCCGCATGACCCGCCGCCTCGCTGACGTAGGACACGGCGTACTCCTTGGAGTGCGTGTCGGTCGTCATGATGGCGCGAGCGGCATCGGCGCCACCGTGGGCGGAGAGCGCCTCGTAGGCGGCAGGAATGGCGGTCTCAAACGTGTCGATCGGCAGAATCTGGCCAATCACACCCGTGGAGGCAACCAGAATCTGCTGGGGCTCACAGCCGATGACCTGCGATGCGATGCTGCACGTCTCGCGCGCGCATGCAAGGCCGGTCTCACCCGTGGCGGCGTTAGCATTGCCAGAGTTAACCGAAACGCCGGCGATGATTCCGTAGCCCTTGTCGGCACCGCCCAGGTTGGCACGGCTCACCTGCACGGGCGCCGCGCAAAAGCGATTGGTGGTAAACACGCCGGCACCGGGACAGGGTTTATCGGGCACGACGAGCGCGTAATCCAGACGCTCGGGGTTCTTGCGGAACCCAGCGTGGATGCCTGCAGCCTTAAAACCAGCCGCAGCCGTAACGCCACCCTCGACGGCGCGAATCTTGATATCAAACAGCTCGGTATTCATCGTCTTTATGACTCCTTATGTCAAACAAAAAACGGACATCGGTTGGTGCGCCATGCCAGTCGTGATCATGAGACCAGCTTAAGAGTGGCGCCCCACTCGATGCCCGACTACCAAATCGTTAACAATCGAATGTGCTACACCGGGCACGCCACTGTGGGCAAGCCTCGTCGCTCGTCAAAGCCAAAGACGATATTGGCGCACTGGACTGCTTGGCCCGCAGCGCCCTTGCACAGATTGTCGATGGCGCCCGTCGCCACCAGCACGCCCGCGCACTTGTTGAGCGCGAGGCCGATCTGGGCGGCGTTGGTGCCGACGACCGAAGCCGTCTTGGGCTGCTGGCCGGCGTCGAGTACGCGCACGAAAGTGCGACCAGCGTAGAACTGCTTGTAATAGTCGACAACGTCCTCAAGGGTCAGGGAGTCGATGGCCTGCGGCGTGAGCGGCAGCGTCACCGTGGAGAGCAGGCCGCGCTTGAGCGGTGCCAGGTGCGGGGTAAAGACGACGCGATCTGTTAGACCAAGGATTTGCTCGATTTCGGGCGTGTGACGATGCTTACCCACGCCGTAGGCCTCCAAGTTCTCGTCGGCGCTGCAAAAATGGGTGCGGGCGTTGCAGGACTTACCGGCGCCCGTCACGCCGCTAATGGCATCGACAATCACGGGACCGTTCTCAGCCACCCAGCCCGCACGCACGGCAGGAGCGGCAGCAAGGCTCGTTGCGGTGGGATAGCAGCCGGCGCAGGCGACCAACACGGGCCTGCCAGCGGCATGGTTGGAAGCAGCGGTCTCTAAGTCCTGGCAGAACAGCTCGGGCAGACCGAAGGCGCGGGTCTTGAGCAACTCGGGGCTCGTGTGCTCGGCGGCATACCAGGCCTCAAAGGTGGCCGGATCGCTCAGGCGATAGTCGGCCGAGAGGTCAATGCAGGAGACTCCCGCGGCAAGCAGGGCGGGCACCTGAGCCATGGCAGCCGTGTGCGGCACGGCCAAAAATACCGCGTCGCAGTTCTTGAGCTCGGGGGCATCATGCGTCGTGAAGACAAGATCGCTTACGCCGGTGAAGCTCGGGTACACCGCAGACAACGGCTGGCCGGCATCAGCGTTGGACGTAATGGCAACAAGTTCAAACTCGGGATGACCGAGCACGAGGCGAATGAGCTCGGCTCCGGCATATCCAGCCGCGCCGACGATTCCAACCTTCAAAGACATATCAGACTCCTTGTCTGCGATTTATGCACCGATGCGCATTTCGCAGCGGTCGTTATGAAGTGGCTTGAAACTTTAGCACCAAAAGATGCATGAACACGTAAATGACTTGCATATTCATGCATTGAAACATTCCCGACACATTCGCTCGAAGGAATTGACAAATGGAGCGGGCCCCGTATTGACCGGCGCTCCTAACGGCGCCGGGCAATACGGGGCCCGCCCATGCGAAAACCAAGTTGTTAGGATGAGCCAGCTGGCTAGAGCTCGACCGGCACCCATTCGTCGTGATTGCAGATAAAAGCCTCGGAATCCTCGACGCTAAAGAAGACGAGCGTGGGGTCGTTAGGCCCCTCATAGTGCTCACCCAGGCGCTCTAGATGCTTCCACCCGGCTTCGCGCATTTCGCTCGAAGCCCGGTCATCCAAGCCGGCACGCCCGCGCAAGATGAGCCAGCCATGGCCCGGCCACCAACTCGTGGCCTCAAAGCGCTGATTTTGTAGCAGCTCTTGCCACACGTCTTTGGTGCGCGCTGTTACAAACCACAGCTTGCCATCCTGGATCTGCGCAAACGAAAACGGACGCACATGAGGCTGTCCGTCAACGCTCGTCGCCAAATACCATGCCGGCACCGACGTCAGATACTCCAACACCGTATTCAATCCGTCCATGTGTCCTCCTGTCGCCTGACCAGTCTTTTTGGAATGGGTAATCAATTTGGGAAATTAGAGCTCCAGGCGCTCCTCGCTGCCGTCGATATCACAGAAGCGCGCGGCAATGTTGCGGACCGAGAAGAACGCAAGGCGGCCGTCGTTGGCGCTCTCGTGTTCCTCGCCGATGCCCACCATGTGCTTAAAACCCGCTTGACGCACCTTGTCGCTCGCAACTGCGTCGTCCTCAAGTGCGGCCTCGCCGGTCAACACGATCCAGCACTCCCCCGGCTTCCAGCCCGAGAGTTCAAACTTGGGATTCGCACTCAGCTCCGCCCACACATCCTTGTCGCGCGATGTGCAAAACCACAGCTTACCGTCATCGACCATGGCAAATGAAAACGGCCTCACGCGAGGCTGATACCCGTCGGCCACATCGGTCGTGGCCAGATACCACGCCGGAATGCGCCTGAGATACGAACAGGCGCGCTCAAGCTGAGCCGTGCGGTCGTTGTCGGTCATAGGGACCCCTTTCTTGCGCTCGAATCGCGCCTAAACAAGTTGAAGATTGATGACGATGACGCAGATGAGCAGCAACGCCGTCACCACCGCCGCCAACGCATCGCTGCGGCCAAATGCAAGCGCATGCAAACGTGCGCGGCCCTGCTCGCCATGATAGCAACGGGCATCCATGGCGGCCGAAAGCGTCTCGGCATGACGGAACACGCCCGTGAACAGCGGAATCGCCACACTGCCGAGCATACGCACGCCGCCGAGCGGACCGCACGTCACGCGCGCGCCGCGGCTTGCCTGCGCGTCCGCCGTCTGCTTCATCTCGGTGGCGAACTGCGGCATAAAGCGCAACGCGATACCCATGATCATGCCGAGCTCATGCGCAGGGAGCCCCACGCGCGCAAACGGTGCGAGCAGACGCTCAAAGCCCGCGGTGAGGTCGAGCGTGGGCGTGGTGAGCGTAATGGCGCTCATGCCGGCCATCATCAGGGTCAGGCGGCACGCCATAAAGGCGGCAGAACGCAGCGAGCCCTCGCTTATCTGCAGAAAGCAGAGCTGCCACAGGATGCGCCCGCTCTGGTCGGAAAACAGGTTGAGCACTGCGACCACCACGACAATCGCCAGCAATGGTGCCATCGATGATAGGACCCGGCGCAACGGCACCCGGGACACGGCATAGATCAGGACAACGAAGATTGCGACCGGGGCCAGTCCGCGGAAGCTGCTGACTGTGAGCGTCGTGATCAGAAACACAAAGCCCAAGAGCAACTTAGTTCGCGGGTCTAGGCGGTGGATCGCACTATCGCCGGGATAGTAGCTGCCAAACGAAAACGCCTCCATTAGCAGCCCTCCTCTCGCGCGACCGTCTTGGATTTAGCAATGTCCGCGACGTTAGAAGGACCGCCCGAGCGACCGATTAGCAGGTCCACCAACTCGTCTGCCAGCGACTCAACCGTATAGAGGCCGTCAAAGCGCAGCGGCACGCCTGCCTTCGCGAGCGCCAGCGCCATGCGCTGGGCGGCGGGAACACCCAAGCCGATTGATTTAAGCTCATCCGCATGCGCAAAAACCTGCGTGGGCGTTCCCTCGGCAAACACCGCGCCCTCGTTCATCACAACGATACGGTCACAACAATTTGCCAGGTCATCCATGCTGTGCGAAACCATGACAACGGTCAGGCCTTCGTCATGTAAACGGCCAATGAGCTCCAGGAAATCCCTGCGGGCAGCCGGATCGAGGCCTGCCATGGGCTCGTCGAGCGCCAGCACCTCAGGTTCCATGGCGAGCACGCCGGCAAACGCCACGCGACGCTGCTGGCCGCCCGAAAGCTCAAAGGGGCTCTTGTCGCCGACCGTGGAAAGATCGAGGCCCACGCGCGAGAGCGATGACTCGACACGACGGTCGACTTCATCTTGCGGCAAGCCAAGGTTGTGCGGACCAAACGCCACGTCCTGCGCCACGGTTTCGGCAAACAGCTGACGCTCAGGATACTGAAACACCACGCCGACCTTGGCCTTAACCGCAGCGGCGTCTTTCTTGTTTGATAGGTCGAGCCCCAGCGCGCAAATGCTTCCCTCCTGCGGACGGATCAGCCCGTTGAGATGCTGGACCAGAGTCGATTTACCCGAGCCGGTATGGCCTGCTAGCCCCAGGAACTCGCCGCGACGCACCGTCAGCGATACATCGCGCAGCGCCCACGGACTGCTGGGGTCGTTTCCCCAGAGAGCCTGTTTGCTCGATTTGCCCGCAGTGGCCGAGCGCTTATGCCAGCGGCGGCGCTCGCGCGGACTGAGCGAATAACTGTACGAAACATGGGATAGCTCTATGACGGGCTCCGACGCGTTGCCCTCGTTGTCTACCGGAACAGTGCCGTCAGCGATTTCCAACTGGGATGCGGAAGACTGCCCCGCGGTGCCTGCCCCACTTCGCTCGGCATAAGTCTGCGCAATCTCGGCGACCATATCCGCCTCACGTACCTGCGCGCAAACGGGCACGCCCTTCGCACGAAGTGTCCTACCTAAGCAGCACGACGCCGGCATATCCAGGTTGAGCTGAGCGAGTTCATTCGCCCGCGTCAGAATCTCCTCGGGCGTACCCAGCATGGCAACATGCCCCGCCCGAAACACCGCGACACGATCGGCCTCGGCGGCCTCTTCCATAAAGTGCGTAATCATCACGATGGTCATGCCGCGATCGTGCAACGCGCGGCAAGCCTTCATGAGGGCCTTGCGCCCACGCGGATCAAGCATCGAGGAAGCCTCGTCCAATATGAGCACGCGCGGTTCCATGGCAAGCACGCCGGCAAGCGCCACGCGCTGCTTTTGGCCGCCCGAAAGCGCATGGGTCTCGTGGTGCTCAAAGCCCACCAGGCCCACGCCCTTCAGCGCCTCGCGTACGCGCTGCGCAATTTGCGCCGATGGCACGCCTAGGTTTTCGGGACCAAACGCAATGTCATCTTCGACAAGCGTTGCCACCAGCTGGTCGTCGGGATTCTGGAATACCATGCCCGCGGTCGAACGAATGTCGTAGACCAGCTCGGGGTCGGACGCATCCATGCCGTTGATGCGTACCGTGCCCGCATCGGGCTGCAACAGCGCATTCAGATGCTTGGCAAACGTCGACTTGCCCGACCCATTGCCACCGAGGATGCAGAAAAACTCCCCGTCCTCGATGTTCAGATCGACGCCGTCGAGCGCCGGTGCGGCACCGTCATAACTAAAGGAAACGCCCCGACACTCAATCATGCGCGGCCTTTGACCTGGTCCTTTTTAGGCGTGATGAGGTTGGAAACCGCCTTGTACACCGCAAGCGTCAATACCGAGTTAAGCACGGTCTTGATAAGGTTGAACGGCAGCACGGCAGGAATCATGAGCGGGGCGATCACATCGACCGAGCCATACCAGAACCATACGCCAATGGTAAGGTTTGCGACCATAGACAACGCCGTAGCGGCAATAACGCCGAGCACCAGGCCAATCACGGCACCCTTATAGGTATGCATCTTCTGGTAGACGATAGCCGCGGGCAGAATGTAGCCCAGCGTGGCAACCAGATTCATAAGCGCGCCGACCCAGTCACCCGTAGTGAGCGCATGGATAACGATCGCCATGGCGGCAACAGCAGTACCGGCACCGGGGCCATACGCAAACCCGCACACCATCGCCGGCACCAGCGACGGGTCATACGTCAAAAACGGTGCCGAGGGAAGGATGGGCAGCTGCACATACATAAACAGCGCTCCCAAGGCGCACATCAACGCCATGGTAACGAGCTGTTTGGTGCTCCACCTATTCGTGTTCTCAAAATGGATATGCTGCGACTGTTCAGACATTAAGATCACCTGCCTCTTTCATCCGGACTCTAACCGTTGGCACTGGGATCTCACCAGTTCAGCCGGCATGCGAACCAACACACGCACGGGTCGCGGACTCATCGGCTCGGTCGCAGACGCCTCGCCTGCTCCACGGCGCCCCTTTGGCACCGCCCGATTTACCGCCAGTGGGGAATTCCACCCCGCCCTGAAACAGCAATTGCAAGTGTAGCACGAGGGAAGAGAGGTACAAGTACGCCAGGGGTAATTTCTGGCGAGGGCCAGTTGCCGCAACAACCACGTTCCCCACCCATCCCAAAGTAACGCGCCTTTCGCGCAAAGCGCGAAACAGCGAAGGGACACGTACTCCTATCGACCACGTCCTTCTACGCCCGCCGACCTCAAGGCCGTAAACGCAGGGAATCCGGGGGCGGGACGGGGACTTCTCTCCGGAATATTCCGCAGGACGCAAAGAGGCTCCGCAGCGCGAAGCGCGATGCGGAGCCTCTTTGCATGTCCGAGGACGTTCCGGAGAGAAGTCCCCGTCCCGCCCCCGGATTCCCGGTGGGAGTTCTAGACCTTGTCGGCCTTAGTACATACCGCCGCCCTGCTGACCAGCGGTGGCAGCAGCGATAGCGTCCTCAAGCTGAGTGTTCTTGGGCACATCGGAGACGGTGGCCTCGGTGATGAGAATCAGGCTGGCGACAGAAGCAGCGTTCTGCAGGGTGACGCGGCTGACCTTGACGGGGTCGAGGACGCCCATCTCGATCATGTCGCCCCACTCGCCGTTGGCAGAGTTGAGACCCTGGCCGGCGGGCAGCTCGGCAACCTTGTCGACCACGACGGCGCCCTCAAAGCCAGCGTTCTTGGCGATGGTAGCAACCGGAGCAGTCAGAGCCTTCTTGACGATGTCGACACCGATCTTCTCCTCGGGGTCGTCAATCTCGACAGCATCGAGCGCAGGAGCAGCGTCCATGAAGGCGACGCCGCCACCGGCGACGATACCCTCCTCGACAGCAGCGCGAGTAGCCTGCAGGGCGTCCTCGACGCGATGCTTGATCTCCTTGAGCTCGGACTCGGTAGCAGCGCCGACCTTGATGACGGCAACGCCACCGGAGAGCTTGGCCAGGCGCTCCTGGAGCTTCTCACGGTCGAAGTCAGAGGTGGTGTTCTCCATCTCACCCTTGATCTGAGCGATACGAGCGTCGATGGCCTCCTTGGAGCCAGCGCCGCCGACGACGACGGTATTGTCCTTGGAGATGGTGACGGACTTAGCGGTACCGAGCATATCGGCGGTGATGTCAGCGACCTTCACGCCCAGCTCGTCCAGGGCAGCCTGGCCGCCGGTGAGGACGGCGATGTCCTCGAGGATGCGCTTGCGGCGATCGCCGTAGCCCGGAGCCTTGACGGCGCAGACGTTGAGGGCGCCACGGATCTTGTTGAGAACCAGGGTAGGCAGAGCCTCGCCGTCGATGTCCTCAGCGATGATGAGCAGGCCACGGCCAGCGCGCTGGACAGCCTCGAGAACGGGCATAATGTCCTGAACGCTGGAGATCTTCTGGTCGGTGATGAGGATGTACGGATCCTTCATCACGGCCTCCATGCGGTCGTTATCCGTGACGAAGTAAGCGGAGACATAGCCCTTGTCGAACTGCATGCCCTCGACGGTGTCGATGGTGATGTCGAACGTCTGGGAATCCTCGACGGTGATGACGCCGTCCTTGCCCACGACCTCCATGGCCTCGGCGATCTTCTCGCCGACCTCGGGGTCACCGGCGGAGATGGTACCGACGGAAGCGATCTGCTCCTTGGTCTCGACCGGCTTGGCCTGCTTCTTCATCTCGGCGACGGCGGCGTTAACGGCCTTGTCGATGCCGCGACGGATGGCCAGCGGGTTGGCGCCAGCGGCGACGTTGCGCAGACCGTCGTTGACGATGGCCTGGGCGAGCAGAGTTGCGGTGGTGGTGCCGTCACCCACGGTGTCGTTGGTCTTGGTGGCAACCTCCTTCACCAGCTGAGCGCCCATGTTCTCGATGTTGTCCTCGAGCTCGATCTCCTTGGCGACGGAAACGCCGTCGTTGGTGATGGTCGGGGCACCGAACGTGCGCTGCAGCGCAACGTAGCGACCCTTGGGGCCCATGGTGACGGTAACGGCGTCGGCCAAAGTGTTGACGCCCTTGGCAAGCTTAGCGCGGGCATCGGTGTTGAACGTAATGTTCTTTGCCATGGTAGGTAATCCTCCAAAAGAAATGTGACTCGCGTCGCCGCTTCCGAGTCCTGTGCGGCGGGCGCGTTCAAAGACGAATCAGAGATTCTGACGAGACTAGGCCTCGACGACGGCGTAGATGTCGTCGGCGCGCATCAGCAGATACTTCTCGCCGTCGACCTTGACCTCGTTGCCACCGAACTTACCGTAGATGACAACGTCACCGACCTTGACGTCCATGGGGATGCGCTCACCCTTGTCGTTGACCTTGCCGGCGCCAACGGCAACGATGGTGCCACGCTGCGGCTTCTCCTGAGCGTTGCTGGCGATATACAGACCAGAAGCGGTCTTCTGCTCGGCCTCGTCGGGCTTGACCAGAACACGATCTGCAAGCGGCTTCAAAGACGACATGCTTGTCTCCTCCTTTTTGGGCCGCGCGGTTATACCACGCGAATTAACCCTTTTTGTTTGCGTACGCGTTGAATGGTACCCACGAATGGCGGGTTATACAACACAGAGTCAAAAAATCTTATTTTTTGGCACTTAGATTTTCTGAATGCCGGGGGATAACTTAGCAGTGGCTCCCGTGTGGCTCCGGAGGGGCGGGGCATAAGGTTTCCTGCTCGGGCAGTCCTGCTCGCACGAAGGCCACATTAAGTGGCCTTCGGCTCGTGCGGAACTCGCGATAAACCTTATGCCCCGCCCCTCCGGAGCCACACGGGAGGCAGGTTAACTAATTCGAGCCCGGCATTCAGAAAAGTCAGTGCAGCAAAAAGGCGATGCGGATAGCGACATGGGCATGGTTTTCGTTGCGAGCACGGGTCCCCTGGGGAGCACCGTGCATTTTTGGGAGTTTTCAGCAGGCCGGGACAAATGCATACGCACCGGGCGCATCTAATTAGTCCCACGGTAGCCTTCGACCGGCGATTTGGGTCGGCAGACAGGCCTCGTCGAGACAAACAAGCATGCCTCGCGCCACGTCGGACCCCAAAATGACGTCGATCTCCGCAATGCTACCCGACTGCAGCGGCACCGGCAGAGCTCGCGGTGCTGAATACTCCGTTTTTTGCACGGCACGGGCGGGGGTACATCAGGATCAGGAAGAATATCCCAGCCTTTTTATGCAATCTGTAATGGGAAGTATGCAAAACACCAAGAGGCAGCATTGCTGATGTCCAAATTGAGCGCGCAGGGCAGCGGCGCATCCGCCCTGCGCCCAAATCCATCAGAGCGGGGACGCTCCTAACAAATCCCCACCGGCAAACAAACGCGACTCGAGCGCTATCCCAAAATAGGCTGTCCGAGCCGCGCTTAACGGTACGGCATGAATACTTAGCGCTCGTAAATCAAGTTACCTGCCAGGTAGGTGGCCTGAACTTTTGTGGCCTGGAGGTCTTGGGGGTCAACGGTGAGCGGGTTTTGGTCCAGGACTACCAGATCGGCGTATTTGCCGAGTTCCAGGCTGCCGAGGTTTTGCTCGTCGCCTGCCGCGTAGGCGCTGCCCAGGGTGTAGTTGCGCAGGGCTGTTGCCGCATCGATGCGCTCGCTCGGCAGCCAGCCGCCCTCGGGCCAGTGGCTTTTGGGGTCCTGGCGCGTGATAGCCGTGTAGAGCACGTTCATGCTGGTAACAGCTGTGATGGGGCTGTCGGTACCGAAGGCTTGGCGAATGCCGCGCTGCTTATAGGTTGCGAACGGCCACATGATGCGGCTGCGCTCCAAGCCCAGGTCGCGCTCCGGACCACCCGGGTCGAGCGTGATATGGCAGGGCTGGCTCGAGGCAACCACGTCGAGCTTGCGCAGGCGGTCGATGTCCTCGGGCAAGAGGTTCTCCAGATGCTCAAGCGTGTTATGACCGTGCTGGGGCAGGCCGTACAGGTCGGCCGCTTCCTCGAAGATATCCAGCGCGGCATGAATCGCACCGTCACCAATGACGTGGATGCGCACGGTGTGACCGCGCTCCGCGGCCGCCAGAACCAGTTTGCGCATGCGCTCAGCCGGAACCGTCAGACGGCCCTGGTCGCCCGGGAAGCGCGGATTGGTATAGGGCTCGGTGAGATATGCCGTATGTTCGCTCGACACGCCATCGAAGAACTGCTTAAAACCAGGCGCCGAGAGCAGCGCGTTGTTCGCGTAGCGGGTCTGCAGTTCTTCTAAGCGCGATTGGTCATCCAGCAGTGTGGGGAATAGATGGGCTCGGATGCCCAGTTTGCCGGCTGCCTGCAGTTTGTCGTAGACGTCGTCGCGGATAAAATCGCAGCCCGGCATGGGCATGAGCGACATATCGCAGATCGAGGTGATGCCCTGCTCGGCCATACGCTTCATCTGGTCGGCGTAAGCGCTCGCGATGCGGTCCTCGCCCAGCCACTCCAGGCAGCGCGGTAGCAGCTGCATGGCAGCCGCCTCGTGAGCAATGCCCGTGAGCTCGCCGTTTGCATCCTTGTCGTAGCTGCCGCCCGCTGGCGGCTCGCTGTCGCGTGTGACGCCGAGCGCCTCGAGTGCGCGGCTGTTGAGCCAAAGCGTATGCCCGTCGCCCGAATACATAACGCAGGGACGATCGGGGAATGCCGCATCGAGCGACGCCTTGGTAGGATGCTCGGGCGGGTCCCAACGGTAGTCGCGCCAGCCCTGCGTCACAACCCAAGCGTCATCGGGCAGGTCCTGGGAAAACTCGAGCGCATGTTGCACCAGCGCCGCCTCGGACGTGCCCATATCCATAAGCATGTACGGCGAGGAACCGACCGAGGTATGGAAGAAGTGCAGATGAGCGTCATGGAAACCGGGGCAGACAAACTGCTCGCCGTAGTCGATAACCGACGTGGCGGCGGGAGCGGCGGCGATCACGTCATCGGGCGCACCGACTGCGACGATACGGTCGCCTGCGATGGCAATCGCCAGCTCGCGGGCGGTATCGATGCCGTCTTGCGCGGTAAAGACGTTCTTGGAGCGGATAATCCGATCGATATGTTGCATGGGCATCCCCATCTCTGGCAGGAAATTCAACACCCCCGAGTGTACTCCCCCGCCCTTGTAACAAAACCCCAAGCGGCAAACGGCAACTTTACCAGCCCTAGCGGCAGGTGGCATACTGGAGAGAGCCTGTACGATTTTGCGATCAACCCAGCAAGGAGCAAATCGACCATGACGAAGACCAAGGCACAGCAGATTATGGCGGCGACCGAGGCTCGCGCGGCTGACGACGTCACCGCAGCCATCAAAGATATCGCTACCGAGTTTGAACCCTATATCATCAAGCAGCGCCGGCACTTCCATAAGCACCCGGAGCTGAGCCTTGCCGAGGAGCGCACGACCTCCGACATCGCCAACCAGCTCGACGCCATGAATATCCCCTATGAGCGTCCCCTTAAGACGGGTCTGGTGGCGACCCTTCGCGGCACCGCGCCCGATGCCTACCGCGAGGACGGCACGCCGCGCCGCCGCATCCTGCTGCGTGCGGATATCGACGCCCTGCCCGTCACCGAGCAGACCGGCGAGGAATTTGCCAGCGTCAACGAGGGCTGCATGCACGCCTGCGGCCACGACTGCCACATCGCCATGATGCTCGGCACGCTGCAGATTCTGCGCCATATGACCGACGACATCCACGGCGAGGTCCGCATCGTCTTCCAGCCCAGCGAGGAAAACGGCCAGGGCGCCAAGCTCATGATCGGCACGGGTGTGCTCGACGGCGTCGATGGCGCCTACGCCGCGCACATCTGGAGTGAGGTCGACGCCGGCACCGTGAGCTGCGAGCCCGGCCCGCGCATGGCCAATACCGACTGGTTCCGCATCGACGTCCGCGGCACCTCATGCCACGGCGCCATGCCCCAGCGCGGCCACGACGCCGTTATGGTTGCCGCCGAGATCGTCAACGCTCTGCAGACCATCGTCTCGCGCGAGATCAGCCCCTATGAGCCGGCTGTCATCACCGTCGGCGAGCTGCACGGCGGCACCGCGCGCAACGTTATCGCCGGCACGGCCTACCTTGCCGGCACGGTGCGCACCTACGGAGATTCGACCCACGAGGAAATGCCGGAGCTTATGCGCCGCATCGTGGAGCATACCGCGGCCGCCTTGGGCGCCGAGGCAGAGCTCACCGACTACACCATCGCCAACTACAAGGTCGAAAACGACGCCGCCTCGAGCGAGCGCTGCCGTCAGGCTGTAATCAAGTGCCTGGGCCCCACCGGTCAAGGCCATTACCGTGGCACGCTTTCGGGCGAGGATTTTTCGGAGTACCTGCGCCGCGTGCCGGGCGTGCTCGCCTTTGTAGGTACGCGCAACCCCAAGATTGGTGCCACGTACGCCCAACATTCCTGCTTCTACAAGATCGACGAGACCGTGCTGGCAAAGGGCTCCATGGTGGCCGCCCAGTATGCTATCGACTTTTTGGCCGAGCCCACGCAAGAGGAGCTCGACGGCCCCACGATCGCCGCGGTTGCCGAGACCAACCCCGACTTGGCCGCCAAGCTGCGCTCTGCCAAGGCAACAGCCGCTGAGGCGCGCGACGCCATGCACGATGCTCGCACCGCTCGCCATGCTGCAATCAAGGGCATCCACGATGCGCGGGCTGCCGCTCGCCACGAGGAGAAGCGCGACGAGTAGCCATCACGCCCACCCATAACAACCTGGCTAGAGCAAAGCGGGGGCGAACGTTATCTCAACGTTCGCCCCCGCTTATGTGTCGACCGCTTTTCTAGCGCGTCCTCCGTCACGACAGGAAAGAGCGAAGGATGGTGAGCCAGCGTGGGGGTTCGAGGTGGATGATGTCGTCGGGGACTCCGGCGGGCGCATGGCCGCCAAAGAGTAGGCCGGCATCTACCGGATTGATGAGGCGCACGATCCATACGGCGATGACCAGCATGCACAACACGGTGACTGCAATGTCGACACCACGCTTTAGCTTGCTCGATGCCACCTCCTCGCGCACGAACGCGAGCACAAACGCAATCGGCACCACCCAAAACAGCGGATGGTAGGCAAAGGCCGCCGCAAAATCGAGACGCAGCGCCGCCAGCCACGCCCTCGTCATGCCGCATCCCGGACAAGGAGCGCCCGTCATCATTCGAAAAATGCAGCCGATATCGAGCAGGTAGAGCGCGAGCCAGGCAACAAAGAGCGCGCCGGTGCAAAAAAGGGCGCGGCGAAGGAGCTCTGCCGTGCCCCTATGTCCCTGGGAGCTGTTCACGCCGCCCTTATTGTTAGGCACGAGCGCCAAGGCGAGTGTTGTAAGCCGTTGCCATGGCATTGGTATTATTGATGATGATGTTCATAGCGAAGATGGGACCAAGGCCGCACAGGAGCGCGCCGAAGATCTGCCACAGAAGAACGGTGGTGCCGTTTTCCTGGAACACCAGGCCGTAGCGAGGAGCGTTGGCCTGCAGGCGGTTGCCAATCTTGTAATACCAGTAGTACGCGTAGAAGCCGCAGGTCACAAACGATAGAAGGATGAATTCCGCCAGACCCGGCGTGTAATCGCCGTCATCCTGACACAACGTGTTGACGTCGCGTGCCAAGCAATACAGGAAGTAGAACGAATAGATACCGCAGGTCACAAGAGAGAGCAGCAGCCAGCCGATCAGGCTGCGGTCAGCCTTAATGGGGCCATAGCCCATCGGAGCGGATGCGGACTGTTGGGCGTATTGACCGGTGTACTGCTGCTGAGGCTGGGGCACGGGCTGAATAGCCTGGGCCGGAGCGGGCTGGGGCTGCGGGGCCGGAGCGGCAGAAGCGGCACCAACGGCGGATCCGCAAACAGGGCAGAATTTGGCATCATCCGAAATGGGAGAACCACAAGTGGGACAGAACATGAGCCTCTCCTTTTCCTAAGGCGTCGCACGCCTTCAAACCTTACACGTCTACGTTCTCAACAATAGCCGCGACGTTGTTGCGCAACATTGACCAATTTCCGAGAAATTTTGCTGCAACCGTTTTCCCAGGCATTTTCTTGCTTTCGCAGTAGAAAAAGGCACCCCGGGCTCAGTTGCCCAGGGCACCTCGACCGGCTATTCGGTTTGATTGTTTTCGGCAGCAGGATTATCGCCCGGCTCATCCGCCGGCGTGGCAACGGCATCCCAATCGGGCTCCGCAGGCGTCGCCTCGGACGCCGGTGCGGGGACAGGAGCAGGTGCCGGGGCAGGGGCAGGCGCGGGTGCCGGGGCAGGTGCAGGCGCGGGTGCCGGGGCAGGCGCAGCACCAGTGGCTGCCGTGGGATTGAATCCCGCAGGAGCAGGCTTCTTCTCACCCGGGAGCACAAAAGTCAAAACGTCGTCCTTGTCCTCATCGGCCCATTCGCTTGCATAACGTGCAGCCCAATAGCCAACGGCACGGTGCTTGAGCATCTTGCCAAAGACCGTAAGGAACACCGTGACGAATGCAATCAGCACCAGGAACAATACGAGCGTGACACCACCGGCGGTAACAATCGCCTCGATACCCGTGGGGCGATAGTAATAGCCGTACGCGCCAATTCCGGCGATGGCACCAAAGACAGCTGTCAAGATCCACGTAATGGCGTTGGAAACCAGGCCCGTCAAAAACTCGGGAAGGAACGAAGCGCAGAACAGCTTGGTCTTGTTGTGCTTAAACGCCGCCCAGACCTTGTCGAGCGAAAACGCGCTCTCAACGCGCCCGGTCACCGCAAAGTGCATCACGGCGATGTCGGCGAACATCTTAAAGAAGACGCCCAGGACCGCCGAAGCGATCAGAGCCAGGACAAGCAGGCCCAGCGAGCCAAACAGCGCGGCCTCGAGCGCATAGGAGCCGTAGTAAGAGTACGAACCTGCGGCGCCGAACGCAACGCCTTCAATTACCGAGAGCACTACACCAATAACGGGAATGGCAGCAATGACCTTGAGCACGCTCGAGATGACGCCCGAAAAGACTCCGAGACCAAACGACGTGGAGCGCATCAACGGACGGTCGATGCCGTCATCGACCTTGAGCGACAGGTCGCGGCCCCATTCGATGCCAAAGCCAGAACCGCACGCGCTTGCCACACAGGCTGCCAAAAAGCCGATAGCAGCCGCGATACCGCCGATAACGGGAATGAACAGCACGAGCACCGACACGACGCAGATAAGCGCCGGCAAAAAGGCGATCTGGCACACGCGCTGTAGTACGCCCGGCATCTTGGTCATATCCTCAAACGCTTGAGCCACACAGCCCTTGGGCACGTTGACCACGGGCGGCTGCGTCATGACCTGCTGAGGCTGCCCCTGAGGAGCCGCACCGGCCGCTGCATTAGGAGCACCACACGCGCCACAGAACTTGTCGTTATCGCCCATGGGAGCGCCACACTGCGAACAGAACATCGAAATCATCCCTTCGTATCTTGAGCGAATCACCTGGATCGCAAACGATGTCTTGTCATCATTATCACCCAGTGTGAGGACAAATTCTCCTAGATGACGTTTTTGCAACGCGCAGGGCGTTATTTGATTGTTAGACGAGCGCGCTCGCGTTAGTTCGTTCCGCGGAAGCCCTTGCCGACGATCTCGGAGCTGTCAACGATCGTGATAAAGGCACCAGAATCGACCTCGCGCGCGTAGCGACGCAGCTGCACGGCCTCGCGGCGGCTCAGCACGCTCATGATCACCGTCACGCACTTGCCCGAGAAGGCGCCGTAGCCGCGGCTGATGGTCGCCGTACGGTTGAGATGCTTGACGATGAACTCCTCGACCTTAAGGGGTTCGGAGCAAATGATCGTGCAGACCTTACGAAGGTGAATGCTCTCGATGGCCTTGTCGACCACAAGCGTCTTGGCAAACAGGCCGAGCACGCAATACAGGCCGACGCGCGGGCCATACAAAAAGGCCGCGATAGTTACGATGCCGATATCGACCAGCAGCAACGCGCGGCCAATCTCGAGCGTGGTGCGGCGTTTGAGGATCATGGCCAGAATGTCCGTGCCACCCGTCGAGGCGCCAATATCGAAGACGATGGCGCTGCCGAGGGCCGGCAGAATCACGGCAAAGCACAGGTCGAGCCACATATCGCCCGTCATCGAGACATCGGTCGGGATAAAGAGCTCAAACAGCGAAACATAGGCGGAAAGCGCAAACGAGGCGAAGACGCTCCACAGAATTGCCTTGCGCTCCAAAAAGATAAAGCCCAAGATGACGAGAACCGCGTTGATAATCCACATAAAGACGCCGACGGGCAGGGTCGGGAACAGCGTGGAAAGAATGACCGACACGCCCGAGGTACCGCCGAAAGCAAAGTGATTAGGGGTTTTAAACGCAACGATGGCAAAGGCCGTAAGAATCAGGCCCAGATTGAGCTCGGCGAAAAAGCGCGGAAAGCCCGGCTCCTGGCTGCGCTTTTGGCCGGCACGCTCGCCTTGCTCAATAACATCGCGATCGACAACGCGCTCCATCGGCACCACGGGAGGACGATGCACCTCCTCGGCAGCACGCGATGCCGCCTCTGCCGCAGCGGCCTCAATCGCCCATGCCTTGTTTTCTGTTTCGTGCTCGTCAGCCATTACGGCAACCCCTCGTTAACAATTTGGAAACAATGCGCCCATTAGGGTAACGCGGAACGCGGCAATTGCAACCCTTAGTTAGACGAGCGGTATGCCCGCATCGGGGGCATACAAAGAACGGCCAGCCGCGCATGTACCTGCGTGACTGGCCGTTTAACGTTTTGGCAGATAAAACCTGCCAAAATAAACCTGTCCCTTTTTGGCAGGTTACTCGTGCTGGTTGGTGCGGCGTTCGTACTCCTCGGGGGTGATGACATCCTCGATGCGTAGGTTGACGCCCGCCACCTCAAGGCCGGTCATCGCGGCGAGGCGCTCGGTCACACGCGCCTTAACGTCGTCGAAAATCGCGGGCGCGTAGGCGCCATACTCGATAATGACGGAAATGTTGACGACCACGCGGTTGTCATCGGTGACCTCGACCGTCACGCCCTTGGTCAGGTTCTCGGCACCAAACTGCTCCTGTACAAAGTGCATGAGGTTGCCCTTCATGCCCAAGACGTGCGGCACCTCGCGGGTGGCCATGGCGACGATTTTCTCGATCACGCCGTTGGAATAGGTCAGCGAGTCCTCGGACTCGTCAGCCTCCTCGTCGTCCTCGTCAACCTCGTCTTCGGATTCGGCCTCGACAAGCGCCTCGTCCTCGAGCGTCACGCCTTCGGCCTCGGCGACGACGGTCTCGTCCGCCTCGAGCTCGGTATCGGTCACATCGACCTTCGTGTTAAAAGCCATGGTTCCTCCTTATGCCCACCGCATACGCGGCGGTCGAATACATGCTAGCGACCGCTAAACAGGCGGCCGAAGAAGTTGACGATCCCGTTTTCGCCATCGCGAATCTGTCCGATCACAGCCCCGATCAGCACGAAGAATGCGATGACCAGCGTGTCCCACAGGCCGAGCGTGAGCACCAGCACCGCGAGCACAAAACCCGCGACGGCGCCGAGCGTGGTGTTGGGATGGCGAACGGCATAGCTCCAGATAGCCGCCCCCGTGCCCTTGATGAGGCCCATAGCCTCGTCAAAGTCGTCGACGACCGCGTCACGCGACTCGGTGCCCTCTACCTTGGGATCGACGACCTCACTTGCCGGCGCGGCGCTCTGATCGATGGTCAGGCGCGGGGTGCGGACGGTCTTATCTTGATTGGTATCACTCACCGGAAACCTCCACGGTCTGGACGGTAGTCTTGGACGGCAAAAAACGGACGCGCGTAGTCGTACCCGGCGTGCCGAGCATGGTGTCGCAAGCTTTCTCGATGCGCTGCTGCATCGCGGTAGCCAGAGATGCCACGTCCTTATCATCAAGCGCGATAGCCTCGACCTTAAAACGGACGTGCGAATCGTCGGAGCCTTGGACGCGGGCCTCGACATGCTCGACCATCACGCGGTCGTCGCGCTCGGCAGCAGCCCTGGCGCACGAAGAAAGCGCCGCGAGGGTAACCTCGATATTGCGCTCCCCCGCCGGATGCACGCAGGACGGTTCGCGACGGGCGAACATCAGGCGGAAGAAGCTTACCAGCACGCCGATCGCCACGACGCCGGCGCACGCCGTGACGACGATGCGCGGCATGGGGTCGCGCATCAGCAACATAAAGCGATACGTATACGGCCCCCAAAACTGGCAGACAAGCGTACCCAGCGCCACGATGGTGGCGGCAAGGTACACGATCGCTAGGGCTCGTTTGAGTACGCGCACGCGGCGCTCCCTTCAAATCTCGGCTCTCGAAATGCAAAACGGTTCGCATCATTATAAAAGAGCCGGGTCCGGCGCTCTACGCACGCGGATCCGGCTCATCTATTTCACGAGGCTTGCATGCTCGCTTCATTATGCCCAGATATGCACGGCTTAACCCGTGCGGGCGCTACTCCTCCTCGAGGGCAGCGATGACCTCGTCGGTCATGTCCATGGTGCTGTAAACATCCTGGACGTCATCGAGCTCCTCAAGACGGTCGATGAGGCGCTGGACCTTCTTGGCGTCGGCGCCGGAGACCTCGGTCGGGGTGGTCGGGACCATGGTGGTCTCGGAGCCCTTGACCTGGACGCCCTGCTCCTCGAGCGCCTTGGAGACAGCCATGACCTCGTTGGCAGTAGTCCAGACGATCCACTCCTCGCCGGCGTCCTCGTAGTCTTCGCCACCGGCCTCGGCGATGGCCATCATGAACTCATCCTCGTCACCGGCAGCACCGTTGGCGATCATGGTCTCCTTCTTGGCGTTCTCGTCCAGGATCTCCTTGGCGACGACGATCTGGCCCTTGCGCTCAAACTGGAAGGCGACGGAGCCGGAGGTGCCCAGGTTGCCACCAGCGTGGGAGAAGGCGGAACGGACATCAGCGGCAGTACGGTTGCGGTTGTCGGTCAGGCAGTCGACGTAGACGGCGACACCGGCGGGACCGTAGCCCTCGTACACGATGTTCTCGTAGACGGCAGCATCGGCGCCCGAACCAAAAGCCTTGTCGATAGCGGACTTGATCTTGTCCTTAGGCATGGACTGAGCCTTGGCCTTGGCAACGGCAGCGGCGAGGCTGGCGTTGTTCTCGGGCAGCGGGTCACCGCCGAGACGGGCAGCAACGGTGATGTTGCGGCTGAGCTTGGAGAAAAGGGCGGAACGCTTGGCGTCCTGCGCGCCCTTACGATGCTTGGTTGTGGCCCACTTAGAGTGTCCGGACATACGTGTCTCCTATCGGTTTCGACCTAAAGCCCAGCGCAGATGCTCGGGCAATATAAACAAACGTCGTTATGATATACCTACTGGCCTGCGAGATAAACCCCAAAATGAAGGCGTCGTGATGATGCCACCCTTTGGTGCAAAGTAACCTGACCCCAATGCACCAAGTTAGGACCAGAGGAAGTCGCTGCGGGTGACGGTGGCGCCGATGGCGAAGGGCATGCAGGCGATGGCCGGATACAGGTAGCGCATGTAGGTCGAGCCGTTGCACGGGCCAATCAGGCACACGGCGAGCACGCCCAACAGCGGCACCCAGATTGCCAGCGCACGCCATGAATGACGACGCAGCAGGTAGACCACCACGGCGATCATGATCCACACATAGGTGGCCGAGCTCATGGTGAGCGAGATAAACGGGATGCGCTGCACCGCCACGCGATACAGGTTGATCAGGTGGTCGCACCAGCGCACAACCTTGCTATCGACCGGATGGAAGTCGAAGTACTTGAGATTATCGGGGCGCGCCATAATCTCGGCACTGCGCGCCGTGCTGTAGACCCACGCATCGCGGGCACTCGGATAAAAGTAGCCGTAATAGTTATTGATGAGCGCCGAGATATAGCACTCGGGATCCTTCTTAAACATCTGGGCCCACACCTCAAAATAGGCCTTGATGTCCTCCTGCGAGGCGTATTCGTTAAAGCAATTTTTGACGGCATCCGACTTATCCGGGTTATAGCGGCGGCCCAAATTCTCGTACTTGAGCACACGGTCGATCACGGCACGCTCTTCGTCGGTCACCAAGCCGTCGCAAGGAGCCTCCACGATGGTGCCGTCCTCCTTAACCGTGGGGTTGACGCCCGAGTTGAGGCCGTCGTGCTTTTGGACGAAACGAGCGGTCTGCTGAAACGGAATCGAGAGGATTTCGCGCTTGGAACCAGGAGTGATGTCGTGCGCCGGCATAAAGACCTTGGTGAAGTACATATTAAAGGCAAGGCAGAGTGCAAGCACCGCAAGAACTCCCACCCAGCGGAAGCGCGAGATGGCGCCCGAAGGCGCAACACCAGCCTGCTTGGCTGCACGACGAGCCACATGCGCGTCCCATGCGCAAAACGCCGACGCGATTACGCATGCCGCCAGGGGAAACACCAGGCCGCCGTTGCGCAAAAACGTGGAACCCATGGCGCCCAGAGCGAGCAGCAGCCAGTCGTGGCGCGCAAAAAGCACGGGGGCTTTCTCGCCCGCTCGCTCGACATTGGCATCACGACGGGGCAAGCCACATGCCACGAGCTTGACGGTCTGTACCAGCAGCACCAAAAACGCGTCGGCAAACAGCACATCTTTGGTGAGCAACGCCGCGTAGTTAGAGAACATCGGCATAAACGCAAAGAACAGCAAGATCACGCCGCGGACCGGCAGGCTCACGCCCAGTTTGCGCAGAGACGAGATGGAATAGGCCATGCAGGCAGCCGTGATGACAAATTGAGTGCAGGTATAGATGATGAGGCCCGCGTTAGCACTGTTGAACAGCGAAAGCCCCAGCTGTACGCACGAGCCGATAATGGCCGTGTGCACCACGGGGTGATGTCCGTTGAGCAGCACGTTGGGGTTGAGTAGGCGCAGGTAGTCGCTCGTGCCGTTGGGATAGTTGAACCACTGGCGAATCTGCGCACCCGTATCTCCCATGAAAAGGCCGGGCAGCGAAGCGATGAGCGTGGGCGCCCAGGCGATCATAAGCACCAGGAAGGGCCCGGCAAAGGGATGGACCGAGAGTACGGCGTGAGCCACACGCCATATGCGGCCAAAGTGCGCTTCGGAAAACGGAATGCGCCGAGAGCTCAGCCAATCTAGACACTCAAAGGCAAGGTAGAAGGCAACGATCGCCAGGAGCATCCAGCCCGCGCCGCCAATCCAGGCGCAGATGATGCGAGCTTTGTCGCCGAGCACGATCTCGGCTGAATCGGTGAGGTCATAGCTGCGGCCAAACACCATGCAGACGGCAAAGAACAGCGACGGCAAAATGATTGATGGACGCCAGGTGTCGCCACGGCCAAAGAACACGTAGCGAAACGGCAAGGTGAGCAGGCAGGCAAGTGCAAGCAGCATGACCGCGTCGGTATGGCCGGCAAACGAGAGGAGCACCTCGTAGCACACGTACAGCATGCCCGAGGCTTTGGGGTCAATCGCCAAGACTGCGTTGCTCGACACCGGCGCGGGATCGATGGAAAACGCCGTGGTCGCCAACAGCGCGAGCAAAAATGCGATGAGCGTCTGCTTGGCGGGGTAGCGCTTAAACCAGACGATGCGAGCGACATCGCGCGCGGCCGTTGTGGAGAGGTCTGAATCCTTCACAGTCCAAAGAGCCTTTCTAGAAACCTATCAAACTCGGCAAAACCACCACAAAGGTGCCTGTCCCCTTTGTGGTGGTTAGGCGTCGAGGTAGATGCGCTGGGGGCGATTGCGGTGTCGGGCGAAGATAATGAGCGCCAGGCCGGCGATCACGAGCGGCAAACTCAGCAGCTGACCCATGGTGATAACGCCACCCAGCAGATAGCCCAACTGCGCATCGGGCACGCGCACGAACTCGACGAGGAAGCGGACGATGCCGTAACCCATCACGAACACGCCCATAAACGTGCCTTGGGGCAGTAGCGGCTTTTTGCGGCAGAGCACCTGCAGAATGCAAAAGAGCACGATGCCCTCCAGAAATGCCTCGTAGAGCTGGGAGGGGTGACGAGGCATCTCGCCCGCAGTCCCGCCAAAGACCACGCCCCACGGCAGATCGGTCGGCTTGCCCCACAGCTCTCCGTTGACAAAGTTGGCACAACGGCCCAGGCACAGCGCCAGCGGAGCACCGATAACTGCAAGGTCGGCAATGGTCCAGGCGTCGAGCTTATACATGCGGCACACGATGATGCCGCCGATAATGCCGCCGACCAGGCCACCGTGGAAACTCATGCCGCCCTCGTTGGTGGCAAAGATCTCGAGCGGGTGCGCCCAGTAGTAGCCATCACCGTAAAAGACGACGTAGAACAGGCGCGCACCGATAATGAGGCCAAAGACCGCGCCGACCACGACGCTCGTCAGGTCATCAATCGTAATGTCGAAGCCCCAACGACGCTGCGTGCGGTACATAACGACCGCCGTGAGCAGAGCACCGACCACGTAGGCCAGGCCGTACCAGTAGATGGTGATGGGGCCCGCCGAGATCGCGACGGGATCAAGCATATGGTAGAGGTCGTTGAGCATATCGATCCCCCTGCTCCCTACATACAAATGCGGCCGCGGGCCTTACGCTCGCAGCCGCATATTATGGCGTAACGTCTATGCGAAGCGTACCGTCCGCAGCTTTCGCATCTTAGAACGGCGCGTACTCGTCGTACAGGTCCTCGGCCTCGCCGGAAGCATTGACCTGTTCAACGCGGGTAACGCCGGGCACATGCTCCTTCAGGATACGCTCGATGCCCATAGACAGGGTTAGCGAGCTCATGGGGCAGCCGGCGCAGGCGCCCTGCAGCTCCAGCTTGACAACGCCCTCGTCGTCGACGCCCACATACTCCATATCGCCGCCATCGGCCTGCAGGTTGGGGCGAATCTCTTCAAGAACCTTCTTAAGCAGCTCTTCGTTAACAGCCACAGGGGCTCCTTTCTCACAATAACGCGGGCACGCCCGCGGACAGGGGCTATGTTACTACAGCCATGTACCCGCTTAGGCGCCAGCCATGCGTGCGGACACGACTTTCACGAGCAGTCAATTTGGGACGGGGCCATTTTGGCTGCTTTTTGTTGCCAGCTGGCGTTGCCACGCGCTACTGCCGAGCCTGCCCCTCGGTGCCGATGTGAACATCGACGATAACCTGGCGGTAGCTGATGCCGCAGGAGTCGAGGATGCGGCGGCTGATGCGTCCGTCATCGGTGTCGGCGTACTTGTTGTCCAGGTAGACAACCTCGCCCACGCCCACCTGCGCCAAAATCTTGGCGCAGTCGTGGCACGGGAACAGCGTGACGTAGACCGTGGAACCCTCAAGATCTTTGAGCGAGCCACGGTAGTTGAGCACGGCGTTTGCCTCGGCATGCACCACGTAGTTGTGCTTGTCCTGCAACGGGTCGTCGCTCGTGCCCCACGGGAAAAAGTCGTCGTTGAGCGCCGAGGGCGTACCGTTGTAGCCCACCGAAAGGATGCGGTGGTTGGTGCTGGCGATGCACGCGCCCACCTGCGTGTTGGGGTCCTTACTGCGGCGCTGCGCGGCGATGGCCACGCTCATAAAGAACTCGTCCCAGCTAATGACGTCCAGGCGCTTGCCTGACGAAGTTTGATGAAGATCGTCCGACATGGCAGACACCTCCGTAATCGCAATAATTTGACCCATTGTAGCAGGTGAAAGGTGGGGCGTTTGTCCCACCGGCGCCCTCACATTTACACGCGGCGGGGCTTTTGGTTGATGCGGTACAGCTCGGCGAGACCCCGCAGCGTCAACGCGTCATCGACCGTCAGGCTATGGCCGACCAGCGCCGCGAGCGGGTCGGCATCGTCGCCGGTAATGACGATGGGTACATTGCCCTCCCCCGCGGCCTTGGTCGCGCGCATCTCGGCAAGCACCATGTCGAGCATGCCGTCGATGCGTGCCACCTCGCCCAGAACCACGCCCGAACGCATGGCCTCGCGCGTGTTGCGGCCGATTACATGTGTGGGTGCCGAGGGCTCGACCTGCGGCAGGCGTGCCGCAGCAGCCGAAAGCGAGCGGGCGCCAAGCGCCAGACCCGGCGCGATGACGCCGCCGACAAAGGTGCCGCGCGCGTCGATGACCTCGATATTAGTCGTCGTGCCGAGGTCGATCACGATGCACGGAGAGCCGTAGACGACACGGGCCGCCACGGCGTCGGCGATGCGGTCGGGACCGATCTCGGCCGGGTCATCGTAGTGCACAGGCATGCCGGTCTTGAGGCCCGGCCCCACGGTGAGCACGCGCCCCGTGCAGGTGCGGGAAAGCGCCGTCTTCCACGGGCGCTCGATCGCCGGCACCACGCAGCTCAGCACGGCAGCCGTGGGCACAAGTGTGCCCGGCATGCCCGCATCGGCCGCCAGCGCGGCCATGACTTGAGCGAGACGCATACGCGCTTCATCGGCCGTAATACGGGTCGGCGTCGTGATCTCGCACGTCGCAAGCGGGCATTCCTGCGCCGCAGCCGAATCCTCGGCAAACAGACCAAAGCGAATGAACGTGTTGCCCACGTCGACCGTCAATATGTATGCGCACCCATTAAGCATCGTCGGCGCTCCTTTCGTCTGCCCAGCAGTATATCGCCTACCCGAACCAGCCATCCCAGGTAGTCATTTTGGGACGGGGCCATTTTAGCTACCCCAATATGTCGGTTGATATTTGCCCCAATCCCAGATAATTCGTCAACTGTCAAAGGGCAGCTAAAAAAGCCCCGTTCCAAAAAGACTACCCGCAAATGAGCTGCCTTGCCGCTATACTGGTGCGCGGTCGTTTGCGAGCTCACGCGGCGGCCCTTGGTAACCCGACTTCCCGCGCCGTATCCGTAGCGTCGCTCCTGGGGGAAGCGGATATACGCAAAGGAGTTCTATATGAGCAATCCCTCGAACCGCGCCTCGATGCGCGGGCAACTCACGCTGCGCGGCGTCGTCATCGGCGTCCTTGGCTGCGTAATCATCACGGCAAGCTCGGCGTATACCGCCCTCAAGATGGGCGCCCTCCCCTGGCCGATCATTTTCGCTGCCGTCATTTCGCTGTTCTTCCTGAAGCTCATGGGCAACGCCAGCCTCAACGAGGCCAACGTCACCCACACCATCATGTCCGCGGGCGCCATGGTCGCCGGCGGTCTGGCGTTTACCATCCCGGGCGCCTGGATGCTGGGCTATGCCGATCAGATCAGCTGGCTCGACATGTTTATCGTGGCACTCGCCGGCACCATCTTGGGCCTTCTGGCGACAGCGCTCATCCACCGTCACTTTATCGTGGACGCCGCGCTGGAGTTTCCCACCGGCAACGCCGCAGCTCAGACCCTGCGCGCCACCGAGGCCGGCGGCAAGACCGGCAAGCAGCTCTTTGGCTCCATGGCCATCGCCGGCGTCTACAGCGTGCTGCGCGATGCCCTGGGCGTGGTGCCCAGCATGCTGTGCACGCTCAATATCCCCGGCGTGACCTTTGCCATCTACAACTCGCCTATGTTGCTGTCCATCGGCTTTTTGGTGGGCTTCGCCCCCGTCGCGTTCTGGTTTGCCGGCGCGCTGCTGGGCAACTTTGGCATCATCGTAGGCGGCACCGCTGCCGGTCTGTTCGACGTCGTAACCGCGCAGGGCATCGTCAAGTCCCTGGGTATGGGTCTTATGATGGGCTTTGGCGTCGCCGTCGTCCTTAAGGACATCCTGCCGCAGGTCACCGGCATCGTCCGCGGTCTTGCCGCCGACAGCTCCACCGACACCGACGAGCAATCGCTCATCTCGGGCTCCCTTAAGCTCGACGCCGGCATCATCGGCCTGGGCGCTGCCGCCATCGCCGTGATCATCGCCATCGTGCTTGACCTTGGTCCCGTTCCGGCCGTCATCGTGACGCTGTTCACCTTTGTCACCACCATCATGAGCGCACAGAGCTGCGGCCAGACGGGTATCGATCCCATGGAGATCTTTGGCCTTATCGTCATGCTCATCGTGGCAGCTTTCGCGCAGCTCGCGCAGGTCAAGCTGTTCTTTATCGCCGGCATCGTGGCCGTGGCGTGCGGCCTTGCGGGCGACGTCATGAACGACTTTAAGGCCGGAGCCGTGCTGGGCACCAACCCGCGCGCACAGTGGGTCGGTCAGGCCATTGGCGGCATCGTGGGCGCCCTGGTCGCCGCCGCCGTCATGGTCGCGCTCGTCACCGCCTATGGTCCGGACGCCTTCGGCCCCGACAAGAGCTTTGTGGCCGCGCAGGCAAGCGTAGTCGCCACCATGGTCTCGGGCATCCCGAGCGTGCCGTGGTTCGCGTGCGGCTTTATCGCCGGCATCATCATGTACTGGCTCGGCATTCCGGCCATGATGATCGGTCTGGGCGTGTACTTGCCGTTTTACATGTCGCTCACGGCTTTCTTGGGCTCCTGCGTCAAGCTCGCCTACGACAAGTGGACCGCGCACCGCGACGCCGCCGCCGGTCTTTCGGACGAGGAGAAGGCCGCCAAGGATGCCGCCTTCCAGGAGCAGGGCCTGGTCGTCGCCAGCGGCCTGCTGGGCGGCGAGTCCATCGTCGGCGTTATCCTGGCGTTCATCTCCGTGGGATTGAGCTTGCTGGGCTAAACCCAACAACAACGTACCCGTGCAGAGCGCGGAGTCGGATACCATCCGGCCCCGCGCTTTTCTGTATCTGTCGAAACACTCGGCAGTACTCGCATGTGGCATGTCTTCCTCTGCCTGCTCGCCTAAGTTCCATGTCAAGATGACCGCCCCGCCCGTCACGGTGTAGAGTACATGATGCGAACGTACCCGCGTTCCTGCGGCAATACGAGGTAGACATGGAACTCGACAAACAACAGCTCAAGCGATTGCGCGAGCGCCATCATCGGCGCCACGGCATCCGCCCCGCCCATAGCGAGGCCACGGAGAACGCCACCCGCTTCCTAAAGCGCGCATTCAACATTCGCGAGGGACGCGCGCCCTATCACGTGATTCGCAAGCGCTTTGTAAACGGGGCGCGCCTGACTGGCTCGCACTTATGCATCCTGATCATTGCCATGTTGATCGCGAGCATCGGCCTCGATATCGACTCGGACATTGCCATCGTGGGCGCCATGCTCATCTGTCCGCTCATGGGCTCGGTCCTTGCCATGGCATACGGCATCGCCACGCTCGACCGCGAGATTGCCGTCGAGGCAATTGCCGGCCTCGCGCTGCAGATGGTCTTTTGTCTAATCACGTCCACGCTGTACTTTAAGCTCTCGCCCCTTGGCACCACCACGGCCGCCATCATCGACAACTCGACACCGACTGTGTGGGACCTTGCCGTCGCGCTCGCGGGCGGCTTTGCGGGCGGCCTGGGCAACTCGCGCGACCAGGAACCCGCCACGCTCATCGCCGGCGTGGCCGTGGCGACCGCGCTCATGCCGCCCCTGTGCGCGGCGGGCTATGGCATCGCCATCGCAAGCGGGTCGCTGTTTCTTTCAGCCCTCTACGAGTTTGGCATCAACGTGGTCTTTATCGCACTGGCTGCCGAAGCCGTGCTGCTTCTTTTGCGCGTGCCGCTCAAGCGCGACCTCAACGGCGACGGCATTGTGACCGCCGAGGAAAACGCCGAGGTCGATGAGCTGTCACACAAGGTGCGCCGCCGCATCATCGTGGGCACGGTGATCTTTGCCATCCCCTGCATCGTTATGACCGCGGGATCCATTGGCTCGGCGCAGGCCGGCGTGCAGGACGGCTATGGCGTCACCGAAACCACGCGCGAGCTTGCCGCGCTGCTGCCGGGCTTTAAGGATTACACCGTTGCCGTCGAGACCTCGGCCACCGAAGGCGAGGAGGAGGGCCTTGTCGAGCGCGAGGTTGTCGCCCATGTGACGACAAGCGAGGCGCTTGGGGCACACGACCGCCGTGTAGCCCGCAAGCTCATCGACCTCAATGTGCCCGAGCTCGATCGCGTGGAGTTTGATGTGCAGTAATACGCGACGTGGGATGGATGCGCGCAGCCGCGCGTCACGACATGGCGCAGACGTGACGCGGGCCACGAGCAAATAGCGGGGCGCGGTCCATGGCCGCGCTCCGCTCGCTGATTTATTGCCGTGAATCAGCTGTCCGCATCGACATCGCCAGACTCCACTGTAAACGCCGGACCGGTACTCACCAGATAAAAACGGGTCACCTTGGTATCTCTAAATAGGTAGAGCAAGCCCTGATCGCGTCGGCGCGAAATATACGCCACGTGGACCGTACCGAATTCTTCGCCGTTTTCCTTCTTTAATATCAGGATGTTGGGGTCATCCGTACGCTTAAACTGCCCGTCTGTGCAGATTCCGTCTTGGTCGACCAGCTGCCATCGACAGTTGTCCTCCTCAAGAAAAGCCAGGGTTTCCCGACTTGTTTCGTCATCCCGATAGTAACCATCAATGGCAAAGCCTTCGGAAACGCATTCCTGCATATAGGATGTTTCTCGATTTATAGCAAACTGCCCTGCAGCGCCCAGGAGCACAGCCAGGCAGACCACTGCGAGGGCTATCGAGATAGTACGGCGGTTCATGTCAACCAGCCCGATACTTGTTTAACGGAGTGCAAAACATACTTGGTACCTCCGGTATCATGACGAACGTCACCTACGGCCTGCCGGCAATCATATGTTTACAACATCAAACCATATGGCAACCACTCGCGAGAGGAGTATCGGCGAACGGTGCATTTTTGCGTTCTATTGGCCAAACGTCAACGCGCGCTACGGCTCTTGCTCGACCTATTCAGATCTTGTCGCATACTACCGTAGATCCCCAACGCTTCCGCCCCCAAGAGATCATTTTTAGTACGTAAAGAAGCCCTCGCCCGAGCTTTCGCCCAGCTTACCTTCGTCGAGCATCTTCTTGAGGACGGACGCCATAGCCTTAAAGTTGTAGGGCATCATCATCTTCTTGAGCAGCGGGCTCACCAAGCCCGGCACCTTCTGATACTGCATGACGATGTTGTAGGCCGTCTGGATACCCACCGTGTCGAATACGCGGAACGGGCCCTTGGGAGCGCCGGTGCCACGCGTCCATGCGAGGTCAATGCTCTTGGGGTCGCTCACGCCCGAAACGTACAGGTCAAGACCCGAAAGCAACCACGGTACCAGCATGGAGTTGAGCAGGTAGCCGTTCTTTTCCTTGTTGACGGGCAGGGCAAGCATGCGGATGTCGTTGGCGAAGTCGACGAGCTCGTCGAAGTAGCGCTTGTCGGTTTGGTCCTGTGCCATGACCTCGGTCATGTTGTTCTTCCAGATAGAGTTGGCAAAGTGCAGCGACAGGTACTTCTCGGGACGGCCGGTGTACTTGGCAAAGGTGCTCGGCAGCAGCGTGGATGAGTTGGTCACGATGACGGTCTTTTGCGGCAGAACCGGGGCGAGCTTCTTGTAGAAGTCGATCTTTGCCTGGGTGTCCTCGGCCATAGACTCGATGACCAGGTCGGCGTCGGCCACGGCCTTGGCAAGATCGAGCTCCAGCTTGAGTGTGGAGTAGGCACGCTCGACGGCGGCGAGCGCCGCTTCCTTGTCGAAGGGCTGGGTGCCATCGGCGATACCGGCGCACCACTCGCCCGTACCGTCCGCCATGCCCTCGATTGCCGCGATGTACTCCTTGCGCACGCGATCGATCTTGGGCTGGGTGCGGCCGATGCTGCCCTCGCTGCGCAGCCAAATCGTTACATCAAAGCCGCAGTAGGCAGCCTGAAAGGCAATCTGGCTTCCCAACACGCCGCCGCCGGCAACACAAACGGTCTTGTAGCTCATGGAACGGTCCTCTCTTACGTAATTCCATAGATGTGTATTTATTCAACCGTAAGGATGACGCACGCTGGGGGTGGGTTCTATAAACGGGCGGTATTTCGCGGCAAACGGCTACATATGTTCATTATCTCAGGGTTCCGAGGACAGTTTTTGGTGCCACCGAGACGTCGTTTTTGGAAGTATGCGGCAAATTCCGGAACTCTTGAGCACATCCTGGTTTTTCGCCAATAAAACCGCAGGTACAGAGCTTGGACATATCCGGTGTGCTCGGCCTATTCAGATTTTGCCGCATACTTCCGAAATCTAAGTTCGCAAAGGGTGATAGTTGGGGCATTTACGCAACATATGTCCAGCAAAAACGGGTGGTAGTCGATACGCTACCGCCCGTTTGTCTCATATCTAGCCCATAGCAGGCCAGTTACTTCTTAATGCCGCGTCCCAGACGCTCGGCGACCGACGCAACGGCTTCCTCGCTGGCCGGTCCGCAGCTCGCGCAGCCGTCGTGGGCACGCATCTGGCCAGTGACCTCGTCCATCGCGAGCGGCGCCACCTTCTCGAGCTTAAAGCCCTTACCGGCGCGCATGTTCTCCTTGGCCACGCTGATCATGAGTTTAATGCGGTTGAGCTGGTTGACCTCGGACGCACCGGGATCGTAGTCCACAGCGACGATGTTGCTCTCGGGATGCTGGCGGCGCAGCTCCTTGATCACGGCCTTGCCCACCACGTGGTTGGGCAGGCACGCAAAGGGCTGCGTGCAGATGATGTTGGGCGCACCATGGTCGATCAGGTCGAGCATCTCGGCCGTGAGCAACCAGCCCTCGCCCATGTTGTTGCACACCGAAAGCACCGTGCGGGCCTTGTCGGCCATGGCACCGATGCGCTCGGGCGCCTCAAAGCGACGGGACTTCTCGAGCATCTCTTCCACCGGCGTACGCATCCAGTCCACGAGCTTGATGAGCGCTTGCATGCCCGCACGCGTCGTGGCGGAGCTGCCCAGCTCGTCCTTCTGCAGTTCGGCGTTACTCATGGAGTAGAGGAAGAAGTCGAGCAGGCCCGGCACCACAGCCTCGCAACCCTCGCGCTCGATGACGTCGACCACGTGGTTGTTGGCCGTGGGATGGAACTTGACCAAGATCTCGCCGACCACGCCCACGCGCGGCTTGGTGCCCTCGCCCACAAGCGGCATGGTATCGAACGCGCGGATGGCCTCGCGGCACAGCTTGGTGTAGTTATGCCTGTTGAACTTGGGCGCCAGCTTGCGGGCGCGCGCCATGTACTCCTCGTAGAGTGCGTTCGCCGCACCGGGCGTTGCCTCGTACGGGCGGCAACGATAGAGCATCTGCATCATCACGTCGCCAAAGAGCACCGCGTAGACTGCCTGCTTAAGCAGCGCCGGCGTAATCTTAAAGCCGGGGTTGTCCTCGCCCAGCGCCACGGCCGAAAGCGAGATCACCGGAATCTCGGGGTGGCCGCTCTCGCGCAGGGCCTTGCGGATAAGCGCGATGTAGTTGGTGGCACGGCAGCCACCGCCGGTCTGGCTGATGACCACGGCTGTCTTGGACAGGTCGTACCGACCGCTCTCGATGGCCTCCATGATCTGACCCGTCACCAGGATCGACGGATAGCAGATGTCGTTGTTCACATAGCGCAGACCGGCCTCGACGGCATCGTGGTCAGTCGAGGGCAGCAGCTCCAGGTTGTAGCCGGCACCGCGGAACACCTCTTTGACCAGGTCAAAGTGGATCGGCGCCATCTGCGGGCACAGGATGGTGTAACCCTCCTCGCGCATCTGCTCGGTAAAGGGCACCTTGGGCCATGCGGTCGAGGCGCTCTCACGCTGCGCCTCGAACGTGTACTTGCGGCTCGCGAATGCGGGAGCATCCATGGAGGGTGCCACCGGCGCGGCGTCGCCCTGCTCGTAGGCCTCGCCCGCTGCCGTAGCCTCGGCCAAGCGCTCGGCCTCCTGGTCCTTGAGCGCCGCCATGAGCGAGCGGATGCGGATGCGCGCAGCGCCCAGGTTGGACACCTCGTCGATCTTGAGCACGGTGTAGATCTTGCCGCTGGCCTCAAGGATTTCCTGCACCTGGTCGGTGGTCAGAGCGTCCAGGCCACAGCCGAAGGAATTGAGCTGGATCAGATCCAGGTCGTTGCGCATCGTCACAAAACGGGCGACGGCATACAGGCGGCTGTGGTACATCCACTGGTCGACGACGCGAATCGGACGCTCAGGCTTTACCAGGTGCGCGAGCGAATCCTCGGTAAAGACCGCAAAGCCAAAGCTCGAGATAAGCTCGGGCAGGGCATGGTTGATCTCGGGGTCGTTATGGTAGGGGCGGCCGGCGAGCACAATGCCGTGGCCACCGTGGTCCTCGACCCACTTAAGAGCCTCCTCGCCCATGGTCTGGATGTCCTCATGGAAACGCGCATCGGCCTCAAAGGCAGCGTTGACAGCGGCATCGACCTCGGAGCGCGTGATCTTGGGCCCACGCACGCGACCGCGACCGGCTTGCGCATCGGCCACACGGTCGACGGCGAGCACCTGGTACAGACGGCGCTTGAGCTCGGTCTTGTCGTGATACGGCACAAACGGATACAGGAACTCGATGTTCTGCTCGCGGATCTCGTCGATGTTGAGTGCCAACGCCGTGGGGTAGCTCATGACGATGGGGCAGTTATAGCAGTTGCCAGCCGTCGGATCCTCCTTGCGCTCCCAGCGCACGCACGGCATCCAGATGAAGTCGACATCGCGGTCGATAAGGTTCATCACATGGCCGTGGCTCATCTTTGCCGGATAGCACACGCTCTCGGACGGCATGGACTCGATGCCCGCCTGGTAGGTCTTCTTGCTCGACTGGTCGGACAGCTGCACGCTAAAGCCCAGGCGCGTAAAGAACGCATGCCAGAAGGGGTAGTTCTCGTACATGTTGAGTGCGCGCGGGATACCCACGGTGCCGCGCGGGGCCTCGTCGGGGCTCAGCACCTCGCGGTTAAAGAGCAGCTCGTTTTTCTTTTTAAAGAGGTTAGGAGCCTCGGTTTTTTGCTTTTTGTGGCCGGCACCCTTCTCGCAGCGGTTACCGGTAATGAAACGCCTGCCGCCGCCAAAATCGTTGACGGTGAGCTGGCAGTTGTTGGAGCAACGGCCGCAGCGGACGTGTTTTTGCGTCACGGTGAGGTGCGCGATGTCCTCGGCAGAAAGGATGGTCGAGGTGCCGTCGGCGCCGGCGCGGTCGCGGGCGAGCAGGGCCGCACCGTAAGCACCCATGCAGCCGGCGATGTCGGGACGCACGGCGTGCACGCCGGTGAGCTGCTCATATGCGCGCAGCGTGGCATCGGACATAAAGGTGCCACCCTGAACGATCACCTGGCTGCCGATCTCCTTGGGGTCGCGCAGCTTAATGACCTTGAACAGGGCATTCTTGATGACGGAATAGGACAGGCCGGCCGCGATGTCGCCCACCGTGGCACCTTCCTTTTGCGCCTGCTTGACGCGCGAGTTCATAAAGACCGTGCAGCGGCTGCCCAAATCGACCGGGGCCTTGGCATGGATGGCGGCATCGGCGAACGCGCGCACGTCCATGTTCATGGACACGGCGAAGCTCTCGATAAAGCTGCCGCAGCCCGATGAGCAGGCCTCGTTGAGCATAATGTGCTCGATGACGCCGTCCTTCACGCGCAGGCACTTCATGTCCTGGCCGCCGATGTCCAGGATAAACTCGACACCGGGCAGGAATGCCTTGGCGCCGCGCAGGTGCGCGACGGTCTCGATCTCGCCGGAATCGGCCTTGAGGGCCTCGATGAGCAGCGCCTCGCCATAACCGGTGGTGGTCACGTGGCCGATGGTGCAGCCGGCAGGGATGTGGTTGTAGAAATCGGCCATGATGACCTTGGCCGTGCCCAGGATGTCGCCGTTGTTGTTGCCGTACCAGGTGTGCAACAGCTGGCCGTCCTCGCCCACGAGCGCGGCCTTCATGGTGGTTGAGCCGGCGTCGATGCCGATGAACACGCGGCCGGTGTAGCCGTCAAGCTTGCCCTTGGGGACAACCTCGGTGTCATGACGGTTCTTGAACTTGGCAAAGTCCTCGTCGGTGGCAAAGAGCGGATCCAGGCGCTCGACCTCGGCACCCTGCGTGTCGCCGAGGCTATCGATGGCCTCGATGAGCTGCGGGAACGTGCTGAGCTTGCTGGACTCGTGCGCCATGGCGGCGCCGCTCGCCACAAACAGGTGGGCGTTTTGGGGCACGATGCGGTGCTCCTCGTCCAGGTTGAGCGTGAGGTAGAAGCGGTGGCGCAGCTCGGAGAGGTACTGCAGCGGGCCGCCCAGGAAGGCGACGTTACCGCGGATGGGGCGGCCGCACGCCAGGCCCGAGATGGTCTGAGTCACGACAGCCTGGAAGATGGAGGCAGCCACGTCCTCGGGGCGGGCGCCCTCGTTGAGCAGCGGCTGCACGTCGGTCTTGGCAAAGACGCCGCAGCGGCTGGCGATGGGATAGATGGTGGTGGCGTTGGCCGCGAGCTCGTTGAGGCCGCTCGCGTCGGTGTGCAGCAGGGTTGCCATCTGGTCGATGAAGGCGCCCGTACCGCCGGCGCAGGTGCCGTTCATGCGCTGCTCGATACCGTTGTCGAAGTAGATGATCTTGGCGTCCTCGCCGCCCAGCTCGATGGCGACATCGGTAGACGGGATGAGGGTCTCGACGGCACGCTTGCTGGCGATGACCTCTTGGACAAACTCCAGGTCGAGCCATTGGGAGAGCAGAAGACCACCCGAACCGGTAATGGCGCAGGTCATCTGGGCCGTCGGCAGCACGGTCGCAGCGCCCTCGAACAGGTCGCGGGCGCAGGCGCGGACGTCGGTGTGATGGCGCTGGTACTTGGCGTAGACGATCTGGTTGTCGTCGTTGAGCACGGCGAGCTTGACGGTAGTGGAGCCCACGTCGATGCCCAGGTGCAGGTTGCCGCGGGCGGCCTCGGGGTTGAAGATCGCGCCTTCGGGGGCTTGGGCGGCGGTGGCGGCTGCGGGCTCAGCGGCGGTGGCGGGCTCGCTAGCGATGGACGTCTCCCCTGCCGTGTTCTTGGCATCGGCAACTGCCTCGGCGACCTTCTCGGCAGCGGCGGTCGCGGCCTTCTGCGCAGCGTCCACCACGGCGGGCGCGGCCTCGCGTGCGGCAGCGACCACACGGTCTTTAATGCCCTCGACGAGTTTGCTCATCTGTTTCTCCTCTTAGTTGTTGGACTTGACGGTTGCGGCGGTGTCGGCCGAGTCCTCGAGCTGCAGGTTCAATAACTTCATGCCGTATTCCGGCACGTTGATATCGATGGGTTGGCCATACAGGTCGCCGGGGCGCACAAAGGCGATAACCGTCATGATGCGCGCCATGGTCTCGGGCGATTCGGAAAGGTCACGCTCAAACCAGCGCTGAATCATGCCGACCTCGGCACTCACGACGTAGGTGACGTAGTAGTCAAAGAACGTGCCCAGCGCCAGGCCCAAAATGCCCGTCTGCGCACGCGGCGCCACGGCCTCACGTGCGGTGTCGATAATCCTTTTAATGAAGGCCTGGTCGCCGCCCGGACCCAGCAGCGCACCGATTAAGTCGCGGTTGGCCGCAAGATAACGCAGCAGCTCAACCGAACCGGGCGCCGGCTCGAGCTCATCGATGTTGTGATAGAGATCGGGCAGCTGAGCTGCAGTGATGAGCTCAATGCGCTCACGAATCTCGGCCAGCAAACCGTCCTCGATTTGATTGATAAAGTCGGGAATATCGCGGTAGTGCGAATAGAACGTGCGACGCGTAAGGCCAGCGCGCTCGGTGAGCGACGCAACATTAATGCGCGAAAGGTCGCCGCTTTCGGCAAGCTCGCTAGCAAGTGCCTGGCGAAGGGCACGCTGCGAGCGAAGGGACCGGCGATCACATTTCTCGAGCTGGGACAAGCGTCCTCCTTGTTACTCATCCTGTGCGCTATTGCACAGTGCGAGTATTATTGCACACCGTGTGCATCAACACGTAAAGGCAATATTTGGAATGTGGCAGAGGGACTGTCCCTTTGTCACATCCCGGGGCGGCATTATCGTTTGTCCAAAATGGCATTCGTGAGTAGAATAGTGTCGACGGCAGCCCAAGTTGTAGCTAGCTGGGCAGCGCCGTTGTTTGCATTAGGGGGTCAACGCCTTAGCGGCGGCGACCCCTTCCGTTGCGCTTCGAACGCTGCTTGAGTGCCTCGGAAAGGCCGACAAGCGCCGTGAAGAACGAGACCAAAGCGGTCAGAAATCTCACGAAATCAATCAAATCGGTCATGGGCATCACCTCCCATCAGATGGAGGCGCTACCCGGCACATGGAACTGCCGCCAACAGCAACAATTCTATCAAAGCGCAGTTAGATATGCGAATGTTTGTTCGCATATCTAAAGATCGGAGCTCGGGTATGGCGAAGGAACAGTTCCTTTGCCATACCCGAGCTTGTCGCCGAACTGCTACCTACATTTTTCAAGTTATTCGGCCACGCTACTGGTTCTGTATAAATGCACCGCCGGGATTATCTGAGAGTTTTTGTCCTTATTTGAGCGTATGCATGCCCATTTGCTCACTTACGTCACCGAATCAAACACCATTAGAGGTATGAATGTTCCTGAAAGGGCATCTTTAGTCATTTAACGACCTCCGACAGGCCGAATAACTCGAAATTTGTTGGTGGCGAAAGCGTAACAGTCCTATACGCCAAAAGCCGGCATCTCCCATGTGACAGAGGGGCTGTCCCTTTGTCCCTTATTCAATGATGGTGTGGGAGTTTTGCTTGCGCATGGTGGAGAGCATGTGTTTGGGGACGGCGTGGACCATGCAGCTGCCGATGGTCGCGCTAGCGGCGGCCTTAGCTGCATCGCTAGCGTTTTTGGTCGCGTAGCTGTGGCGGAAACGCTTGAGCATGGCGATGTCGTTGCCGCCGTCGCCGTAGACCGCGACCTCGTCCTCGGCAATACCGTAGTAGCCCGCCAGCCAGGCCACACTCTCGCCCTTGTTGCACGCCACGTCCGTGATCTCGAACATCACCGGATCGAACGGCGCGTTGACCACACGGTCCGAGCGCTCGGCAAGATAGGCCTTAAGGTCACGCTCCAGCTCGGGCGAGGTCACGCGACAATTGATCTTGCATACATCGTGGCGCAGGATGTCGCCGATCGACTGGTCGAAATACTGTTCCTCGTGATACCCGCCGCGCGCACGCATGCCGCGCATCACAATACGCTTGATGGGGCTGTCCTTTTTAAAGCCCGCCTGATGCATCTCGAACGATCCGCTCGAAAACATGCCATCGGGCGTGGAGCAATCAAAGCAAATGTCCGGGAACGCCTTGAGCAGCTCCTCGGTAACCTGCGGGTCGATGGTCCAGGTTTTGAGCACCTCGCCATGACTGTCGCGCACGATGGAGCCGTTAGAGCAGCAGGCATCGAGCGCCAGCCCCGTAAAGCCATGCTCGCCGATTGGCAACGTCGAGCGCCCGGTCGCGGGAACCACATGCAGGCCAGCCTCGGTCAGCTCGCGGATGGTACGGCGGATGGCCCCATCCGCCTCGTGCAGGGCGTTCAGCAGCGTTCCGTCTAAGTCACTCGCGAACATCTTGATCATGTGCATGCCTCTCCTTCGTCTGCACGATATTGTAGTCGAAGGAGAGGCACGCCCAAACAATGCCGTCCCGGCGCGGCGTACCACCGCCTTCACAAATTCACGGTGCCCCAGCGCGTTAAGACAATCGCCGCAATCGATTTTTCAGCCGATAAAACAGCGCCGTCGTCAACGTCAGCACCGCCAACATGGCTGCGAATACAATCGCCGGTGTCCATGTATCATATGCAACCCCGTACGTCAATTGGCCGATAGGTGTTGCGCAGGAAAGAACCATGTAAACGACCGAAAGCACTTTTCCGCAGAGCTCAGCCGGCGCTACCCGCTGAACAAACGCGATGATTTCAACCGACGCAATGCTTGCCCACACCATGATCCATGCCGAACCAACCGCAAACACGGTGAACACGCATACATCTGCGCCGAACAGTAGCGTAACAATAATCGGTACGACTCCAAAACAGATCGTCGCAACATATCGACATATGCCATTGAGAGAAAAACGATGCGGCCAAATGCCGACCAAGCCACTGCCGGCAAGACCACCCAAGCCCATAGCCACCTCAACTATCCCAACGCAGGACGATTGCATGCCGAGATGCTTTGTAACAATAATGGGAGCGCCAATCGTTAGCCCAACCAACGCAAGGTTCAAAACGGCCGCAAGCAAAATCACAGCGACCAATGATGCATTTTGCAACAGATACCGAATTGACTCCCGAAAATCGTTTCGGCATGTCGTACGAGTCGCGCCGTCTCCCATCGTTTCAGATGAGGCATTTTGCTTGAGTACGCCACCAAACAACAGAGCTGAAATCGCAAACGTTACCGACGCAATTGTGCAAAGAGCATCGATGCCAAAGCACCCATAGACTGCCGTCCCGACCACAGGACCCAAGATATTGCTCACCATGGTCACCTGCGAAACCAATGCAGTGGCCCGCTCAACCTTCTTTTCACCCGCCATGCGCACCGTCTCAATTTGGAGTATTGGCTTTAGCAGCGATTGAGAACCATATTGAACACAAAGTATCGCTACTACGACGACCGCAAGAGGCAATGAGTGCTTCATGGGGATAGACAGCAGTGATGCAGTCATCAGAGCAATGCCGAGGGCCACGAGGGCCTCGCGATGTCTTCCCCTATCCGCCAAGATTCCGCCAGCCGGAGTCGCGAGCACACCTGGTATGAACGCCGTCGCCACGACGGTGCCATATAACGTTGACGATCCGCTGCTATCGAACAAGTAAAGTGGATACGCAAAGCACAGCGCCGACAGCATCGAATACGTGCACAGCTGCGCAACCAGAAGTTCCGCGAACCTGATTGACCGCACTGTTTTTTGTGTCAATGAGACGCTATTCCTCCGCATTCAAGCCATAAGCCCACCCCCTATACATACCACTAGTATGTATTTAATGACTTGAAAAGGGCAGCCGTGGCTACCCTCACAAATCAATTACATACCGTTGGTATCTATATTACCACCCGGCGCGGTCCCATACGTCCCAAATCTGCGCCGTTGTCTGAAGCACTTCATTACCCAAATCGAGCCCCACCGCGGCAGCCATCTGCGCCAAACATTGTGCGCGAGCGAGCATTCGCTCCTTGGGCTCGAGCGGACGGAACAATGGCAGCAGCCAAAGATTCGCCAACAACGATACGGCCTCCGCCGCTTCGCGCGGGCATTCGCACGCAATGGAGCCGTCGGCGATGCCCTCCTCGATCACTGGCAAGAGACAGCCATCGGCCGACTCGTCAAATGAGCCCTGGTACTGCATCGCCAGTAGGCGCGAGCTTTTTACCGGATCTGCTGCAGGACGCATACGTGCCCATAGCTCAATTTGTGGAACAACGGACTCGGGAGCGTACAGTCGCTTGAGCTTTTGGGCTCCGGTCATATTACCGACGCCAAGCATCGAGCGGCGGTGCTCAACAATCGGAGTCATCGCCCGATCAAACGCGGCGTTGAAAATCTCTTCTTTGCTCTTGAAGTGATGATAGACAGCGCCCTTGGTCATGCCGTCGAGACGGTCAACGATATCTTGAATACTCGTCCCCTCATAACCCTGTGCGCAGAATAGCTCCAGTGCCGCGTCGAGAATCTTCGCGACCGTCTCCTCGGGATATTTATTGCGACCCATAATCCGCCCATCCGCAACGCAAGTCTTGTGCCTCATTGCAGCATTTTAACGTTGCGGATGGCAGACGGTCGATTCTACACCGCGGCCGGGCCGTGTTCGCCGGTGCGAATGCGGATGACTTCTTCGACCGGCTCGACCCAAATCTTGCCGTCGCCGACGGCACCGGTGCGAGCGGCGTTGCAGATAATGTCAACGATACCGTCGACATGCTCGTCGGCGCAGATGAGGGTGAACTGCACCTTGGGGATCGTGTTGACGAGCAGCTCGTTGCCGCGCACGTATTCCTTCCAGCCATGCTGTGCGCCGCAGCCCTGCACCTGGTTGATGGTCATGCCGCGAACATCAGCAGCAAACAGCGCGTCTTTAAGAACCTCAAGCTTCTCGGCACGAACAATCGCTGTAATCTTCTTCATAGTGAATTCCTCTCTTCAATAAAAGTAATTGATTTACCTTCACATGGCACGGGTTTTCCAGGTGCCCGAGATTGCCCCGAAAGAGGAGCGCCGCGTACTTCGGTACGCAAGCGACGGTTTGAGGGGCAAGGTCGGGTGCCTGGGAAAGCCGTGCCGCTAATCGAGTCCCGAGAAGGAGGGATACGCGCTCTCGCCGTGCTGACTCGCATCCAGGCCCAGCGCCTCGTCTGCCTCGTCCACGCGCAGGCTGCCGTGGAACAGCGCCTTGACCACCGCGGCGATCACCAAGTCGAGCACCAGCACAATGGCGACCGTCACCACAATACCCAGGACCTGCGAGATGAGCAGTGACATGTCGCCCGTGTAGAACAGGCCGCCCTTGCCGGTCCACGAGAGCTCCGGCACGCAGAACAGGCCCGTGACCACGCCGCCCAAGATACCGCCGATACCGTGGCAACCGAACGCGTCGAGCGCATCGTCGTAGCCAAACTTGGTCTTGAGATGACTGATAGCCAAGTAGCAGACGGGCGAGACGATCAGGCCCATGACCAGCGCCGCCCACGGCTCGACAAAGCCCGCGCCCGGCGTGACCACCACGAGGCCCGCGACCAGACCGGTGCTGGCGCCCACCAGCGTGGGGCGACCGGTGCGCACGCGCTCGACGACAAGCCACGAGACCATACCCGCCGCGCTGGCCGTCACGGTGTTAAGGATGGCAAGCGCCGCCACGGCGTCGGCCTTAAACTCACTGCCGCCGTTAAAGCCAAACCAGCCAAACCAAAGCAGGCCGGCGCCCAGCGCCACAAACGGCACGTTATGCGGACGGTAGCTCACCATGCCAAAGCCGCGACGACGGCCGAGCATCAGGCAGAGAATCAGGCCCGTGAGACCGGACGAAATGTGCACCACGTCGCCGCCGGCAAAGTCGAGCGCGCCGATGATGTCACCGATAAAGGAGCCCTCGCCGCCCCAGACCATGTGGGCGAGCGGCGCATAGACCACGAGCAGCCAAATGCCCAGGAAAGCCGTCATGGCGCCAAACTTAACGCGGCCGGCCAGGCTGCCCGTGACGATGGCGGCGGTGATCATGGCAAACGCCATCTGGAAGGCGATGTTGATGATCTGGGGGTAGACGGCGCCGTCCGCGGCGTTGCCCTCGGCCGCCTGCAGCACCTGGTTGAGCACCGGCAGGCACAGAAGCTGGTCAAGGCCTCCAGTAAACGGACTCGAGCCGTCGCCGCCGTAGGCCAGCGACCAGCTGGCAACAATCCACAGCACACCGACCAGGCCAATGGCGCCAAAGCACATAAGCATGGTGTTGATGACATTTTTGCGCCTGGACAGGCCGCCATAGAAAAACGCCAGACCCGGTGTCATTAAAAACACGAGCATGGTGCAGATGAGCATAAACGTTGTCGATCCCGTATCGTACATTCGCTCCCCCTTGGTCGCATGGACGTTGTCGGCGCCCATAATGCGGTCGAGGGGCAACTGGTGTAGACCAGATACGGCGTTGTTAAACGCCGCGTTGTCGAATGGAAACGGTGCCGCAATCTTGGAAACGGCGCGGCAACGGGCGCGAAACGAACGGGAAATGTGCGAACAAGAAGGGCGCGCTTGGCCCCGCTCTGGCTAGCGCCGGAACAGCTCGCGGGCTCGATCGCGGAGGTCGGTAGCTCGGATGACGCCTTCGTAGCGATTGATGCGCAGACGCGGGAAGGCGTTAAAGAAGCGTAGGTCGCGGCGGCTGAGCGACACGCTCGGCACCGGACGGCTCATGCGCTTTCCGGCAAGGCGACGACTGAGCGACGGACGCGGCATGCTCGGCGCGGCATCGGCCACGCGGCGGGCAGCGAGCGCCAGGCCGCGAGCACCATCCGAGATAAATGTCGGCATCGAAGCCTTCTCGCGCAGGGCATCGAGCGCCGCGTCGCCCAGCTCGGCCAGCCACGCGTTAACGGCGCGACCGCGGATATGCGTCTGCGCCACCGAATCGATCGCCGAATCGGGAATACGTTCGAGCATAGAGTCGGAGGCATCGGCAAGCGACTCATTGATGCGGTCGGCAAGGTCGGCACGCACACGCTCCAGCTCATCGGACAGGCGGCGCCAGCTGGCCAACGAGCACACCGCATCGACCATCATCGCGACCGCGACGATAAAGGCGGACAGCCGCACAATCAGCACCGGCAGATGGCCAAGCAGCCCCAGCAATGCCGGCTCCACTAAACGGCAAATGCACAGCGCGCCCAAGCCAAACGCACAGGCCCAGTACAGGCAGATGCGTCCGTGCAGGTTAAACGGCAGGTGTGAGTAATCCCAAAAGCGCGCGCCTGTTGTTTTTTCCAATAGAAGGCCCACACTGTACTCGATTACGCTGCATACAAGCGCCGCGGCAACAAACTGGCTCGAGGCATCCGGAATCCCGCGCAGCAAAAGCCAGCAGGCTATGCCGCCCACACCATAGATAGGGCAACACGGCCCCAGCAAAAAGCCACTGTTGGCAAATCGTCCGTGATTGAGCATGGCGCAAACCGTCGACTCCCACGCCCAGCCGCAAAACCCGTAAAAGGCAAACGAGAGCACCAGTGCCGAGAGTGGACAGGCGGCAAGCGTCGCGCCGTCAAATGCCATGTCGATCGCGGTTCCCACCGTCTACCCTCTCCTCTTTTCGTTCGATTCGCTGCTCACGTCATCGTCCGCCTTGTCCTTGCGCCGCAGACGGCCGGCGACCGTCTCACGCAGAGCGCACCATTTATCTGCCAGGCATACAATCCAAGCCTCACGACACGTCGGCGGCACCGGCACCAGCGGAAACATATGGCGCGCGATGATATTCCGCTCGCGCGACGTCAGCTCAAAATCTTCCTCCGCACGCGCCAGGGCAAAAAACGGGTGACGAAAGCCATGCAGTCGATGGCTTGGGTCGGGATCGTGCCAGTCATAGAGAAAGTAATCGTGCAGCAGGGCCCCGCGCAGCAGCGAGGCGCGGTCGACCGAAATGCCCGCACGGCCCAAGCGCTCGGCAAATGACAGACTTGCCCGCGCCACCGAGGTCACATGCGTATACACCGTCACATCGCCATGCTGGATAAACTCGCGCGTCAGGTCCAGACGGCCCGCCTGTGCCAGTTGACGGGCAGCATGGTCTACTTCGCACGCGATTTTCTCGGCACGAACGGTATCGGACATGCGGCCTCCTTCCGGCGGCGCTCGGCGGCAAGCCACAGCCTGCACGCAATGAATAAAATCATCATGGAACTTATCAGTATGGCATCGGACAAAACGTTTTGCCCCACCAGTTGGCGAATTACCGCGCCGCCGTCACATATCAAACGCCAAAATGTGCGAGACTGTCTTGTGCAATTGTGCCGGCCGAGGGAGTGCCGGCGCACGATTCGCATGGAGTAACCCACAACGATGCTGCTTACGCAAACGACAACGCCCGAGGACGTCAAGGCTCTCGATCGCGCCGAGCTTCCGCTGCTCTGCGGCGAGATCCGCCACGCCATCCTCGAAAGCTCCGCCGCCGTCGGCGGGCACGTTGCCCCCAACCTGGGCGTCGTTGAGCTTACGGTTGCGCTTCATCGCGTGTTTAACTCCCCCACCGACAAAATTGTCTTTGACGTGTCGCACCAGACCTATGCCCACAAGGCGCTGACTGGGCGCGCGTACACTTATATCGACCCGGCACGCTACGGCGAGGCCTCTGGCTTTGCCAATCCCGACGAGTCCGAACACGACCTGTTCGCCATGGGCCACACCTCCACATCGGTGAGCCTGGGCTGCGGCTTGGCGCACGCTCGTGACCTGGCGGGCGATGCGTACAACGTCATCACCATCATTGGCGACGGTTCGCTTTCGGGCGGTCTGGCGTTTGAGGGCTTTAACAATGCCGCCGAGCTCGACAGCAACCTGATCATCATCGTCAACGATAACGACCAGTCCATTGCCGAGAACCATGGCGGCCTGTATCGCAATCTGGCCGAGATGCGCGCCAGCAACGGCACCTGTGAGCGCAACGTTTTCCGCGCGATGGGGCTCGACTACTGCTATCTGGACACCGGCAACGATGTGTTGGCCCTGGTCGACACGCTGCAGGAGCTGCGCGATATCGATCATCCCATCGTGCTGCACGTCTCCACCGCAAAGGGCAAGGGCTTTGAGCCAGCCCAGAGCGACCCCGAGCGCTGGCATCATGTGGGTCCGTTTGACATGGCGACTGGGCGCAAGCTCTGCCCGGGCCATCCGAGCGAGCCTGCGCCGCGCACCTATGCCGACATTACGGGCGAGGCGCTCAGCGCCGCCATCGAGCACGATCCGCAGGTCGTGGGCATCACGGCCGCCACGCCCTACATCATGGGCTTTACACCCGAGCTTCGCGCCGCCGCCGGCAAACAGTTCGTCGATGTGGGCATTGCCGAGGAGCACGCCGTGACCTTTGCCACCGCGCTTGCGCGCTCGGGTGCCAAGCCAGTCTTTGGTGTGTACGGCACGTTTTTGCAGCGCGCCTACGACGAGCTGTGGCACGACCTGTGCCTCAACGATGTCCCCGCAACCATCCTGGTGTTTGGCGCATCGATCTTTGGCACCACATCCGAGACGCATCTTTCGTTCTTTGATATTTCTATGCTGGGCGCTCTCCCCAATATGCGTTACCTGGCGCCTTCCTGCATGGAGGAATACCTATCCATGCTGAGCTGGTCGCTCGACCACCGCGAGCATCCCGTGGCGATTCGCGTGCCGGGCATTGGCTTGGTAAGCCGCCCCGATCTTGCGCCTGCCGAGGACGCCGATTACGGCGCCGTTCGTTACAACGTGGTGTGCCAGGGTCGCGACGTGGCCGTGCTCGCGCTTGGCGATTTCTTTGAGCTGGGCGAGCGCGTGGCAAACCGTCTGACTGCCGAGTACGGCATCGAGGCCACGCTCGTCAACCCGCGCTATGCAACCGAGCTCGACCGCGAGTTCCTCGACAGCCTTGCCGCCAAGCATCGCGTTGTCGTCACCCTCGAAGACGGCATCTTGGACGGCGGCTGGGGCGAGCGCGTCGCGTGCTACTTGGCCTGCACGCCCGTGCGCACGCGCACCTTTGGCATCGCCAAGGGCTTCCCCGACCGCTACGACCCCAACGAGTTGCTCGCTCAGAACGGCATGACGGCCGAGAACATGGCCGCCGAAGCCGTTAGGCTACTTAACGAGTAAAAAACCTCCGCAAGGGAAGCACCCCTGCGGAGGTTTTTATTTTCGCGCGCGATTATCTCAATCTGTAACATCTAGGGCCCGAATTCCCGTCTAACTGTTACAGATCTAGACAAACCGTCTTTGCCCCTGACCTTTGTCTCAATCTGTAACAGATAGAGACCTTTTGGCCGTCTAACTGTTACAGATCGAGACATTCGAATTCCCCTGAAGAGAAAATCTCAATCTGTAACAGTTAGAACCCATTTCCTCGTCTACCTGTTACAGATTGAGACAAAGCAGCGAGACAGGCCACCACATCTGCAAGAACCACCACAAAGGTGCCTGTCCCTTTATGGTAGGTAGAATAACCCATAAGGTAAGTATGTTTCTGAGTTATTTCGTGTTGACCCATTTGAGCGGGATAGGGTATAACTCTACTCAACCGCTAGGGATTTTATTGAGAAAGGTGTTCTACCATGAGCAAGAACCTCTCCCAGCAGGTCGTTCTCGACCGCCGCGGCTTCGTTGCCGCCACCTTCGCAACCGTTGCCGGCCTTGGTCTTGCCGGCTGCTCCGACACCAGCGCCGAGGCCGACAAGGGTTCCGCCGTCGGCTCCTCCAAGAGCTCCGAAGATACCGAGGCTTCCACCATACTCGATGCCAAGGCATTCGACAAACTCGTCGACAACGGCCCCAAGGCCGATGACGACGCCATCGCCGCCAGCACCTGGGCCACGGCCGTCAAGGACGCCGGTGTCTTTAAGATCGGTGGCGTTCAGACCTCCACACTTTTCTCCCTCCTCAACGAGAAAGACGGTCAGACCCGCGGCTTCGACGCCGGTATCGCACAGCTCCTGTCCAACTACATTCTGGGCGAGAACAAGGTCGAGATCACCCAGGTGACCTCGGACACGCGCGAGTCCGTCCTGCAGAACGGCCAGGTCGACGCTGTCTTTGCCACCTACACCATCACTGACGAGCGCAAGAAGCTCGTCTCCTTCGCCGGTCCCTACTACTACACCCAGCAGGCTATCCTGGTGCTCGCCGACAACGACGACATCAAGAGCGTCGACGACCTGGCCGACAAGAACGTCGCCGTCCAGTCCGGCTCCAACGGCCCCGCCATCCTGGAGGAGTTCTCCCCCAAGGCCAGCCAACAGGAGTTCAAGACCGACGAGGAGGCCCGCCAGGCACTTCAGCAGGGCCGCGTTGACGCCTACGTCATCGACAACAACATGCAGCAGAGCGCCCTGGTCCGCGAGCCCGGCAAGTACAAGATTGCCGGCAAGCCCTTCGGCAGCAAGGAGCCCTACGGCATCGGCCTGCCGCTCGATTCCGACGGTGTCGCCTTTGTCAACGACTTCCTTAAGAAGATCGAGGACGATGGCACCTGGACCGAGCTGTGGCAGATCTGCATTGGCGACCGTACGGGCGACACCAATGTTCCCGAGCTGCCCGAGATCGGCGCCTAGGCAGCGAGCCTAGTAACGGCCGCTACGAAACCATACGGAAACGCACGATGCGCTTTATTGCGCTAAACTGTTTCCTCACTGAGTTGTCGGGGCTTCCGTACACACGGGAGCCCCTTTCCTTACCGGCGGGAGGTCCGCATGAGTCTCTCCGAGCTCTGGTCGCTCTATGGCCAGAACTATATCGACGCGCTGCTAGCAACCTGGGGCATGACGCTTGAGTCGTTTGCCATCGCCATGGTGCTGGCCGTCGCCGTCACCGTGATGCGCGTGTCGCCGCTCAAGCCGCTGCGCGTCTTTGGCGACCTGTATGTCCAGGTCTTCCGTAACATCCCCGGCATCGCGCTGCTCATTATCGTCGTCTATGCGCTGCCCCCGCTCAAGGTCGTCCTGCCCTACCGCACCTGCGTCATCGTCGCCACAGTGCTCTTGGGTTCTGCCTTTGGCTCCGAGAACTTTATGAGCGGCATCAACACCGTCGGTGTCGGCCAGGTGGAAGCCGCCCGCTCGCTGGGCATGAGCTTCAGCCGTATCCTCGCCAAGATCGTGATTCCGCAGGCGCTGCGCTCGAGCGTGCTGCCCATGACCAACCTCTTTATCGCCGTCATGCTCACCACGGCGCTCGGCAGTCAGGTGCCGCTTAAACCGCAGGAGCTCACCGGCGTGGTGAGCTACATCAACACGCGCTCGCTCGGCGGCGTCGCCGCGTTCTTTATCTCGGCGCTCGGCTACCTGGGCACGGCCTTTGTGGTGAGCCACATTGGCAACTATATCGATAAGAAGGTGAGGATCCTCCGATGAGCAAGCACTCCACCTCCGCGCTCACCATGCGCGATGCGCTCTACGAGGCTCCCGGCCCCAAGATGCGCGCCAAGATTCGCGTCGGCACCGCCATCTCACTTGTTGCCGTGGCCGCGCTCATCGCTCTGGTACTGCAGCGCTTTTATGTGACCGGCCAGCTTTCGGTCCATTACTGGTACTTCTTTACGCACCTCACCACCTGGAAGTTCCTGCTTGCCGGTTTTGAGGGCACAGTAAAGGTCGCGCTCACCGCCGGCGCCATCGCGCTGGTACTGGGCTTAGCCCTCATGCTCGGCCGTACCAGCGACATCAAGCCGCTGCAGCTGGTCTGCCGCGTGCTCACCGATTTCTTCCGTGGCGTGCCGAGCCTGCTGTTCATCTACTTCTTCTTTTTGGTGCTGCCTCAGTACAAGATTTCACTGCCGTCGTTTTGGATGCTCACGCTTCCCGTCGCGCTCGCTGCAGCCGGCGTACTTGCCGAGATCTTCCGCGCCGGCGTCAACGCCGTGCCGCGCGGCCAGGTCGAGGCTGCCCAGGCGCTCGGCCTCTCCAAAGCTAAAATCACCTTTAAAATCGTATTGCCGCAGGCTATTCGGTTTATCATTCCGTCGTTGATTTCGCAGCTCGTGGTCGTCGTCAAAGACACCACCGTCGCCTATGTGGTGAGCTACCCCGACCTCATGCAAAATGCCCGCGTGCTCATTACCAACTACGACGCGCTCGTGTCGGTCTATCTGGTGATCGCGGTCATCTATATCCTCATCAACGTCGCGATCAACAAGGCCGCTGTCTACGTCTCGCACAAGACCGGCGCGGCCATCATCCGCTAACGCTTTACCATTTCGAGTCATAAGGAGCCGAGCACCATGGCACAGAGCACCTCTTCCACCGGCAATCAGCCGCTGATCGAGCTCAAGCACGTCGATAAGCACTACGGCGATCTGCACGTCCTCAACGACATCAATCTCTCGGTCGACCGCGGCGAGGTCGTCGTTGTAATCGGCCCCTCGGGCTCGGGCAAGTCGACCATGTGCCGAGCCATCAATCGTCTGGAAACCATCGACTCGGGCGAGATCCTCATCGAAGGCGAGCCCCTGCCGCAGGAAGGCAAGGACCTTGCCCGCATGCGTGCCGAGCTGGGCATGGTGTTTCAGCAGTTCAACCTGTTCGCACATATGACCGTACTGCAGAACGTCATGCTGGGGCCGGTCGACGTGCTGGGCGTCTCCAAGGACGAGGCCCGTGAGCGCGCCATGGACCTGCTGGGCCGCGTGGGCGTGGCCGAGCAGGCCGATAAGGTGCCCGCACAGCTTTCGGGCGGCCAACAGCAGCGCGTAGCCATCGCCCGTTCTCTTGCCATGCAGCCCAAGGCCATGCTCTTCGATGAGCCCACGAGCGCCCTTGACCCCGAGATGATCAACGAGGTGCTCGAGGTCATGGTGCGCTTGGCGCAGCAGGGCATGACGATGATCGTCATTACGCACGAGATGAACTTCGCCCGCCGCGTGGCCGACCGCGTCGTGTTTATGGCCGACGGCCAGATCGTGGAAACCGGCACGCCCGACGAGTTCTTCGACCATCCCCAGACTAAGCGCGCCCAGGACTTCCTCAACTCCATCAAGGGCCACTAGCCCCATTGCCACGCGGGCAAATTCATCTGGAGCACCTGTCCCGCGCCGCCCCTGTGCCATGTCCACCCGGATTCGAAAGCCACACCCATGATCGGAACACACACCTCATCGTCCTACACTCCGCACGTCGACGTCGATCCCGCCGACCGCCCGCTCATCCTGGTCGCACCACGCTGGGAAGAGGCAAAGCCGTTTTTAAGCGAGACGCTCTCCCCCAACGAGGAAATCGCAAGCGTCTTTGTCGATGCCATCCTTGCCGCCGGCGGCCTGCCGCTGCAGATGTCCATCACCGAGGATATTGAGGTCATCCGCCATTACGTCGATATCGCTGACGGTATCGCTATTCCCGGCGGCCCGGATGTCAACCCCAAACGCTGGGGCGATGATCGACCCTACGACCCCACCCTCTGCTGCGAGATCCGCGATAGCTTTGAGTTTAAGCTGGTCGGCGAGGTGCTCCGCGCCAAAAAGCCGCTCTTTACCACCTGCCGTGGCACGCAGTTGCTCAACGTCGCCACTGGCGGCACCCTGTGCATGGACGTGCCGAGCCTGGGCGCTCGCGAGGGCCGCACGCAGTGGCGCCATACCCACGTGCTCAACGACCCCGTGCATCCCGTCGAGGTCGTGCCGGGCTCGCTGCTCGACCGCGCGGTTGGCGGACACAGGCTGATCCAAACCAACTCCGCACACCACTGCTGCGTCGATCGTCTGGGTAAAAGCACGCGCTTGGTCGCCAAGGCAACCGACGGCGTGCCCGAGTGCATCGAGGTCGAGGGCCAGCCTTTTTGCCTGGGCGTGCAATGGCATCCCGAGTACACCTGGAAGACGCTCGAGACCGACTTTAACCTGTGGAAGTCGTTTGTCGAGGCAGCGGCCAAGGTAAAGCAGGCTCGCTAGTTCGCGAGCCCCACAACAGATAAGGGCGCCCCGCCGGCCACATGGTCCGACGGGGCGCCCCTTTACCTATGCGCGGCAGGCACACAGCCCAAGGCACGCAAGCTCTTATTCAGCCGCCTCGCGCAGAGCCGACATCGTGGCCGCATATTGCTGCTGCAGCGCATGCATTCCCTCACGAGCGCCGTCAACAGTATCGGCACCGCGCAGCGCTTCGGTCACCACGACCGCCGGCTCGAACAGATTATTGAATCCCAGGTTCTGGCTCACGCCCTTGAGCGTGTGCGCCGCCATAAACGCTTCCTTGGCGTCTCCTGCCGCCATGGCAGCCTCCAGCTTGTCCATGCTCTCGTCATCCAAAAACTTGAGAGCAAAACGGGCAAGCATCTCCTCACCCATCAGCCGAGTGCAAGCGTCGTCATAATTGGCGCCAATCTTCTCATACGCCTCACGCATGGAAATCATGGATTCAAACTCCTTTGGTCAAACTAAATCGTAGGAAGCGCAACGACCTCGGCAGGGCGCGCCAATGTTTCGGCAATATGGTCTTGCACCTCGAGCAGGCAGTCGAGCAGCAGCGGGTTAAAGGCACCGCACTTACCGTCCAGGATCATCTGGATCGCCTCCTCGTGCGGAATAGCATCCTTGTACACGCGCACGCTCGTCAGCGCATCGTACACGTCAGCCACCGAAACCACCTGTGCGGCGATGGGGATATCGTCGCCCTTAAGGCCGTCGGGATAACCTTTGCCGTCCCAGCGCTCGTGATGCCAGCGCGCAATCTGGTACGCATATTCCATAAGCGCATTGCCGGCGTGATGACGACCCAGCTCACGCAGCATGTCGGCGCCGATCGTGGTATGCGTCTTCATAATCTCAAACTCCTCGGGCGTGAGGCGCCCGGGCTTGTTGAGAATCGCATCGTCAATCGACATCTTGCCGATATCGTGCAGCGCCGAAGCCAGGGCAATCGTGGAGCGCTCCTCGTTGTCGAGGGAGATGTTGTCGCTACGCTGGACCAGGCAGGCAAGCAGTAGCTCGGTCAGCTTCTCGATGTTCGTAACGTGCCTGCCGCTCTCGCCATTGCGAAGCTCCATGACGCCGGCCATGATGTCGATGAGCATGCGGCTGTTCTTGACGCGCTCGTTGTACTGCTGGGACAGCAGGCTCGTCAGACGACGCTGCTTGGCGTACAGGCGGATGGTGTTGCTTACACGGCGGCGCACGACACGGGAGTCAAACGGGCGGTTGACATAGTCCGAGGCACCCAGCTCGTACGCGCGCAGCACCACATCGTCGGAATCTTCGCTCGAGATCATGATGACAGGCAGATTGTCAATAATCGACCGGCGCGACAGATCGCCCAACACCTCAAAGCCGTTCATGCCCGGCATGACAATGTCCAGCAGCACGAGCGACAACTCATCGCCATAGCGGTCGACCATGTCGAGCGCTGCGCGACCGCTATCGGCCTCGAGGATGCAATACTCGTCCTTGAGCATCTCACTGAGAATAGCTCGGTTCATCTCGGAGTCATCGACGATAAGCACCAAAGGCTTTTCGCTTTGGAAGGCCTCGATGGAATCGGTATCGGTCATGACCGTACCGGCTTTTGCCTTAGCGCGGCTCAATAATTGGACAGCGCGGCCAACGCCCTCATCGACCGTCTCGCCATTAATGCGAACGCCACCAACACATGCCGTCAAGCTAACACGCTCATGGCCCGGAATAACCGTGGAATGAACGGCATCGGATACGTGACGCAGACGACGGGCGAAATCATCGGAGGGGATATTGGGCATGACGGCCACAAACTTATCGCAGCCATAGCGGACAAGCTCGTCAGTCGAACGAATACTGCTGCGTATGGCCGTCGCCACAGCACCGAGTGCAAGGTCGCCGGCATGACGGCCACAGGTATCGTTGAAGACCCTAAAATCATCAAGGTCGATCATGGCCACACCGGCCTGCATGCGGGCGCTGCGAAGCTTTTCCTCGTAATATCGGCGATTGCGCACGCTCGTCAGCACGTCGGTGTAGACAAGGTCCTCTTCTGCGGTCTCCTGTTCATCAATCGGACGCACCATCAGCAGGACGTGAGGCTCGCCCTCGACCTTCAGAGGGCGCAGGCGAGCGCGGTACTCAACGCCATCGTTGAGCAGCCGTTCCGACACCTCATCGGAACCTGCCAAGACCTCCAGACCTGACTGGCGCAGACAGGGACACCGATCGCCGGCGAGCAGGCAGTTGGGATCGCCCTTAATCTGGTCGGCCGACAGCAAACGTACCACGGGGTAGGTCTTCGCGACACGGGCGACCTCGGCGGCAGCCTCCTCGTCGGTTAGATTGGCCTCGTGATTATTGAGCATAGGGGCCCTTTCAGTAGTTTCGCTTGGTAGCAGTGGGTACCAAATGTTACAAGGGTAGCACCTTGTCGATGCAGGTACGCACGTGAATACCGTTTCTTTTTTATGAGTTGGCAGACGGCAGGGCTGAAGCCGCAGACGTTGGGTTTTGAGCACCCTTGTTAACACAGCCGAAACGTTTACGGAAAAGCCCGTTTTGATGATTGCGGCCGCTAGAGCCCCAGGATGCCGCGGACAGCCTGGGCGGCCGCTGTCGGGCGATCGCGCAGCCCGTTGTGCGCACCGGGAACTACTACGAGCGGACAATCCAAAAGCTCAGCCGCCGTCCTCGTGCCCGCCTCGCGGGGCGTACTAATCGAGAGCTCGCCCAGGAACACGGCGGCAACCGTTTTCGATGCGCGGACGCGATTCCAATCGGGAACGCAGGTCATAGTGGTCTCGTATTCGTTTGCCATGAAACTGCGGCCGTTGCGCAGGGCATGCTTGGCTTCTGCCTCGGTTAGCTTGGGGGCTTGAGGGTCCGAATCGCCGATGGCGCCCAGGAAGGCCCTTAGCGCCCTCGAGACCTTTCCCGCGGCAATCATCTCGAGCAAAACCGGGGCCGCACCCAGGCCGGCGCCTTCGTTTGTCACGGCGGGTTCATGCAGAATCGCACGCGAGACAATGGTCGGGTTTGTACGGAGAAGCTCCAGGGTCACCAGCGTACCGGCACTGTGCGCGAGGACATTTGCCGGAACGCCGACATGCTCGATAACGGCCTGCAGGTCGTCGGCCTGGGCGGCGAGGTCGTAGCGCCCGTCCGCGGCGTCGCTGCTCTCGCCGCAACCTCGGCGGTCGTAGACAACTACGCGGCACACTTGGCTGAGCTCGCGGGCGATGCCCCCAAAAAATGTGCCATCGACACAAGCGCCGTGCACACATATCAAGGCAGGCGCATCCGACGGAACGCCCGACCCGGCATACTCGCGACAGGCAATCGTGGTGCCCGCATTCTCGACCGTAAAATCCATGTTGTGCCCCATCGTCTTGTGCCTTGTTAACACATGAACTGTACCCGACCCGGAACCTTTCATATCGTGGGCATCGAGGGCAGAATGAAAAAACGAAACCTAAGAGCACAAGCCCAAACCAGACTTTGGCGCCGATGCTATGCTTAGGCACAACTGTCCCAAGGAGCATATGCCTATGTCTACGTTTTTAAATGCCAGCCCCATCTTTGGACCGGTGCGCAGCCGCCGTCTGGGCCTTTCGCTCGGTGTCAACATGATGCCGGCATCGGGCAAGATCTGTACGTTTGACTGCATCTACTGCGAGAACGGCCTCAACGCCGAGCGCCCCTGCCACGAGCCGTATAACACGGCTGCCGTGGTACTCGACGCGCTCGAGACCAAATTGCGTGAGATGGCAGCCGAGGGCGAGCTGCCCGATGTAATCACGTTTGCCGGCAACGGCGAGCCCACCGCCGCACCGGAGTTTCCGCAGGCCATCGCCGGCGCCGTCGCGCTGCGCGACGAGCTTGCCCCGAACTCCAAGATCGCCGTGCTCTCCAACGGCACGCGCGCCGACCGTCCCCAGGTGCACGATGCGCTCATGATGGTCGACGACAACATCCTCAAACTGGATACGGTCGATCCGGCATTTATCCAGCTGCTCGACCAGCCCGTTGGCCCCTACGACGTCGAGCACCAGATCGAGACGTTCGCGAGCTTTGACGGTCACGTTATTATCCAGACGATCTTTTTGACCGGCGAGTATCAGGGCAAGCCCATCGACAACACCGGCGAGGAGTACGTTGCCCCCTGGCTCGCGGCGCTTGAGCGCATTCGCCCGCAGGAGGCGACCATCTACACGGTAGCGCGCGAGACACCGGTCGCCGGCCTTGCCAAGGCAGCACCCGAGGTGCTCGACGCCATTGCCGCGCGCGTGCGCGCCCTCGGCATTCCCTGTCAGGTGAGCTACTAGCAAAACCACACAGCAGCCAGCGCCCACCATCCCACTCCATCAGTTGCGGTGATATAGTTCCTGTTTATGCTGTTAAACCGCTTAAATCGGAACTATATCACCGCAACTTTTATGGACGCGTGGGTGGGCTATACTAGCTGCGAATGAAAGGAAGTTAGCCATGTTTGACAACGGACCCGTGCCAGGCCGCAACGACGCTTGCTGGTGCGGCAGCGGCAAAAAATACAAGAAATGCCATAGCGCCTTTGATGAGCACCTCGAGCGCTTGTGGGAAGAGGGCTGGGAGGTTCTGCCTCGCACGCTCTACAAGACACCCGCCGACATCGAGGGCATCAAGCGTTCGGCCGCCATCAACGTGGGCGTGCTCGACTACGTGGGCGAGCACATCGCCGCGGGCATGACCACCAACCAGATCGACCAGATGATCTACGACTACACCATCGAGCACGGTGGCACGCCGGCCGACCTCAACTATGAGGGCTACCCCAAGAGCGTGTGCACCTCGATCAACGACGTCGTCTGCCACGGCATCCCCTGCGATACGGACGTGCTGCACGAGGGCGATATCATCAACGTGGACTGCTCCACGATTCTGGACGGCTACTTTAGCGACTCGAGCCGCATGTTCTGCATCGGCGAGGTCTCGGCCGAGCGCCAGCGCCTGGTCGACGTGACCCGCGCCAGCGTGGAAGCGGGCCTGGCCGCCGTCAAGCCATGGCTGCCGCTCTCCGTTATGGCCGAGGCCGTGCAAAAGACGGTCGAGGACGCCGGCTTTAGCGTGGTGCGCGAGTACGGCGGACACGGTATTGGCAAGGAGTTCCACGAGGACCCGTTTGTGGGCTTTACCACCGAGGCGCCCGACGTGGACACCATCATGGCTCCGGGCATGGTCTTTACCATCGAGCCCATGGTCAACGCCGGAGCGCCCGATATCAAGATTAGCAAGGGTGACGGTTGGTGTGTGCGCACCAAGGACGGTAGCGATTCGGCCCAGTGCGAAGTACAGCTCGTGGTGACCGAGGACGGTTACGAGCTGCTGAGCTGGTAGCCGCAGGGACGCCGGGCGCTCATGGACTTATAACCGTCCATGAGCGCCCGGCGTTTTAATTGAGCGTTTTGCCTGATAAAACCTGCCAAAATAAACCTGTCCCTTTTTGGCAGGTCGAGCGGAGAGGACTGCTTGTGAACATCCTGGTTTTGTTGCCCGTCAACGACCGTCATCGCGCAATTCTTGAGTCGAGCGCTCCGGGCGAGGACTTTATCTACACGAGCGCCGACGCCATCACGCGTGAACAAGTCGCCAACGCCGACGTGATCCTGGGCAACATCGACCCTGACATGCTCACGGCATGCGGGCATCTCCAGCTGTTGCAATTGCAGACCGCCGGCTATGACGACTACCTTGCCGCCGGCACCGTGCCGGCTGACGCCAAGCTGTCTTGCTCGATCGGCGCCTACGGTCAGGCCGTAAGCGAGCACATGTTTGCCATGGTGCTGTCAATGATGAAGCGCCTGCCCGGCTACCAGGACCTGCAGCGCGAACATCGCTGGGAGGATTTAGGTCCGGTCACCTCGCTCAAAAATGCCAATGTGCTGGTGCTGGGCGCGGGCGACATTGGCGGTCACTTCGCCACGCTCTGCCGCAGCATGGGCGCGCACGTCCGCGGCATCAAGCGTCATCCGCTCGTCTACCCCATTGTGTTTGAGGACATGGACGGCATGGACGCCCTGTCCGAGCGCCTAGCCGAGGCCGACATCGTCGCATCCTTTATGCCCAGCACACCCGAGACCCGCGGCCTGGCGAACGCCGAGTTCTTCGCCGCGATGAAGCCGGGCTCCTTCTTTGCCAACGGCGGCCGCGGCGACCTTGTGGTCGCCGACGACTTGGTTGCCGCCCTGAAGTCGGGACATCTTGCCGGCGCCGCGGTCGACGTCACCGACCCCGAGCCCCTGCCCGCGACAAGCCCGCTGTGGGACGCGCCCAACATGCTCATCACGCCGCACGTCTCCGGCTGGTTCCACCTGGTAGCCACGCTCAACAACGTGGTCGATATCGCCGCCGAGAATCTACGTCATCTTCAGACCGGCGAGACCCTGCGCTGCTGGATCGAGCATTAATTTGTTCCGGCGTTTTACCAAACGCCGGAACCCCTCGACGCTGCGCGCCGCCCAGAGCGACAATTTGTCATTCAAAAGGCAAGGCATGACCAGAAGGTCTATGCCTTGCCTTTTTCATGCCAACTTGTTCGCTCTGGACATCGCTCGCTGACGCTTGCTCAACCTGCGGTGTCTTAACAATTCTGTCCAGCTGTTGGCATTGCGGCATTCGCCCAGATAAAACCTGCCAAAATAAACCTGTCCCTTTTTGGCAGGTTTTAGAGCTCCACGCTTTCGGCTCCGTTGATGGTTAGGTCGCGCTCGTAGAAGGCGGTGAGGGCGCGGATGGCGTACATCACGTCGCGCACGCCGCCGGTCTCGTAGCTCGAGTGCATGGCCAGCTGCGGCAGGCCCACGTCCACGGCGTGCATACTCGCCTGCATGTTCGACAAGTTGCCGAGCGTGGAGCCACCCGCCATATCGCTCTTGTTGGCGAAGGCCTGCGTGGGTACGTCAGCGTCATCGCAGATGGCCTGGAACACCGCGCGACTAAAGGCATCGGTGCAGTAGTGCTGGTTGGCGGCCTCCTTGATGACGATGCCGCCGTTGAGCACAACCTGGTTGCGGGCGTCGCACTTCTCGGCGTGGTTGGGGTGCACGGCATGCGCGTTGTCGCAGCTCACGAGCATCGATGCGGCAAGGGCGCGATGGTACGACTCGTCGTCGAAGCCCAGCGATCCGTTAATGCGGCGCAGCGCGTCGGCCAAGAACGTCGACATGGCGCCCTGCTTGGTCTCGGAGCCAACCTCCTCGTTATCAAAGCAGCAGAAGACCGAAACGTCGTGCGCGTTCTCGGCACCCAAAAATGCCTGCAACGAGGTGTAGGCGCAGGCCAGGTCGTCAAGCTTGGGCGTCGAGATAAACTCGTCGGCCCAGCCCCAAATGCGCGCATCCTGGCGGTTGACCAGGAACAAATCGCGGCCCAGAATCTGCTCGGGCTCAACATCCAGCTCGTCGGCGATCAGGGCGTCAAAGTCGCCCCGCTTAAGGTCACCAGCGCTGATGAGAGGGCACAGGTCGACGGCGCGATTGGGAGCAAAGCCCTCGTTAACGCCGCGGTTCATGTGGATGGCAAGGCTCGGGATAATAGCGACCTCGCGCTCGGTGGCAAGCAGGCGGCTCTCAATACGGTCGCCCTCGCGCACCAGCACGCGGCCCGCGAGTGCCAGCGGACGGTCGAACCAGGTGTAGTCGATCATGCCGCCGTAGGCCTCGGTGTTCAGGCGCAACGTCTCGCCCGCGCCATCGAGCTCGGGCACGGCCTTAACCTTAAACGTCGGCGAGTCGCTGTGCGACGCCGTCAGCTGAAAATGATAGTCACCGGCAACGCCGTCCTCGCCCCATGTCGCGGCCAGGTCCTCGCCCACCTTAAAGGCAACGACGCTCGAGGTGTTGCGCTGCGTGTAATAACGCCCGCCCGGTTCGATATCCCACGCCGCATTCTCGGGCAGGTAGGTAAAGCCCGCCTCGTCGAGCTCGGCCATAATGGTCGCCGCCGTATGGAACATGCTGGGGCACGCCTCGATAAAGTCGATGAGGTCGTTGGCGGCCTCGATATCGTCGGCCGTCACGTGCGCGCTCTCGGGCGTTTCCTGATCCGTCATGCTCTCCCCTTTCACTGGGTTGATGGTCCCCTCCAGCATACCCCGCCGCGCCAGTGCCGTGCCTTTCATTCCATGTTTAATCCCGCGCCGCTCGCCAAGTTGAGCCATCATGCCCGCACTCCTTTTGCGACAATTACGCTAACAGGACGAAAGGAGCCGTCATGAAGCCACGTAACATTGCCATCGCCTGCGGTGTCGCGGGAGTCGCCGTCGGCCTTGCCGCTGCCACCAGCATCGTTTACCGCAAGCAAATCAAGTCCGCCGCGTCGCTCAAACGCTTGACCGGCTACGCGGATGGCTATGACCTGTACGCAATCGACATCGCCTACGACTACGACCTTGATCGCATCATCGCCGCCGATGTGCGCGACGACCAGGCCTACATCGATGCCGTGGTGGCACAGGTGCTGCCCGGTGTGCCGGCACATGTCCAGGCACCCCAGTTTGCCTGCAGCGCTTTTGTCGCCGTAGATGCCGAAGGCCGCGTGCGCACCGGTCGCAATTACGACTTTAAGGATGACACCTCGGCGCTGCTGGTGCGTAATCACCCACGCAGCGGCTATGCCTCCATCGGCTTTGCCGCCCTTAACAACCTGGGCGATAACACTCCACTTGACTCTGTCGCCGGACGCGTTGCGGCGTTGATGGGCCCGTTTGCCCAGCTCGACGGTGTTAACGAATGCGGTGTGTCCATTGCCGTACTCACCCTGGACTCCAAGCCCTGTGACCAGGACACGCAGCGCCCCGTCATCAACACTTCGCTCGCCATCCGTCTGGTGCTCGACCGTGCCGCCACCACGCAAGAAGCTGTCGACCTGCTTTCCGCCTACGACATGCACGCCATGGCAGGACGCGATTACCACTTCTTTATCAACGATGCCGCCGGTGACGCGCGCGTAGTAGAGTGGGATCCGCGCGATCCGGACCGCGCTTTCAAAGCGACTCCTGTACGCCAGGTTACGAACTTCTATGCCTGCTATGGCGACGAAGTGCTGCCCAACCAAAAGAATGGCGAGCTGGGCCATGGCAAGGAGCGCGCCGTCGCAATCGCCGCTGTCCTCGATGCCCGTGCCGGCGCCCAAGACGAGGCAGTCGCTTGGAAGGCCCTACGCGCTGCGGCGCAAGAGCCCAATCCGGAAGACATCACCAGCAATACGCAATGGTCGGTCGTCTTTGACAATACCGAGCCCGCTGCCGCCATCACGCTGCGCCGCCACTGGGGCAACGTCGATGCCTTCGCACTGTAAGGAGCCAGGCCCGTCGACCTTACGTTCCCTGGCGTTGCTTACATTTCCATACGCTTGAGCTAACACGTTTTACCCCTGTATCAACAGTGTGCGGGGGTAAACTTATGCGCATGTTATAACTTGCCCGGAAGGATTCATCATGCTCAGGATCGGTCTTCTTACCAGTGGCGGCGACTGCCAGGCGCTCAACGCCACCATGCGCGGCATCGTCAAAACGCTCATGACCAATAGCGAAGAGCCTATCGAGATCTACGGTTTTGAGGACGGCTACCAGGGCCTTATCTACAGCAGGTTCCGCGTCATGACGCCCGCCGATTTTAGCGGCATCCTCACCCGCGGCGGCACCATCCTGGGCACGAGCCGTACGCCGTTCAAGCGTCTGGATACCCCCGAGGCCGATGGTGTCGAGAAGGTGCCGGCGATGGTCCACACCTATCATAAGCTGCAGCTCGACTGCCTGTTTATGCTAGGCGGTAACGGCTCCACCAAGACCGCCAACCGCCTGCGCGAAGAGGGCCTCAACGTTATCGCCCTGCCCAAGACCATCGATAACGACACCTGGGGCACCGAGTTGACGTTTGGCTTTACGAGCGCCATCGACGTCGCCACCAAGTGCATCGACGACATTCACACCACCGCCTCGAGCCACGGCCGCGTGTTCGTCATCGAGATCATGGGCCACAAGGTTGGCTGGATCCCGCTGTACGCCGGCGTCGCGGGCGGCGCGGATGTCATCTTGATTCCCGAGATCCCCTACGACATGGATAACGTCATCAAGACCATCGAGCATCGCATGGAGACCGGCAGCCGCTTTACGATCGTAGCCGTCGCCGAGGGCGCTATCTCCAAGGAGGACGCGGCGCTGTCCAAGAAGGAGTACAAGAAGAAGCTCGCCGAGCGTACAAGCCCGTCGATCGTCTACGACATCGCCAAGGAGATTGAGGCTAAGACCGGTCGCGAGACCCGCGTCGCCATCCCCGGTCACACGCAGCGCGGCGGCCAGCCCGACGCTCAGGACCGCATCTTTGCGACCCAGTGCGGCGTCGAGGCAGCGCTCGGCTGCCTGCGCGGCGAGTTTGGCTACATGATTGCCCTGCGTGACGGCAAGATGTGCCACATGCCGCTCGAGGAGGTCGCCGGCAAGCTCAAGTATGTCGACCCCCAGAGCGACCTGGTGCGCGAGGCCAAGGCGTTGGGCATCAGCTTCGGCGACGAATAGCCTCGGCCGAAATCCATCCCATCGGGCCCTCCGACCCCGCCCGACGTATTTCGATTTGGCTCCTCCCTTGACTCCGTCAAAGGTCGCCAATCGGAATCGTCGGGCGGGGTCGGAGGGCCCTGCGTTTACATACTCGCCGAGGCTATTCGTCTTCTTGCTGCGGGTGCCTGGTCTGATAGTAAGTTGCGGTGGAATAGTTCCTGCTTAGCCCGCAAATGGCTGAATCTAGGAACTATTCCACCGCAACTTACTGAGTGGGGGCTCTTGGCTGCTACTTGCACTGACATTTGTCCTGAAATGGCTGGTCGTTAGGGGTTGCTACCGGTAGTTGCGGTAGGGTCGGAGCAGATTCTAACTTGAAATGGTGGTCGCTACCGGTTGTTCTCGGCATACTCGGCTCATTCGATTCGACCATCAAACGAAAGGAACCACCATGGATCTTGCGATGGCGCAGCGGCTCGTTGATCGCCGCAAGGCTGCCGGGCTTTCTCAGGAGGCGCTTGCCGCCCAGCTGGGTGTGAGTCGTCAGGCTGTCAGTAAATGGGAGCGCAGCGAATCCTCGCCCGATACCGATAACCTTATTGCGCTCGCCGCGCTGTATGGCGTGTCGCTGGATGAGCTGCTGTATGGGGAGGCGGTGGATAGCACTGATGACTCGCAGACTGATGATGAGGCACAGAACAGCAACGCCGGCACCAAAGCTTCAGATGAGGCCGAGGCTTCTACTGTGCACGCTGATTGCAGCGATAAGCCACTTGTCGATATTTCCCTCGCGCGCGGCATCCACGTTATCGATCCCAACAAAGGCGAAGAGGTCCATGTTGGCTGGAGTGGCATCCATGTGACCAACGAGCGCAAGGGCGAAGAGGTGCATGTGGGGCCGGGCGGCGTGCATATCGATACGCTTGAGGACGATGGACATAGCGTGCGTACCAATAACGACGGCACCGTCACCATCGACGGTGAGACGTTTTCCAGCTGGAAGGAAGCACACGACAAGCTCGACCATCATGGCAAGCATTTCCACACCAAGGTCGGACGTGCATGGAACAAGTTTCCCTTCCCCGCACTTGTCGCTCTCGCCTATCTGGTGCTCGGCATTGTCTACGGCACATGGGCTACGGGACTCTTCCTCGTCTTTTTGATTCCCGTCTATTACGCGCTTGGCGACTTTATCGACCAACGCCACTTATCTAAGCTGATCGATGTCGTCTATTCAGTCAGTGCCGAGGCATGGTTCCTCTACATGTGGCTCTGCCTGGAGCAACCCCATCCCGCCTGGGTAATACTCATCACCATCCCGGTTGTAAAAGCACTCATGCGTTGGTGCCGTAAACAATGGAAGCATCGCAAGCGAGCCTAAACCATCCCAGTCCGACAGCAGCACCCAGCTAGTACTCCCCCGCCCATCCCTCCTAAGTTGCGGTGATATAGTTCCGGTTTTAGCCTTGAGTAGTCGAACTTAGGAACTATTCCACCGCAACTTACGAATGATCGGAGCGGCTACAGCACAAGCGTCGGCGTTCGTCTGATGGTCCGCCACGAAAAGGGGTCATCTACTACGTTTAACTCGATGGGGCCAACCATGACCGCCTTTTTCGAAAATCGACAGGCCTTCTACCTGCGGTTTTATTTTTCGTTTTCCCGGCATGGTTGAGGGTATCCAATTAAACGTAGTAGATAGGCCCGTTTTGTAGCACACGACCTATTCAAGCCCAATCTCGAAGGCTAAAGAGAGCCTCTCATCCACGCCTGCGAGCAGAAGATAGCAAAGCAACAAACGCCGGGCCACCTAACTTGTACCCGTCTTTTCTGCCTGGTACTCCGCATAGCTCTTTCCCTTGCTGCCCTTGCCGGGAACGACGACGGACAAGCCATTTTCCCGACACAGCTTGTCGCTCATGTTCCGTATGCCGTAATAGCTCCTTTTGTTGGAATTATATTTGCGGTGGTCTACGAAATTTACGGCGCAGAAAATAATGTGATTGTGGGCGTGTCCTTTGTCAATGTGCGTCGTGAGTACATATTCATGCTGCCCCTTTGTTACCGCGTCGGCAAGCTGCTTTCCGATTTCATGGGCTTTCTGATAATCGACTTCCCCCGGCTCAAAGGACTGTATCAGATGAAAGGCTAAATTGTTCCCCTTTTGGAGTGCTTGGGACAAGGTATATTCAAATTCAATATCTGCCGTTTCATAGGAGCAGCCGAAAGAGGACACAAGCATTTTTCCGTCCGTCTTGTCCGGGTTTTCGATATAGTCAAGGGCTTTGCTTAGAGTGCTTTTAATAGGCTTAATCTTTGTAACCGCCATATCTCCGCAAGCACCCCCTTTATTTCCTCTATGTCCTCTTGGTATGCGTTCCCCGTCGCGTTTACGCGGCGTGCTATCTGGTTGACGTTGACACCGATTTTCTGTATCTCTGCGGTCATTGCCTTTATATCGGCATGGTCTATCTGAATGATATACCCGTCAATGGCAATCTTCCGCAGATATGCCGCCATGTTCCGGGTGGGTACGAGCTTCATTTTTTCCAGTATTAAATCCCGTTCCGCTTCCGTCACTCTGAATTTGATTTGCACCGTTCTTTTGCGTCCGTTCATGTATTCGCTCCTTTCCTTTCCGTTCCGAGGGTTTGGGACACTTCCCAACAAGCAATTTTCAACCGACGCGCCGCAGCGCGGGAGGGGAAAATACGGAAGTGGGTACCCGCTTCCTATGCTTGCTACGAATGTTTTTAT
>CAUCQW010000008.1 GCA_958445065.1 uncultured Collinsella sp.
AAAGACGAGCGCTTCTTGCCAATTGGGCGGCAAGAAGCGCTCGTCTTTTGCATTTGTTTTTGGGCAGGACGCCCCGCCTCCACTAGAGTCCCTGGACCGCCACACCCACGAGGTTTGGACCGGTGTGGACAAGAAGCGCGGGGCTGATGTCGGAGCGGACGACCTCCACCGCGTTGGCCACGCGCTCGCACAGGGCCTGCTCCATGCGGTCGTAGAGGTCGGCGTGGGCCGAGGTGCGGCTCGCGGCAAAGCGCACCTCGGGGTGCTTCTCGACGATGGCGGCGATGAGCTTGACCTCGGTGCGATGCGGTACTTGCACAGCCATTTCGTGTGCGCGAGGCTGTTGGCTTTCTGGGCCACAGCAATCACCTTCCCCCTAGTATGATGACCTGAACAATCCTCATGCTAGGGGGAAGGTTTTTGTCGCGTAGCGGAAATTGGCCTCCACCCGCTGAGCGGGTGGCTTTCTATGCCGCGCGTGCCGCGCGGCACGGACTAAAGTCCATGAATAAAAACGAGGAAGGCCACGTCCGGCCTCCCTCGCAAAGGGTCTCTGATTACTCCCACTCATTGGGGACAGACTTAAATGAGTGCTCTTGAAATGCCGGCGCCTGGGGACGTTCTTTTTCTGTCTGCAGTTTGGAACGTTCCTTTTCTGTCGGCAGTTTGGGACGGTCCTTAGAGCTGCAGCGCGCCATGAGCGACGAGGCGAAGCGGATCATCCTGTCTTTTGAGTTCTAAGCATAAGCCCCTGTCTCTGAGCAATGACCGGTTCGCATTTGTGCGTATTTGCGTGCGTGGGATTGCGTGAATATGCGTATAGATGCGCCGTTTACGGGATAAAAATGACCGTTTAGCGGTGAGATACGCAAAAACGCGCACAGAAGCGCGTGTTTGTGCGAATATAGAGCTGTCAGAAAGCAAGGCGTTCTATGACACAGGAGGCACATAATGGCAGATTCCAAGCAGGCTCCGCTCGACGCCGCGGCAGCCGCCAAAGCAGCGTTCGCTTCGGTCCAGGACAAGCCGTTCCCCGACGATATTTTTACGGCTCCCGAGCTCCATTGGGCCGTCATCGGTTGCGGCGTTATCGCCAACCAGATGGCTCAGTCCCTTGCTCTTGCCGGTCGCAAGCTTGCGGGCGTCGCCAACCGTACGCTGTCCAAGGCTCAGGCTTTTGCCGAGCAGTATGGCATCGAGAAGGTCTACGACACGGTTGAGGACCTCTACGCCGATCCTGGCATCGACGCCGTCTACATCACTACCCCGCACAACACTCATATCACCTATCTGCGCGCTGCCCTGGCAGCCGGCAAGCACGTGCTCTGCGAGAAGGCCATTACCCTCAATTCCGCTGAACTCGATGAGGCCCGTGCCATTGCCGCCGAGCACAACGTGGTCCTTATGGACGCTACCACGGTGCTCCACATGCCCTTGTATCAAGAGCTGCGTCGCCGCATGGATGCCGGCGAGTTCGGCCGCATGAACCTCGCTCAGCTCAACTTTGGTAGCTACAAGGAGTACGGCGACCTGACCAACCGTTTCTACAATCGCAACCTTGCCGGCGGTGCCATGCTCGATATTGGTGTGTATGCCCTGTCCGTCATGCGCCTGTTTATGGCGAGCCAGCCCGCCGAGGTCGTGTCTCTAGGCAACACCTGCGAGACTGGCGTCGATGTTGCGGGCGGCATCGTCTGCCGCAATGCCGAGCAGCAGCTGGGCGTCGTGAGCCTTACGCTTCACTCCAAGCAGCCCAAGCGCTCGGTCATTAGCTTCGACAAGTGCTATATCGAGGTCAACGATTATCCGCGTGCCGATCACGCGACCATCGTGTGGACTGCAGACGGTCACCGTGAGGAGGTCCACGCTGGCACCGAGGCATACGCTCTGTGCTACGAGATGGCCGACCTGGAGAGGGCCGTTGCCGGCGATGATTCGAAGCGTGAGCTGCTGGATTATGCTTCTGATGTTATGGAGCTGATGACCAAGCTACGCGCCGACTGGGGAGTCGTGTACCCCGAGGAGGAGTAAGCGATGCTAGCGGAAGATAGGCTCAACGCGATCGTGTCGATGGTTCAGCAGACCGGCTCGGTTACCGTGTCGGAGCTTGCCGAAGCCCTGGGCGTGACGGCGTCTACCATTCGGCGCGACCTGCAGACGCTCGACCGAGCACACCGTATCGCCAAGGTGCACGGAGGCGCGACAAGTCTGGAGCGCGCGCACGTAACGCGCGACCTAACGCTTAATGAGCGCAGCGACCTCCATAACGATGACAAGGAGCGTATCTGCGCCCGTGCGGCGGCGCTTGTGGAGCCTGAGAGCTTTGTATACATCGACTCGGGCTCGACGACGCTCAGGCTCATCGAGCATCTTCCCCACCTTGAAGATGTCACCTACGTGACCGATTCCGTGCTCCATGCTCAGCGCCTTGCTTTGCGGGGTATGCGTACCGTGGTGCTGGGCGGCGAGCTCAAACCCGAGACCGAGGCGCTCGTTGGCCCCGATGCCTTGGCAACCTTAGATCGCTACAACTTCAACTGTGGCTTTTGGGGCTCTAATGGCATCGCCGCCGAGCAGGGCTTCACGGCGCCCGATATCGAGGAGGCCCAAGTAAAGCGCATCTCGATGCGTCATACGGCCAAACGCTTCGTAATCTCGGACGCCAGCAAATTTGGCATGGTGGCGCCCGTCAAGTTTGCGGACTTCCGCGACGCAACGATTATTACCGCAGGCGAGGTCCCCGCCAAGTACCGGACAATGGACAACGTCGTCACGGTCTAGCGACGGGAAGGCCAAAACCACCACAAAGGGGACAGGCACCTTTGTGGTGGGTCAATGGAAAAGCGGCAACGACCATCCCGGGCGCTGCCACTTTTGTTGTCTACCGGTTTATCTAAATCTGTAACAACCAGACCGTTAAAAGCAGGCTAGATGTTACAGATCGAGATACTTACGAACCGCGCCGCCCCTTTGTCTCAATCTGTAACATCTGGGACTGATTTTGCCGAGTTACTGTTACAGATTGAGATTATTCCCTTGAGGGGATTCGAATGTCTCGATCTGTAACAGATAGACCGGAAAATGGGTTCTAACTGTTACAGATCGAGACGTTTTGGGACCGCGGCTGAGCCATTGCGGCAAAACCACCATAAAGGTGCTTGTCCCCTTTGTGGTGGTTTAGGGCTCCCAGGGGCAGGGGGCTTCGATGTGGATGTGCTCGCCGGTTACGGGATGCGTAAAGGACACGCTGTGGGCATGGAGCATGAGGCCGCAGGGGCGCGGCGTTCCGTACAGGTCGTCGCCAACCAGGGGATGATGCTCGCTTGCCAGGTGCACGCGAATCTGATGCTTGCGGCCGGTGAGCAGCTCGACATCAATATACGAGCGCGTGGGCAGGCCTCGACGGCTCTTAAGACGCTTGAGCACCTTTACGCGTGTTTGAGACGGCTTGCCGCTGGCGCCGACGCGCATCTTTCGACTGTCGTGACGGTCGCGGGCGATGGGCTTGTCGATGAGCTTTTCGTTCCAGTCGATCTTGCCCTCGGCCAGCGCCAGGTAGTGCTTTTCGAACGCGTGGTCGATGATCATCTGATCAAAGGCGGGCTGCGTCTGCTTGTCGAGTGAGAACAGCACCACGCCGGTGGTGTCACGGTCCAAGCGGTTGAGCGGCTGCATGTCGGTCGCGGCAAAGCCGTCGCCCATCGCCAGCAGCAGGTCGCTGGCGTAGTCGGTGAGCGTGCGCTCGCCGGTGCCATCGCCGTGGACGATTATGCCGGCAGGCTTGTCGATGGCCATGAGCCAGGCGTCGCAGTAGAGGACTTGAGGTTCTTCGTTCACGTGTAAGCCTTTCGGTTAGCTAATTCCCACAAACATGCAGCCCGAGGTCGCCCCGCGTAGGCGGGCGGCGGGCTTGCGACCGGCCTGCGCGGCCTCAACGGCGCGACGGACGCGGGCGACGGCACGGCCCACCTCATCCGTCTCGAGCAGCGTTCCGTCCACCATGAGACGGCGCACGCCGGCGTCGAGCAGCTGTGGAACCTGCGGTGTGAGGTCGATGGGGTAGGCGTCGTACAGGCGAGAGCGGCCGTGGATGTCGGTGCGGACGGGCATGACCTTTCCGTCGATATTCTTGAGCGAGAGCTTACGGGCACGCAGGCGGCAGCTGGCACAATCGTGGATGCAACCGTTGGCAACCTGCAGAATGCAATGCTCGCTTGTCATGACGCGCGGGCGGCCAAAGACGGTGATGCCCAGAGCCGCGGGCGCGGCGGCGCCGAGCGAGACAATCTCGTCGAGCGTGATCTCGGGCGAGAGCCAAAACGCGCCGGCTCCGCGTTCGGCGAGTGCCTCCATGCAGGGCGTGTTGTGCACCGGCAGGCAAGAGCGAATCTCGGCCGTGGCGCCAACCTGGGCGGCCAGGGCAAGCTCAGAGATGTTGCCAATAGCGACCGTGGCGCCAGCAACAACCCATGGGTCAACGCGGACGTGGCCAACGGCGCGGCAGACCTCATCGAGCACGGGTACGATGCCCTGCTCAAACGTATCGGCGGGGGAGAGCTTGGCCGCATCGAGCGCGTCGGTGGTCATGTAGATGCGCGTTGCACCCTCCGCCCGCGCTGCCTCGGCGGCCTCGAGCGAGGTGACGGTGGCGCAGATCTGCGGCTCGTCGCGGTAGTGCTCGGGCGCGGGGCGGGAATCACTGGTGACAATCGCCGGCAGCTCGAGCGTTTTCGCGCGCTCCGCGTACGGCGCCAGAATGGCCTCTTCCAGTGCCTTGCAAGCGGCGGCGCGCACCTTATGTACGGCGGAGAAACCCATGCCACAGCCCTCATCGAGCGCCACCTCAAAGCTCGCAGCCTCAAAGGGAGAGGAACCCATGCGGCCGACGTGCTCAACCAGATCGGACGCCTCGACCGCACGGGTCTTGGCGGCTTCGACAGTAAAGCCCGTGGCCGTGGCCGTAAGCGAAGGGTCGTCGCAGCAGGTGAGTGTGACGGCAAACGGCTCGCCCAGGCGCGCCACGACGGATACATCAACAGCTCGGCGGCGCAGCACATCGCGCTTGAGCGCGGCGCTGGCAGCGTCAATAGCGCGCTGGCTTCGAATCACGCGCACGCGGCAGCCCTCGGGCATGCTACGGGGCACGCGACACTCGATAACATCGCCGGCAGCGGCATCATCGGCGGCGATGGTGGTCAGGAACTGGTCGAACTCATCGTCGTGGCGAAGCTCCAGCAGGTCGCCCTTGCCCACGGGCTCAAACAACTCAATGCGGGCGATGGCGGCGCGGCGACGGCGGTCGTCGGGCTTGAGTCCGCGCACATCGCGGTTGGCCAGGCGGCTGCCGAGCACCGTGCCCACGATCTGGCCGCGGTTGTTGGAGCGCTCGTAACTCATCATCTCGTCACCCGAGGTGCCGTCTTGGTAGGCGTGCGTAAAGTCACGGTTAAAGCAGCGCTTGAGCTGGCGCTGACGGGCGGCTTCCTCGTCCTTAGAGGTCGAAACATCGGCCAGCATATCGTCAATCTGATGACGATACACGTCGACGATGGAATACACGTAATCGGGAGCCTTCATGCGGCCCTCGAGCTTGAGCGATGCGGCGCCGGCGTCATACAGACGGCGAACAAGCTGCGAAGTGTTGGTGTCGCGCGGGCACAGCGCGCGCTCGCGACCGGCAGGGGAGAGCGAGCGGCCGTTCTCGTCGATCAGCTCGTAAGGCAGGCGACAGGGTTGAGCGCACATGCCGCGGTTGGCCGAGCGGCCCGCCATGGCAAAGCTCGAAAGCAGACACAGGCCAGAGTAGCAAAAGCAGATGGCGCCATGGCTAAAGACCTCAAGGTCCACATCGGGCGCGGCATCGTGAATGGCGGCAATCTCGTCGATGGAAAGCTCGCGCGAGAGGGTCACGCGGTCGGCGCCCTGCTCGCGGCACCAAAGGGTTCCGCGGTCGTCGTGGATGTTTGCCTGGGTCGAGATATGCGTCTCGATGCTGGGCATCGTGCGCTTGACCTCAAAGAACAGGCCCCAGTCCTGGATGATGAAGGCGTCGGCGCCCAGCGTGGAGCAGCGATGGATGAGCTGCAGCGCATCGCTCATCTCGGATTCCTTGATGACGATGTTGACCGTGACGTAGACGCGCGAGCCGGCCAGATGCGCGGCGCGGCAGGCCTGCTCAAAGGCCTCGTCGGTAAAGTTGGTGGCCTTGCGGCGGGCGTTGAAGCTGCCCATGCCGCAGTAGATGGCGTCTGCCCCGGCGGCGAGCGCGGCGGCAAAGGGCTCCGGGCCTCCGGCGGGCGCCAAAAGCTCGGGTCTGCGGTTGGTGGTTCGACTGGCGGTTGCGGTCATATCCTGCCTTTCAAAATGCTCAGATACTCAAAAGTATAGTGGTGCCGTCGCGGCAGGCGATGCCCGTGCTCTAAGCGGGATAAAGTCTTCAGCAGCTTGGACTGGCTGCTTCACATGAGAACCGTTCAGCGGTCCGGGGAAACCGTTGGACGATAAAATATTCTCGCAACGTGATAATAATCTTGCATCGCGCGGAAACCTTGAGTACTATCCCAATCAAGCGCGGTGTTCAGACCGAACTGTGCCTCCCGGTGTGAACGCCGCGCTCCCGTTCCCTTTTACTTGTAAGGAGAAAAACATGAGCAAGACCGTCGTGTCTTCCGATAACGCACCCGCAGCCATCGGCCCGTATTCCCCCGGTATCCAGACTGGCAACATGGTGTTCCTGTCCGGCCAGCTGGGCATCGACCCCGCAACCGGTAAGATGCCCGAGGGCGTCGAGGCCCAGGCCAAGCAGTCCCTTGCTAACGTCGAGGCCCTGCTGACCGCTGCCGGCGCCACGTTTGCCGATGTCGTCAAGACCACGGTCTACCTGGCCGACATCGCCGACTTTGCCGCCGTGAACGAGATTTACGCCTCCAAGTTCGAGGCTCCGTTCCCCGCGCGCAGCGCTTTCCAGGTTGCCGCCCTTCCGGCTGGCGGTCTGGTCGAGATCGAGGTTGTCGCCGCTCTCTAAGGTGTTGGTAACAACTAAACATGACATGCAAAAAGACCCTGCAGCGCGTGCGAGCTGCAGGGTCTTTTGTCAAGCGATGCGACAAAAATGATCCGTTTCCCTTCGTCCCCAAGGGATCACGTTTAGCCCTCCTTGCGGACTTTTTGCAGGTAGCGGTACACGCTGGGCTCCGAGATGCCCAACGCGGTGGCAGCGCAGGCCACGGCGCCCTTGAGCATGAACACCCCGTTGCCGTTGAGGTGGCGAATGACGTCCACGCGGTCGCTCTGACCAAGCGACGCTACATCCAGCCCGCGCGCGCTCAGCAACTCGGCAATGCTGCGGTCGATGAGCTCCTGGGTGGACTCCGAAAGGCTTTCGACCTCGATAGGGGCGGGCTCCGTGCGCGTCGGCGCTGCGTCGAAGCACGCCATGAGCTGCTGCGCCATGGCGTTTATGGAGCGTACGGTCGAGAGGTCGGTGTTGACGCAGAGCATACCGACGATCTCGTCATCCTCGCGGATAAAGAACGTCGCGGACTCCAGCGTCTTGCCTCCGGCGCCGCGGCCCTCGTAGCCCGTAATAAACGGCAGGTCGCGATACTTGGGGTCGTGCATGATCTTGAGCGCCAGATCGGTGGCGGGACCGCCGACCTTACGGCCGCTCACAATGCCGTTGCGAATATCGACGATGGCGTGGTCGGGATCCGAGAAATCGTGCAGCACGATCTCGCTGTTCTTACCGAGTATCTGCTCCAGGAAATCGACCATCGGCAAAAAGCGGCGTACGGTCTCGTTCACGGGCAACTCCTTTGGGTGAAATCGGAAATGTTCATAACAATTTTTTCTCATGGTAACACGGTGTCTATTGACTCGCATATTCGCAGGTACATTGCGTAATACAGACGAGCGGTAGGATTTTGGCGGTAAACGGTTGACCAAAAGAAAAGTTAGATGTTATTTTGACCGGACACTTTCCTGACCTGCGGAAATGCATTGTCTCAGCTTAAGAATAGTCTGATAACAAAAAATTATTATTGAGAATGAGAATCATCTTTAATACGATATGCAACGAAGGCACAACCTCAACCCCGCACTGCGTCACAATAGAGCGTTAGATGCGAAAACAACTACTTCGAGGATTGGTGGTCAAATGACCCAGGAGACGGTTACGAACGGCACTGAAGCCCTGTTCACTCGCGAAGGCATGCCTCCCGTTAAGGAAATGATCCCGTGTGCCCTTCAGCACGTACTGGCATCGTTTGCCGGCATCATTACCCCGGCGGTCATCATGGCCGGCGTCTACGGCTTTAATAGCCAGCAGAGCACCGACATCATCCAGGTCGCGCTCATTCTTTCGGCGATCGATACGGCCCTTCAGGCCTTCGCTCCCTTCCGTCGCATCGGCGGCGGCCTGCCCATCGTCATGGGCGTTTCGTTCGCGTTCCTGCCGGCCCTGCAGGCTATGGGTGCCTCGGGCTTTAGCTTTGGTGCACTGCTGGGCGGCGAGATTGTCGGCGGTGCCGTCGCGGTCCTCTTTGGTCTGGCCTACAGCAAGATTAAGTGGCTGTTCCCGCCCGTCGTGACCGGTACGGTCATCTTCTCCATTGGCGTCTCTCTCTATCCCACGGCCGTCAAGTACATGGCCGGCGGCATGGGCACGCCGCTGTGGGGCACCCCGCAGGCCTGGTGCGTCGCTCTTATCACCTTCGCCGTGGTCTTTGCGCTCGCCAACTTTGGCAAGGGCACGCTCAAGCTGGGATCCGTGTTCTTTGGCATGATCGTTGGCATGATCGTCTCCATCCCCTTTGGCATGATCGACTTCTCAAGCGTCGCCACCGCTCAGGTCTTCGCCCTTCCCAAGCTCATGCCCTATGCGCTCGAGTTTGATCCCGAGGTCTGCATTACCCTCGCCGTCGTGTTCCCCATGGTTGCCATTCAGGTTATCGGCGACGTCTCCGCCGCCTGCCTGGGCTCCATCGACCGTATGCCCACCGAGCGCGAGCTCTCCGGCGCTATCGTGTCCCAGGGCCTCACCTCTATGGTCGGCGGCCTGCTGGGCGGTCTTCCCACCAGCGCCCTTGGCCAGAACGTGGGCATCATCTGCTCCAACAAGGTCGTCAACAAGTGGGTCTTTGTGATCATCGCGGCCGTCTTTGCCATCGCCGGTCTGTTCCCGCAGCTCTCTGCCGTCCTTTCCGCTATCCCGCAGCCCGTCATCGGCGGCGCGACCGTCGGCGTCTTTGGCACCATCACCATGAACGGCGTGCGCATGTTCACCCGCGAGGGCCTCACGCAGCGCACTACCACCATCGTCGGTACCTCCGTCGTCTTTGGCCTGGGTATCTGGATGGCCAGCGGTTGCCTTGCCGGCGAGGGTATGCCCGCCTGGGTATCCACCGTCATCGGCTCCAATGCCGTAACCCCCACCGCCATTATGGCCATTGTCCTTAACCTGATCCTTCCGCAGACGCCGGTCGTGGCTCAGCACATCGATGCTGCCAAGGACGCTGCCGTGGATCTGGTCTTGCCCGAGAGCAAGAAGTAACCAATTCGGTGCTATTCGTCGGCGGGCGCATCGCCTCGTCCGCCGACGTCATGCGGCGCCAAGCCGCACTTCAAAGGGTTTGTCCCTTTGGTGAAGCGTTGACGGGAGAGGGCCCGTTTCCGGTGTAGGCCGGCGCTTCGCACTCCGCCATGTCAGAGGTGTCAAACCCCGCCCCTGATGTTGAAGGGAGCATTCATGCTTCTGGTCGCTAACGGTTCCGTTTTTACCCGCAACGCTCAGACCCCGTTCATTCCCAACGGCGCGGTCGCCATTGACGGAGATACGATCGTCGAAGTGGGCCCCGAGTGCGAGCTCAAGGCCAAGTACCCGGATGCCGAGTACGTCGACGCCCAGGGCAACCTCATCATGCCCGGACTCATCAACTGCCACACCCACATCTACTCGGGTCTGGCCCGCGGCCTTGCCATTAAGGGCTGCAACCCCACCAACTTCCTGGAGAATCTTGAGCAGCAGTGGTGGAAGATCGACGACAACCTGACGCTCGACGGCACCAAGGCCAGCGCCTATGCCACGATTCTTGACTCCATCCGCGATGGCGTCACCACGATCTTCGATCACCACGCGAGCTTCTGCGAGATCCCGGGAAGCCTCTTTACCATTAAGGACGCCGCTCAGGAGCTGGGCATGCGGTCGTGCCTGTGCTACGAGGTCTCCGACCGCCGTGGCCAGGAAAAATGCGACCAGGCCATTGCCGAGAACGCCGAGTTTGCCCAGTGGGCCGCCAAGGAGCGTCGCGATAACGACAACCACATGATCGCCGCCATGTTTGGCGGTCACGCCACCTTTACGCTGTCGGACGAGACCATGGATAAGATGGCCGAGGCCAACAACGGCCTGACCGGCTTCCACATCCATGTGTGCGAGGGCATGAACGACGTGTGGGACTCCCGCCTCAACCGCGGTGGCATCAGCCCCGTCGAGCGCCTGCTGCAGCACAACCTGCTGGGTCCCGACACCATGCTCGGCCACTGCATCCACGTGACGCCCGCCGAGATGGATATCGTCAAGGAGTCCGGCACCTGGCTGGTCAACAACCCCGAATCCAATATGGGCAACGCCGTGGGCTGCGCTCCCGTGCTCGAGTTCTTCCGCCGCGGCATCCCCGTGTGCATGGGCACCGACGCCTACACCCACGATATGCTCGAGAGCCTCAAGGTCTTCCTGATCATTCAGCGCCACAACGCCGCCATGCCCAACGTGGGCTGGTGCGAGGCCATGACCATGCTGTTCGAGAACAACGCCAAGATGGCGAGCAAGTACTTCGATCGCAAGCTCGGCGTGCTCGAGGCCGGCGCTGCCGCCGACGTCATCGTCATGGACTACAAGCCCTTTACGCCGCTGAGCGAGGAGAATATCGACGGCCACATGCTCTTTGGCATGATGGGCAAAAACTGCCGCACTACCATCATCAACGGCCGCGTCCTGTACAAGGATCGCGAGTTCGTTGGCATTGATGAGGACAAGATCAACGCGTGGACCATGGCCGAGTCCAAGAAGCTCTGGAGCACGCTCAACGATCGCACCTACTAATTACAAGTAGATTCGCGCGCGTCGGATGTTTCGCCGCATCCGACGCGCGTATAGGCGACCTCCGCGGGGTCGCCGGCGCTGTGCTAGCGCTACACCGTATTTGCGCCCGCCGCGCGGTCTCGCCGGGCGTTACAGAGAGGAGCTCACTATGAGCGACATCATGAGGCCGATCCCGTTTTCGCAGCTGATGAACTGGATCATCGAGGAGCACAAGACCCAGGACGCCATCTTTGGCGTGCGCAAGATGGTCACGACCAACCAGGAGGGTGCGCTTCCCATTTTTGACGAGCGCATCGAGACTCCGTTTGGCCCGGCCGCCGGTCCCAATACGCAGCTTGCCCAGAACATCGTGGCATCCTATGTGGCTGGTTCCCGCTTCTTTGAGCTCAAGACCGTCCAGGTTATGGACGGCGAGGAGCTCTCCAAGTGCGTCAACAAGCCCTGCATCGTGGCGCAGGACGAGTGCTACAACTGCGAGTGGTCGACCGAGCTCGAGGTTCCGCAGGCCTTTGCCGAGTACGTGAAGGCATGGTTTGCCTGCCACCTGATTGCCCGCGAATACGGCCTGGGCAGCCCGGACGGCTTTGTCTTTAACATGTCGGTGGGTTATGACCTGGAGGGCATCAAGAGCCCCAAGGTCGACGCCTACATCGAGGGCATGAAGGACGCCAGCGGCTCCGAGGTTTGGGACGAGTGCCGCACGTGGGCGCTCGCTAACCTGGACAAGTTTGAGCATGTCGACGCTGCGTTTGTCGAGTCCATCCCGGCGCGCGTCTCCAACTCCATCACCGAGTCTACCCTGCACGGCTGCCCGCCGGCGGAGATCGAGCGCATCGCGACCTACCTCATCACCGAGAAGGGCCTCAATACCTACATCAAGTGCAACCCCACGCTGCTGGGCTATGAGTTTGCCCGTCAGCGCCTCAACGAGCTGGGCTTTGACTACATCGTCTTCGATGACACGCACTTCCGCGAGGATCTGCAGTGGGCCGATGCCGTGCCCATGTTCGAGCGCCTGATTGCCCTGTGCGCCGAGCGCGGCCTGGAGTTTGGCGTCAAGCTGACCAACACGTTCCCCGTCGACGTGACGAGGAACGAGCTGCCCTCCACCGAGATGTACATGTCGGGCCGTTCGCTGTTCTCGCTGACCATCGAGGCCGCCCGTCGCATTACCGAGCAGTTCGATGGCAAGCTGCGCATCAGCTACTCCGGCGGTGCCACGGTCTACAACATCCGCGCCCTGTACGATGCCGGCATTTGGCCCGTTACCCTGGCGACCGACGTGCTCAAGCCCGGTGGCTACGAGCGCTTTAGCCAGATGGCCGGCGAGTTTGCCGACCTGGATGGCAAGCCGTTTGCGGGCGTCTCGCTCGAGGCCGTGACTGCGATTCAGGCTGACTCGCTCACCAACCCGCTCTACAAGAAGCCGCTGCGTCCGCTGCCCGACCGCAAGGTCGCCGGCAAGAGCCCGCTTTCCGACTGCTTTACCACGCCGTGCCGCACGAGCTGCCCCATCCAACAGGATATTCCCGCCTATCTGGCGGCTGTTGACGAGGGCCGCTACGAGGACGCACTCAACATCATCATCGAGCGCAACGCCCTGCCGTTTATTACCGGCACCATCTGCCCGCATCCCTGCGGTCGTGCCTGCGAGCGTGCGTTCTACGAGCCCGAGGGTGCCCAGATTCGCGCCAGCAAGCTCAAGGCCGCCCGTGAGGCCATGACCGCCGTGCTGCCCAAGCTGCGCGCCCAGGCCATCGCCAACGACGGTGAGCGCAACGTTGCCGTTATCGGCGGCGGCCCGGCCGGCCTGGCGACGGCGTTCTTCCTGACGCGCGCCGGCGTGCCCGTCACCATCTTTGAGGCCCGCGATTCGCTCGGTGGCGTGGTCCGTCACGTGATTCCCGAGTTCCGCATCGCGAGCGACGATATCTCCCACGATGCCGAGCTCTGCCTGGCCTTTGGCGCCAAGGTGCAGCTCAACGCTCGCGTTGATTCCATTGACGAGCTCAAGGCCCAGGGCTTTACCGACGTGGTCGTGGCCACCGGTGCCTGGATGCCCGGCTCTGCGGGCCTAGGCGAGGGTGCCGAGCTCGACGTGCTGGAGTTCCTCGAGGCCGCCAAGAAGGGCGAGAAACTCGAGCTGGGCGAGGACGTCGTGGTCATTGGCGCCGGTAACACCGCCATGGACGCGGCCCGCGTGGCCAAGCGTCTGGCTGGCGTGAAGAACGTGCGCCTGGTGTATCGCCGCACCAAGAAGCAGATGCCCGCTGACGAGGAAGAGCTCGATCTTGCTCTTACCGACGGCGTTGAGTTCTGCGAGTTGCTGGCGCCCAAGGCGTTCAACGGCGCCGTGCTGACCTGCGATGTTATGGAGCTTGGCGAGCCGGATGCAAGCGGCCGTCGCAGCCCCGTCGCCACGGGCGAGACCGTCGAGCTTCCCGCCACCACGGTGATCTGCGCCGTGGGCGAGGGCATCGACGCCAGCCTGTACGATGCCGCGGGCGTCGAGCACGACCGTCGCGGCCGCCTTGCCGCCACCTCCACCGGCGTCGAGGGCGTCTGGGCTGCAGGTGACTGCCGTCGCGGTCCTGCCACCGTGGTCGAGGCTATCGCCGACGCCGCCGAGGTCGCCCGTGCCATCGCCGGCGTTGACTTTAACAAGTACGCCGATTGCAACGAGCAGGCTGGCCGCGAGGACACCTGCTACGAGCGCAAGGGGTCGCTGTGCCGCGACAAGCGCAACTGCACCAAGACCCGCTGCCTGGGCTGCGGCTCGGTGTGCGAGGTCTGCTGCGACGTGTGCCCCAACCGCGCCAACGTGGCCATTAAGGTGCCGGGCCTGGCCAAGCATCAGGTCGTCCACGTCGACGGTATGTGCAACGAGTGCGGCAACTGCGCCGTGTTCTGCCCCTACCAGGAGGGCCGTCCCTACAAGGACAAGCTCACCCTGTTCTGGAGCGAGCAGGACATGGAGAACTCCGAGAACGAGGGCTTCCTGGCCGTGGACGAGGACCACTTTAAGGTCCGCGTCGCCGGCACGGTCCGCACCGTCTCGGTCGATGCCGTCAACACCGGTCTGCCCGAGGCCGTCCGCCTGACCATCAGGGCCGTGCGCGACAACTATTCGTACCTTCTTAAGAAATAGGCGAGTCTCTTATGGCCAAATCCATTCAACATCACGTGGCCTACGTTGCCTGCGGAAGCGGCTGTGCTTCCGCAGGCGGCGACGCCCGCTGCAGCGAAGGCTGCATTGGCTGTGGCGCCTGCGTTACGGCCTGCCCCCACGGTGCCATCGCGCTGGTCGACGGCGTCGCCCGTGTGGACCGCTCCAAGTGCACGGGCTGTGGCCTGTGCGGCATGGCGTGCCCGCAGCGCGTGATTGCCTTCGTTCCCGGCTACCAGAACATCCTGGTGCGCTGCAACAACACCGATAAGGGCGCCATTGCGCGCAAGATCTGCGACACCAGCTGCATCGGTTGCGGCATGTGCGCTAAAAAGTGCCCCGCCGGCGCTATCCGCATCGAGGACAACTGCGCCCATATCGACGGCGCGGACTGCCTGTCGTGCGGCATGTGCGCCGTCGTCTGCCCGCATGGCGCCATCCACGATCGCACCGGCATCGCCGCCGGCGTGTAGAGGGGAATCACCATGGCACAGGAATTCACTTTTACCGTTAACGGCGTCGAGCGCACGACGACCCAAAATAAACCGCTGCTGCGCTACCTGCGCGACGACCTGCACATTCACTCCGCCAAGGACGGCTGCTCCGAGGGCGCCTGCGGTACCTGCACCGTCCATGTGGACGGTGCGGCCGTCAAGGCGTGCGTGCTGACCACCGCGCTTGCCGCCGGCCGCGACATCGTGACCGTCGAGGGCCTGCCCGAGGACGTGCGCGAGGCCTTCGTGTACGCCTTTGGCGCCGTGGGCGCCGTGCAGTGCGGCTTTTGCATCCCCGGCATGGTCATGGCGGGTGCAGCGCTCATCGCCGAGGACCCCGAGCCCACCGAGGAGCAGATTAAGTACGCCATTCGCGGCAACGTCTGCCGCTGCACCGGCTACAAGAAGATTATCGAGGGCATCTCGCTGGCCGCTGCGGTGCTTCGCGGCGAAAAGCAGATCGACGAGGATCTGGAGCGCGGCGATGACTACGGCGTGGGCAAGCGCGCCTTCCGTATCGACGTGCGCAAGAAGGTGCTCGGCGAGGGCAAGTATCCCGACGACATCGACGAGCTAGATCAGCCGGGTCTGACCTATGCCAGTGCCGTGCGCTCCAAGTATCCGCGCGCCCGCGTGCTCTCCATCGATACCTCCAAGGCCGAGGCCCTGCCCGGTGTGGTGGGCATCCTGCGCGCCGAGGACGTACCGGTCAACCAGGTCGGCCACCTTATCCAGGACTGGGACGTCATGATCGCTCAGGGCGATATCACCCGTTGCGTGGGTGATGCCATCGTGCTGGTGGTTGCCGAGGACGAGGCGACGCTCGAGAAGGCCAAGAAGCTCGTAAAGATCGATTACGAGCCGCTGGAGCCCGTGCGCAACATCGCCGAGGCCAGGGCTGCCGACGCCCCGTGCCTGCACGACAGCTTCTTTGCCTTTGGCAACACGGTGGAGCTCAAGGACAACGTATGCCAGAGCCGTCACGTGACGCGTGGCGACGCCGCCAAGGCGCTGGCGGAGAGCGCATTCACCGTGACGCAGCGCTTTACCACGCCCTTTACCGAGCATGCTTTCTTGGAGCCCGAGTGCGCCGTCGCCTTCCCGTACAAGAACGGCGTCAAGGTGCAGTCGACCGACCAGGGCGCCTACGACACGCGCAAAGAGTGTGCCCACATGTTTGGCTGGGATAACGAGCCCGAGCGCGTGGTCGTCGAGACCATGCTCGTGGGTGGCGGCTTTGGCGGCAAGGAGGACGTGTCCATCCAGCACTTGGCCGCGCTCGCCGCATATAAGTTCCAGCGTCCTGTGAAGTGTAAGCTCACGCGTGCCGAGTCGCTCGCGTTCCATCCCAAGCGTCACGCCATGGACGGCACCTTTACACTGGGCTGCGACGCCGAGGGCAACTTTACCGGCCTGGATTGCGAAATCAACTTCGATACCGGCGCCTACGCGTCGCTGTGCGGCCCGGTGCTCGAGCGCGCCTGTACGCATGCCGTCGGTCCCTACAAGTACCAGAACACCGACATTCGCGGTTTTGGCTACTACACCAACAACCCGCCCGCCGGTGCGTACCGCGGCTTTGGCGTGTGTCAGTCCGAGTTTGCGCTCGAGAGCCTGATCGACCTGCTGGCCGAGAAGGTCGGCTTGGATCCGTGGGAGATCCGCTACCGTAACGCCATCGAGCCGGGCGAGGTTCTGCCCAACGGCCAGATTGCCGACTGCTCCACGGCGCTGAAGGAGACGCTGCTCGAGGTCAAGGATGCCTACTACGCGCATCCCGGACACGCCGGCATCGCCTGCGCCATGAAGAACGCCGGCGTGGGCGTGGGCCTGCCCGATGCCGGCCGCTGCAAGATCCGCGTCGAGAACGGCGTGGCCGTGGTCTATGCCGCCACGTCCGACATCGGCCAGGGCTGCAACACCGTCTTTTTGCAGGACGTTGCCGAGGCCTGCGGCCTGCCGCTTCGCTGCATTGCCAACGGCGAGTGCTCCACCGAGAACGCTCCCGACTCCGGCACCACGTCCGGCTCGCGTCAGACGGTCGTGACCGGCGAGGCCGTACGCGGTGCTGCCTTCCTGCTGCGCGACGCCATGCTTGACGTCGAGGCCGGCAAGCATGCACCCGATGCCCCTGTGAGCGCGCATGGCGACGGCGTCAAGATCGAGTACGACGACGGTCGCGCCTATCAGCTGCGCACGCAGGAACTCGTCGCCGGCCAGGGCATGCATCCCCAGGATCCCGCGACCGCCATCAAGGCGCTCGAGGGATGCGAGTTTGGCTACGTGTACCTGGAGCCGACCGACAAGCTGGGCGCCGACGTTCCCAACCCCAAGAGCCACATCTGCTACGGCTTTGCCACGCATGTGGTCATTCTGGATGATGACGGTCGCGTGAGCGAGGTCTATGCCGCGCACGATTCCGGCAAGGTGGTCAACCCCATCTCCATCCAGGGTCAGATCGAAGGCGGCGTGCTCATGGGTATGGGCTATGCGCTTACCGAGGATTGGCCGCTCAAGGACTGCGTGCCCCAGGCAAGGTACGGTACGCTCGGGCTGTTCCGTGCGCCCGAGATTCCGGATATCCACGCCATCTACGTGGAGAAGGACGAGCTGCTGCCTGTGGCATATGGCGGCAAGGGCATCGGCGAGATCGCAACGATCCCCACGGCGCCCGCCGTGCAGAACGCCTACCGCGCGTTTGACGGCAAGCTGCGTCCAAATCTGCCCATGGTGGATACGCCCTACAGCCGCGCCCGTCACCGCGGGTAGGGTAGGGTGCGGACAGCCATTGTTGACGGGCTGTTCGCACTGAGCATCAACTACATACGCTGCGCCTTTGGCCCCAGCTCCATCGCGAGCCGGGGCCTTTTGTTTGGAGCGCCTCCGCATGCGGAAACTGTGTCCCGGATTTGGCGCTCAGAATGGGATGCGCTTTCCGTTAACCGCTCACTTGGAAAGTGCATCCCAGCTTGAGCGTTTATTTCGGGATGCGGTTTCCGCTGAAGGACTCAACCGGAAAGCACGACCCGTTCCGAGACCTGATTCCGGGATACGCTTTCCGCTAGGCCCGCCATCCGGAAAGTGCATCCCGTTTTGAGCGTCCAGGCTAGGACGCGCTTTCCGTTGGCGTGGTCGTTGGGAAAACGCGGCCCAAATAGGGGGGTGCGATCCGGCGATGCGTGGCCTAGCAGCTCCTACAGGTCCACGTCGTTGAGCCATGTCGGCAGCGCGGTCTGCCGGATGCCTGCTGTCTGCAGCTTTTTTGCGAGCACTCCTGTCGAGCGGACTTCACTCATGGTAAAGCGCAGCAAGGGATGGCCGTAGAGCGACAGGTGCGCTTCGCGTTGCCGTTCGGCAACGAGTGCTTCGGCGGTGGTGCGCCCGGCTAACATGGCCTGGTCGGTATATTTGACGAACCCGTCGAGTTCTCCCAACGTGAGCTCCCGCGCCTGGCGCTCCCAGGCAAAGTCCGTTCGCATAGTCTCGGTCGAATCGAAGGGGTCCGTCAGCTCGTATTGCAGTTGGTCGGGTGCGAAGCCGGTCTCGATCATGACGGCGCGGGCGACTGATTCTCCACCGCTCTCGGCGCGGGCGTCGGCATATCGAAGCGTTGTGAGGGCGGTGCGAATCGCGCGACCATTGCGGGCAGTCGCTCGTTGCTCAACGGCCTCCATCAGCTGTTCCGTCGCAAGGCCGAGCTTTGAGATCGCCGAATCGGCAATGGGCATGCCGTCGGCAAAACCAGTTTGTAGCAGGCAATCTGTGGCCGTTTGGATGGGCGGCGTTACCGATATGCTGGCTCTGCGTATTGCTCCGGCCGGCTCAATCTGGTGTCGCTGAATATGTGCGCCCGGACGAGCCGACGGCTTTGTCGAGCTGCAAACATGCACGACGTTCAGGTGTCGCCACGAGACCTCGAGCCCCAGCAGGCAAGCTGCCGAAAACGAGCAGAACGTCCAATCGGGATGGATGATCGCAAGGGCGCGGAGGATTTCGCAATGGCGTTGCGCTCGGTTGAGTTCATCCCAGCGCGTTTTTCGCGCAAACAACCCCGGCATGGGCGAGACAACCGTGCCGCTGGTGCGCCGAAGGAGCGCTTTTCGGATCGCCGTGCTCGGGGGAATCAGACAGCGCCCCTCTTGTTCGGCTTGAGTGAGCAGTTGGTCGATGAGCTGGTCATTGCAATGGGTCATGAGCTACCGCCTCCTTTTGGGTAGCAAAAACGTATCAGCTGGAACTTGCCGCTCAGCTGACCAAAAGCTGACCAAAATCTAACCATGCAGGTAGATGACCTGCTTTTGGCGACATATTTCTTGTTTGAATCGGTGGGCGGTAATCGGCGACCGTGAACGGTAGCTGGATATGAAGTCTTGGTAAGTTTCGGGACGTGTACTTTTTGAAAAAGAGCATTCTATCTGCTGTTTTGTGTTTCTGGATCGCATATTTGAAGGTATGTGATAAGGGCGGCGGACTGTCGCCTTGTATCTGCGGAAATTGTGACCCGGAATGAGCGCTCGGAATGGGATGCATTTTCCGGTAGAAGCTTCAGCGGAAAGTGCATCCCAGAATTCAGGCTCAGAGCGGGAAGCGCTTTCCGGATGACATGTTTGGCGGAAACTACGGCCCAGTTTTTGGCTCCAGAACGGGATACATTTTCCGGAACGGTCCACGTGCGGGGGTGTACCGCCTCTTTTCGTGCGCCGCTTGTCGAATTACGTTATAGCTAGCTATATTATAGGAAGGTATAATATGTCTAGCTATAACGTGAAGGAAGGATGGCCCTATGTTTATCGGAAGAACAGCGGAAATGTCCGAGCTCAATCGACTGTATGGCACGGGCTCCTTTGAGATGCCTGTGATTTACGGCCGCCGTCGCGTGGGTAAAACGCGCCTTATCACAGAGTTCATCCAAGGCAAGAAGGCTATTTACTTTCAAGCTCGTCGTACCAATGCGGAGGCAAACCTGCACGGCTTTAGCCAGGCGATACTTGCAGGCTCGGTTGGTGCTGCAGGCGTGTCGTTTCGTAGTCTTGACGAGGCGTTCGATGCATTGGCTACCATGGCTCGCACGGAGCGTTTGATTGTCGTGATTGACGAGTATCCCTATCTCGCCCAATCGAATCCCGAGATCAGCTCGTTGCTGCAAGACAAGATCGATCACTTGTACAAAGAGACCAAGCTCATGCTTATCCTGTGCGGGTCGTCGCTTTCGTTCATGGAAGAGCGGGTGCTGGGCTACGAGAGCCCACTATACGGTAGGCGTACGGCCCAGTTTAAGATCATGCCGCTCGATTTTACGACGACCCTCGGCCTGTGGCAGGGCATGGGTCGCGAAGACGCTGCGGTTTGCTATGGCATGACGGGCGGCATTCCTGCATATATCGAGAAAGTCGATCCTGTCGCACCGCTCAAGGACAACATCAAACGTCTTTTTCTTACTCCTACGGGCTATCTCTTTGAGGAGCCGAGTAACCTGCTATTGCAAGAGTGCCGCAATCCCGAGCAATATGATGCGATCGTGCAAGCAATTGCTCAGGGGCGCTCGAAGATCTCGGAGATTGCGAGCTCTACGGGAATCCCTGCGAGCAACGTAAAGAGCTATGTGGATAAGCTGGCGTCGCTTGGGATTGTCGAGCGCGAGCTGCCCCTAAACGAGACGAGCAATAAGCGAGCCGTGTATCTGCTGAGCGACCAGATGTTTAGGTTCTGGTACAAGTTTGTGCCGCAGAACATTGGGCTGATTCAAAACGATATGGCCGAGATGGCGTATAAGCGCATTGAGCCGCACGTATCGGATTACATGGGTACGGTCTTTGAGCTTATATGCAGACAATACGTGTACGAACTCGCGCGCGCGGGCCAGCTCGATGTGGTTCCGGCGAGCGTCGGACGCTGGTGGGGGACGGACAATCGCACGCATACGCAGGAAGAAATCGACTTGATTGTTGACGATGGCGAGGGCACTGCGCTGTTTGCGGAGTGCAAATGGCGCAATGAGCCGGTGGGCGAGGATGTTCTGGAAAAACTCGTGTACCGAAGCGAGCTCTTTAGGCGGCAGCATAAAAGCTACGTGATCTTCTCGAAGCGTGGCTTTACGCAAGGATGTCAGGAAGCTGCGGCGAGCAGGGGAGATGCCAAGCTGATTTCGTTTGCCGAGATGTGCGAGCGGAGATAACCAAGCGCGCTCTGATGTGATGCTCGGAATGGGATGCGCTTTCCTTTTGCAACCCTTGGCGGAAAGCGTGTCCCAGATTTCGGCTTCAGAATGGGATGCCGTTTCCGGATCGGCCCTCAGGCGGAAACTACGACCCGGAATTTGGCTCCAAAACGGGATACGCTTTCCCGGTGGCATCTCTAGCGGAAACTGCATCCAGGAATGAGCTCTCGGAACGGGACACGCTTTCCCATCGGGGCTTCAAACGGAAACCGTGTTCCGGAATTGAGCCTCAGGGTGGGACGCATTTTCCGGTAGAGGCCTGGGACGGAAGGCGTGTCCCAGAATCCGGCTAATCCGATGGCCAGGTGGTTGAGCGAGCGGGCTCCGGGGCTCCATTACTGAAAATTCATTTGTTAAACCTGGCAACCGTAGGTAGAATAAAGTCGACGGCAGCCCAAGGGTGATAGCTGGGCAGCGCCGTTACTTAGTTCAAGGGGTCAATGCCTTAACGGCGTCGACCCCTCTTCTTTTGCTTCGTACGCTGCTTAAGTGCCTCGGAAAGTCCGATAAGCGCCGTGAGGAGCGAGACCAAAGCGGTCAGGAGCTTCACGAAATCAATCAGATCGGTCATGGGCATCACCTCCCGTCGCATGGAGGGCGCTGCCCGGCACATGGAACTGCCGTCAACAACTGCCATTCTATCAAAGCGCGGTCATAAATACGAATATATGTTCGATAATAACAGCAACGTGATTCCCTCGAATAGCAGCCTTTCGTAAGGGCGGCAGAAGACGGCGCTGGGCGATTGGGGCTAGACGCGCAGGTCTTCGTCACCGAAAGCCCGTTTGATTAACCAGCCCTCTGTAGGTACACTGCATATTGATGGGCCCGGGATGACCGCTGATTCAAGTCACCGGGCCTAAATCTTTTTCATGCATTTGAATAGAGCGGGCAACTCTCTTGGGGCCGTCTGCATGGCGTGTGCCTGGCGCATGGTATTGCGCCCAGCTTTCATGTCCGCGCGGCCACCTATCCTTACGGCAATGTAGCCGCCTATGTAGCAAGCGGCAGGCAACGGAGAAAGGCCCTAACCGTGTCAGTTGAAAAAGACGCCGGGTATCTCGGCTATCGATACGACGAACTTTGCGCGCCAGATTGTGCTGGACTTTGAGTTTGCGCCGGTGCCAAAGCAGCGCCAGCGCCGTGGACTGCGCAATGAGATTATCGAGGTCGGCGCCGTCAAGCTCGATTACCACGGCAACGTTATGGGCGAGTTCTCGCAGTTTGTGCAGACGGAATTTACCGAAGGCGTTGCGTTTCCCGTCCGCGAGCTCACAGGTATATCGGCCGTGGACACCGCGATGGCCGACCCGCTCTACATGGTGATCAAAAGGCTCAGCGATTGGATCGGCCGCTACTCCGCCCAGATAGTTTGCTGGAGCGGGACGGACCGTCGACAGCTTATGACCGAGTGCCAGGCAAAGCAAATCGACCTTGCCGCATTTCCTACGGACTGGGCCGATCTGCAGGCGTTTTACACCTCGATCATGGACGTGGGCAGCCACGAGTGCGTCTCTTTGAATGACGCGGCGACGTGGTTTGGCATCGAGTTTGACGAGTCGACGGGTCACGCCCACAGTGCCCTAGCCGACGCGCGCGTGACCGCCAAGTTGCTCAAGCAGGTGATGGACGGGGACTATCGCGTGAGTCCGCGTGCTCAGGAGATCCGCCAGCGGTGGGGGATGGGCGATCGAGCCCAGATGCGCCTTTCCAACAAGTGCCCCGAGCTGGGCGACCTGCTGCTGAAGCTGAAGGCGGAGGGGAGGTAGGGGGCGTTCAGTTGGTAGCCGAGGCAGTTGGGACGGTCGAGGTCGCGCTAACGAAAATCCATTTGTTAAACCTGCTAGCCCTGGGTACACTGCATATCGATGGGCCCGGGATGACCGCTGATTCAAGTCACCGGTCCTAAATTCATATCTATAGGTTTAACCGAATGGCTGACAAGCCTACGGGACCTAAGATTCCATGGCATCGCGAATGGGCAGAACGTTGACTCTCGACTTCCCCTTCTATCTGCGTCAGATGGTCATTGGCTTCTGTTCCTTTGCTAGAATCAGAAGCACATTTGTATTGCATCATGCAATCGCGGGGGTTGCCAATGAAATACGCCGAGCTTGTCGACGGAGAGGCCAAGACAGGCGAGCTCAAGAGCTTTCTTGTGGATGGCGAGAACGTTGCCGTGACCATCCGCATACCTAAAAACATGCGTGATGCGGCGAAGGACGCCGCTGCGCTTTCTGGCATCAGCTTTACCTCGCTGGTAAAGATGAGCCTCATCGAATATCTGACCAAGAAGGAGAAATAGCAGTGGCGGATAGCGACGATCTTATCAAGGCCGTTGGCGCCAATATTCAAGAGAAGGCATCTCTCATTTGGAGTGCCGCCGATACCCTGCGTGGCCCCTACAAGCCTCATGAGTACGGCCTGGTCATCCTTCCTATGACCGTTATCAAACGCTTCCACGACTGCCTTGAGCCCACGCACGATGCCGTTCTCGCCGCAGCTGAGAAATACAAAGCCTTTTCCGTGAAGGACGGCTTTTTGCGCGATGCCTCCGGCTACCCCTTCTACAACACCTCTAAGTTCACCTTCGAGACGCTCAAGGCCGACCCGGAGAACATCGAGGACAACTTCAAGGACTACATCAACGGGTTCTCGGACAACGTGCAGGACATCTTGGCACGCATGAAGTTCGCCGACCAGATCGAACGCCTCTCCGACCCAGACGCCCCGCTGCTCTACCAGGTCGTCTGCGACTTCTGCAAGCCGCAGGCCGACATGTCGCCCGACAAGATCAAAGCTGTGGACATGGGCTACATCTTCGAGAACCTCATTCAGCGCTTCTCCGAGTCCTACGACGAGGACGCCGGCGCTCACTTCACGAGCCGCGACATCGTGTACCTCATGACCGACCTGCTCATTCAGGCGGACCCGCACGTCTTCGACGGCGACCGCATCACGAAGACCGTCTACGACCAGACCATGGGAACCTCGCAGATGCTCGGCTGCACCGAGGAGCGCCTGCGCCAGCTCGACGCCGAGGCCCGTGTAACCTGCTACGGTCAGGAGTTCAATCCCTTCACTTTCGGCATCGCGAAGGCGAGTGCGCTAATTCGTGGCGAGGACGACGCCAACATGCGCTTCGGAGATACCCTCTCCGCCGATAAGTTCGATGGCTTCAAGTTCGACTACTGCATTTCCAATCCACCCTTCGGTGACCCGTGGAATCCTCAGGCCCCCTCGGTGGAGAAGGAATTCAAGACTGCCGGCGGTGGACGCTTCCCCGTTGAGAAGCTTCCCGCCAAGGGCGATGGTCAGATGCTCTTCGTGCTCAACGGCCTGTCTAAGCTCAAGGACGACGGCGTGATGGCGATTGTCCAGGACGCGAGTCCGCTCTACAAGGGCAAGCCCGGCAGCGGCGAGGACAGCATCCGCCGATACGTGTTGGAGAACGACTGGCTCGACGCGATCGTGCAGCTGCCCTGCGACTCGTTCTACAACACCGGCATCGCCACCTACGTTTGGCTCTTCAGCAAGGCGAAGGCACCGGAGCATCGCGACCACGTGCTGCTCATCGACGCCTCCCGGTGCTTCGAGAAGCGCCGCAAGGGCATTGGCGACAAGAAGAACGACATCACCAAGTCCTGCCGCGACCTTATCGTCCAGGCGTACTCCGAGTATCGCGACGGCACTTGGACGGGCGCCGGGTCCAACGGACTAGAGGTCTCCGTCGAGGCGCGCCTGATGGAGACGGTCGAGTTTGGCTTCAACCGCGTTGCCGTGGAGAGCCCCGTCGTCGACGAGGACGGAGAACCCGTCCTTAACAAACGCGGGAAAATGCAGGCGGACAAGGCCAAGGAGGACACCGAGGACATCCCGCTCACTCAGGACATTGACGCCTATATCGAGCGCGAGGTACGCCCGTACAACAAGTACGCCTGGGTGGACAAGAAGAAGACCAAGGTGGGCTACACCGTCCCGTTCACGCGCGTGTTCTACAAGTACGCCGAGCTGGAGCCAGCTGACGAGATCGCCAAGCGCATCCTCGAGCACGAGAAGACGCTCGAGAAGAGCCTCAAGGCCCTCTTCGGAGAGGTGCGTTAGCAATGCGGGAGATGAAGGACAGTGGCGTCGAGTGGCTCGGCGAGGTCCCCTCGAGGTGGAAATTGCATAGGGCTAAGCGCCTGTTTAAACTCACCAACGACAGGGGCAACGATGACCTTACGCTTTTGGCAGCGACCCAGAAGCATGGCATGTGGCCTCAGGATAGGCTTGAAGGTGTTGTTCGCGTTAAGGACGATACCGACCTAAGTAGATTCCGTACGGTTCACAGGAATGATTTTGTAATCAGCCTGCGCAGCTTCCAGGGCGGCTTCGAGCGCTCCGACTTCGAAGGGGTCTGTTCGCCTGCTTACCAAACGTTTCGCTCAATAAAGCCAATCGACTATCAGTTCTATAAGTACTTGTTTAAGTCGCCGTCGTTTATTGACCATATGAATTCACTAACGTTGGGCATCCGCGAAGGCAAAACAATCAAGTTCGAGGACTTTGCAGCCCAAGTGCTACCCATGCCTCCCCTCGATGAGCAGCGCCGCATCGCGGAATACCTGGACGATAAGTGCGCCGAAATCGACCGCGCCGTCTCCACCGCCGAGCAGTCTATTGAAGAGTACAGGGCGTATCAAAACGATGTGGTTAAACGAGCCATTGTTTACGGTACGTGTAACGCTTTCAAAGTGAAAGAAAGCGGAGTCCCGGCGATAGGAAAAATGAATGCGAACTGGGGCCTCGTGATGGTGAAGCGTCTCGCTGTATTTCTCAACGGAGATAGAAGTGACAGCTACCCTTCAGGCGACGACATTCAAGAGGCTGGAATTCCGTTTATTACGTCTGGCGACCTCAATGGTCGTTATCTTCCCGACGTCTTTTCGAAGTACATTTCGCAAGATAAGTACGATTCACTTAAGGGTGTGAAGCTACGGCGCGGTGATGTCGTCTTTTGTTTGCGCGGAAGCGTTGGCAAATGCTCGTTGAACCGAACGGAGAACTGCGGCACGGTTGCTTCTTCGCTGACTGTCGCTAGACCCATTTGCTGCGCTCCCGAGTGGCTTAGCTATGCGCTTACGTGCTCATCTACCACCAATCAAGCCATGGCTACTGCCATTGGTGCAACGAGCGCAAATCTTGCCGCTAACGTATTGGCTCGGGCGTTTGTGCCATTGCCCCCTCTCTCCGAACAGCGTCTCATTGCGGACTACTTGGACGAGAAGTGCACCCAGATCGATGCCGATATCGCTGCCAAGCAGGCTATCATCACCGACCTCAAAGCGTACAAGCAGTCGCTCATCTACGAGACCGTCACCGGAAAGCGGGAGGTGTAGCCAATGGGCGATTCCTATCGTCTTCCGGGCATCGTGCTGGAGGCGTCGTCGTCGAAAACGTGGGATATTGCCGTTTCCGAATGGCACGTGGTGGGGTGCCATGACAATGGGAACACCTCCGGAGAGTGTCTTTGCGGGCATGAGGGCATCAGGTATGAGTTCACAATCAAAAATTCCGTCAACGGGAAAGAGCTCTCGCCAATAGGCTCCACCTGCATCCTTAAGTTTGAAAATGATGAGCTCAAGAACGAGGTTGAGGGCTGGAAGGCAGCGATCAAGCTGCTGGAAGCCCTTGAGGCGAGGAAGCCGGGCGTGCGACTCGATGGCATGAACAGGGATCTGTTTTCTCGACGCCTCTACGCTTTCCTTTACGAGAGGGGCGCCTTTCCGGCCAATAGGTACAACGGTTATGACGGTCGAAACGATTACGAGTTCATGGTGGATATGTTCAACAAGAGGACGGCACCGACGGAAAAGCAGCGCGCGAAGATGTACATGGTGCTAAACAAGAGCATATTTCCGTGGCTCGCTCTCTTTGGTCGCGAGTTGAGAGAGATGAGGTTGTAGCATGCCTGCGCAGACAAAGGAAAAGAACCTCGAAGAGGACATCGAGTCGTTTCTCTGCTCGCCTGAGGGCGGTTTCTTCAAGTGCGACGACAGGCATTCGCTCCTCTACGTCGAGGACGGCACCTATCAGATGGTCGGCGGCGGCTACATGGAGCATCGTGACCGTGCGCTCGACGCCGCCACCCTGGTCAACTTCATCCAGACGACGCAGCCCAAGGCGTGGGATCGCTTCGAGCGCATGTGCAACTCCGATTCCACGGCGAAGTTCGCCAAGGTCTTCAACGACGCCGTCGACCGCCTGGGTATGGTCGCGGTGCTCAAACACGGCTTCAAGCACCGAGGAATTCCTTTCAAGGTCGTATTCTTCAAGCCGGAGAGCGGGCTTAACGAAAGCGCCGCCGACCGCTATGCCAAGAACGTCTGCCGCTGCATCCGCCAGTTCCACTTCGCCGAGACGGGCAACCAGACCATCGACATGGTCCTGGACGTGAACGGCATCCCCCTGGTGAGCATAGAGCTCAAGGACCAGTTCACCGGCCAAGACGTTGAGAATGCCATGCGCCAGTGGCGCGAGGACCGCGACCCGAGGTGTCGCTGTCTCAAGTTCAACACGCGCATGGTGGCCTTTTTCGCCGTCGATCTCGAAAATGTCTACATGACCACCAAGCTGGAGGGCGCGAAGACCTTCTTCCTGCCGTTCAACCAGGGCTCCGCCGGGGCGGGAAACGACGGCGGCGCCGGCAACCCCGCAAATCCCGACGGTTATGCCACGAGCCACTTGTGGGAGGTCGCCCTGCAGAAGGACAGCCTGCTCGATATCGTCAACAAGTTCCTCCACCTGGAGGTCAAGGAAGAGACAGAGCTCGATGCGCGCGGCAACGAGGTGAAGCGCAAGAAGGAGCGCATCATCTTCCCCCGTTACCACCAGCTCGACTCCGTGCGTAAGGTCATCGCCGACGTGCGCGCGAACGGGACGGGCAAGAACTACCTCGTGCAGCATTCGGCGGGGTCGGGCAAGTCGAACAGCATCGCCTGGACGGCCTATCGCCTTGCATCCCTCTTTGTGGATGACACCCCGCTGTTCGACTCCGTGGTCGTCGTCACCGACCGCCGAGTGCTCGACAGCCAGCTGCAGGAGACCATCTCGGGCTTCGATCACGCCATCGGCTCGGTCGTGACCATCGGCAAGGACAAGACCTCGGCCGACCTGCGGGACGCCATCAACGGCGGCGCTCGTCTCATCGTCTCGACCCTTCAGAAGTTCCCCGTGATCTACGAGCAGGTCGAGAGCAAGGGTAAGCGCTTCGCCATCATCGTCGACGAGGCACATTCGTCCCAGACGGGAACGAGCGCGCTCAAGCTCAAGAGCGCCCTTGCCGACAAGCGCGACGCGCTCGAGGAGTACGCTGAGATCGAGGCGGAAGCCGAGGACGCCGCAGCCGATTGGGAGGACCAGCTCGCCGACGAGCTCGCGAGCCACGGCCGTCACAAGAACCTGACCTTCGTTGCCTTTACCGCCACGCCAAAGGAACAGACGCTCGAGATCTTCGGCGATGAGTGGCCTGACGGGTCCTTCCACCCGTTCCACGTCTACTCGATGCGCCAGGCGATAGAGGAGGGCTTCATTATGGACCCCCTCGCCAACTACGTGAGTTATTCGGAGGCCGTCGAGCTCGCACGCACGGTCCCCGACAATCCCGACGTACCGAGCAGCCCCACGCTCAAGCTGCTCCGCAAGTATAAGGAGCTGCACCCCTATGCCCTCGGCCAGAAAGCCGAGATCATCGTGGAGACATTCCGCAATGTGACACGCACCAAAATCCGCGGCAAGGGCAAGATGATGGTGGTCACGGCCTCGCGCCTCGCGACGGTTCGCTACTACCACGAGATCAAGCGCTACATGCAGAAGAAGGGCTACGATGATATCGAGGTGCTGGTGGCGTTCTCGGGCGCCATTAGCGACCCGGCTGACGGCCCCGACGGTCCCGAGTACACCGAGCCGGTCATCAACGTCGGCCACGATGGACAACGCGTCGCCGAGAGCCAAACGAAGGCCGAGTTCCACAACTATGGGGACGTGCTTGTTGTTGCCGAGAAGTACCAGACGGGCTTTGACGAGCCGCTGCTGCACACGCTGGTGGTGGACAAGAAGCTCAAGGACGTGAAGGCCGTCCAGACGCTCTGCCGCGTCAACCGCATCCACCCGGACAAGGAGGACACCTACATCCTCGACTTCGTGAACAAGCCCGAGGACATCCAGAAGGCTTTCGAACGCTTCTACACCGAGACGTCGCTTTCCGAGCAGATTAACACCGACCTCCTCTATCAGGTGCAGACCGATATTCGCGGTTACGGGCTCTATGACGAGTCTGACATTGAGGCCGCTGCCGAGATAGTCTTCACCGATGGCAAGGGTAAATCGCAGAGCAACGTGCAGGGTAAGCTCGCGGCCGTTTTGAAGCCGGCGGTCGCGCGTTATAACGAGTTGAACGACGATGAACGCTATCAGGTTCGTCGCAAGGTGCGTAGCTTCTGCAAGTGGTACACCTACATCACCCAGATCGTGCGCATGTTTGACCGAGACCTGCATAAGGAATACGTGTATTTAAGCTATCTGCGCCACCTCCTCAAGGTCGAGAAGATCCCCGTCGAGGCTGTGGACGACAAGGTCGAGATGCGCTTCTACAAGCTCAAGCAGGAGTTCGAGGGCAGCATTTCGCTTGAGCCTGGCGGCGGCGTGCTCGATCCCGGTGGCGCGGCCAAGACCGTGACGCCCGATAAGAAGCGCGACCCGCTGCAGGTGCTCGTGGATAAGTTCAACGAGCAGTGGGCTGGCAACTTCACCGAGGGAGATCGTGTGGTTATCGACACGCTGTGGAAGCGTATCGCCGAAAACCCGCAGGTCGCCGACACCATCCGTCGCGACGGCAGACAGGTCTTCGAATCAAGCCTGCTGCCCAAGGTGTTCGATGAGGAGGCTCGCCGCGCCTATGTGGAGAACACGGACTCCTTTACCAGCCTCTTTGAGGACAGTGAGAAGTATCGCGCCATGATGAGCGCCATCGGGCAGCTGCTGGTTGAGAAATTCAAGTAGGATTCCTGAGATTGATGTTGGAAAAAGGGGCAACCGCAAATGAAAGCAACCGAGGCAAATCTACTCGACCTTATGGGCGTGGCGAAGATGCAGTTCGTCATTCCCGTGTACCAGCGAGTTTACTCGTGGAGTGTAAAAGAGTGCGAGGTGCTTTGGGATGACGTCATGCGAGCGGGTCGTGATGGCGTATCGCACTTCGTGGGGTCAATGCTTTATATCCCCGAGTCCGAGAGCTCTGCCACGAGCATTTCGCGCGTGCTTCTGATTGACGGACAGCAGCGCATGACGACGTTTTCGTTGATGATTGCAGCTTTGGCTGACTATTTGGAGAGCAACCCCGACAAGGCTGGCTTCCTTGGCGACCTCAAAATCTCGGCGCTGAGGAAAAATTACCTCTTTAACGATGACGACTACAACGGTCTGGCGCGCTACAAGCTGGTGCTTTCGCAGGACGATAAAGAGACGCTGTTCTCCATCGTGTCTGGGTCTCCCGCGCCAGATGAAAAATCGGATCGCATTGTCGAGAACCATGCGTTCTTCCATGAAAAGATGCACGGGAAATCATTCGACCCTGCAAGGCTTTGGGCGGGGCTAAACCGCGTGCAGGTCATCGACACTAAGCTCACCGCTGGCGTTGATAATGCCCAGCTCATATTTGAGTCCATGAACTCCAAGGGCAAGCCGCTCACGCCCATTGACCTCATCCGTAACTACGTTCTAATGTCGCTTCCCAACGACGAACAGACCAAGCTTTATGAGGGTTATTGGCATCCACTCGAGTGCTTGTTCGGAAAAGGCGGCGAGGACGAGTTCAATGCATTTATCTGGTACTGGCTGTGGCTTAAAGTTCCCAATAGGATGCCGAAGGAGAACGAGGCCTACTACGAGTTTAAGCGCTATTTCGCCGACGACTACGATGGTGACACCGAGGGTCTGCTTAAGGAGCTGCGTGGGTATGCGCATAGATACGCCAGTCTGTTCCTTGGTAAGGAGAAGGACGACGGACTACGCCGAGTGTTCGGCAGAATCGTAAGCCTCGACGTGAAGCAGATAAGGCCCCTCTTAATGTTGCTTTACTCGGTTTACGAGGGGAATGGGCTAGACCGCAATGCGTTTCTGCGTATCTGCGAGACTATCGAGTCGTTCCTGTTCAGGCGGGCGGTTTGCGGCAGGCTTACCACGGGCCTAAATAATTTCTTTGCCGGCATGTATCGCAATCTCGAGCAGCAGGACGATATAGAGGAGTACGTTACGGCGATGCTCCTTATCCACAGCAGCGGTATGACTGCGTACTTCCCGACAGACGAGCATTTTGTCGAGGAGTTTAAGACGCGTGACTGCTACAACCGTTTCTCCAAAAAGCGCTATTACCTGGAGCGCATGGAGAACTGGCACCGCCCGAAGGAGCCCATTTCGGCCGGCGATTACCAGATCGAGCACATCATGCCCCAGACGATCGATGATGAGCACGGCTGGAAGGAATCGCTTGGCGAGAACTGGGAAGACGTCCACGACAGGCTGTGCAACAACTTGGGAAATCTTACGCTGACGGGCTACAACCAGGAGTACTCAAACCGGTCGTTCTCGGACAAGCTCAATCTGCCTGACGTCGGATTTAAGTGCAGCCCGCTCTACCTAAACAAATCGATTGTCTCGCATGAAAAATGGGGTGAGGAAGAGATTGGGCAGCGCGCGGACGAGCTGGCGAAAGAAGCGTGCGAGATATGGAAGTATCCCGACCTTCCGGCAGACGTCGTCGACAAGTACCGTCCTTCTCGTGGGGAGTCTGACGAGGCTCCTGTCTGGACTCTGCAGGAGAACCACCCCACCTTTGCCGAAGGTGGGCTCAACCAGAAGCTTTTCGATGAGGTGCGCGAGTCCGTTCTGAGTGGTAACCCTTCGTGGGAGTCCTACATAGCTAAGTACTATGTAGGCTTCAGGTCGGGCAAGCGAAAACTGCATGCCGTGCTAGAAGGCAGGACCAGCAACGGTGGTTGGATTGCCGTTGGCTTGGCAAAGAGTGTGGATGATCTAACGGATCCAGAGGACATGTGCCAGGACAAGCGTACGCAGGGTGGATTTGGCCCGGGCTTGCCCACTTACGTTGCGCTTCGAAATGCCGATGACATTCCTGCGGTGCTCGATCTCATAAAGCAGTGCTAGGTTGAAGGCCGGGAATCTAGTTCCCGGCCCTTGCCAGCTCAAAATCGTCGATGGCCCATTCGCCCGTCTACGCCCCCCACAATCCCGCTAGTCGCTTGATTTGGTTTACGGCCCTCAGTTTTCGGCATCTGTTACTCGTCGTCCCCGTCGTTGGGGTCGCCCTTGAGGGTGTTGATGTCCAGGTACTGGTTGTCGTCCTCTTTTTGCTGCGTTGCCGATTCGGACGCGGTGGGGCCGCGGAACAGCTGGAATCCCTCAAACGCAATGACGCCGAGCAGGGCAATGATAATGGCGATAAAGGCAACCTTGACTGCCTGCGGAAATTCCGAGAAACGCAGCGCCTTTTCCTCGGCGTAATAATCGGCGAAGCGCTCTTCGCCCGTGCTTTTGGTATATGCCGGTGCGGGCGCGGCCTCCGGGTCATATTCCGGTGCAGGCGTGGCAGCGTACGGATCGTTGAGATAATCGCTCGATGCGGTGTCATAATCCTCGGTCTCGATGCGACCGGTGCCAGCATGGCCATCGGAATAATCGGAATATGTCGCACCGCCCTCATAGCCCGCGGCGCTCGTGTCGGCGGCAAAAAGCGGGTTAACTGGAACATCGAGCGCCGGCATGCCGGTAGAGGTCTCATCCAGATCGGCTGCGGCCCAGGAATCGTAGGCAACCTGACGGGCAACGGGCTCATCGAGCCTTGCGACCGGAGGCTTGCGTGCCGCAGGAACAGGCAACTGCTGGGCGCTGTACATAACGGTGCTGTCGGCCGATTTGCCCTGCGTCGCTGCAGCGAGAAATGCCGCCGTCTCGGACGGGTCGCTTGCGGGGCGGGGAGCGGGCGTGGGCGCCGAAGTGGGTGCGGGCGTAGGCGCGGGCGTCGAAACAGGCGACTGCGCAGGAGTCGGCGCAGATGCGGTTTTAGGCGCAAGTGCGGGATTGGGGCTTGACGGGCGAGCCCCGCCGCCCATGAGTTCGTCGGCGGTCCACGGGCGATCATCCATCACGTCGTCAAGGCTCAGCGAAAACAGGTCGTCTTCACCCTCATCGAACATGCGGTGCACATGTCCACCAATTGCCGGAATCAATCCGCGACCGGTGCATGATGCCTTGCTCAACGCCATTCTGTTCCATCCTTTCGAAATACTAATGACATCGATTATATGGAACTTCCCAAGCTGCTCGGTCTTGGATTCGTGCTTTCCAGAACTCGCGCCCAAAAGGGGAGGGGCAATCCAGGCGAGTGCCTACTTGTCGCCGGCCGCCGCCTTGGCCTCATTGAGGTAGCTATAGAAGCTGTACTTGGAGATGCCAAAGAACTCGCAGGCGCGCTCGCTCGACTTGGAAATGAGGAAGGCACCGCGACGGTCGAGGTAGCCAATGGCACGAATGCGCTCGTCTTTGGTCATGAGTGCCGCGGGCTTGCCCACAAACTGCTCGCACTCGTGCAGCAGGTCCTCGAGCAGGTCGCCGATGTTCTTGGTAATGGGCTCGGGCTCGGTATAGCCCGTGCCGCCGGTGCCGGTGAAAGCGTCGAGCGAGCGCTCAAAAGCCTTCATAAGCGTAATGTCAAAGTTGATGCCCAAAATGCCGACGGGCTTGCCTTCGTCGTTGCGGATAAAGATGGTCGAGGACTTGAGCAGCTTGCCATCGGTGGTTTTAGTGAGGTACGGCTCGCGGTCGTGTACGTCGGTGCTGCCCTCGTGCATGGACTCAAACACGATATGGCTGGGGCCGTCACCCAGTTTGCGCCCGCTGACGTGGCCGTTTTCGATCACTACGATGGAGTGGTCCACGTCCTCGGTCTCCAGATCGTGGACGACGACTTCGCAGTTGGGGCCAAATTGGAGCGCCAGGCCGTGTGCGAGGCGCTTGTAAAACTCAATCTGTGCGGGGGTCATGGGTGCCTTCCTAAAAATTAGTTTGGGCACACTTTGCCATAAACCACATCTGTTCGCAAACAAATCCATCAACAAGGCAATTCATGACCGTTCGGCGGCGAAAAAGTACCGATTACGGCAACAAACAATTTGTTAGGTTTGCCAATCAAAAAGTGTGATAGAACAGTGCTAACAAACTTTTTGTTTGGCATCCACATAAAAGTTCAGTCGCATGAATGGGAATGGGCTGAAACGCGTATGCGGGGGCCGGCAAGAGAGGACTTAAGGAGTTCACCGTATGGCCGATAAGATCCAGTGGGCGGGCAACACGATGCCCAAGAGCGATGACAAGCACTTGGGAATCATGAGCCTCGACCACGTGAAGAAGGCCCGCGCCTTCCACCAGTCGTTCCCCCAGTACACCGTCACTCCGCTTGCCCGCCTAGACGGCCAGGCCGCGCGCCTAGGCCTTTCCAACCTGTGCGTTAAGGACGAGAGCTATCGCTTTGGCCTCAACGCCTTTAAGGTTCTGGGCGGATCGTTTGCCATGGCCAACTACATTGCCGACGAGACCGGCAAGGACGTTGCCGAGTGCACCTTCGATTACCTGACTTCCGATCAGCTTGCCAAGGACTTTGGCCAGGCCACCTTCTTTACCGCTACCGACGGCAATCATGGCCGCGGCGTGGCATGGGCTGCCAACAAGCTGGGCCAGAAGGCCGTCGTTCACATGCCCAAGGGTTCCACCAAGCCCCGCTTCGATAACATCGCCGCCGAGGGCGCAACGGTGACCATCGAAGAGGTCAACTACGACGAGTGCGTGCGCATGGCCGCCGCCGAGGCCGACGCCTGCGAGCGCGGCGTCATCGTTCAGGACACCGCCTGGGAGGGCTACGAGAAGATCCCGTCTTGGATCATGGAGGGCTACGGCACCATGGCTTCCGAGGCTGCCGAGCAGCTGCGCGAGATGGCCATCAACCGCCCGACGCACGTGTTTGTCCAGGCTGGCGTGGGTTCGCTCGCCGGCGCCGTGGTGGGCTACTTCACCAACCTGTATCCCGATAACCCGCCCACCTTCGTCGTGGTTGAGTGCGCGCCTGCCGCCTGCCTGTACAAGGGCGCTGCCGCCGGCGACGGCGATCCGCGTATCGTGGACGGTGACATGCCCTCCATCATGGCCGGTCTGTGCTGCGGCGAGCCCAACATCCTGGGCTGGGATATCCTGCGCAACCATGCCACCGCCTTCGTGTCCTGCCCCGACTGGGTCACCGCTCGCGGCATGCGCACCCTGGGCGCTCCCGAGAAGGGCGACCCGCGCGTCATCTCCGGCGAGTCCGGCGCGGTGACCACCGGTCTGGTCGAGACTCTCATGCTCGATCCCGAGTACGCCGAGCTCAAGGAGCTCATCGGCCTGGACAAGACGAGCTCCGTGCTCTGCTTCTCCACGGAAGGTGACACGGATCCCGACCAGTATCGCCGTATTGTTTGGGAAGGCGAATATCCCACTTGCTAATCGTTAGGGCGGAGTAAATAGGTATCGCTCCGCCACCTCACAGGTAGATTCCTTCGTATGAAAGGTTATGAACAATGGCTAAAGAACTCGATTTCGACGCTATCAAGGCTGCTGCTGAGTCTCACCGCGCCGACATGACTCGTTTCCTGCGCGCTATGATCTCCCATCCCTCTGAGTCCTGCGAGGAGGGTGAGGTTGTTGCCTGCATCAAGGCCGAGATGGAGAGCCTTGGCTATGACGAGGTCAAGGTCGACGGCCTGGGCAACGTCATGGGCTTTATGGGCGAGGGCGACAAGATCATCGCCATCGACTCCCACATCGACACCGTCGGCATCGGCAACATCGAGAACTGGGATGCCGATCCCTATGAGGGCTACGAGACCGACGAGATCATCTACGGCCGCGGCGGCTCCGACCAGGAGGGCGGCATGGCTTCTGCTACCTACGCTGCCAAGATGATGAAGGACATGGGCCTCATCCCCGAGGGCTACAAGATCATGGTCGTCGGCACCGTCCAGGAAGAGGACTGCGACGGCATGTGCTGGCAGTACATCTACAACAAGGACGGCATTAAGCCCGAGTTCGTCATTTCCACCGAGCCCACCGACGGCGGCATCTATCGCGGTCACCGCGGCCGCATGGAGATCCGCGTCGACGTTCACGGTACCTCCTGCCACGGCTCCGCTCCCGACCGCGGCGACAACGCCATCTACAAGATGGCCGACATCATCGCCGACGTCCGCGCCCTCAACAACAACGGCTGCGACGAGTCGACCGACATCAAGGGTCTCGTCAAGATGCTCGACCCCAAGTACAATCCCGAGCACTTCAAGGATGCCCGCTTCCTGGGCCGCGGCACCTGCACCGTCAGCCAGATCTTCTACACCAGCCCCAGCCGCTGTGCTGTCGCTGACTCCTGCGCCATCTCCATCGACCGTCGCATGACCGCCGGCGAGACCTGGGAGTCCTGCCTGGACGAGATCCGCAACCTGCCGGCCGCCAAGAAGTACGGCGACGACGTGAAGGTCTCCATGTACATGTACGACCGTCCGTCCTGGACCGGCGAGGTCTACGAGACCGAGGCTTACTTCCCCACGTGGATCAACAAGGAGACCGCTCCGCACGTCAAGGCCCTCGTCGACGCCCACAAGGCCATGTTTGGTGACGAGCGCATCGGCTGCGAGCCCAGCATGGACAAGCGCACCGGTCGCCCGCTGTGCGACAAGTGGACCTTCTCCACGAACTGCGTCTCCATCCAGGGCCGCTACGGCATCCCCTGCGTGGGCTTTGGCCCGGGTGCCGAGTCTCAGGCTCACGCTCCCAACGAGGTCACCTACAAGGACGACCTGGTCACCGCTGCTGCCATGTACGTGGCTGCCCTGAACCTCTACGATCCGAGCAAGGCCGATGGCGACGCCACCGTGTTCCGCGCCGGTCTGACCAACAACAAGATCGATTAGTCTCATTCCTCGATTTTGTTGAGCCGGGGGCTGCTCGTGTCCCCGGCACCCCCTGTTGACTTGGGGCCCGCGGTCGTTATCTCCCATGCTTCCTCAACGGTGGCGGGTCCTCGTCATGGTGCTCTGCATGTTCTAGCCACACGCGCATGCCGGAGCACATCTACTCATTGCGATCGTTTCATCTTTAGAAAGGACATTTCCATGGACGCTAAGTTTACCGAGCTCGTCGAGCAGCTGAACGGCCTCGATTTTAAGGGTATGTACGGCAGCGATTTCCTGCACACTTGGGACAAGACCACCGATGAGCTCAAGGCTCTCTACATCGTCGCCGACGCCCTGCGCGAGCTGCGTGAGAACAACGTTTCGTCCAAGATCTTCGACTCGGGCCTGGCTGTTTCCCTGTTCCGCGACAACTCCACCCGCACGCGTTTCTCCTTCTCTAAGGCCGCCAACCTGCTCGGCCTTGAGCTGCAGGACCTGGACGAGAAGAAGTCCCAGATCGCTCACGGCGAGACCGTCCGCGAGACCGCTACCATGATTTCCTTCATGGCCGACGTCATCGGCATCCGCGACGACATGTACATCGGCAAGGGCGACGCCTACATGGCCGAGGTCTCCGAATCTGTCCAGCAGGCTTACGAGGATGGCGTTCTGGATCACCGTCCCACGCTCATCTCCCTGCAGTCCGACTCCGATCACCCCACGCAGTCCTCTGCCGACATGCTCTACCTCATCAACGAGTTTGGCGGCCTTGGGAACCTCAAGGGCAAGAAGGTTGCCGTCACCTGGGCCTATTCGCCCTCTTACGGCAAGCCGCTGTCCTGCCCGCAGTCGCTGATCAGCCTGCTGCCCCGCTTTGGCATGGACGTCACCCTGGCCCACCCCGAGGGCTACGACCTCATGCCCGAGGTCGTCGAGCGCGCCAAGGGCTATGCCGCCGAGTCCGGCACCACCTTTAAGCAGGTCAACACCATGGCCGAGGCCTTCGAGGGCGCCGACATCGTGATCCCCAAGAGCTGGGCTCCGTTTGCCGCCATGGAGAAGCGTACCAATCTGTACGCCGAGGGCGACGACGCCGGCATCGCTGCGCTCGAGAAGGAGCTGCTCGCCCAGAACGCCACCCATCAGGATTGGTGCTCCACGACCGAGCTCATGGAGAAGACTGCCAACGGCCAGGACACCATCTTTATGCACCCGCTGCCCGCCGACATCTCCGGTGTCTCCTGCGAGCACGGCGAGGTCAACGCCGACGTCTTCGACATGCACCGCGTGGGCATGTACAAGGAGGCCAGCTACAAGCCGTACGCCATCGCAGCCATGATGTTCCTGCAAAAGGTTGCCGATCCCGCCGCTACCCTCAAGGCCCTCGACGAGTGCAACACCGCCCGTTGGCTCCAGGCCTAAAGCCGGGTTGAGGTAAGCCATGTAAAGGGGGCGCTCTGCCAACCGGCGGGGTGCCCCTTTTTGCATCGCGGGCGTGCGGGATAAGCGCTTTCGATGTAGATGCCCGCGGCGCGAGTTATGGGTACGATGGTTTCAGGGGAGGTATCACCATGAAACTTGGATGCGTCATTATGGCTTCGGGCGAGGGCAAGCGGTTTGGCTCTAACAAGATGCTTGCCGATATCTATGGCGAGCCGCTGATTGCCCGGACCATCGATTCGGTTCCCCGGGGCTTTGACGTTGTGGTCTCGACGCGTTGGCCCGAGGTCGCCCAGATTTGCGAGGACAAGCATTGCCCGTGCGTGCTGCACGATGGCGAGCTGCGCAGCGAAAGCGTCCGTGCGGGCCTTTCGTGGGGAGTCGAACGCAACTGGAAAGGTTGCCTCTTTTTGCCGGGCGACCAGCCGCTTGTGAGCGCGGATTCTTTTGATGCCATGGTTCGTGCATTTGACGAGCGCGGCCGCAAGCATCCGGTGCGTCTTGCGTGCAACGGTGAGCCTTCGAGCCCGGTGCTCTTTCCGGCGGAACTGTTCGATGCACTCATACGTCTTGAGGGCAAGGACGGCGGGGGCTCGATTCTCAAAGGTCGCGTCGACGTTGCGCTGGTCGAGGCGCGTGCCTACGAGCTGTGGGACGTCGATACCGTCAAGGGACAGCGACGCATAGCGGAGCATATCGCGGCCTGCTCGTATTTTGATCGCGTGGCCAACTGTATTAATCAATAAGGAGCAACATGATCATCATCAAAAACGGCGCGCTCGTGACGCCCCAGGGGCTTCGCCGCGCCGATCTTGCCATGGAGGGCGACAAGATTGTGCGGATTGCCGCGGCGATTGAGCCGGGCGCCGACGATACCGTCGAGGACGCCGCGGGCTGCTGGGTGTTCCCGGGCTTTATCGACGGCCACACGCACATGCAATGCTGGACTGGCATGGATTGGACGGCCGATAGCTTTGAGACCGGCACGCGCGCGGCTGCCTGCGGCGGCACGACGACCATTGTGGACTACGCGACGGCCGATCGCGGCGTGACCATGCCCGATGCCCTTGCCGAGTGGCATCATCGCGCCGACGGCACCTGCACGGCAAACTACGCTTTTCATATGGCACTCGCCGAGTGGAACGAGCGCAACCGCGCCGATCTTTCGGCCATGCGCGAGGCGGGCGTATCGTCGTTCAAGACCTACTTTGCCTACGATCATCTGCGCCTGGACGATGCCGAGACGCTCGAGGTGCTCGAGGAGCTCAAGCGTATTGGCGGCATACTGTGCGTGCATTGCGAGAACGGTACGCTGGTGAATGAGCTGCAGAAGCGCGTGTTTGAGCAGGGCATCCACGGGCCCGAGGGCCATGCGCTCAGCCGTCCGGATGTGTGCGAGGCCGAGGCCGTGAGCCGTCTGCTGTATCTGGCGCACTTGGCCGGGGACGCTCCGGTCAACGTGGTGCACCTTTCGACCAGGCTGGGGCTCGAGGCCATTCGCGCTGCCAAAGCGCGCGGGCAGAAGAACATCTATGTCGAGACCTGCCCTCAGTATCTGATGCTCGACGATACTTGCTACTTGGAGCAGGGCGAGGACGGCTTTGCGGGTGCCAAGTACGTGATGAGCCCGCCGCTGCGCCATGCCGGCGACCGTGCAGCCCTGCGCGAGGCGCTTGTGGCCGGCGAGATCGATACTATTGCGACCGATCATTGCAGCTTTAACCTGCACGGGCAAAAGGACCGCGGGCGCGACGACTTCCGCGCGATTCCCAACGGCGGGCCCGGTGTGGAGCATCGCCCCGTCGCGATCGCTACGAGCTTTGAGGGACAGCTGGGTCCCGAGGATCTGTGCCGTTTGATGAGCGAGAACCCGGCGCGCGTGTTTGGCATGTATCCGCGCAAGGGCTGTCTTGCCGAGGGCTCCGATGCCGACGTGTGCGTGTGGGATCCGTGCGCGCGTTGGACGATCAGCGCCGCGACACAGCATCAGGCCGTGGACTACACGCCGCTCGAGGGCTTTGAGGCACATGGCCGCGCCAAGGCCGTGTTTGTGAACGGCGTGCTGGTGGCGCGCGATGGCGAGCCCACCGGAGCCCAACCCGGCCGCTACGTCCCCCGCTAACAGGAAGATCACCGGATTCCCCTCCGCAGTTGCGGTGAAATACGGACTGTTTGCGGCCGTCGGGCGGCCAAACAGTCCGTATTTCACCGCAACTGACGAGATGGGGCCGGCTACTTGAGGCTGCTGGCGACGACGGGGCGGTCGAGAGCTGCCTCGAAGCGGTCGGCCATCGTGGGGTCGCTGAGCGTGTCGACTTGGTTGAGCATGACGCGTGCGGTGCTGAGTTTAAGCGCCTGCATCTCGGAATTGAGCACCTGGGCGACGCGCTCGGGCGTGGCGATGTCGGTGAGCTCGCAGCCGCAACGCTCGCAAAAGAGCTCAGGGCGGTGGACAACCTCGGCGACGGGTTTGCCCAGTCCCGAGGCGCCGACGACCCAGACAACGTTTGCCGTGGCGGCGGGAATTACCGGCTCCCAGGCGGCATGCGCCTTGAGCGGGAGTCGCTTGCTACCGTCTGCCTCGGCCAACACATAGTCAAAGCGCTGTGCCAGCTGGTCGAGCGGCTCGGCAGGGGAGGAGAGCTTGCCCGTCTGGGGGTCCAAGACGCCTGCCTGGCAGATGCTTCCCCGCACAAGCCCCGCGCAGGCCTCGCAGGTGCAGCCTGGGGCGTGTGGGGCACCTGGCTTCCAAGGCGCGGCGTCCAGGCGACGATTCGACCCGTCCCATGGCACGCCGGCGACGGGGAACATGCGCGTGGTGGTGCAGAGGAGCACGCGGCCGCCAGCGCGCATGAGCTCAAGACCCAGCGTTTTGAGCAACGTCGACTTGCCGCCGCTGCCGATAATCGCGGTAATGCCCGGCTCGATCCTGAGCGCCGAGGCAAGATTGCCGCTAACCGTTTCCATCTGTTCACCGCCGTATAATACTGTGATAATAAATAATCATCAGAGTAGCGGTCGAACCGCTTTTGCTCTGCTCAAACCGTAGCACAGGGAGGTGCCCCGGGAATGCTCGTTTATGTTCGCGGCGCCGGCGATATCGCCACGGGTGTCGCCGCTCGCTTGGTGCGCGCCGGCGTGTCGGTCGTTATGGCCGATATCGCGGTTCCCACGTGCATCCGCCGCACAATCAGTTTTTGCGAGGCTATTCGCCTGGGCGAGGTCCAGGTCGAGGGCATTCGCGCCCGCTTGGCGCAGACGCCGGCAGAGGCGCTCGAGATTACCCAAGCGGGGGATGTCGCCGTGGTGGTGGACCCTCAGGCCAAGATGCTCGATGAGCTTAAACCCGCGGCTGTGGTCGACGCGATTCTGGCCAAGCGCAACCTGGGCACCACGCGCGACATGGCGCCTACCGTCATCGCCGTGGGGCCGGGCTTTACCGCGCCGGTCGATTGCGACGCCGTGGTCGAGACCATGCGCGGGCATTTTTTGGGCCGTGTCATTACCCAGGGCTCGCCCCAGCCCAACACGGGCGTGCCGGGCGTGATCGCCGGCTATGGCAAGGAGCGCGTTATCCACAGCCCCGCCGCCGGCGTGTTTCGGTCCGACCGCGCAATCGGCGACATCGTGAGCGCCGGAGACGTGATTGGCTACGCGGACGATACGCCCATGTGCACGCAGATCGATGGCTGCCTGCGCGGGCTTTTGGCGAACGGCGTGCAGGTGACTGAGGGCTTTAAATGCGCCGATGTCGATCCGCGCGGCGATGCCAGCTATATCAACTACATTTCGGACAAGGCGACGTCGGTCGGCGGCGGCGTGCTCGAGGCACTCGCTATGCTCACCGATATCTTTAGAGGATAGAAGGCGGCAATGGAAAAGCTCGATGTGGTGAATGCTGCGCTTGGCGCTCTGAAGGCTGGTAAGACGTGCGAGCTCGTGGTCGTGGCCGGCACGGCGGGGTCGTCACCGCGCGGTGTGGGCGCCTGGATGGCCGTCTTTGCCGATGGCAGCCAGGCGGGCACTATCGGCGGCGGCAAGATTGAGCTCTTTGCGCTGGATGAGGCGCGCGAACTCCTGAGCGCGGGACAGTCGCGTCTGGTCCGCTACACCATGGGCGGCGAGAACTCCGATACCGGCATGATCTGCGGCGGAGCCATCTGCCTGTGCTATCTGCATCTGGATGCGACCCAGGCACCGTTGTTCCAGGAAATTGCCGACGTCTTGGTCTATCGGCGCATCGGCGACTTCGTCATTGACTTTGAGCCGTTTATCGCAAGCGCGCTCGAGGGCGATGTGGCCGAGTACCATGGCGAGGCATCGCGCCGCACCATTGCCGGCTGCCCCGAGCTTTCGCTGGTGGAGGAGGGGAGTAAGGTTACCTATACAAACGCCGCCTCCGAGATTCCTCCCGCGCACATCGAGACGCTCTGCCCCGAGGGCCTGACCTACATCTTTGGCTGCGGACACGTGGGCGCCGCGACGGCGCGCGTGCTCAACGCGGCGGGCTTTGCCGTCGTGGCGTGCGACGACCGCCCCGGCACGCTGACCCCCGATTGGGTGCCCGGTGTCTACGACCGTCGTCTGGTCGACTACAAGAGCCTGAGCAAGCAGTGCCCCATCGGCCCGCGCGACCTGGTGGTCGTCGCCACGGCGGGTCACAAATCTGATCTCGACGTGGTAATTCAGGCTATGCGTGCCAAACCCGCCTATCTGGGTTGCTTGGGTTCGCGCCGCAAGACGGCCTTTGTGCGTGCCCGCCTGGAGCAGGAAGGTTTTACGCAGGACCAGATCGACGAGCTGCACCTTCCGATCGGCGTTGCCATCGAGGCCGAGGACCCCGAGGAGATCGCCATCTCCATCGCCGCCGAGATGATCCACCTGCGCCGCACCAAACTCGTCCCCCGCAAGCGCTAATCGCATCCCCACCAATAAGTTGCGGTGAAATACGGACTGTTTAAGCCTGTTAGGCCGCCAAACAGTCCCTATTTCACCGCAACTGCTTTTTGGGATCCATTTGTGCGGGGGAGTTGTGGAGTTGTGCAGGCAGACGAGGTTTTTCTGGAAATACGCTCCCGATGCGCGTATAGTACCGATTGTTTTGTCGGCTCCTGCTGCGTCGAGTCCAAACCGCAAAATGCCATGAGCGGCGCGGATGCAGCCAGGAGGCACGAGGACAACCCATCGTGGCCACGCCCCGTGCTTAAAACCCCAAGAAGGAGTGAACAATGGCAGAAGAGAAGTATGTGCCGCGTCTGAAGACCAAGTACAACAACGAGGTCAAGCAGCAGCTTCAGGACAAGTTCCAGTACGAGAACGTCATGATGATTCCCAAGTTTGAGAAGATCGTCGTGAACATGGGTGTCGGCGAGGCCGCTACCGATTCCAAGGCCATCGACGGTGCCGTGCGCGACCTGCGCGCCATCACCGGCCAGCAGCCGATGATCACCCGTGCCCGCAAGTCCATCGCTACCTTCCGCCTGCGCGCTGGTATGCCGATCGGCTGCAAGGTTACCCTGCGTGGCGACCGTATGTGGGAGTTCTTCGATCGTCTGACCTCCGTCGCGATCCCCCGTATCCGCGACTTCCGCGGCATCTCCGCCAAGAGCTTCGACGGCCGTGGTAACTTCTCCATGGGCGTCACCGAGCAGCTCATCTTCCCCGAGATCGACTTCGACTCCGTCGATCACCAGCGCGGTATGGACATCACTTTCGTGACCACCGCCAATACCGATGAGGAGGCCAAGGCCCTTCTGGACGCCTTCGGTTTCCCGTTCAAGAAATAGGTTCACCTGCCCTATAAACGCCGTTCCCACAAGGGGGCGGCGCTTGGGGCGAACAATACTCTATGTGAGGAGGATATAAGTGGCTAAGACATCGATGATCGTCAAGTGCAATCGCAAGCAGAAGTTCTCTACTCGTGAGTACACGCGCTGCCAGCGCTGCGGCCGTCCGCACTCTGTGTACCGCAAGTTCGGCCTGTGCCGTGTCTGCTTCCGCGAGCTTGCACTCAAGGGCGAGCTTCCCGGCGTTAAGAAGGCCAGCTGGTAAGTCACTACCAGCGTTTCAAGCATCAGTTTGGAACAGGGAAAACGCGCTAAAAAGGCTTTGCCGTTAAGGGCGGCGAAGAACCAAGAGCACGTGTTCATCAAGAACGAAGGAGAATCTGTATGAACCTTACAGACCCGATCGCAGATATGCTTACGCGCATCCGTAACGCTAACTCTGTGAACAAGGCCACGGTCTCCATGCCGAGCAGCAAGAAGCTCGTCGAGATCGCTCGTGTTCTGCACGAGGAGGGCTACATCGAGGGCTACGATGTCGAGGACACCGTTCCCCAGAAGACTCTGCACATCACGCTTAAGTATGGTCCCAAGAAGGCTAAGGTCATCAACGGCATCCGCCGCATTTCCAAGCCGGGCCTGCGTAAGTACACCGGCGTTGCCGACATGCCCCGCGTCCGCGGTGGCCTTGGTACCGCCATTATTTCCACCAGCCATGGCGTCATGACCGACCGCGATGCTCGCAAGCACAACGTCGGCGGCGAGATCATCGCTTACGTCTGGTAATTCGCTCGGTAGGTAGAAGGAAAGGAGATCACCGTGTCTCGTATCGGTAATAAGCCTGTCCAGATTCCCGCCGGAGTCGAAGTGGCAGTCAACGGCAACAACGTTGTCGTCAAGGGCCCCAAGGGCCAGCTCGAGCTCGATGTCTTTGAGAAGCTCGCTATCAACGTCGAGGACAACGTCCTCACCGTTTCCCGTCCCGACGACGAGCGTGAGACCCGTGCCCGCCACGGCCTCACCCGCGCCCTCATCCACAACATGGTTGTTGGCGTTTCCGAGGGCTTCGAGAAGAAGCTCGAGCTCGCCGGCGTCGGTTACCGCGTGCAGCAGAAGGGCAAGAACCTCGAGTTCTCCCTGGGCTTCTCGCACCCCGTGATCGTCGAGGCTCCCGAGGGCATCACCTTCGAGGTTCCCGACAACACCCACGTGAACGTCAAGGGTATCAACAAGCAGCAGGTCGGTCAGATCGCCGCTGAGATCCGCGGCCATCGTCCTCCCGAGCCTTACAAGGGCAAGGGTATCCACTACGTTGGCGAGCACATCCGCCGCAAGCTGGGTAAGGCCGCCAAGTAGTCGTAACCGACTCACTCGCATAAGACCAGCACCCCGTCAGGTGCTGGCAAGATCAACCTTTTTAGGAGTTTACGTATGAACAAGCATAAGGCGAAGCTGGAAGGCCTCAAGCGTCGTCAGCGTCGTGTTCGCGGCAAGGTCTCGGGTACCTCCGAGCGTCCGCGTCTTCGCGTGACCCGTACTAACGCCAACATCTATGCCCAGATCATCGACGACAGCAAGGGCTCCAGCCTGACGCTCGTCTCTGCCTCGACCCTCGAGGCCGAGTTCAAGGGCACCCACACCTCGAACAAGGAGGCTGCGGAGAAGGTCGGTCAGCTCGTTGGCAAGCGCGCCATCGAGGCCGGCATCACCAAGGTCGCCTTCGATCGCGGTGGCCGTATCTACCATGGCCGCGTCAAGGCCCTCGCCGACGGTGCTCGTGCCGCCGGTCTCGAGTTCTAGGAGGTATGTAGCACATGGCTCGTAATCAGAAGCAGCAGCGCGAGGCCTCCGAGTTCGAGGAGCGCGTCGTTTACATCAACCGCGTGTCGAAGACCGTCAAGGGTGGTCGTCGCATGAGCCTCGTCGCTCTCGTCGTCGTTGGCGACGGCAAGGGCAACGTCGGCGTTGGCATGGGCAAGTCCGCTGAGGTGCCCATGGCCATCTCCAAGGCATCTCTCGATGCCAAGAAGAACATGTTCCACGTGCCGGTGACCGAGCAGGGCACCATCCCGCACGAGGTTCTCGGCCACTTTGGTGCCGGCCGCATCATCATCAAGCCCGCTGTCGAGGGTACCGGCGTTATCGCCGGCGGCGCTGTGCGTCCCCTCTTTGAGCTTGCTGGCATCAAGAACGTCCTGTCCAAGTCCCTCGGTACCGACAACGGCCTCAACATCATCAAGGCTGCCGTCGAGGGCCTCAAGGAGCTCTCCAGCCCTGAGGACGTCGCGGCTCGCCGTGGCCTGACGGTCTCCGAGATGTTCGTCGGTAAGGAGAACTAAGCATGGCTGACACCATCAAGATCAAGCAGGTCCGCAGCACCAACGGTTGCAAGCAGGACCAGGTCCGTACTGTCCGTGCCCTCGGTCTCCACAGGATCCGCGAGGTTCGCGAGATTGCTGACAACGAGTCCGTCCGCGGCATGATCTTCAAGGTCAAGCACCTTGTCGAGATTGTAGAGGAGTAGCAAATGCAGCTTCACGATCTTACTCCCGCGCCCGGTTCCACCAAGAACCGCAAGCGCGTCGGCCGTGGCAATTCTTCGGGTCACGGCACCACTTCTGGCCGCGGTCAGAAGGGCCAGGGTTCCCGCTCTGGCGGCACCAAGGGTGCCGGCTTCGAGGGTGGCCAGACTCCGCTGGCTATGCGCCTGCCCAAGCTTCCGGGCTTCCGTAACCCCCGTCGTATCGAGTACACCGCTGTTAACGTTGAGCGTCTCGAGCGTAAGTTCGAGGACGGCGCTGTGATCGACGGTGCCGCTCTTAAGGCCGCTCGCATCACCAAGAGCGAGTTCGAGCCCGTCAAGGTGCTCGGCAATGGTGAGCTCACCAAGAAGTTCACGGTCAAGGTCGACAAGGTCAGCGCTTCTGCGCAGGCCAAGATCGAGGCCGCCGGCGGAAAGGTCGAGCTGCCGTGCTAAATGGTCTTAAGAATGCTTTCCGCATCAAAGAATTGCGCGAAAAGATTCTTTTTACCATAGCTATGCTCGTCGTGTACCGCATTGGTGCGCACGTTCCTGTGCCCGGCATTCCCTTCCAGGGGATGCTGGGCCTTTTCTCGACCGATAACAATTCGGTCGCCGCAGGTGCTATGGCCCTCCTGAATCTTTTCTCTGGCGGCGCGTTGAGCTATGTGTCGGTGTTTTCGCTGGGCATCATGCCTTACATCACCAGCTCGATCATCCTCCAGATGCTCCAGGCCGTCGTGCCTTCCCTGCATGAGCTTGCCCGCGAGGGCGAGGTCGGTCAGACCAAGATTACGCAGTATTCGCGTTACCTCACCCTGGCTCTGGCAATCCTCAACTCCGTGGGTTACCTCTTCCTCTTTAAGAGCTTCGGCATCAGCTTCAATGGCGCCGGCGCTCCCGAGATCATCTTCGACCTCATGATCGTCGGTACGCTCACCGCGGGCGCCATGCTGATCATGTGGATTGGTGAGCTCATCACCCAGCGCGGTATCGGCAATGGCATGTCGCTGATCATCTTCGCGAACATCATGGCCGGTCTGCCGCAGGCTATCTTCTCCAGCACCGAGGGCAATGCCGGTGGCATCATCACCATGGTGATCATCTGCGCCATCATCCTGCTGGTTATCCCGCTGATTGTTTTCCTTGAGCGCGGCCAGCGCCGCATCCCGGTCTCCTACGCTAAGCGCGTCGTGGGCCGTCGCATGATGGGTGGCCAGACCACCTACCTGCCCATCAAGGTCAACACCGCGGGTGTCGTGCCGATCATCTTCGCTTCGGCGCTGCTGTACTTCCCGGCTCAGATTGCCGTGTTCTTCCCCGGCATCGGCTGGATTCAGGCAGTTGCCTCCGCGCTTTCGACCGGTTGGCTCAACTGGGTGCTTAACGTTGTCCTCATCGTGTTCTTCGCGTACTTCTACACCTCCATGGTGTTCAACCCCGATGACACGGCCGATAACCTTAAGAAGCAGGGCGGCTTTATTCCGGGCGTGCGTCCGGGTAGGGCTACCGCGGCCTACATCAAGAACGCGCTCAACAAGATCACGCTTCCCAGCGCTGTCTTTTTGGCGCTCATCGCCATCGTGCCTTCGATCATCTTCTCCTTCACGGGTAACCATCTGATCCAGGCATTTGGCGGCACGTCCATCCTCATCATGGTCGGCGTCGTGCTCGACACGGTCGATAAGCTCGAAGGCCAGATCAAGATGTATGATTACGATGGATTCTTTAAATAGGCTAGAGGAGGATTGCTCATGAACCTCGTATTGCTCGGAGCTCCGGGTGCCGGTAAGGGCACCGTCGCACAGGAGCTCGTCGCCGAGTTTGGCGTCGCCCACATTTCCACGGGCGACCTGCTGCGTGCTGCCGTCAAGGGTGGCACCGAGCTTGGTATTCAGGCTAAGAAGTACATGGACGCTGGCGAGCTCGTTCCCGACCAGCTCGTGATCGACCTTGTCAAGGAGCGCCTTGCCGCCGATGACGCCCAGCAGGGCTTCATCCTCGACGGCTTCCCGCGCAACACCGCCCAGGCTGTGACGCTCGATTCCGAGCTCTCCGCCATGGGTCGCGAGATCGACTGTGCCCTTCTGGTCGATGTGGCCCCCGAGGTCATTATCGATCGTCTGTCTTCGCGTCGCACCTGCCGCGCATGCGGTTACACCGGCACTGCTGCCGATGCTACCTGCCCCAAGTGTGGCGGCGAGATGTATCAGCGCGACGACGACAAGCCCGAGACCATCAAGAACCGTCTCGACGTCTACGAGAAGTCCACGAGCCCGCTCGTCGACTACTATCGTGGCCAGGGTCTGCTCAAGTCGGTCAACGGTGACCAGGCTCGCGAGACCGTGTACGGGGATGTCAAAGAGGCTCTCGGTCTATGATCAAGATTAAGTCTGCAACGCAAATCGAGCAGATGAAGAAGGCAGGAGCGCTATCTAAGATGGCGCTCCGCCACGTTGGAGCCATGGTGCGCCCCGGCGTTTCGACTTTTGAGCTCGATCAGCTCGCGGAGCAGATTATCCGCATGCATGGCGGCACCCCGGCCTTTAAGGGCTACGGCGGGTTCCCGGGAACCATCTGCGCATCGATCAACGATGCCGTGGTTCACGGTATTCCCAACCCCGACATGATCCTGCGCGATGGCGATATCATCTCCATTGATACGGGAGCTGTCGTTGACGGTTGGGTCGGCGATAACGCTTGGACGTTTTTCGTCGGCACCCCCACGCCCGAAGCCAAGGCTTTGTGCGAGGTCACGCGCGATTGCCTTAAGGCTGCCATCGAGCAGGCTGTTCCCGGTAACCATATCGGGGACGTCGGTTATGCCGTTCAGTCCCTCGCCGAGTCTCACGGTTACGGCGTGCTTCGCGATTATGTGGGCCATGGCATTGGCCGCGTGATGCACGAGGACCCCAACGTTCCTAACTATGGAAAGAAGGGGAGGGGCGTTCGCCTCCAGGCCGGCATGGTCATTGCCATCGAGCCGATGGTTACGATGGGTTCCAACCATGTGAGCACGGGCTCCGACGGTTGGATCGTCACGACCAACGACCACCTGCCCGCCGCGCACTACGAGAACACCGTCGCCATTACCAATGACGGCCCGGTGATTCTCACCACGGATGCGCAAGGTGCTTGGTGTTCGCTCCAAGGCGGAGAAATGTAAAAGTCGCCGCCTCCTGATGCCCAACCTCGCCTTTCAATTTCGAAGGCATGACCCCAAGGTCTATGCCTTCTCATTTCAAGGCGATCTTGGGCATCAGGGAACGGCTTTGTTTTACATTTCAAATGTAACAAGTTCCACTTAGTTGTGGAGCCATTACGAAGTTATTACGATGCGTACATACGTGTTGTAGAATACTCAATCGCTGTCGTTTTCTAGAGAAAGATGATTGCTTGTGAAGAAGGAAGACGCAATTGAGCTTGAGGGTACGGTAAAGGAACCGCTGCCCAATGCCATGTTTAAGGTCGAGCTCGAGAACGGTCATTCGGTTCTGTGCAACATTTCTGGCAAGATCCGAATGAATTACATCCGCATTCTCCCCGGTGACAGGGTTGTCGTGGAGCTTTCCCCGTACGACCTGACCCGCGGCCGCATCACCTATCGCTATAAATAGCGGCACGCATACACGCACTCCATTTCCGGCTGCAGGCTTAGCTCAACCTACGGTCGGATTGTGTGTGAAGACCAGCCATAGTTTTAAACGCCTGCGGCTGGGCGAGTAGATAGTAGGGAAGTAGTTTGAGCGCTACCGAAAGGAAGAACGATGAAGGTACGTCCTTCGGTCAAGAAGATGTGCGATAAGTGCAAAATCATTAGGCGCCATGGCAAGGTCCTCGTCATTTGCGAGAACCCCCGTCATAAGCAGCGTCAGGGTTAAGAGAGGAGACTACGTTGGCCCGTATTAATGGTGTCGACCTCCCGCGTGAGAAGCGCGTTGAGATCGGTCTGACCTACATTTACGGCATCGGCCGCACCACTGCGACGAAGATCTGCGTCGAGTGCAACGTTAACGTGGATACGCGCGTTAAGGACCTCACCGAGGATGAGGTTAACGCCATCCGCGATTATATCGATAAGAACCAGATCATGGTTGAGGGCGACCTCCGCCGTGAGCGCAACCAGAACGTCAAGCGCCTTATGGACATCGGCTGCAACCGCGGCCTTCGTCACCGCAAGGGCCTCCCGGTCCGCGGCCAGCGCACCCACACTAACGCTCGTACCCGCAAGGGCCCGAAGCGTCAGATCGGTGCTAAGAAGAAGAAATAAGGAGCGCTAGATAGATGGCTACTGCTAAGAAGAACGTTCGCGCTGCCCGTCTGAAGCGCGCGGACCGTAAGAACATTTCCGTGGGCCAGGCTCACATTCGTTCTACGTTCAACAACACGATCGTTTCGATCACCGATCCCCAGGGCAACGTCATTTCCTGGAAGTCGGCTGGCCAGGTGGGCTTCAAGGGCTCCCGTAAGTCCACGCCGTTCGCTGCCCAGATGGCTGCCGAGGCTGCTGCCAAGCAGGCCATGGAGCACGGTATGAAGAAGGTTTCCGTCTTCGTCAAGGGCCCCGGCTCCGGTCGTGAGACCGCCATCCGCTCCCTCCAGGCTGCTGGCCTCGAGGTCTCGAGCATCCAGGACAAGACCCCCATTCCGCACAACGGCTGCCGCCCCAAGAAGCGTCGCCGCGTGTAACTGAAAGGATCGTATCAATATGGCAATCGACAGGACTCCTGTTCTTAAGCGCTGCCGTCAGCTCGGGATCGATCCCGCTGAGCTCGGTTACAGCAGCAAGAAGGAATCTATCCGTCAGCCCAAGCGCCGTCGCAAGGAATCTGAGTACGGCATGCAGCTGCGCGAGAAGCAGAAGGTCAAGTTCATCTATGGCGTTCTGGAGAAGCAGTTCCACGGCTACTTCAACAAGGCCCGTAAGATGAACGGCGTCACCGGTGAGAACCTCATGATCATTCTTGAGTCTCGCCTCGACAACGTCGTCTTCCGTCTTGGCTTCGCCCGCACCCGCAAAGAGGCTCGTCAGTCCGTCCGTCACGGTCACTTCACCGTGAACGGCAAGCGCGTGGACATCCCGTCCTACCGCGTCAAGGCCGGCGACGTCGTCGCTGTCGGCGAGAAGTTCCGTGACCTCCTCCCCATCAAGGAGGCCCTGATTTCCTCCGAGCGCTTTGAGGTCCCTGGCTGGCTCGAGGTCGATATCGAGAAGCTGTCTGGTAACGTGCTCGCTCTGCCGACGCGTGAGCAGATCAGCGGTGATATCAACGAGCAGCTCATCGTCGAGCTCTACTCTAAGTAGTCCATCCGGGCTGCTGAGGCTGGAGGTAATACATGTCAGAATTCATTAGGCCTCAGGTTCAGGTCGAAGAGATCAACGAGACGTCTGCTCGTGTCTCCGTCGAGCCGCTCGAGCGTGGCTACGGCGATACGCTGGGTAACTCCCTTCGTCGCGTTCTTCTGTCCTCGCTCGAGGGTGCCGCCGTCGAGGCTATTCAGATCGATGGCGCGCAGCACGAGTTCATGACCATCCCTAACATGGTCGAGGATGTCACCGACATCGTCCTGAATGTCAAGGGTCTTGTCTTCAGGGCTCTCGGCACGACCGACGAGGCGACCGCCACCATTTCGGTTGACGGCCCCTGCGAGGTCACCGGTGCGGACTTCTTTATTCCGTCCGAGTTTGAGCTGGTCAACCCCGAGCAGCACATCGCTACGCTCACCGAGGGTGGCCATCTCACCATGAGCATGCGCATCGGCTATGGCCGCGGCTATGTTTCTGGCGAGGCCAACAAACGCGACAACGATCCCATCGGTGTGATCCACGTCGACTCGCTGTACTCGCCGGTTTCCCGTTGCGCCAAGCTCGTTGAGGCTTGCCGTGTCGGTCAGCACACCGACTACGACCGCCTTGTCCTCGAGATCGAGACCAACGGCTCCATCGCCCCGCGCGACGCCGTGGTCCAGGCTGCCAATATCATTAACCAGCATATGGCTGCCTTTATGAACCTTGCCGAGACCCCCGAGGTCGAGGAGGAGGCTTCGATCTTCGCTCCCGAGGTCACCAACGACAACGCTGAGCTGGACAAGCAGATCGAGGATCTGGACCTTTCCGTCCGTTCTTACAACTGCCTTAAGCGCGCCAGCATTCACTCGGTCCGTCAGCTCGTTGAGTTCTCGGAGAACGATCTGCTCAACATCCGTAACTTCGGTGTTAAGTCGATCGAGGAAGTGAAGGACAAGCTTGAGTCCATGGGCCTGAGCCTGAAGGCTTAATGCTTCGCATATTTGAGGAGAAACTAGACCATGCGTCATAACGTTAAGAAGGGCCTGAAGCTCGGCACCGATGCGAGCCACACCAAGGCCATGAAGAAGAGCCTTGCTAAGGCCCTCTTCGAGAACGACCGCATCAAGACCACCGAGACCCGCGCTAAGGCGCTGCGTTCGGTCGTCGATCCGATCATCACCTGGGCCAAGAAGGGCGACCTGCACTCTCGTCGTCTGGCTATCGCCAAGCTCGGCGATAAGCAGCTCGTTGCCGAGATCTTCGACAAGGCTGCTCAGGGCATGTGGCAGGACCGCAACGGCGGTTACACCCGCATCATGAAGCTCGGTAACCGCAAGGGCGACAACGCTCCCATCGTTATCATGGAGCTCGTCACCGAGCCTTGCACGCCTAAGGCTAAGAAGGCTGCTCCGGCCCCCAAGAAGGCCGCTGCTCCCAAGAAGGTCGAGGCTGCCGAGGAGGCTCCTGCTGAGGAGACCGCTGAGTAGACAATCCGTCTGCATAGGCTATATTCGAGGGGTACGTTCGCGTACCCCTCTTTTTTTGTCGAAATGCCATTGCCTGTTTGTTGGGAGCGTCCATGACCGCGCCGTCTGATTTCAATTTGATTCCTGAGCTCGATGCCACGCTCGTTTTCCGCGTGGCCTACGATGGCTCGTCCTACAGCGGCTTTGCCGAGCAGCCCGGTCAGACGACGGTTGCGGGCGAGTTACGCCGCGCTATCGAGACGCTCCTGCGCCGCCCGATCGACCTGACGTGTGCGGGGCGTACCGATGCCGGCGTGCATGCGGTGGCACAGTTCATCAGCGTGCCCGTAACGGACGCTGAGTTGGCTTTGACGCGCCGTAGGTGGCTGAGGGCTATGGATGCCCTCCTGCCCAAAGATATCGCCATAAACGAGGTCTACAAGGCCCGTAAAGGCTTTTCTGCACGCTTTGATGCGCGTTCCCGTACGTATACATACCGTATTGCCGATCGCGACGCGCGCCCTGTGCTTTCGCGCGGTGCGGTGTGGTGGCATCGCTACTCATTGGATGTTGAGGCGATGTCTGCGGCCTGTCCCGCGCTGCTGGGCGAGCAGGACTTCAAGAGCTTTTGCAAGGTGGCGTCTGCTGTGGGCAAGCCCACGCACCGCTGCGTGATGCGTGCCGAGTTTGGCCATGAGGTTGCGTTTGGCGAGGACATCCTGACGTTTACCATCGAGGGCAATGCGTTTCTGCATTCGATGGTCCGCACGATCGTGGGCACGCTTGTCGAGATTGGCATGCATCGCCGTGAACCCGAGTGGATGCGCGAGGTCATCGATGCTTGCGACCGTACCGCTGCGGGCCCCACGGCTCCTGCCTGCGGCCTTACGTTTATGGGCGTGGATTACGATCCCGCCGAGCTTGTCGTGCTCGACTAGGGGAGGGCTCGACGCGTCGTGCGTCGACACCCGTCATCTGTGGGCTGCGCGTGTGCAACATCTGTTCTTGGCGTGCAATACAACCGGTGTCTCATTGCTTTTATTGCCGGGGTGTACCATGAACCACGGTTTGGTTCATTGCTGTCGAGAGGACGGATAACTTGGTTCGACGTGGCTCGCATCCGCGACTTTCGGTGATCCTTGTGGTAGAAGGTTCGCCCAGCTATGCGATGCGTGCGCTCGAGAGTATCCAGAACCAAGACCTCTACGATTTGCAGATTGTCGTTGTCTGCCGCGATGCTGCGCCCGGTGTGCGCCATTCGCTTCAAGTTGCTGCCGACAGAGACATCCATATTGATTTGATTGACGTCGAGGACTCGAAGTGCGGTGCTTGTCTTCGTGCCGGTTTTGCTGCCTCGCGTGGCTCTCAAATCATCGCTATGAACGCCGATGAGTGGTTTGCTCCGCAGTCCCTTTCCAAGATGGTCGATATCGCGTGCGATACTACGGCAGACATAGTGCTCCCCACGGTGTCGCTCGACCGCTATGATGCACATCGAGAGCGCCATTCGCGCGTCTTGGATGCTGCTCATATTTCCATTGATAGCAAATCCTCGATGGTGACCGGGCTGCCCCAGTTGATTTTAGGCGGCTTGGTTGCTCAAGTCTCTGGCGTGATGTATAGCCGTCCGCTGTTTGAGGCATGCCTGTCGCGTGGCAAGGCGTACCGTACGGTTGAGTTTATGGCTTATGCGCTCTCGCAGGCACGATTCGTGTACGGCTGCGGCGACGCTTGTTTCCACGCGGTGGCACCTAAGCTTACAGATGCCTTTGATCCCACCATGTATGCCAGGATATCCGATGACACTCGAGCGCTCGACGAGCTTGCGGACTCACTCTCGGAAGCAGATAGCGGTGGTCGGCTCAAGCTGGCAAGCCAGAAGTTCTACTTTGCCGGACTGGTCGCCTGCATCGAGAATTTGTGTCTGAGCCCGCATGGGGTGTCGTCAATCGAGCGTTCCGCCCGTATGCGTGATATGCTCGAGGCGCCTCGAACCCGTCAGATGGTCGCCGCGCTCAAGGATAACCATCGGGGGCTCGGTCTGTTGTTTGGGCCGATCGCCAGCGCCAAGCCCGCGCGCTGCGTGATGTGTACGCATCTGGCAGCTTTTCTTAACCGGATGGGCGCAAAAACCGCCTAAACGGCTCATCTCGAAACAAATTTGCATAGAATTGTTTCGAAATGCGTTCTTATACACAAAAGCCTTCAAATAGCGTTAAACTATTCAATCACTGATTGATTGTCTCCGCCATCTTTTGGAGAGAGGGTTTGTATGGCTAAAAAACGCAATGGGCGCCAGGATGCCATTAGAGATATTGTGCGCAATAAGGACGTCCGCACGCAGCGCGTGCTGGTCGATGAGCTCCGCGCTATGGGCTTTGATTGCACGCAGGCGACTGTCTCTCGCGATATTGCCGATATGGGGCTGCGTAAGCTCCCTGAGGGCATCTATGTTCTGGCAGAGGACCTGCACCTGCAGCGTATGGTTTCCGAGCTCGTAACGGGCGTTCTGCGCACCGATAATCTGGTTATGATCAAGGCTCAGCCTGGCACGGCTTCCGGCATCGCCGCCGCCGTTGATGCGGCAGAGCTGCCCGATGTGCTTGGCTCGCTTGCCGGCAACGATACGATTTTGGTTATTGCCCAGACGGCCGAGGACGGCGAGCGTCTTGAGGCGCTGATCAATAAGCTGAGCAATTCTCGCAAGTAGGCGTGCGGGTCGTGCGCTCGGCACTGTGTGCGTGACATAGTGGCTTGTAAGGGGTATCGACGTTGGTCGGTACCCCCTTTTTTTGTTTGCCGGTATAAAGACCGCCCACCAGGTCGCTTTAAACTAAAAGGCCCCCGAGCAGTTTAATAAGCTGCTCGGGGGCCTTGTTGCTTATGGCCGGATGATTTCTAGCCGACCGTATCGTCAGGCGTGGGCGAGGGGTCGGGAGTAGGCGTAGGCGTAGGCGTAGGCGTAGGCGTAGGCGTAGGCGTGCCGCCATCGCCGCCGGTCGAACCACCAGTTGAGCCGCCCGTCGAGCCACCGGTCGTACCGGTGCCGCCGGTGGTGTCGCCACCCGTGGTCTCGGTGGTCGTGGTCGTCGTGGTAGTCGTTGTGGTAGTTTCCTCTTCGTCCTCGTTCTCGTCCTTGTCGTCGTTCTCCGTCTTCTTGGCGTTGTTGGTGCCGTAGAACTTCCAGACGCTGTTGTTCTTGTAGGTGGGCGCCGTTCCGGTCGCAAACTCCTCGCGCTCGGTACCGGTCAGAACGGTGTTCATAAACCGCTTAAAGACAGGCAGGTTGGTGCTGTCGCCCAGCAGGTCCGTGCCGTATTTTTGGATGGGGATCTCACCTGCGGAATAGCCGGTCCACAGGGCGCACGCCAGCTGCGGGGTATAGCCGCAGAACCACAGGTTGGTGGTGTTGTCGGTGGTGCCCGTTTTGCCGGCATAGGGCTGGTTGACGCTCAAGGCGCCGGCAGCACCCGTACCGCTGCCCTGCATGACGCCGGACAGAACATCGGTGACCGCGGCGGCCTCGCCCTCGGTAAGCACCTGTGAGGGATTGTCCGTGTGCTGGTACAGCACCGAACCGGTACGAGAGTCAATCTCGGTGATGGCGATCGGCTGGCGATAGTAGCCGCCGTTGGCAAACGTCGCGTAGGCGGCGGCCATCTCGAGCGGCGAGATCGAGCCGGTGCCGAGCGTCATGACGGGAACGTCCTCGATGTTGTCCTTGGCGGGATCGATGCCGAGCTTTTTGACGAGCGAGATGATCTTGCTGTTGCCGACGGCTTCCGCCACCTGGATGTAGCCGGTGTTGGAGGAGTATGCCGTCGCCTGCTTAAGCGTGATGTTGCCATAGCTATGGTTGGCGTAGTTTTGGACCTCGGTCGTGGTGCCCTTGGCCTTGAGCGGCGAGTTGCAGTTGAGGGTGACGTTGGGGTTCATGCCGTTTTGGATGGCAGTTGCCAGCGTAAAGGCCTTAAAGGTGGAGCCGACGGGACGCTTGGCCGTGGCATGGTTTACGTGGTTCTCGTCGGCGTTGTAGTCATAGCCGCCCACCATGCACTTGATGTAGCCGGTCTTGGGGTCGACGACGACCATGCCCATGTCCAGGCCGTCGAGCGAGAGCGTGTCGAGCTGCTCGCGGACGGCATTCTCTGCCACCTGCTGCATCGTGGGGTCGATGGTGGTCTTGACGGTCAAGCCGCCCTTAAAGAGCACGTCGGTCGAGAACTCCTGCTCCAGCAGCTGCTTAACATAGGCGACAAAGTAGGGCTGCGAGTATACGTCGACGCCGCTGCCCGAGATTTCGGTCACGTTGAGGGTGATGGGCTCGGCCTGTGCGGCATCGTGCTCCTCCTGCGTGATGTGGCCCAGGCGCAACATGTTGTCAAGGACCTTGTTGCGACGGGACAGCGCCAGGTCGGGGTTGACCGTGGGGTCGTACTGCGAGGGCGAGTTGGGAAGGCCGATGAGCAGCGCGGCCTCGCTCAGGGTGAGGTCGGCGGCGCTCTTGGACAGGTAGGTCTCGGCGGCGGCCTCAATACCGTAGGCGCCGTGACCGTAATAGATGGTGTTGAGGTACATCATGAGGATCTCGTCTTTGGAGTACATGTCCTCCATCTTGACGGCGATGTAGGCCTCGCGCACTTTACGCTCGATGGTCGAGTCGAACTGCTCCTCCTGCAGGATGGTGTTGCGCACCAGCTGCTGGGTGATAGTCGAGGCGCCTTCGTGTCCGCCGCCGAGGGTTGCCACCGCAGCACGCGCGATACCCCACAGGTCGATACCGCCGTGCTCGTAGAAGCGCTCGTCCTCGACGTCAACGGTGCCCTGCAGCACGTAGGGGGAGACCTCGTCCTTGGTGATGGACTTGCGGTTTTGCGTGTAGAAGCTCGCGATCTTGTTGCCGTTGCAGTCGACGATCTCGGTGGGCTCGCTCACCAGATACGCGTTGGCGTCGGTGTAGTCGGGCAGATCGGACAGCCAGCGGTTGACGTTGCCGACCATGCCGATGCCAAATGCCACGCCCGCAATCAGCAGAAAGCCCAAAAACGAGAGCAGGATTATGGGCAGGGCATGCGTCTTTGAACGGCTGCGTCCCTGTCGTTGGCGAGGACCCATATATTGACCTCCAGGTATGTCGTGCCGGACGGTGGATGTGCCGTCGGGGCAGGATGGACATAAGTTATTACACGATAAACCAAACGGGGCGCGCGATGCCTCGTGTATGCTGGAAGACGGCATTTTTCAGAGTGAATGCATACCTTGGTAAGGAGTTTGTCGATGGCGATTCGGACGATGGGGCCGAGCAGACAATACGAGACTGGATTGGATGCTGCCGGCACGGCGCTGCCCGAGCTGCTGGCGCCGGCGGGCGGGCTCGACCAGATGCTTGCGGCCATCGCCGCGGGTGCCGATGCCATCTATGCGGGGTTGGGCGGCTTTAACGCCCGTGTGAGCGCCCATGGCTTTACGGATGACGAGTTTGCGCGCGGCTGCGCCGTGGCGCATGCCCATGGCGTGCGTGTGTACGTGACGCTCAACGTGTTCGTGTTTGACGATGAGTTGTCCGACGCGGTGGCGTTGGGAGCTCATGCGCTGGGGCTGGGCGCCGATGCTCTGATTGTCGCCGATGCCGGGTTGGCCTGCGCGCTGCGCGCGGCGATTCCCGGGGTCGAGATTCACCTGTCCACGCAGGCGGGCGTTCATAGCGAAGGTGCCGTGCGGCTTGCCACCGATGAGCTGGGGGTTGAGCGCGTGACGACGGCACGCGAGCTGACGGTCGACGAGATTGCGGCGCTATGTGCCACGGGCGTGCCCATCGAGGTATTCTGCCACGGTGCGATTTGCATCGGATATTCGGGGGCGTGCGAGTTCTCGGCCCTGCGGCGTGGGCGCTCTGCGATGCGCGGTGATTGCACACAGCCGTGCCGTCTGGCGTACGACCTAGTGGACGAGGCGGGACAGAGCGTTGTCGCCGTCGAGGGAGATCGCCTGCTGTGTCCGCGCGACTATCTGGGTATTGCGCATCTGCCCGAGCTTGTAGATGCTGGCGTGGCGTCGCTCAAGATCGAGGGGCGCATGAAGAACCCCGATTACGTATTCAACGTGGTGCGGGTGTGGCGCCGGGCACTCGATATGCTGTGCGACGGCGCGTGGAACCCCGGTGCCGTGGAAGAGCTTGAGCGCGAGCTGGGCCGGTCGTTTAACCGTGGGTTTACCGACGCGTATCTGCGGGGGCGTTCGGGCGACGAGCTTATGAGCTTTGAGCGCGCAATTAACCAGGGCGTGCGCGTGGGACGCTTGGTCGCTGTGGGCCACGAAGAGGTGACCGTTGAGCTCGACGCCGCCGTGGCGGCGGGTGACACGCTCGAGATTCGGTTCTATCCGGGTGTCGACGCGCGTCCCGATGTGCCCAAGCGCTGGCCGCAGGTGCCCTGCCCGGTGGATGCCGCAGCGGGGAAGCGCGTCGTCGTGCATTGCAAGCGTAAGGTGGACACGGGCTGCGAGGTGTACCTGATTCGCAGCGCCGGCGTGTTGAATCAGTCGGCGGCGGTGTTGGAGCGCATGCGGGCCGAGGCGAATGCGATTGCGCCCGTTGCACGTGCCGTTGAGGTGCTGCCCTTTGAGGACGTTGCGGTGGATGGCGGTGCGTCGACGGAGTTGGTGGAGTGCGCGGTTCCCACTCGCATGATTTTTGCTTGGCAGCTGATGGATGCCGACCCGCGCGGAGAACTCGATTTGTCCGACGCCGTTGTGGTGCTTGACGAGGTGTGCCGCACGGGTGACGCTGGCCAGACCCGCTCACTGATGCAGCGTGCCGGGCGCGTCGTCTGCCGCAACCTGGGACAGGTGGTGATCGCTCGCGAGCTAGGCGTGACGTTTGACGTGGCGGCGCCGGTGTTCTGCGCGAATCGGGCCACGCTTGCCTGGCTGCGCGGACTCGGTGCGGGGCGGGTGTACTTGCCGGCCGAGTTGCTCGGCAATGATGCGGGGCGTATTGCCGAACTGACGGCCGAACCAGGTGTTCTGGGCCCTGTCGACGCCGACCGTCCCGAGCTTATGGTGTGCGAGCACTGCCTGCTGACCGCCGAGGGCGTCTGCGCTACCGATGCGACGGGACAGGTTCGTTGCCGCGACTGCTCGCGCCGTCAGCAAACGCGCTATTTAGTTGAACGTGACGGTACGCGTCTGCCGGTCGCCGTTGACGCGTGCGGCAGGACGAGGATTTTCCTGTCGTAGGTGCCGCGTCGCGTCAGTTTGTTATCATATGAGAGTTTATGGACTTCCAGCACCGCCGTATCCGGTGAGGGTGCTATAGCAAAAGGAGGATACCCAATGCTGTCTGTTGACGAGCAAATGCGTATCATCACCTCGGGCGCTGCCCAAATCGTTCCCGAGGCCGACCTTCGCAAGAAGCTTGAGAAGGGCGAGCCCCTCAACATCAAGCTCGGCGTCGACCCCACCAGCCCCGACCTGCACCTGGGCCACGCCGTGCCGCTGCGCAAGATGCGCCAGTTCCAGGACCTGGGCCACAACGTTACCCTTATCATCGGCAACGGCACCGCGCTGATCGGCGACCCCTCGGGCAAGAATTCCACCCGTCCGCAGCTTTCGCAGGAGCAGATTGAGGCCAATGCCGAGACCTATGTGAGCCAGGCCATGAAGATCCTGGATCCCGAGAAGACCACCATCGTGCACAACGGTGACTGGATCTTGTCGATGGATCTGGCCGGTCTGCTGCAGGTGTGCTCCAAGTTCACCGTCGCCCGCATTCTTGAGCGCGATGACTTTACCAAGCGCTACCAGTCTCAGACGCCGATCGCCCTGCATGAGTTCCTGTATCCCGTGATGCAGGCTTTCGACTCCGTGCAGATCAAGGCCGACGTGGAGATGGGCGGCACCGATCAGCTCTTCAACCTGCTCGCCGGCCGCGAGCTCATGGAGAAGATGGGTATGGAGCCGCAGATTGCGCTCACCATGCCACTGCTTGAGGGCACCGACGGTGTGCGCAAGATGTCCAAGTCCTATGGTAACTACATCGGCCTGACCGACGCTCCCAAGGATATGTTTGGCAAGACCATGTCCATCCCCGACGAGATGATCGGCAAGTACTATCGTCTGGCCAGCTCGCTCACCCCGGCCGAGGTCGACAAGATCGACGCCGCCCTGGCCGATGGTTCTGCCGACCCCTACGAGCTCAAGCGCGCTCTGGGTCGCGACCTGTGCGACACCTACCACGGCGCCGGCGCCGGCGACGAGGCTCAGGCCGAGTTCGACCGCGTATTCAAGGAGGGCCAGCTCGCCGACTTCCCCGAGAAGCACGTTGAGCTGACCGTCAACGACGAGGGCCAGATCTACCTCGCCGGCCTGCTCAAGGATTTGGGTCTTTCGGCGAGCGCCGGCCAGGCCCGTCGCGACATCGACGGCGGCGGCGTCAAGATCAACGGCAAGGCCGTGGCTCCCAAGAGCTACAACATCGATCCCAGCGCCCTCAAGCTGGGCGACACCCTCTCCGTGGGCAAGCGCAAGGGCTTCAAGTTGATTTAGTTCCGCCGTTCTAACGAACGGCGGACCGGCCGACGCTGCGCGGGCCGCATTTGGACAATCTGACGTTCAACTTCAAGGGCGCGACCAGAAGGTCAGCGCCCTTTCGTTTCACGTCACCTTGTCTCAAATGCGGCCCGCTCGCTGTCGTTGCCAAAACATCGGCGCTTCCGTTGTTGGCACTTTGGGACGTTCCTTCTGTGCCGGCACTTTGGGACAATCCTTGCCATTAATGCAAAGCAACCTGTCCCCATTGCGTCAAGCGGCGTGTGCCGTTAAGCGGAGAGGCGCATTGTTGACCCATCGTTTGGGCATACAATGGCTATTGGCTTGCTGCGGTGAAGGTTTGTCCGCTCCGCAGCTTTTTCTACGGTTAAAGGAGTATGTATGTCCGTTGAGGTCATGAGGACTGTGATCGACGCTGCCGAGGGCCGCGTGCCCGTCGACACGCTGTTTACCAATGCGCAGATCATCGACGTGTATGGCCAGCGCGTGGCGCCCGGTAGCGTTGCCGTCAAGGACGGTGTGATCGTCGGCGTGCTCTACGATGGTCGCGACGATGCCGCTGGCACCTACGAGGCAACTGAGGTCATCGACTGCCAGGGTCGCTATCTCGCTCCCGGTTTTATTGACGGGCATCTGCATATCGAGTCTTCGAACATCCGTCCCGCCGAGTATGCGCGCATGGCCGCGACGCGCGGTACCACCACCGCCATTGCCGACAGCCACGAGATTGCCAATGTTGCCGGTCTCGACGGCTTGCGCTTTATGATTGAGGATGGCCGCCGCGCACCCATCTCCATCAAGTACATGATGCCTTCGTGCGTGCCCGCGCTGCCCGATGAGCAGGCCGGTGCCGTTATTTCGGCTGCCGATATGCAGGCGTTTTTTGCCGAGCATCCGGGCGATGTCTTTGGTCTGGGCGAGATGATGAACCTGCCGGGCGTCTTTATGGCCGACCCCGAGACCTGTGCTCGCATTGATGCTGCCAACCAGACGCCGTCCAGGCAGGTTGACGGCCATGCGCCGCTCGTTGCCGGTAAGGACCTCAACGCCTATGCCGCAGCGGGCATTATCGCCGACCACGAGTCGACGATTCCCGAGGAGGCGCTCGACAAGCTGTCTCGCGGCATGTACGTGATGCTGCGCGAAGGTACGTGCAGCCATGACCTGGCCAACCTGTCTCCGATGCTGCTGGAGAATCCTGCCCGTGCCCGCCGCTGCTGCTTTGCGACCGACGACCGCGCTCCTTCCGATGCGCTTGCGACCGGCATGATCGACAACGCCTGCCGCGTGGCTATCGAGGCCGGCATCGACCCGGTGGTCGCCATCTCTATGGCGTCCCTTTCCACGGCTGAGGCATTTGGCCTGGACCACGGCTGTCGCGACCCGCATGAGCTCCGTGGCGCGATCGCCCCGGGCAAACGCGCCGACCTGCTGTTGCTCGATGACCTGACGTTTGCCAAGGCTCCGCATCGTGTCTATGCCGCCGGTGCTCTGGTGGCGCAGGACGGCACCTTTGTGGGCGAGATTGCACCCGAGATGGCCGAGGTTGCGGCCCTTGCCGATGAGCTGCGCGCTTCCGTTAAACTGCCGAAGCTATCGCTCGACGTGTTCGACTATGCCTTTAAGCCGGGCGAGGCCGTGATCGACGTGGTGCCGGGTAAGGCCATCACGGGTATGGCTCGCCCCGAGAGTGCCGAGGGCCTGCGCCGCATTATGCTGATCGAGCGCCACGGCCGCGGCGTGTCGCTGCAGGCCGAGGGCGCCGATGGCGACGGCCCCGCTGGCCTGGGCCTGGTCGGCAAGCATATCGGTCGCGGCTGGGTGCGCGGCTTTACCATCACGGGCGGTGCCATCGCCTCGACGATCGGCCACGACTCGCACAACGTGTGCGTGGTGGGCGACAGCGCGGCTGATATGATGGCTGCCGTCGAGGCCGTGGGCCAGGGCGGCCACGTGCTGGTGCGCAACGGCAAGGTCGTGGCGCGTATTCCGCTGGCGCTCGGTGGCCTTATGAGCGAAGGCACGGCCGAGGACGTTGCTGCGCAGCACGACGACTTTATGGTCAAGGCGCGCGCCATGGGTATTGAGCCGCCGCTCGACCCCATCATGGGCATCATCTTCCTGCCCCTGCCGGTCATCCCGACGCTCCGCATCCGCCCCGAGGGCATGTTCGACGTCACAACCTTCACCTACGCCGACTAGTCATCGGGGACGTTCTTAAACGACTAGTCATCGGGGACACTCTTTGGCGGGCTGCCTGACGCCGCGACCGTAGGACCTCTGGCATGTGTGAGCTATTTGCCAGGTCCTTGTAACGTTTACGCCCGCGGAGTCTTATTTGAGCTCCCTTTGGGTACGTTGGAATCGGATACGCGTTTGATTCCAACAAGCCCGAAGGGAGCTTTTCTATGTTTAAACTGATTGCATCCGATATGGACGGCACACTGCTTGACGAAAACGGCCAGGTGCCTCCTGAGACCTACGAACTGATTCTGGCGCTACACGAGCATGGCGTGCATTTCGCCGCATCGTCAGGTCGTCGCTACGATCGCCTGTGCGAGTTCTTTGCGCCCGTTCGCGACAAGATGGACTTTGTCGCCGCTAACGGCGCCCAGGTCTACGCCGACGGTAAGATGGTAGACCGTGAGGTGTATTCCCACCTGGCGATTCGAAGGCTCGCCCAGGCCGTCAGGACGTTTCCCAATCTGCATCTTGCGCTCTTTGACCGAACCAAGTCCTTCCTGCTCGATGACGAGTGCAAGTTCGTGCGTGAGGTCGATAAGGACCTTCCCAATGCCGAGCGCATTTGGGAGCTGCCCGATCCCAACGTAAATATCATCAAAGCGAGTATCTTTTGCGACGACAGTGCGGTTATGGACAGTGCGTACGTGCTACAGCGCGAACTTGGTCAGCTCTTTACTTTTGCGCCTTCGGGCAACGCGTGGATCGATGCCATGCAGCCTGGTGTGTCGAAGGCCTCGGGTATCGCGCAGCTCGCGGAGCATTACGGCATTGGACGCGACGAGGTCATGGCGTTTGGTGACTCGATGAACGACTACGAGATTATTCGCTTTGTCGGCACGGGCTGCGCGATGGAAAACGCGCGCCCCGCGCTCAAGGCGGTGGCCGATCGCGTCGTAGGCTGCAACCGCGACCACGCCGTTCAGCATGAGCTCCGTCGCGTGCTGGAGAGTCTCTCCTAATCCGGCAGATGGGGACGTTCCTTTTCTGCCGACAGTGGGGGACAGTCCTTGCAGCTTTTTGCGAAGAGTGTCCCCAGTGACTAGTCGTTTAAGAATGTCCCCAATGATTGATCAATGACTAGGCGAGGGCGGCCATGATGGTGCGGGCGACGCCGTCGTGGTCGTTGTCGTATTCGGTGATGGCGTCGGCGGCCTCGCGATCTTCGGGCTCGGCGTTGATCATGGCCATGCCGTGGCCCGCTGCCTGCAGCATGGGGATGTCGTTGATGTTGTCGCCGAACGCCCAGGCGTCGGCGAGACGCTCGCCCAAGTGCTCGCATAGCCACGTGAGGGCCGTCCCCTTGGTGGCGCCCTCGCCCATGACCTCGATATTCATGGCGTACGAACGCGTGACCTCAATGCCTTCGAGCGTGTCGAGCGCCGCCGCGATGGCGTCGCGATCGGCCGGGTCGTGCCAGTACATGGCGATGCGTTCGAGCGTCTCGACCTCGTCGATCTTGCTGTCGATATCCATGTCGATCGGTGTTCGTGTGCGCTTGAGCGAAGCCGCGATGTGGGGGTCGCCGCCACAGAACTCATCCAGACGCCCGTATAGCGAGCGGGGGAGGAAGCACTGCCCATCCGCGAAGATATCGAAGGTCACATCGTGGCCGGCGGCAATGCGATGGATGCGGTGAGCAATGCCACGGTCGAGCGGACGGCTCAAGATGCACGTGGCGCGCGAGGCGTCGATGGGCGTACCGGCGTCGAGCTGCCAGACGCTGGCACCGTTGGCGCAGACCGCGTAGTGTACGGCGGGGTGGGCGAGGATGGGCTCAAAGATGCCTGACAGCGGGCGCCCCGTGCAGGGCACAAACTCAACACCGCGGCGCGCAAGCTCGTCGAGCATCGCCCAGGTGGCGTCGCTCATCTGCTTATCACTCGTCAGCAGCGTTCCATCCATATCGGAAAACACAATCATTCGATGCAGCCCTTTCTACTGGCATAAAAAGCGTGGCCGAGGGCGGTGATGCCCTGACCACGCTCGAGTTCTATAACGGTCCGCGTCCTAGCGGTCGGCGAGCGGCTTGTACTCCAGCGGCTCGATCACCGGACGATAGGCGGGGCGGATGATACGGTGCGCGCAGAAGAGCTCTTCCATGCGGTGCGCCGACCAGCCGGCCATGCGGGCGACGGCGAATAGCGGCGTAAAGAGCGTCTCGGGCACGCCGAGCATCTTGTAGATAAAGCCCGTGTACAGGTCGATGTTGGCGCAGATGGGCTTGGTCATGCCGTGGTCGCGCATCACCTGCGGTGCCAGGCGCTCGATGCGCTCGATGAGCGCGAACTCCTCGCCCAGGTCCTTCTTGGCGGCAAGCGTGCGCGCGTAACGACGGCACACCTCGGCACGCGGGTCGCTCAGCGTGTAGACGGCGTGGCCCATACCGTAGATGAGACCCGTGCCGTCGAAGGCCTGCCTGTCGAGGATCTTGCCCAGGTAGGCCGCGACCTCGTCCTCGTCCTCCCAATTGGAGACATGCGCGCGGATGTCCTCGTGCATAGACACGACCTTGGCATTGGCGCCGCCGTGGCGCGGGCCCTTGAGCGAGCCGATAGCTCCGGCGTAGGCGGAATACGGGTCGGTGGCCGATGAGGACAGCACGCGGCAGGCGAACGTGGAGTTGTTGCCGCCGCCGTGCTCGGCATGCAGCATGAGCATCACGTCGAGCAGCATGGCTTCGTCGCGGGTGAATGCCATGCCGCCGCGCAACACCTGCAGGATGGTCTCGGCGGTGGAGAGGCCGGGTGTGGGGTGCGGTACATGAACCTCGGAGCCGCGGCGCTTGGCGACCGAGGCCATATGCGCGAAGGCGGCGATGCGGGGGAGACGGGCGAGCATGGAGATGGCGACGTCGATTTCGTGCTCGGGTGTAATGGCGTCGGGCTCGGCGTCGAAGGCGTAGAGCAGCAGCACGGCGCGCTGAAGCACATTCATGATGCTCGACGACACCGTGGTCATGGGGAACTCGCGGACGTATTCGTCGCTCAGATGTCTAAAGGCACCTAGGCGCTCGCAGAAGCCGTCGAGCTCTTCCTTGTTGGGCAGCGAACCCGTGATAAGCAGATAGGCGACTTCTTCGTAGCCGTAGCGATTCTCCGCCTGGGCATTGTTGACCAGATCCTCGATGCTGTAGCCGCGAAGCGTGAGCTTGCCCTGATCGGGCACGACCTTTCCGTCGACCTTGTTGTAGCCGTGCACATCCGAGATACGAGTGAGGCCCGCGACCACGCCCGAGCCGTCGGCATTGCGCAGGCCGCGCTTGACATTGTGCTCGACAAACAGGTCCTCGTCATAAGGGTCGGTCGGCAGGCCGTGGTAGAGGCTTTCGCTCTCAGACGAAATCTGGCGGCTTGCTTCGTAATCCAGAACCAGTCGGCTCAAGTGGTCATCGAAGCGGTAATAGATTTTCTTGGCGTCGTAGGCCATGCGCGCTCCTCTCCGGGCCGCATCGGGGTGGCTTGCATTGGCATGCGCGCGTCAGGCTATCCCCAGCGGCTTGTTCGCTACAGGCGGTACATAAAGTTAAAGACGTCCTCGCGCTGGATGGACACGTTGACGCCCGAAAGCTCGCCGGCCTCGGCCAGGGCCTTCTGCAGCTCAGCGAAGTCGAGCTTGGACTCGGCGGTATCGGCCAGCATGGTCATGGTGAAGATGTCCTCGATAATGGACTGCGTGATGTCGCGGATGTCGACGTTGGCCTCGCCCAGGACACGGGTGACGCCGGCGACGATGCCGGGGCGGTTCTTGCCAAGGACGGTGATGACGATACGGGAGGACGAGATCTCGGCCATGGGAAACCCTTTCGCGTGGTTGCGGCGCGCGCGGGCGCTCCGCTACGGTACAGTGTTCATCATTGTACCTGTCTGGCGCCAAAAGGGGTGTGCTTACTGCGGCGTTACACGTCTGCAACATGGGAGAAGGGGCAACAGGGTGCGTGTCCGCTGCGGTTGGCCACGCCGTGTTGCACAAAGACCGTGAACCTTTTGTGGGACGCGCGGCGCTGTGGTACCATAGCCGAGTTTGTTGTCTTGGTCGGAAACCAAGACGCCTTATGCGCTGATCGGTAACCAGCGCCTGACTAATAAGGAGTCCTACCATGAAGCAGGGTATCCATCCCCAGTATGTCGAGTGCACGGTGACGTGCTCCTGCGGCAACACCTTCAAGACGCACGCTACCGTGTCCGAGATGAAGGTCGAGCTTTGCAACGAGTGCCACCCGTTCTACACTGGCCAGCAGAAGTTCGTCGACACCGGTGGACGCGTCCAGCGCTTCGCCGACAAGTTCGGTGGCGCCGCTGCCGCCCAGCTCAAGAAGGCTGAGGAGGCCAAGGCTGCCAAGGCCGCCAAGGCTGCTGAGGCCGAGGCCGCTCGCAAGGCCGCCGCTGAGGCTAAGGCCGCCGAGAAGGCTAAGCGTGCCGCTAAGTTTGCCGAGGAGGCTGCCAAGCAGGCCGCCGAGGCTCCCGCAGAGGCTCCCGTCGAGGAGGCCGCTGCCGAGGCCGATACTACCGAGGCTGCTGAGTAAATAGCTCGCCGCGGAATCACTCGCATTCATGGCATGAGGGCCGTGCATCCATTTGGGTGCGCGGCCCTTTTCTTTTTATTGGTGCAAACCAACCTGTCCCCATTGCACCAGATTGGTGCGAAGGGGACAGGTTGGTTTGCACCAAATGACAGAGAGGCGGCGTTTGCCCAGATAAAACCTGCCAAAATAAACCTGTCCCTTTTTGGCAGGTTGGTCGTAGTTATTACGTGGCGGTTGAGGTCGACCGTATGGGGCGCGCCTTGTTTGGCTAAAGTACAATTATCTGTGTTTAACTCGCCCGCAGCTGCACGGCGTGGGCGATGGCCAAAAAGGAAAACCACATGGGATTCATGTCAAAGCTGCTGTCCTTTGGATCCGATAAGGACCTTAAGCGCTACTACAAGATCGTCGACCAGATCAACGGTCTTGAGCCCCAGTTTGAGAAGATGACCGAGGAGGAACTCCGCGGCCAGACCGATAAGTTCCGCGAGCGTTACGCCAACGGCGAGTCGCTCGACGACATGCTCCCCGAGGCCTTTGCCACCGTGCGTGAGGCTTCCAAGCGCACCATGGGTATGCGCCACTTTGACGTGCAGCTCATTGGCGCTATGGCGCTGCACGAGGGCCACATCGCCGAGATGAAGACCGGCGAAGGTAAGACCCTCGTCTCCACGTTGGCCGGCTATCTCAACGCTATTGCCGGCAAGGGCGTGCACGTCGTTACTGTCAACGATTACCTTGCCAAGCGCGACTCCGAGTGGATGGGCCGCATCTATAAGTACCTGGGCATGACCGTCGGTCTGCTCCAGAACAACATGCCGCTCGAGCTCAAGCGCCCGGCCTACCAGGCCGACGTCACCTACGGCACCAACTCCGAGTTCGGCTTTGATTACCTGCGCGACAACATGGTTACCCGTCCCGAGCAGCGCGTGCAGCGCGGTCACAACTACGCCATCGTCGACGAGGTTGACTCCATCCTGATCGATGAGGCCCGCACCCCGCTGATCATCTCGGGCGCTGGCACCAAGTCCGCCAGCACCTACAAGGACTTCGCGCGTGCCGTGCGCGGCCTGGAGCGCGGCGAGGACGTCTCGCACGACATGCTCACCGCCACCGAGGACGTCGAGCCCACGGGCGACTACGTCATGGACGAGGCCAAGCACACCATCGCCGCCACCGAGCGCGGCCTTAAGAAAATCGAGCGCCGCCTGGGTATCGATGACATCTATGCCGATCTCTCCGGCCAGCTGGTCAACCACCTGCAGCAGGCGCTGAAGGCCCAGTACATGTTCCACCGCGATAAGCAGTACGTGGTCACCAACGGCGAGGTCAAGATCGTCGACGAGTTCACCGGCCGCATTATGGAAGGCCGCCGCTATTCTGAGGGCCTGCACCAGGCCATCGAGGCCAAAGAGGGCGTGCTCGTACGCGATGAGAACCAGACACTCGCCACCATCACCCTGCAGAACTACTTCCGTCTGTATGACAAGCTCTCCGGCATGACCGGCACGGCACTTACCGAGGATGCCGAGTTCCGCGAGATCTACAAGCTGCCCGTCGAAGTCATCCCTTCCAACAAGCCCGTGCAGCGCGTGGATCACGAGGACCTGGTGTACCGCACCATTCAGGCCAAGTACAACGCCGTCGCCGACGATGTCGAGCGACGTCACGCCAAGGGCCAGCCGGTCCTGGTGGGCACCGTCTCCATCGAGAGTTCCGAGAAGCTGTCCGCCGCCCTTACCAAGCGCGGCATCGCACACGAGGTCCTCAACGCCAAGCACCATGAACGCGAGGCCCACATCGTTGCCCAGGCCGGACGCTACGGCGCCGTGACCATCGCTACTAACATGGCCGGTCGTGGTACCGACATCCTGCTGGGCGGCAACCCCGACGAGCTGGTGCGCGAGCGCCTGGAGTACGAGGGTCTGACCATGGAGGATGTGACGCCCGAGCAGCTCGAGCAGTTTAACGCCGAGGCCAAGGAGACTTGCAAGGCCGAGCGCGAGCGCGTGCTTGCCGCCGGCGGCCTGACCGTCATCGGCACCGAGCGCCACGAGTCCCGCCGTATCGACAACCAGCTGCGCGGCCGCTCCGGCCGTCAGGGCGATCCGGGCGAGACCCAGTTCTACCTGTCGCTCGAGGACGACCTCATGCGCCTGTTCGGCGGCGACAAGATGGACCGCGTCTCCAAGATGATGGTCACGGCCGACATGGGCGACGACATGCCCATCCAGCACAAGATCATCTCCAAGGCCGTCGAGAGCGCCCAGCACAAGGTCGAGAGCATCAACTTCTCCATGCGTAAGAGCGTCCTTGAGTACGACGACGTCATGAACAAGCAGCGCCAGGTCATCTACGCCGAGCGCAATAAGATTCTGGACGGCAAGGACCTGACCGACCACATCACCGAGGTCATGCACGACACCGTGTACCGCTGCGTGCAGGAGTTCTGCACCAAGGACAGTCACGATGGCGAGCGTGACCTGGAGGGCCTGCGCAAGTGGGTTGTGGAGCTCACCGGCCACATCGATACGCCGAAGTTCCCCGACGAGGATTATGAGGCCCTGGCTGCCGATGTCCTGGCTTACGTAGAGAAGTGCTACAACATGAAGGCCGAGCGCTTGGGCGAGGACCTGATGCGCGAACTCAACACCCAGGTCATGCTGCGCGTCATCGATACCCGCTGGATGAACTACCTGCAGGAGATGGACTACCTCAAGACCGGAATCGGCCTGCGCGGCTTTGGCCAGCGCGACCCGCTGGTCGAGTACAAGACCGAGGCCTACGGCGCGTTCCAGATGCTCGTCGACACCATGTACGAGGATTACCTGCGTACGGTTCTGCGCATCGAGATCAAGGCTGCCCCGCGTGCCGTGGAGCACAAGGAGGAGCCCGCGCTCGAGGGTGCGCGCTTCTCCGGTCCTGCCGAGGTCGATGGTGACAACGGCGACTCGGTGCTGCGCAAGCAGGCGCAGGTGCAGGCCCGCACGGCTGTCCAGGGTGGTCCGGCTGCCGTCAACAACGGTGGCAAGGTGACCACCTATCGCAAGTCCGAGAGCGACGATCCGTACGTCAACGTGGGCCGCAACGACCCGTGCCCCTGCGGTAGCGGCAAGAAGTTTAAGTACTGCCACGGCAGGAATCGTTAATGGCTGAGGCTTTAGAGGTGACGCCCGCCGAGCTGGACGCGTTCGCGGACCGGCTCGGCGAGGTCGAGTCGTATCTCCATTTGGACGAAAAGCGCACGCGCGTGACCGAGCTCGAGGCTAAAAGCGTGGCCCCCGGCTTTTGGGATGACGCCGACGCTGCCCGTGCCACCATGGAGGAGATCGCGCGCACCAAGGAAGATATCGCTGCCGTGGACACCGCGCGCGGCGAGCTTTCCGATGCCCGCGCCGCGCTGGAGCTTGCCGAGGAGATGGGGGATGACCCCGATGCCGCCGCATTGCGCGAGGAGGCTGCCGCTACGGCAGAACGCCTGGCCCGCGCTATCGACGAGCTCGAGCTTTCGAGCTGGTTTACCGGTGAGTTCGATCACGGCGACGCGATTGTGACCATCAAGCCCGGACAGGGTGGCCTGGAGGCACAGGACTGGACCTTCATGCTCTTTAAGATGTACATGAAGTACTGCCAGCGTCGCGGCTGGAAGGTCACCATTAACGACTGCCCCGCGGCCGAGGTCATCGGCATCGACCGTGCGACCTTTACCGTCGAGGGCAAGGACGCGTTTGGCATGCTGCGCGCCGAGGCCGGTGTGCACCGTCTGGTGCGCATTAGCCCCACCGACGACAAGAAGCGCCGCCAGACCACGTTTGCCGGCGTCGAGGTCATCCCCGTGCTGCCTGACGATATCGACATCGAGATCAGTCCCGACGATATCCGCGTGGACGTGTATCACGCGAGCGGCCCGGGCGGACAGGGCGTCAACACCACCGACTCCGCCGTGCGCGTGACGCATTTCCCCAGCGGCATTGTGGTTACCTGCCAAAACGAGCGCAGCCAGATTCAGAACAAGGCCGCGTGCATGCAGATCCTCAAGGCTCGCCTGTACGAGATTGAGCTCGAGAAGCGCGCCGAGGCCCTGGATGAGATCCGCGGACCCAAGACCACGATTGGTTTTGGCAACCAGATTCGCAGCTACGTGCTCTACCCGTACCAGATGGTCAAGGACCTACGCACGGGCGTGGAGACCAGCAATGTCGAGGCCGTTCTTGACGATGGCGACCTGGACCCGTTTGTTATTGGCTACCATCGCTGGGCCACCGGCAACGCCGATGCAGAAGGCTCGGAGGTCTAAAACATCGGGCAGTTTCAAGCCGATGCTAAGCCCAACGGTTGGACGGGTTTGTATCCAGAATAAACCCTGCGCAGGGGTGGTTTTTGTCCGGCGAATCGGTAGAATTGAATACAAGAAGAAGTTCAAAGCGCATCCGTTTGGGTGCGCTTTTTTGAGGGAGGCAGCATGGCATATCGTCTGGACATCAAGCGCATTCTTTCGATGAACTTCTTTCACGACCTGCCCCAGATTATGTTGGGGTGCGCTCTGGCCGCTATTGCGACCGACCTGTTTTTGATTCCCAACGGCCTTGCTGCCGGTGGCGTTACGGGCCTTGCCACCATTATCCAGGCGGTCGGCGCGGCGCGCGGCCTATCGCTTCCCGTTGGTATTCAGACGATCGTGATGAACGCCTTGCTGTTGTTGGTCGTTATGCGCGAGGGCGGCATGTTCTACGTGGTGCAGACCGCGACGGGCTTTGTGCTGCTGGGCTTCTTTACCGATCTGTTCGCCCCGTTTGTAGCACCTCTGGCGGATGCGGACCTGATGCTCCCTGCCATGTGGGGCGGCATTATTACGGGCATCGGTTACGGCATGGTGTTGCGCGCCGGCGCCAACACCGGCGGCTCGGACACGATTGGCCAAATCATCTCGCGTAACACCTCGCTGCCGGTGGGCTCGACCGTCATGGCGATCGATGTTGCCGTATGCGCGCTATCGGCTCCGGTCTTTTCAATCGAAAACGCACTGTATGCAGGCCTTTCGATGGTCATTAGCGGCTACGTGATCGATGCCGTGGTCGATGGTGGCAACAAACGCCGTATGGTACTCATCATCTCGGACAAGTTCCCTGATATCGCTGCCGATATCATGTATGGCCTGGGTCGTGGTTGTACCAAGTTTAAGGCGACTGGCATGTATTCGGGTGCCGAGAAGCCAGTGGTTATGGTCATCGTGAGCCGTCGAGAGCTCAATACCCTCAAGACGATCGTGCGCGAGCGCGACCCGCGCGCCATCGTGACCGTGGCCGACGTTACGGAAACTTTCGGTGAGGGCTTCAAGGACATTAACGCGTAGGGCCGACTGCGTTCCATCCAAAAGACGTTCACATTGATAAACCGTTTCATCAGCGGTTCTGCCTGCTCAATTGTTCAAATAATGATAAATACTCTGGTAAAGCTTCCAGTTTCCAGCATAATGAATGGCGTACGTGCATCGCGGCTGGGTTGGGACGACCTTCTGTGCCGTGCGCATCTTGTCTAAAGAGGATGAAAGGAAGGCACAATGAGCGACGAAGAGCTCAAAAAGGTTGCCAACGAGGTAAGGAAGGGCGTCGTCACCGGAGTGCACGCTGCCAAGTCCGGCCATCCGGGCGGTTCGCTCGGCGCTGCCGACATCATGACCTATCTGTACTTTGAGGAAATGAACGTCGACCCGGCCGATCCCCGCAAGGCCGACCGCGATCGCTTTGTGCTCTCCAAGGGCCACTGTGCTCCGGGTCTGTACGCCGTGCTCGCCGAGCGCGGGTTCTTCCCCAAGGAGGACCTCGAGACGCTGCGTCATATCGGCAGCCACCTGCAGGGTCATCCCAACATGAACGACACCCCGGGCGTCGATATGTCCACCGGCTCGCTCGGCCAGGGCATCTCCGCCGCCGTGGGCATGGCGGTTGCCGCCAAGCACTGGGGTGATACTTACCGCACGTACGCCCTGCTGGGCGATGGCGAGAGCGAGGAGGGCCAGGTCTGGGAGGCCGCCATGTTTGCCGGCAACCAGCAGCTCGATAACCTCTGCGTGATCGTCGACCACAACGGCCTGCAGATCGACGGTCCCGTCGAGGAGGTCAACGACCCCATGCCGCTCGCCGACAAGTTCCGTGCCTTTAAGTTCCACGTGGTGGAGCTCGCCGACGGCAACGACTTCGACCAGATCCGCGCCGCCTTTGCCGAGGCTCGCGCTACCAAGGGCCAGCCGACCGCCATTATCGCCGAGACCATGAAGGGCAAGGGCGTTTCCTTTATGGAGAACCAGGTGGGTTGGCACGGTAAGGCCCCCAACGATGAACAGTTTGAGCAGGCCATGGCAGAGCTCACGGCCGCCGGAGAGGAGCTCTAGGATGGCAGACGTCAAGAAAATCGCCACGCGCGTAAGCTACGGCGAGGCCCTCGTCGAGCTCGCCAACGAGCACGATGACTTTGTGGTCCTCGACGCCGACCTGGCTGCCGCCACGCAGACCGGCAAGTTCAAGGCAGCCTGCCCCGACCGCTTCTTCGATGTGGGCATTGCCGAGAGCAACCTGATGGGCGTCGCCGCCGGTATCGCGACCACCGGCCGCGTTGCCTTCGCGAGCACCTTTGCCATGTTCGCTGCCGGTCGCGCCTTTGAGCAGGTCCGCAACTCCATCGGCTACCCGCACCTCAACGTTAAGATCGGTGCCACGCATGCCGGTATCTCGGTGGGCGAGGATGGCGCCACGCACCAGTGCTGCGAGGATATTGCCCTCATGCGCGTCATCCCCGGCATGACTGTGATCGTTCCTGCCGACGACGTCGAGGCCCGCGCCGTAACGCGCGCCGCCTACGAGTGCGACGGTCCGGTGTACATGCGCTTCGCTCGTTTGGCCTCGCCGGTTATCAACGACCCCGAGACCTACAACTTCGAGTTGGGTAAGGGCATTGTCATGCGCGAGGGCGCCGACGTCACCATCATCGCCTGCGGCCTGATGGTCGGCGAGGCTCTCGAGGCCGCCGAGCAGCTCGCTGCCGAGGGCATCGACGCCGAGGTCATCAACATGCACACCATCAAGCCCATCGATGCCGACCTGATCGTCAAGAGCGCCACCAAGACCGGCCACGTCGTGACCGTCGAGGAGCATTCTGTAATCGGTGGCCTGGGCAGCGCCGTTGCCGACGTCCTGTGCGAGCAGTGCCCGACGCCCCTCAAGAAGATCGGCGTCAACGACACCTTTGGCGAGTCCGGCCCGGGTGCCGAGCTCTTGCACAAGTATGGCCTGGACGCCGCCAACATCGTGGCGACCACCAAGGAGTTCTTGGCATAAGGCAAGGCGGATCTCAAGGACTGCTTCGCCAGAACTATGGAAACCCGGCAGGGGCGCTCTCTTGGAGAGCGCCCCTGTTTCAGTTGCGGTGAAATAGGGACTGATTAGACCTTTTAACTGGTAAAACAGTCCCTATTTCACCGCAACTCATGAAGACGCCCCTCAAGCACGGTCCCATCAGGAAAAAGGGCATATATCGACAAAGCGCAATTCAGACCCTTCCAGCTTTGTATATGCAGCACCCCAAGATAAACGCGGCGACCCCTTAGTTATCGCAGGCCGGGCACAGGGTTACTCTCCAAATCTTTCCGCAGGACGGAGGAGCCCCTGCCGCGCGAAGCGCGCAGCGGGGGCTCCGACATGTCCGAGGACGATTTGGAGAGTAACCCTGTGCCCGGCCGACGGGATCCCTAAGCACGCCATGCTTCTTATGTGCAGCAAAGCTAATGCTGCTAAAATACAAAGCGCTCATGTAGTTTAAACGCACGACGATAAGGAGCACCAGTGGGTAACCACTTCCGTACCTCCGGTGCGGGCGATGATGCCCCCAAGACGCAGGCAGGCGTCCAGGGCAGTCGTTTCGCCACTCCGGATTCAGAGGGCCAGCCAGTTGCTCAGGCCCCCGCTCAGCCGGCAGATCAGGCACAGCCGGCATCCGATCCCTTTGCCTACAATCCAACCAGCGATGTCGCGCTTTCCGGCACGGCGGGTTTTGAGCCCGTTCAGGCCGTGACCGCTCGCGTGGAGCAGCCTCAGGCTGGTGCCGCCACGCCGCAGCCTACCATGGCCGGCATTCCCGACCCCTTGGCCCCTGCGACGCCGGCTCCTCAGCCTGCGCAGTCCGGTCTCTTTGCCGCTATTCCCGACCCCACGCAGCCTGCTGCCCCGGTGGTCGAGAGCGATCAGGCAGCCGAGGTCGCAAGCCTCGATAACGCGCTCAACAACCCCGATTTTACGTCGGTGTTTGCGCCCATCGATCCGCAGGCCAGCCGCAAGAAGATGGCCAAGCAGGCCGGTGTCGAGCCCGTCATCCTTATGGAGCATGTCACCAAGATCTATCCGGCACAGCCTAACAAGCCTGCACTCGACGACATCAACATCGAGATCTATCCGGGCGAGTTCGTCTTCCTGGTCGGTCACTCCGGCTCGGGTAAGACCACGCTGCTGTCGACGCTCAACCGCGACGTCAAGCCGACGAGCGGCCGCATCCTGGTTGCCGGTCAGGACCTCATGAAGATCAAGAACCGTAAGGTTCCGTTCCTGCGCCGCCAGATTGGCGCCGTGTTCCAGGACTTTAAGCTTCTGCCGCAAAAGACCGCCTACGAAAACGTGGCGTTTGCCCTGCAGTGCATCGGCAAGCCCAAGGGCGTCATTCGCAGCCAGGTGCCCGAGGTGCTGCGTCTGGTCGGTCTGGCCGATCAGATGGACTCGCTGCCCGACCAGCTTTCCGGTGGCGAGCAGCAGCGCGTTGCCGTCGCCCGTGCTATGGTCAACCGTCCGCCGCTGCTGATCTGCGACGAGCCCACGGGCAACCTCGACCCGGCGATCTCGCTGGGCATCATGAAGCTGCTTGAGCGTATTAACCGCACCGGCACCACCGTGATCGTCGCCACGCACGACCGCGAGATGGTCGATAGCATGCACCGTCGCGTGATCGCCCTCGAGGGCGGCCACGTCATCCGCGACCAGGAGAGGGGAGGTTACGGCAACTATGGCACCAACTAACGTGGGCTACTCCTTCAAAGAGGCAATCAGCCACTTCTTCCGTAACTGGACTACCTCGCTCGGCGCCGTCATCACGATCTTCCTTTCGCTGTTTATCATCGGCCTGTTCATCATGGGCTCTGCGATGCTGAACTCCGTGATCGGCACCGTCGAGGATCAGGTTGTCATCAACGCGTTCATTAGCGATGACGCCGATCAGGCCGATGTCCAGGCTTTTGAGGCCGAGCTTAAGACATGGAATAACGTCAAGTCCGTGACCTATAAAGACAAGGACGACGCGCTGGCCGAGTATACGAGCAAGATGTCGGGCAACGCCGACGCCACCATGAGCGCGCTCGATGGCCAGAATCCGCTGCCGGCTTCGTTTGCAATTGAGATGGACGATCCGTCCAAGGTCGAGAGCACGGCCCAGAAGCTCAAGAAGGATGCCGATTTCCAGAAGATCGCGGATGACGGCGACGTCAACGCGAGCGTGCTGTACGGCCAGGAGGAAGTGAGCCGCCTGTTCCAGGTGACCAACTACATCCGCATCGCCGCCGTGGTGCTCGTTGGCCTTCTGACCTTTATCGCATTCATCTTCATCAACAACACGATTCGCCTGTCCATTACGGCGCGTCGTCGTGAGATTGCGATTATGCGTCTGGTCGGCGCCAGCAACGGCTTCATTCGCGGCCCGTTTATCACCGAGGGCGTACTGCAGGCCATTTTGGGCTCGCTGCTTTCCATCGGCGTTCTGGAGCTGCTGCGCAATCTGATGATTCCGCGTTTGCAGGAGAGCATCGGCTGGATGTCGTTTGCCCTGCCGATGCAGTACTACCTGGTGACCTATGCTGCGCTGATTCTGGTCGGTGTGATTATCGGTCTCTTTGGTTCTGCCATAGCCATGCGCCGCTACCTGCGCGTGTAGGCATGCCTGGAATTCATCCCTTCCAACGGGTCGTCTCTTATGGGGCGGCCCGTTTTTTGATCTCTAGGGGACGGCAGGAAAGCGAATCATTTGGGTAGACTCTTTGGAGTTCGTCATCGATAGCAAGGAGGCGCCATGGGGCGCAATAACAAGCATAAGCGCGGTGCTCGCAATAAGCGTGGGCCGGTGCGCAGCGAACGCCGTCCGAGCCTGACCGGGCGCGTGCAGCTCCATGAGCATGGCGCCTATGTCATAACCGAGAGCGGCGACTACAAGGTTATGGGCCGCGGTAAGCGCGAGATCATGGATGGCGATACCGTTGCCGTGAGCATTAAGAACAGCCCGCACGGTGAGCGGCGCGCCGTGATCGAAGGCGTGGTTGAGCGCGCAGCCATAAGCGTGGTGGGTACGTACCAGACCGCTGGTCCGCTCGGTGTGATCGAGCCGCTCGATTCGCGCCTGAAGGCCGACTTCTTCATTCTGCCCGAGGATACCTCGGCGGATCGTCTGGGCGTCCACCCGGGTGATGCCGTTGTCGCGCGCATTTTGACCTACCCGACGCGCCTGGAATCGGGCACCGTGACGATCGAACGCCGCATTGGCGGAGATGACGCGCCCGATTTGGGCGTTCAATACGTGATGGCGCGTTACGGCTATACCGATAGCTATCCCGAGGCCGCGCTGGACGAGGCCGAGGGGCTTTCGCTCGATGTGTCCGCGGCGCTTAAGGACCCGCTCCGCCGCGATCTGCGCGACCGCTTTGTCATCACGATCGACCCGGTCGACGCGCGCGACTTTGACGATGCCATTTCGCTTGAGCGCACGCCCGAGGGTGGCTACAAGCTGGGTGTGCATATCGCTGACGTTTCTCACTATGTGGCTTGGGACGGGCATATCGATCTTGAGGCTCGCCATCGTACGACATCGGTGTATCTGGCCGATCGCGTGCTTCCCATGCTGCCCGAACGCCTGTCCTGTGACCTGTGTTCGCTTCGCCCTGACGAGGACCGTCTTGCGTTTACCGTTGACATTGAACTCGATGCGCAGGGTCGCGTGCGGCATTACGATCCGTACCCCAGCGTGATTCGCTCGCGTGTGCGTATGGACTATGACGGCGCCGAGGCGCTGCTGGTGCGTGCCGGCGCGGTGGAGTATGGGGTGCTGGAGGGTGCGGCCGAGGATGTTGCGGCTGCTGAGGCCTCGCGCGAGGAGGCGCTTGAGCGCGGTCTTGCGTGCGAGGAAACTGCTCGCGGCTATAACGTCGACCTCGGCGATTTTCTTGTCGCCGCCAACGAACTCGCCGAACTTCGCCGTCGTATTCGTCGTGCCCGCGGCTCAGTCGATTTTGACACGGCCGAGATTCGCGCTCTATTGGATGAGGACGGAGTACCCGTGCAGATTGTGGCGCGCGAGCGTTCGTGTGCCACGTCGCTTATCGAGGAAGCCATGCTACTCGCCAACGAGTGCGTTGCAGAGTGGCTGGCAGACCGTGATATCGAGGCCTGCTATCGCGTGCATGAGGATCCGAGCCCCGATAGCCTGCACGGTGCCGCCGTTGCGCTGGCGCAGCTAGGCATCATCGACGATCGCCGTGCTGCCGGTATCGCCCTGGGGAGTCCCGATGAGCTACAGGCTGCAGTTGATGCTGCCGCCGGTACGGCCAACGCACCGCTCGTCAACACGCTGCTTCTGCGCAGCATGCAGCGCGCACTGTACAAGCCGCGCAACGAGGGCCACTTTGCGCTCGCCGCGCCGTGCTACTGTCACTTTACGAGTCCCATCCGTCGCTACCCCGATCTGGTGGTGCACCGCGTGCTCAAACTGCAGTTGGCCTATGAGCAGCTCGGCGGCAAGGACGCCCTGGTCCGTACGCCGCGGCTGATCGGCAAGGGGCGCGAGTCGCTGCCGCGCATTCTGCCGCAGATCTGCCGTGCATGCAGCGATGCCGAGCGCGCGGCAGATGCCGCTAGCCATGCGACGCAAAAGATCAAGATTGCCCAGTACTATGAGGACCGTCTGGGCGAGCGCTATGCCGGAACCGTCTCGTGGGTTAGCAGCATGGGCCTCTTTGTGCGCTTGGACCTGACGCAGGTCGAAGGCTTGGTTTCGATCAAGAGCCTGGGCAACGAGTGGTTCGAGTTCGACGAGGATGCGCTTACGCTGACGGGCGCCGACACGGGGACTCGCTATGAACTGGGCCAGCGCGTGATTATCGAGGTCTCGCGCGTCAATACCACGCGTGGGCACTTGGACTTTAAGCTTATCCATTAGCCAAATCTCGACTCATGGCGGGAGAGCGGAGGGCGGTCTTTCGGGGCCGCCCTCCGCATTTGGATCATGGCTACCTTGCCGTCTGCTCGGCCGCCCGCTTACCTGCTATTTGAGAGGTAAAACCTACCAAAATAAACCTGTCCCTTTTTGGCAGGTTTACAAGAAAGCGGGGATGAGATGGCGACGGTGTATGGTTATGCGCGGGTGAGTTCGCGCGATCAGAATCTTAATCGGCAGCTGGATGCGCTGGGCGCCTATGGCGTGGGCTCGGCGAATATTTATGCGGATCATGCGAGCGGCAAGGACTTCGATCGACCGCGTTATCGCGAGCTGCTGCACGTCCTGGGAGACGGGGACGTGCTGGTGGTGCTTTCTATCGACCGACTTGGTCGTAATTACTCCGAGATTCTTGAGGAATGGCGACGCATTACCAAGGAGCTCGGGGTTGCCATTGTGGTGTTGGACATGCCATTGCTTGACACGCGCGCCAGGGCCAGCGGCGCGCCGGATGTGACCAACACTCTGATTGCCGATATAGTGCTGCAACTGCTGAGCTACGTGGCGCAGGTGGAGCGCGAGAATATCCATCGGCGCCAGGCGGAGGGAATTGCAGCGGCGCGGGCGCGAGGGGTCCGTTTCGGTCGACCTCGCAAGCCGTGCCCTCCTCAGTTTGAGCTGGTGCGCGATAGCTATGAGGCGGGCGATATTACCCGCAGCCAGGCAGCAAAGTGCCTGGGCGTGTGCGTGGGGACGTTCGATCGCTGGATGCGCGAGGCGGGGTAGGGGTTTGCGTCGCTTTGTCGCCTCCTGTTACGATTCAAATTATGATACGGTGACGATGTCATTTGGGGCTACACTCGCTGATATTCAAAAAAGGAGGCTGGCCCTTGACGCGCGTAAAACAAATAATCGGATGGACCGCGATCGTTCTGTTCGCTGCAACGCTGGCGGGCATCTGGGCGCTGACGGAGCAAAATGCGGTGGAGACGTCGTTGCTGAGCGAGTCCACTGCGCGTGTGGTGGAGGGTCAGGCTGCGGGCGTTCAGGCTGCCGATGCCACGAGTGAAACTCAGGCAGAGAACGGAATGACCGGGGGCACCGATTCGGCTGCCCCGAATGCCCGGTCTGGCCGACTTGCTTCCATTCGCATGTGGGTGGGCACGAACGTCCGTCGCGTTGCCCATACCGTAGAGTTTTTCTTCGTCGGATTGTTCGCCTCGGTGGTCGTGGTTTGCCTTTCCAGGCGTCCGTGGAGCGTATGCTCCCGTTGCGTGCCCGTATTGCTCTTTTGCGCCGCCTGCTCCGTTGGCGATCAGGTACATAAGATCTTTGTTCCCGGCAGGCATTTCGACGTTATCGATTTAGGATTCGATGCTGGGGGCTATGTCACCGCCATGCTGCTGGTATTGCTGGCAGCGGCGTTGGTGCGCCATGCGACTCGGCCGATCGGCGCCCATGCGAGGCGCTAGCCGGTAACAAGCCCGTTTTTGATAATGCGACCTTGTTGAATTATTTTGTGTCGCGCGTATTTCCGAGCGGTCGGATTTGAGGGGCGAGCGGTAGAACGCTCGCCCTTTGTGCGCCACGATGCGGCACAATGTACCGTAAAAGCTGTTTATATCCGGTACGAATCGTTCGTTGGTCTTTAATTCTTCTCAACGGAGGTGTTTGAGATGGCAAACGGATTGCTTTTGCGGCTTCGCGAGCGTGAGCTCAGCGCGAGCCCGGCGGAGCGCAATGTCATCGCATATGTAAGCGCTCATCCGCACGAGGTGGTCGGGCTGTCCGTCCGCGGTCTTGCCGATGCCACGTTCTCCTCGCCTTCGAGCATTTTGCGCTTTTGCAAGCGCTTGGGTTTTGCGGGCTACAAGGAGTTCCAGCGCGAACTGATTGCCGAGCTGGCGCTCTTGGGTGACAAGAAAGACGTTGCCCTCGAGGACATCTCCATGGATGACAGCGTCGAACGTATCGTGGGGAAGGTGATGAAAAGCAACGTGCGCACGATCGAAGCGACGGCGCGAACGCTCGATTACACCGTCTTGGAGCGATGTGCGGCCTATCTTAAGCGGGCACGCGCGGTCAATCTGTTCGGTATCGGTGCCTCTCGTTTGGTCGCGCACGATCTGGCGCAAAAGCTCATGCGTGTCGACAAGGAGTGCCATCTGTACGACGACTGGCATGATCAGCTCTTGTGTGCCAAGAACATGCATGAGGGCGATATGGCAATCGCCTTTAGCTACTCGGGCTTGACGCAAGAGGTGCTGGACTGCACCGCCGAGGCTCAACGTCACAACTGTCCCGTTGTGGCCGTTACCAAAGTAGATGGATCATCCAAGCTTGCCACCGTGGCCGATGCCGTGCTCGGCGTCGCTGCGAGTGAACCCTTGGTCCGCAGCGGTGCCATGGCTTCGCGTATGGCCCAGCTTATGGTTGTCGATGCCCTGTACGCTGCTTACGTTGCCAGCGACTACGAACGGGCGACGCATGTCATTAAGCAAAACTACATCGAGAAACAGGAAAGATGAGGTGAATGAAATGCTCGATTTAACAAAATTCACGACCGAACAGCGTAATCAAAGTTCAATGGACCTCGATACGATGACATCGCTGCAAATCGTCACGACGATGAATGATGAGGATCTTCGTGCCGTCCAGTCGGTCACGAAGGTGTTGCCCCAGGTTGCCACAGCAATCGACTGGGCTGCTGAGGCACTCGAGCGCGGCGGGCGCGTCTTTTACATGGGTGCAGGCACCAGCGGTCGTCTGGGTGTACTCGACGCTTCGGAGTGTCCGCCCACGTTTGGCGTGTCACCCGATCTGATTGTCGGGCTCATTGCCGGAGGCGAGACGGCGTTTATCAAGGCTGTCGAAGGTGCCGAAGACAGCGAGGAGCTTGGCGCGAGCGACCTGCGGGGGCGTGGACTCTCGGACAAGGATCTTGTCGTTGGCCTGGCGGCAAGCGGTCGTACTCCCTATGTGGTGGGCGGCCTTGTGTACGCCAAGGCAACTGGGTGCAAGACCATTGCAATTGCCTGCAACCAAGGGTCGAAGATCGGGAAGAGCGCAGATCTTGCCATTGAACCCGTGCCCGGTCCCGAGGTACTGACCGGCTCAACGAGGCTCAAGGCGGGAACGGTTCAAAAGCTTATTCTCAACATGATTTCGACCGGTGCCATGGTCAAGATCGGCAAGGTATACCAAAACCTGATGGTCGATGTGCAGCAGACGAACGAGAAGTTGGTGGTGCGCGGCCAGAACATCGTGATGGAGGCGACCGGCTGCACGCGCGAGTGCGCTATTCAGGCGCTTGCAGATGCCGGCGGCCACGTAAAAACCGCTATTGTCTCGGTACTGCTGGACTGCGATGCCGAGCAGGCTGCGGTAGCTCTTGAGCGAGCGCGAGGCCATGTCCGTGCTGCGGTGAGTGGCCATGAGAAGAGCGATGCCGATGCCCAATAGGTGCGCGGCGTGAGCTGATATGACATCCAGACGAGATACCCAATACAAGGAGGAGTTATGACGAACAAAGAGCTGGCTCAAAAGCTGCTGGACCTTTTGGGCGGTAAAGACAACGTGCTGGCAAACGCGGCGTGCATGACGCGCCTGCGCGTGACCGTCAAAGACACGGGCAGCGTCGACACGGAGGGTATTAAGGCACTCGACGGCGTGATGGGCTTGGTCGAGGACGACACGATGCAGATCGTGCTGGGTCCGGGCAAGGTGAATAAGGTGCTCGAGGAGTTCTCCAAGCTCACCGGCCTTGCGAAAGGCGTTGCTGACGAGAGCGTGGTTGACGCTGCGGCCACAAACAAGGCCGCGCAGAAGGCAAAGTACGAGTCCAAGCCGGTTCAGGCCTTCCTCAAGAAGATTTCCAATGTCTTCGTCGCCCTGCTTCCCGGCATCATTGCGGCTGGCCTCATCAACGGTATCTGCAACGTCATTAACGTCTCGACGGCAGGCGCGCTTGCAGGCGAGTGGTGGTACCAGGGCATTCGTTCCATGGGCTGGGCCCTGTTTGCCTATCTGCCCATCTTGGTGGGCTATAACGCGGCACGTGAGTTTGGCGGCTCCGCTGCGCTGGGCGGCATCGCCGGCATGATGTGTATCGCCAACAGTGCCATGCCCCTGCTTGCGCCTGGCGCGGCTGATCCTGCCACTGCCATTCTACTGCCGCTCACCAATGCGCAGTACAACCCCGCAGCGGGCGGCATGATCGCGGCTCTTATCGCTGGCGCATTTTTTGCCTGGATGGAGCGTCAGATTCGCAAGGTTATGCCCAACGCGCTCGACACGTTCTTGTCCCCGCTGCTGGTGCTCATCATCGGCGCCTTTGCTCTGATGCTCGTCATCCAGCCGGTTGGCGCATGGCTGACGACTGCCATCTTTAGCGTTTTGACCTTTATCTTCGAGAAGCTGGGCGTCCTGGGTGGCTATATCCTGTCGGCAGGCTTCTTGCCGCTGGTTTCCGTCGGCCTGCATCAGGCGCTCACGCCGATCCACGCTATGCTCAACGATCCCGACGGCGCTACCAAGGGTATCAATTACCTGCTTCCCATCCTTATGATGGCTGGCGGCGGCCAGGTCGGTGCCGGTTTGGCGCTGTACTTTAAGACCAAGAACGCCAAGCTCAAGAAGTACGTCGCAGAGTCCATTCCCGTTGGAATCCTGGGTGTGGGCGAGCCTCTGATGTATGCCGTTACGCTGCCGCTCGTTCGTCCGTTTGTGACGGCCTGCCTGGGTGCCGGATTTGGCGGCGCGCTCGCGGCGCTGCTTCACATCGGCACGGTTTCTCAGGGCGTTTCCGGTCTGTTTGGCCTGCTGATCGTCGTTCCTGGTCAGCAGCTCGGCTACGTTGCCGCTATGCTGCTTGCCTATGCCGCTGGCTTTGTCCTGACGTGGTTCTTTGGCGTCGACGAGCAGAAGATCAACGAGTTCTTTGGCGAGTAGTTTGATATCGCGAGCCGTGTTGCTCAGGGCTCGCGGCGCGCGGCAGATTTCTTGATGCTATGGTTGTGCCGGCGGGGCTAACTGCTCCGCCGGCCTTTTTTAAAGGAGTGTTGAAGCGTGAAAACGGGTATTTCGATTTATCTTTCCAGCCCTTTGCAGGATATTGAGCGGACGATTGAGCGTGGTGCCGCGGCGGGTGCGCGCTACGCGTTCACCTCACTGCATATTCCCGAGGATGGGGGAGCGGCGTATGCCGATAAGGTCCGTCATGTGCTGTCGCTGCTCTCCGCCCGCGGCATTGCGCTCATTGCCGATGTGGGGCCTCGCACGTGCGATTTGCTCGGGCTTGAGCGCATCGAGGACCTGCGCGATCTGGGGTTGGAATACCTTCGTTTGGACTATGGCTTTAGCGCCCAACGGGTCGCGGAGCTGTCCGGTGTATTTCGCATAGTGGTCAATGCATCGACGGTGAGTTCTGATGAAATCGCATCGTGGCGTGAGGCCGGTGCCGATGTGACTCGTTTTGCCGCCTGCCACAATTTTTACCCCAAGCCTTATACCGGTTTAGCTCTGGAGGACATTGCTCGGGTGAATCTTCGTCTTGCGGCGCTTGGATTCGAAATCATGGCTTTTGTGCCGGGCGATGCCAACGTTCGCGGGCCGGTATTCGAGGGACTGCCGACGGTCGAGACGCAGCGCGGTCGCGCGTCAAAGGTTGCTCTCAATATGCTTGAGCTTGCACATGGCGCCGATTGCGACATTGTGTTGGTCGGCGACCCCGATCTTTCCGATGCGGGCTGGACGCAGTTTGCTCATGTTTCCGCCGGATACGTGGACCTGCAATGCGAGCTTGAGCCCGGTTATGCCTATGTACGTGGGCAGATTCATCACGACCGACCCGATTCGAGCACCCTCATCTTTAGGTCTCAGGAGTCGCGTACGACGCTTAAGCCGGATTCCGTGCCGATGGATGCCGGTGCCGGCCTGTCACGAAAGACGGGGTCGATCGCTGTGAGCAACAGCGGCTATGGGCGCTACGAAGGCGAGCTTGAGATTGCGCGGGTCGATCTTCCCGGTGACGAGCGCATGAACGTTGCGGGCCATATCGCGCCCGAGGCAATGGAGCTGCTGCCGTTCATCAAACGCGGATTCGGGGTACGGTTCGTTTAGCGTGTGGCCCGTGGGCTACAATTGGCCCATCATGCGAAGGCGCCTCGTGTGGCGTGTGTCTGCGTTGGCCGATCTATATTCGGAGGATTTCCATGACCGTACTGTTTGTTGAATATCCCAAGTGCTCGACCTGTAAGAAGGCCAAGGCATGGCTGGACGAACACGGGGTAGAGTATATCGACCGCGATATCGTTTTGGACAATCCCACGGCTGATGAGCTTGCGACCTGGATTGCTCGTTCGGGACTGCCGGTGCGGCGCTTCTTTAATTCGTCGGGCATGAAATATCGAGAGCTGGGCCTGAAGGCGCGTCTAGATGCGGGCATGACGGATCGGGAGTGCTACGAGCTGCTGGCGACCGACGGCATGCTGGTCAAGCGTCCGCTGTTGGTGGGCGACGACTTTGCGATTCCCGGCTTTAGGGAAGCAGCTTGGACCGAGGCGCTGCTGTAGCGGCTGCGGAAAGTGCGACCCGTTTTGAGCGCTCGGGGTGGGACGTGTTTTCCATCGGAGGGCTCGCTCGGCTCAATCCTTGAGCTGTGCCCATTCGTGCGGACCGTAGACCTTTACGTGCTTGTTGGGCTTGCCGCTCCAGTACTCCTCGTCCATAAAGGGCAGATATGCCTGAACACCGGGGCAGATAAAGGGAATCCGCTGCTGTTGCAGTCGCTCGCGTTGGCGCTGCTCCAGGTGCGCCTCGGATATGACAGTCGGCATACCGGACAGCTCGACGAGGCTTGCCTGGATTCGCTTAAGGTCGGGGAGTCCCGCGTGCCATGACATCCGCATGATCAAAAAGGATGCACGGCGGTATTTTGCCTGCATCACCGTGATGGCGGGGCGCAGGGTGGGATGGATTTTGTCCCGTTCGGGCCAAAGGTCAGCAGTGATCTCGAGGCCCAGGGTCTCCCATAGGTAATCAAGCTCTTCGTCCATGGCGCCTCGATATCCGTGCAATGATGACGGTTCGATTGTGCCATCAGCCGTGAGTGCTGCATTGTTGTAATCTACCAGCGGTAGATGCGGGATGTTTTACGGGCTTTGGCGCCGTACGTGTCGCTGGCGCTTCACAGGTCCTTCACGTGTCGGCCGTATTTGACTGAATTTCAAAAAAGTCAAAATTGGGGCTTGCGTCACGGCCGGACTTCCCGTATATTTCTTTCTTGCGCAAAGGCACAGCCGAGCGCAGCGATGCAGTCATTGGGATGTCGTCTAATGGCAGGACAGCGGATTCTGGTTCCGTCAATGGGGGTTCGACTCCCTCCATCCCAGCCATTGCATTTGCTACATATGGCCCGTTCGTCTAGCGGTTTAGGACGCCGCCCTCTCAAGGCGGAGATCACCAGTTCGAATCTGGTACGGGCTACCAAAATTGAACGCCCGGGCCTCGTAAGAGACCCGGGTTTTGTGTATTGACCGATATTTAAGGCGCGCGTTGAGTTTGCCGCCCGGACCGAGGAGTTGTCATGGACCTGCCTATCAGCTTGGAAGACATCACGTATGCCGAGAACTATCTGGCGCAGGGCGACCTGGCTACGGCGACGCCGCTGCTTGAGCGTCTGGTGGAGCTCGCCGAGGAGTATATCGACGCTGAGTGCAAGACGGAGGAGAAGCGCCAGTACTTTAGCTTCGACAGCAAGTTTGAGCGCCTGGCCTATCGCCGCGTGGAGAAGGATCCGCGCGAGCTGGTGCAGGTCGAGGTTCCCTTTGACCGCCTGTACTCCGACATGGCATTTGCCTACATCCGCCAGCAGGATTATGTGAGTGCTCGGAATGCCCTGATGCAGGCCGTGCGTTGGGATCCCATGAACTGCAACTATCGCTTGGACTTGGCCGAGCTGTTCCGCGCGCTCGAGGACAAGCAGGAGTGGGCATCGCTCTCGTTCTCGGTGCTGGAGCGCGCGAGCGACGGTAAGTGCGCCGCACGCGCCTACACCAACTTGGGTCAGTACTTCTTGGAGCCCGAGACCGAGAACATTTCGGCTGCCGTGGGCTGCGCGCGTCTGGCGCTGCGCCTGGCGCCCAACGATGCGCATACGACGCGCCTGCTCAACAAGATCCATACCACCTATCCGGATGCCGCGGACGAGAGTGACGACCATGTGATGGGTGAGCTCGCCCTGCAGGGCGTGCCGACCTCGCCTTCGGCCGAGATTGCCATCTGCCTGATCATGTGTGCGACCGACGCTGCGAGCGACGGCGACAAGCAGGAGGCTACGCGCCTGACGGTCCGTGCCCGCGACCTGGTGGGCGAAGAGGCGTGCGCGGCGATTATCAAGCTGGTGCGCGAGAGTGATGCCGAGCTTAACGCCGAGCGCAAGGCAAAGCGCGAGGCTGCGGGCTCAAACGCCGATGGCGCCAAGGAGGCCGGCAATGCCCAGTAAGCGCGAGCGCAAGCTCATTTCCAAGAATCGCTCGGCTCATCACGAGTACTTTATCGATGAGACGTTTGAGTGCGGTATTGAGCTGAGCGGTACCGAGGTCAAGTCGATTCGCGAGCGCGCGTGCCAGATTACCGATACCTTTGCACTGATTCGTGGCGGCGAGTGCTGGCTCGTGGGCCTGCATATCCACCCTTATAGCCATGGTGGCGTGTGGAACCGCGACCCTGATCGCCGCCGTCGTCTGCTGCTGCACCGCAAGGAGATTGACTTTCTCGACGGTAAGCTGCGCAACCGCGGCTATGCGCTGGTGCCGCTGGAGCTCTACTTTAATACCGACGGCCGCGTAAAGCTGCTGCTGGGCCTAGGCCGCGGCAAGAAGCTTTACGACAAGCGCGAGGATATGGCCAAGCGCGATGTCCAGCGCGAGATCGACCGCGCCCTCAAGGAGCACAATCGCTAGGCGTTCTGTATAAGTTGCGGTGGAATACGGACTGTTTTGCCTGTTTGAGGGGCTATTCAGTCCCTATTTCACCGCAACTGCGGGCGTCTCATCTTTCTTACTGTTCTGACACATATGTCTCAAAGGCGGCATCCGTTATGGGCGCCGCCTTTTTTGTGGGTACATACATCCATGAGGTTCCAACCCGGGTTAGGGGAGTGATCGTTATGGACAAAACTGCGTTCTTTACCATGCCGAGCGGTCTGTACGTGGTGAGCGCCGCGGCAGACGGGCTGCGCGCCGGCTGCGTCATCAACACTGCGGTGCAGGTGACGTCCATGCCGCCGCGCATTTCGGTTGCCGTGAACAAGGACAACGTCACCTCGGGCGTCATCGCATCGGCCAAAGCGTTCGCGCTGACCGTGATCGATCAGACCGCCGACATGCTCTACATCGGTAACTTTGGGTTCCGCACCAGCAGCGATTATGACAAGTTTGCCAAATACGAGACCCGCGAGACGGCTCTGGGCATGCCCTATGTGCCCGAGCACGCGACGGCCCTGTTTAGCTGCCGTTTGATCGACACTGTGGATGTGGGCACGCATCTACTGTTTATCGGCGAGGTCGAGGATGCCGAGCACCTGAGCGACGAGACGCCGCTCACCTACGATTACTACCATAAGGTCCTGAAGGGCAAGACGCCTCCGAAGGCGTCCTCGTATCAAGGCTAGAAATGTTCTAAAAATACTTGCATTATATTATTGATAACATATACTAATAAGCGAAGTACATCACCAGTCGCGTTCGAGAGGAGAACATCATGGCTGAGGAGAAGAAGACGTATAAGTTCGTGTGCATCGTTTGTGGCTACGAGGTTGAGGTCGACACGCCCGAGCTGCCCGAGGACTACGTGTGCCCGGTCTGCGGCGTCGGTCCCGATCAGTTTGAGCTCGTCGAGGAGTAGCTCGCAGACACACGGCGAAAGCCGAACATAGCTCTGTCCAAGGGCCTCGGTCGAATTCTCGCCCGGGGCCCTTTTCCTCCGCCCCCAAGGGATCGCGGTTGCTGTTGGCCAATCCTGTCTGTTGTGAGTCCGGCCGACCTTTTGTCTCAATCTGTAACATCTAACGGTGGAAATTTGGCCCACTTGTTACAGATTGAGACAAACGGAGCTGACCCTCGGAATGATCTCGATCTGTAACATCTAGACATCAAAAGCGGGTCTAGACGTTACAGATCGAGACGTTTGCCTGAGTAGGTGCCCCGCCCCATTACATCCCTGTCAACAACACGACATCGAGAATCGTCACGATGGCACCAATCCCTACGAGCAGCGCGTTGAGCGGGCGCGAATTGGCGTATTTGCCCATGACGCGGGGTGAACTGGTGAGCCGTATGAGCACAAAGACCGTAATCGGCAGCTGAAGCGACAGCAGTGCCTGACTCCAGATGAGACCTTCAAAAGGATTTGGGACGACCAGGCACGCCGTCACTGCGCCGACGAAACAGGCCGCCACCCCGATCGAGGAATGTCGGTCGTGGATATCGTATTCCTCGTCGAACATGCCCGCAGTGATGGTTCCCGCCGCCATGCCCGCTGTCACGCTGCTCGATAGTCCCGCGAACAGCAGCGCTACCGCAAAGATGGTCGAGCTCGCCGGGCCCAGAATGGGGGAGAGCGTGGCCGCTGCGACGGCGAGGTCGTCTACGACCATGCCGTGCGCAAAGAAGGTCGTTGCGGCCAGGATGACCATGGCCGAGTTGATTGCCCAGCCCACGCCCATCGAAAAGAGTGTGTCGAAGAGTTCGTAGCGCAGACGCTCTTCGATAACCTGCTCGCCTTGACCTTCGAAGTGCATGGATTGGATGACCTCGGAGTGCAGGAAGAGGTTGTGTGGCATAACGACCGCACCCAGGACACTCACGATAATCGTTGCCGAGCCGGCAGGCATGCTGGGGGTGATCCAGCTTGCGGTTGCTTGCGGCCAGTCGACTTTGACCAGTGCGAGCTCTGCTAAAAACGAGAGTCCTACCACACCCACGAAGGCGATGATCCAGCGTTCGGCGCGCTTGTAGGAGCTCGTCATGAGCATCGCCATCGATACTGCCGCCACGATGACGCAGCCCGCGCGCACGGGCAGCCCAAAGAGCATCTGAAGGGCAATCGCGCCACCCAGGACTTCGGCCATGGCGGTGGCGACAGTCGCGAGATAGGCACTGGCGAGTACCGTGCGTCCAACGAAGCGGGGGAGGTAACGTGTCGTGGCCTCGGCAAGGCAGGCGCCCGTGGCGATACCCAGGTGCGCCGCGTTGTGCTGCAGCACAATGAGCATAATCGTGGACAGCGTGACGATCCACAGCAGCGCGTAGCCAAACTGCGAGCCCGCGGCCATATTGGAGGCCCAGTTGCCCGGGTCGATAAAGCCGACGGTCACGAGCAGCCCGGGGCCGATATGCCGCGCAATGTCTAGGCCTCCGTGACCGCCGGTGCGCCGGGAACCAAAGTGTTGTTTGAGATGGTTGAGCATGGTGCGCTCCTGCGTATGGGCGGCGTGGCGTCGTATCTGGGCCGTGCGGCGCCACGCGTCGGATTTGGGTTGGGGCTACTTGTGCGCTTTGCCCTGATTGGCCACGGCGTCGATCTTGGCGGCGATGGTCGCCGGGTCGCCGATGTAGCGCTTGTCGAGGACGTTGAAACCGGTGTCGAAGGTGTAGACGAGCGGCACGCCGGTGGGGATGTTGACCTTGAGGATCTCCTCGGGCGTGAGGTGCTCGAACTTCATGACGAGTGAGCGCAGGGAGTTGCCGTGTGCGGCGATGAGCACGCGCTTGCCGGCGAGCATCTGGGGGCGAATCTCGTCTTCGAAATAAGGCCAGGCGCGGGCGATCGTGTCCTTGAGGCACTCGGTATAGGGCAGCTGATCGGGTGCGACGTCGCGGTATTGCTCCTGGGTGTGGGGATCGCGCGCGTCGTTCGGCTCGAGTGCCGGCGGGCACACGTCGAAGGAGCGGCGCCAGATGAGCACCTGCTCGTCGCCGTGCTCTGCCGCGGCATCGGCCTTGTTGAGACCCTGCAACGCGCCGTAGTGGCGCTCGTTGAGCTTCCAGGATTTGATGACGGGCAGCCACTCGCGATCCATTTGGCCGAGCACGATGTCGAGGGTGTGGATCGCGCGCTTGAGGCGCGAAGTGTAGCAGACGTCAAAGTCGAAACCGGCTTCTTTGAGGGCGCGGCCGCCTGCTGCGGCTTCTTCGCGACCCGTGTCAGTGAGCTCAACATCGGTCCAGCCGGTGAACAGGTTGAGTTTGTTCCACTCGGACTCTCCGTGACGGATAAGGACGAGTTGCATCGTCTGTCGGTCTGCTTGGTGCGCCATAGGGGCCTCCTTGATCTGGCACGGTGTGCGTGCCGTTTGCTTGACGCCGCAAAGGATACCCGTTTTAGGCTTAAAAGTTAACCAAGACTAACAAAATTGTTGTATTTGAATAGGATGATGAAGGGGGGCTGCCGAAATGTCTCGATCTGTAACAACTAGGGATGGAAATTGGGCCTAGGTGTTACAGATCGAGACAGGAAGAAATGGTCCTATGGAAAATCTCGATCTGTAACAGTTAGCTGCAAAAACCGGCCCTTCATGTTACAGATTGAGACATTCGGAACCGTCTCTCGAAAACATCTCAATCTGTAACAGTTAGTCGTCGAAATTGGGTCTTACTGTTACAGATTGAGATGTTTGAAGCGGTGAGCTTACAAGCCGAACTTGGGGACTGACGTACACGTTTGATGGCAAGACGTTGATGGCCGGCGTGCGTTACGCGATTGTTTCGAAACGGGTGAGAAACACAGCGATACCCCGATGCTCCTAGTATGCCTATTCAACTGACTGTCTAAATATCTAGGGGAGGATCGCGATGCAGGCAGATTCCGCTCAGCAGCAGGGCCTTTATCGCCCCGAATTCGACCACGATGCTTGTGGCATCGGCGCGCTTGCCGATATCAACGGTGAGCGCCATCACCAGATTCTGGACGATGCGCTGTCCATTCTGGTCAACTTGGAGCACCGCGGCGGCACGGGACTCGAGAAGAACACCGGCGACGGCGCTGGCATCCTGTTCCAGGTTCCGCATCACTTTTTTCGTAAAGAGGCCCAAAAGTGCGGCCAGATTCTGCCGGCAGAGGGCGACTATGGTGTGGCCATGCTGTTCTTCCCGCAGGACGACAAGGGCGTAGAGGATGCCCGTCGCGTGTTCGAGGAGGGCTGCGCCGAGGCCGGCGTGCCGCTGCTCTTTTGGCGCGAGGTGCCGGTCGACCCGCACGACCTGGGCGAGACGGCGCGCGCCTGCATGCCCACCATCTTGCAGGCCTTCCTGGGCCGTCCGGACGACACGCCCGCCGGCGATACCTTTGAGCGTCGCCTGTACGTGTGCCGTCGCACCATCGAAAAGAAGGCCGACACCGAGTTTGCCCTGCGCGACAAGATCTTCTACGTGTGCTCTATGAGCTCGCGCACCATCGTGTACAAGGGCATGCTGGTCGCCACGCAGATGCGCCGCTTCTTCATCGACCTCAACGACGCCGCCGTCAAGACGGCCGTGGCGCTCGTCCACTCGCGCTACTCCACCAACACCACGCCCAGTTGGGAGCGTGCGCACCCCAACCGCTTTATCATCCACAACGGCGAGATCAACACCCTCAAGGGCAACGTCAACTGGATTCGCGCCCGCGAGCCCAATCTGTACAGCCCCGTGCTGCAGCACGATCTTGAGCGTGTGATGCCCATCATCAACCGCGAGGGCTCCGACTCCGCGATTCTGGACAATGTGCTCGAGTTCTTGGTCATGAACGGTCGCCCGCTCACGCGTGCCGCGTCCATGCTGCTGCCCGAGCCGTGGGACCACAACGACAATCTGAGCGAAGAACGCCGCGCCTACGACGCCTACCAGTCCATGCTCATGGAGCCCTGGGACGGCCCTGCCGCCATCGCCTTTACCGACGGTCGCACCCTGGGTGCCGCCCTCGACCGTAACGGCCTGCGTCCCGCCCGCTACTATGTGACGCGCGACGGTCGCTTTATGCTGGCAAGCGAGGTGGGCACCATCGAGGTGAGCCCCGAGAACATCCTGACGAGCGGCTGTCTGGGGCCGGGCCAGATGCTCGAGGTCGATTTTGCCCGCGGCCGCGTGATCTACAACGACGAGCTGCGCGCCCGCTATGCCAAGGAGAAGCCCTACCGCGACTGGATTGCCGAGGAGACACTGACCGTCGACGCGCTCGATGAGCCCGCCGCGCCCGCGCCCGCCGAGGATGCCGAGGTGCCCGCCGCCGTGCGCATGGCCAAGCTCGGCTATCACTGGGATGATGTTGACGAGGTCGTGCGCCCCATGGCCCAGCAGGGCAAGGCCCCGCTCGCCTCGATGGGTATCGATGCGCCGTTGGCCTGCCTGTCCAAGAAGACGCGTTCGTTCTTTGACTACTTCTATCAGCTGTTCGCTCAGGTCACGAATCCTCCGATCGATGCCCTTCGCGAGCATATGGTCACCTCGACCACGCTCTACCTGGGCAACCACGGCAACCTGCTCGAGGATTCCCGTACGGCCTGCCAGCTGGTTCGCCTGGAGCGTCCGCTGCTGAGCGAGGAGGAGTTCGACCGCATTTGCGCCATCGACCGTGTTGGCTTTAAGACCCGTCGTTTCCGTGCCGTGTACCGCCGCGATGCCGGCGAGGGCGCGCTGCAGGCTGCGCTCAAGCAGCTTGCAGAGGACGTTGAGGCTGCGGTCCGCGACGGCGTAAACATCGTGGTGTTGAGCGATCGTGCCGCTGCGGGCGAGGTGCCCGTGCCGTCGCTGCTCGCCGTGGGCTGCGTGCACAATCACCTGATCCGCGCCGGCGTGCGTACCTTTGCCGACATCGTGGTGGAGTGCGGCGACGCCGTGTCCCCGCACGACTTTGCGGCACTGGTGGGCTACTCCGCGAGCGGCATCTATCCGTACAACGCGCATGCGTGCATCCGCGATCTGGCGGCACGCGGCGACCTGGACGTGACGGCCGAGCAGGGTATCGCCAACTACAACAAGGCCGCGACGGCGGGTATCGTCTCCATCATGTCCAAGATGGGTATCTCCACGGTGCAGAGCTATCACTCCGCGCAGATTTTCGAGGCCGTCGGCTTTACTCCGGAGTTCGTCAACGCGTACTTCGCCGGCACGGTGAGCCGTGTGGGCGGTATGGGTGTCGAGGACGTTGAGCGCGAGCAAAACGAGCGCTACGACGCCGCGCTCGCCATCCTTAAGAGCCCGGCTCCCGATCAGCTGCCCACGCTGGGTCTGACCAAGTGGCGCCCGCTCGGCGGCGAGGATCACCTCATCGATCCGCAGGTTGTCTACTTGCTGCAGACTGCCTGCCGCGAGGACAGCTACGACACCTTTAAGGAGTACAGCGCTCGCCTGCACCGCACTGGTCGTGCCGTGCGCCTGCGCGACTTGCTCGACTTTGATGCCAGTGGCCGCACTCCGGTGGCACTCGACGAGGTCGAGCCCGCACTCAACATCGTCCGCCGCTTTAACACCGGCGCCATGTCGTATGGCTCCATCAGCAAAGAGGCACACGAGTGCATGGCCATCGCCATGAACCGCCTGCACGGCCGTTCCAACTCCGGCGAGGGCGGCGAGGACCCGCGTCGCGAGACCCCGCTGGCCAACGGTGACTCCAAGAACTCCGCCATCAAGCAGGTGGCAAGCGCACGCTTTGGCGTGACGAGCCGCTACCTGTGCAGCGCCTTCGAGATTCAGATCAAGATGGCCCAGGGCGCCAAGCCCGGCGAGGGTGGACACCTGCCCGGCAAGAAGGTCTACCCCTGGATCGCCGAGGTCCGTCAGTCCACGCCCGGCATCGGCCTGATTTCGCCTCCGCCGCACCACGATATTTACTCCATCGAGGACCTGGCAGAGCTGATCTTTGACCTTAAGAACGCCAACCCCGGCGCGCGCGTGTCGGTCAAGCTGGTCAGCGAGGCCGGCGTCGGCACCATCGCCACCGGTGTGGCCAAGGGTGCTGCCGACAAGATCTTGATCAGTGGCCACAACGGCGGCTCAGGTGCCGCTGCGCGCGACTCTATCTGGCATGCGGGTCTGCCGCTGGAGCTTGGCCTTGCCGAGGCCCAGCAGACGCTGCTGCAAAACGGCCTGCGCTCACGCGTGGTGCTCGAGGCCGACGGCAAGCTCATGGACGGCACCGACGTTGCCGTCGCCTGCTTGCTGGGCGCCGAGGAGTTTGGCTTTGCGACCATGCCGCTCATCTCCATGGGTTGCCTCATGCAGCGCGACTGCCAGCAGGACACCTGCCCGGCCGGCATCGCTACGCAAAACTGCCGCCTGCGTCGCGGCTTCCGCGGCAAGCCCGAGCACGTCGAGCACTTTATGCTCTTTGTTGCCGAGCAGCTGCGCGAGGTCATGGCGAGCCTGGGCTTCCGCACCGTCGACGAGATGGTCGGCCATCCCGAGTGCCTGCGCCAGATCGAGGTCCCGGGCAACCGCAAGGCCAACCTGCTCGATCTGTCGCCCGTGCTGGTGAGCGCGACCTGCGAGTTCGGTGCCCATATCCCGGGTGCCGACGGTCGCCACTTCCTGCCCCAGATGGCTGCCGACAGCGAGCTCGACAAGACGCTCGACTCCACGCTGTTTGTGCCCTATACGGCCGATGCCCGTGCGCACCTGCGTCCGATTCGCTTCTGCGCCGACATCGCCAACGTCAACCGCTGCGTGGGCACCATTCTGGGCAATGCGGTGACCAAGGCACATCCCGAGGGCCTGCCCGTCGGCTCCATCACCATCGATTGCGATGGTTCGGCCGGTCAGAGCTTTGGCGCCTTCCTGCCGTGCGGCATTACGCTCAACGTGTGCGGCGACGCCAACGACTACTTTGGCAAGGGCCTTTCGGGCGGCGAGGTGTCGGTGCGCCCCAACCCGCATGCGACCTACAAGTTCGACGAGAACATCATCGTGGGCAACGTTGCGTTCTTTGGTGCCACGAGCGGCCGCGGCTTCATTAACGGTCTTGCAGGTCAGCGTTTTGCCGTGCGCAACTCCGGTGCCACCGTGGTGGTCGAGGGCTGCGGCAACCATGGCTGCGAGTACATGACGGGCGGTCTGGCACTCATCCTGGGCGAGGTCGGGCAGAACTTCGCCGCCGGCATGACGGGTGGCGTGGCCTATGTCTTTGACCAGTATGGCACGCTCGATGCCCGTGTGAACCACGAGAGCGTGGAGCTCAAGGCCCCGACGGCCGGCGAGCTGGCGCAGATTCGCGAGCTCATCCAGGAGCACGTGGACGCGACGCAGAGCCCGCGAGGCATTAAGTTGCTCTACAGCTTCGAGACGATGAGCAAGCACTTTGTGAAGGTCATTCCGACCGAGTACGAGCGCGTGCTGGCGATTGTCGCTGCGGCCGAGGCCGTGGGCAAGACGCATGCACAGGGCGAGGAGTTGGCGTTTGACAGTGTGACCGGTCGCGCGAGTGCCGCGGATGTTGCTCGCTTTGATGTCGCGGGCGGTACTGCGGGCGCTGCGTCCGTGGCTGCCAGCTCTGTTGCTTCGACCAAGAAGGAGGCGTAAGTGCCATGGGTAAGCCCGGTGCTTTTCTTGATATCGATCGCGTGACCCACGAGCTTCGCCCCGTGGAGGAGCGCAGCCGTGATTTCGATCCGCTGTACGTGGAGCTCGACGACGACGCACGTCGCGCCCAGGCGAGCCGCTGCATGATGTGCGGCGTGGCGTTTTGCCAGATGGGCGCGAGCTTTGGCAAGGCACGTCCGAGCGGCTGCCCGCTGCACAACTTGATTCCCGAGTGGAACGAGCTGGTGTACCGCGGCCGCTGGGATGAGGCTGCCGAGCGCCTGTCGCTCACCTCGCCCATGCCTGAGTTCACGAGCCGCGTGTGCCCGGCACTGTGCGAGGCCGCGTGCAACCTGGGCTCGGTCGACGGCCAACCCACGACGATTCACGATAACGAGCGTGCGATCAGCGACTGTGAGTGGGCCAACGGCGGCCCACGTCGCTTTGAGCCGGCAGGGGAGGGCGCACCCACGGTTGCCGTGGTGGGCTCCGGTCCTGCTGGTCTGGTGGCTGCATGGGAGCTTGCACGTCGCGGTGCCCGCGTGACGGTGTTTGAGCGTGACGACCGCTCGGGCGGCCTGCTCATGTACGGCATTCCCAACATGAAGCTCGAGAAGTCTGTGGTCGAGCGCCGTGTAGCGCTCATGCGTGAGCTGGGCATTGTGTTTGAGCTTGGTGCCGACGTGAGCGATCCCAAGGTTACCGCCAGGCTCGACGACTTTGACGCCGTCGTGGTGGCTGCCGGCGCTCGTGCTCCGCGTGGGCTTTCGGCTACGAATGTGGATGCGCCCGGCGTGGTGTACGCTGTGGACTACCTGACGGCTTCGACCGTCTCGGTGCTCGATGGCGGTGAGCCTGCTATTGACGCACGCGGCCTGGACGTCGTGGTCATTGGCGGTGGCGATACCGGCAACGACTGCGTGGGTACCGCGGTGCGTCAGGGCGCGCGCAGCGTGCGCCAGTTTGAGTTCTTGCCGGCTGCGCCCGATAAGCGCGCGGCAGGCAACCCCTGGCCGCAGTGGCCCAACGTTAAGAAGACCGATTACGGCCAGCAGGAGGCTATCGCTGCGATGGGTGGCGAGATGCGTGCCTGGGCCGTGGATACACTCGAGGTGCTGCTGGACAAGAAGGGTGCGGCTGCGGGTCTGCGCGTGGTCGATCTGGACTGGTCGGCGGGAAAGCCCGAGCGCATCGCGGGCTCCGAGCACGAGGTGCCGGCGCAGCTGGTGCTCATCGCTTGCGGCTTTACGGGTCCGGAACACAGCGTGTTCGAAGCTGTCGGCGTGCCCGTTGCCACGGCGGGCCGCCCGCTGCCCGTGATGGCTTCCGAGGGCTCGCATCTTGCGGCGCGTGTCGACGGCGTCGCCGCAGATGCCGCACCGGTGTATGTGGCGGGTGATGCTCGCTACGGCAGCTCGCTCGTGGTGAACGCTATGGCCGATGCCCTGGCCTGCGCGGCCGAAGTCGCCGATGCGCTGGAGCTGTAAAGTAGTTATTTAAGAACGTCCCCAATGACTGGTCATTTTTGTCTAGTCGTTGGGGGGTGCGGACAGAAAGTTGGACCGCGGGGCGGTCCGGACTGTGGAGTGGGAAGGATAAACTGGACTTTCTTTTAAGGATCCTCAAGCGTATTGC
>CAUCQW010000009.1 GCA_958445065.1 uncultured Collinsella sp.
GGCAATACGCTTGAGGATCCTTAAAAGAAAGTCCAGTTTATCCTTCCCACTCCAGTAGTTCTAATTTAAGCCGTCCAAGTTTTGGGGTGCAGCTCATTATTGCAGGAACGTTATTCCCCCAGCACCTCGACGTACACTTTTCGCTTCTGCGGACCGTCAAACTCCGCAAGATAGATGTTCTGGGCACCTCCGCACACGATGTGGCCATCTTGGACGGGAAAGAAGCAACTGTTTCCACAAATCATGCTCTTGATATGCCCACAGGAGTTGTTGCCGGTGGCTCCATAGCTCGGCAGGAAGTGTGCATGCGCATAGGGAGCATCGAGTGGGGCGATGCGATCAAGCGTCTCCATAAGATCCGTCTCCACGCAGGGCAGCCCCTCGTTTACCACGATTCCACAGGTCGTATGCGACAAAATAATCGCTGCCAAGCCATTCGTCACCGAGCTGCGTTCGATGGCAGCGTGCACGTCTTCGGTAATATCGATGAACTGGTCCGGAGCAGTCGATAGATAGCTCAATGTCTCGAGCGTCACCATGTTCACTCATCCCCTTCAAGAAAACGCAGGGCATTACCCCAGTAGAGCCTTTCTCGCGCATCATCGCGCATGGACACGGTATCGAGCGCCCGCTTGAGTTTGAACGCACGGAAGCGCGGCGTATTGCTGGCGAACATCACTTGATGCGATAGCGCACGCTCATACCACAGCGGCCCCATATCGACCGTGAAAAGACGCTGCATCATCTCCTCGGGCGAATCGATGTAAGTGATAGAGGTGTCCGTGTAGCAGTTGGGATACTTGAGCAGCATCGCCACGGTCTCGCGCACCCAGGGCCAGCCAAAGTGAGTCAAACTAAAGCGCACATTTGGATGCGTTGCGATTGTGTGCTCAAATGCAAGCGGGTTACTGCGCGAGAGCTCTGCGCCAGGCTCCCAAGACATACCGGCATGGAAAACCACCGGCTTGTTATAGCGCTCGCACAGCTCGTAAAGCGGCTCGGCCACAGCATCATCGGGGGCAAAACCCTGCTTTGCAGGATGCAGGCAAAGCCCCTTTGCCCCCAACTCGGTAAAGGCGCGCTCCAATTCGTCTGCGGCACCGCTCACCTGCGGGTCTACGCTCGCAAATCCCCACAGACGATCGGGATGCGCGGCAACCAGCATGGCAATCTGGTCGTTGGTGCCAAAGTGTCCTCCGCATGCCGTGGTTACATCGAGCGGCATGAGCACGCTCTTCTGCACATCGCAGACGTCCATCTCGACTTGAAGCTCATCCCAATCCATGGGGCCCATATGCCCCATACCAAATTCTCGTGACCAAAAGCCGAATCCATCAGGCTCATCACCCGGCTTACAGATCTCGCCGTAGAGCATAGGATGGACCAACATGTCGATAACCATTTCGTACTCCTTTCCAGGCATTTGACCCTAGTACGGCTCAAACGAACCAATCACTCGGGACGACAGCTCAGCGCCCGCTTTCATACACGCCGGAATATCAAGGCCATCGATCACGCCCTTGGTAAACCCGGCAATATACGAGTCGCCGGCACCCACGGTATTAACGACCTTCTCCGCCGGTACGATCCCGCACTCATAGAAGCGCTCACCGTCATAGGCAATGCTTCCCTTCTCGCCAAGCGTGGCAACCGCAACGCGCGGTCCCAATTCCTGCACGTGGCGTACCCAGTCTCGCAGCTCCGGAGTGTCCTCTTCAAACGACATGAACGCATAGTCTACGTAAGGAAAATGAGCCTCGCATGCATATTCGGGATCCTGGCTGAACACCGAGAAGTCCATAACCACCGTCCTGCCCGCATCATGCCATTCGGGCAGGAGGTCCAAACAATTGCCAAACAGGTCGGTATGAATGATGTCATGCTCTAGGATAAACGCCCGGTCATCTTCATTCGGACGATATGTCTCCATTACGCCATCGATTGCCTCGAGATGCACGCGATCGACGCCGTCTTTCAATGCCATGAGCATCACCGAGGTGTCGCCATCCTCCACCCGCAGATGTGAGATATCGAACCCCTCAGCGGCCAGCGCCTCTCTCATCTTGTCTCCGTACTCGTCCTTGCCGACAACCGACACGGCGGATACCGAAACGCCCATTCGTGCAAGATGGATACCCCAGTCAATGCCGTTACCAGTCGGATAGAACACGCCGATGTTCTGATAGACGTCCGCGCAGCAAAAACCAGCCGCGCACGCTTTAATACCCATGGTCTTCTCCAATGTTCAAAAGGGGACCCACCACATGGCGAGCCCCCTTTTCGCGTTTTGCTTATTGTTTTGCATCGGCTGTCCAAGACCTCATAGCCAGACCGCCGTACGCTTTCTTAAGCTATTCGACGATTGGCGCTCCGTGGCCCCAAGAACCTTCCATGCCGCACACGGTCGAGGCAAACCCGGCAGCAAAGTCGAGCGCGCGCTCGATGGCCTCGGCGCCATCCTCACCACGCTTGGCGGAATCGAGATAGCACATCAAAAACGAGGTGAGGAACGAGTCGCCCGCCCCCATGGTGTCCTTCATGTCCGTTACCGGTTTAGCCAGCTGGCGGTAATAACGCTCGCCGTCGTAAGCAATGCAGCCCTCGGCGCCCGCCGTAGCCGACACAAAACGCGGACCCAGGCCCTTCACCCATGCCAGACGCTCGCGAATCTCGTCCTCACTCGCGGCATCCGCCGCACTAAAGAAAGCGAAATCGACGTAGGGCGCAATCTGCTCGTAGTACTCGTCGGTGGAGTCGTCCGAAAAGTCAAAAGAGACCGTGACGCCCGCAGCCTTCAACTTGGGCAGCTCGCGCTCGGTAAAGCAGTAGTTGCCCGAATGAACCACATCGAACTGCTTCATGTACGCAAGGTCAAAGCGATCAAGGACATAGCGCACATCGCCACGGATACCGCCCTCGTTGGAGCCAAGGAAGACACGGTCACCGTCAACGACGGTCACGCGAGCCGCCCCGTTCTCGCCAATCATCTGCTCGCACTTGTCAAGCTCGATACCCTCATCCTCGAGGCTTGCAATGACATGCTCGGCAGCGGCGTCATTGCCAAAAATGCCCATGTATGCAGAGCGTGCGGCACCGCATTTCTTGGCATAAACGGCGAAGTTCACCGCATTGCCGCCGGGATACATGGTGTGGATATGCTCGTAGCGATCGACGACGTTGTCGCCAAATCCGAGCGCGTTAACGTTAAATGCCATGGCCTTTGCTCCTTCTAGTACTCGACAACACCCATATAGCGACGGAAATCGGGATCGTGATCAAACACCTTGCCGCGTGCGGCACGCAGCTCGCAGTTCATGGCATAGAACAGCACCGGGTCCAGATAGGCACGGACGCTCGCCGGCACGGCTTCCATACCGTACTCCTTGGCATCGAGCACCATCAGCGTATCGGTATGCGTCTTAAGGAACGCCAGGGCGCGCTCGTCCATAGCACGGCACTCGCTGGAGCCCATCTGCAGGAAGTAAAAAACGCCATCCTGAGTAGCCTCGAAGGGGCCATGGAAGTACTCGGCAGAGTGGATGTAGCTGCAGTGCTGCCACTGCATCTCCATAAGAGAGCAGATAGCGAAACCGTAGGTCTGGCTAAAGTTGGGACCGCTGCCCAGAATATAGAAGAACTCGTGCTCCTGGCAAAGCTTGGCAAAGCGATCGCCCAGCTCGGCATTTACCTTCTCGCGTGCCGGGGGAAGAATCTTATCCATCTCGGCGATACCGGCATACATATCGGCAAGATCGGCGTAACCCTCCTGCTGATCGAGCAGCTCTGCCGCAAGCGACAGCGAAATGCCAGCGGGGACCTCGGCCTGCGGCACGCCCTCGCCCCACGGGTAGACCCACGTGGTCCATTTACCGGTGTCGATCTTAGATCCAGCGTTGTCGGTCTGGGCGATCACCGTAGCGCCGGCAGCAAGGGCAATCTCGCAGCCCTCGACGACCTCAGGGGTGTTGCCACTGTGGCTACAAGCGATGACCAGGGACTTCTCGCCCAGACGACGCGGACGCATGATATCGAACTCGCGAGCCGTATAGATATACGAAGTGAAGGTGGTTGCCTCGCGCTGCAGAAGCTCATGGGCCGGGATCAAATCAATCATGGAGCCACCGCAAGCAATCCAGTAGACGCTGTCGAACTTGCCCTTCTCGGCAATTGCCTCTTTGATCAGATCGTGTGCGTTCATATCCAGTTCCTTTCTTGTTTGGCCGCAATCAATGACGTTGGCTGCGTGGCCGATAGTTGTTTTAGTCAATCAGATATTTCTCGAATGCGGCCATGTTCTTGGCATCTGCCGCCGCCGGATCATCGTAGTAACGACCGTCCGTGATTTCCTGGCCCAGCATGCCGTCGAAACCATGGGCGTTGAGCGTGGCGACGAAGGCGTCCATATCGTGCTTGCCATCGCCCCACACCAGATGGCCATACGGGTCACCGTCGATAAAGTGCATCTCGTGAATTGCCCCATCACCAAAGGCGGCAAACCAGTCCTCGAGCGTCTCGCCTGCAACGCCCATCGCGGTTGTATCAACCATAGGCTGTAAGTACGGGCTCGCGACCTCGTCAATCATGCGCTTCGCATCGGAAACCGTCGTCACAAGGTTGCTCTCCTCGGGACGCAGACTTTCCATCGTAAGCACCAGACCGTGCTCGCCGGCATACTCCGCCAGAATGGACAAGTGCTCGCGGCTGCGCTTCCAGGCTTCCTCGCGGTCCTCGTCCCAGTCGCCCCAGCCCGAGTTGACGGACATACGGTCGCACCCAAGTACCTCGGCAAGCTCAATGCCGTGCTTAAAGTACGCCAGGCTGCGCTGTTCATGCAGCGGTTTGCGTGCGCAGTACTGCCAAGGATAGACAACATTCTCGGGGCACAGAGTACGATACCTAAGCCCACGGTCTGCAGCCTTTTTCGCCAGGACCTCAGCCTCAAAGTAGCCCGTGTGGTCGAGCGTCACATGCGGCTCCGCACACCACAGCTCAATGGACTCAAAGCCCAAGCGCTGCTGCACATCAAGGAAGTAATCGAGCGACCACATGATGTAGTGGATATTCATGCCCGCAATCTGCTCGCGGCGCAGCGTCGGTTTGGATTCAGGCATCTTATGCCTCCTTATTTCGATCGAACACGATTTGTCCGTCCGACATCGTCATGTCAACCGCAAGATCGCGTGCGTCGCGATAATCGAGGTCGAACACATCCCGATCGAGCACGCAGATATCGGCAAGCTTGCCAACCTCAAGCGTACCCAGCTCGTCTTCGCGCATCAGGTCGTACGCGCCCCCGGCAGTCCAAGCGCACAAGAGCTCGACAAGCGTCAGCGTGTTGACCTCATTCACGGGCAGTCCGTCGTCGAAGTATCCGCCGCACGCACTGTAGATTGACTCGCCCAAGCTCGGAATCAACAGCGGCAAATCCGTGCCACAGCACACTGTGCATCCGGAATCTTCCATGCCGCGGCGATTCCAGCTGTGCAAAAGTCGCGTCTCGCCAATTTGTCGACGCATCATCGACAGGCAATCCTCGCGCCGGTCCAGCGTCAGAATCTGCGGATAGACCTCGCAAATTCCACCTAACTTGCCAAACTCGACAAGATCGGTCGGGTCAGAGTTCTCGAGATCGGTAATCGCATGACGGCGAAGCATCCGTCCATGCTCGTCTCGAGGCAGCGAGGCATAGAGCGCCACGGTGCGACGAACGGCGCCATCGCCCTGGCAATGCAAGGAATATCGGAAGCCGTCAGCATCAATTGCACGCAGCTCGTTCTCAATCAGATCCCACTCTGGCTCCTCGACGACCGTCTTGCCGGCAGCGCCCGCATCGGCCGAGTCCTCATAGGGGTCAATCATCTCGGCAAGCCCCGCCCATACGCCGCGATCGGTCATACGGTTGAAGCCAGAAAAACGAACGAACGGTCCCCGGAAGCGCGCTCGTGCCTCGCGGGCATATGCCAGATTTGCACCGGCACCCACCGGCTGCGACATCATAGAGACGCGAACCGTCAGCTCACCAGATTCCTCACGGCGAGCCATTTCGTCGGCAAAACCGTAGTAGTCATCAAACGCCATCTCCTTGATGGCGGTAACGCCGCGCTCGTTAAGCATGCTCATGTAGTCCGAATACCCCGCACGTACCTCGGGCAGCGCGAGGAAATCGCTCATCATGCGCCAGATCTTCTCGGCATAGCACGCCTGGGGTGTAAAGCCGTATCGTGCACTGGCGGCAGCATTGAGAACGCAGGTCTCCGCACCCGGTGTAAAGCAGACGACAGGAATATCGCCAAAACAATCGTCAAACACAGCTGCCGTATTTGCGTTCTCGGCATCCGATGCCAACGTTTCGGGTAGGCTGCGGCCAAAAGCCGCCGCGCAATCCGGATGATCTTCTTTCCATGCACGCAAGAGCGACACGGCCTCTTTGGCATCAGCGATGCCGGACAGATCAGACCCCAACGTCCGCAGCGCCCAGCCTGTATAGAAGGTATGCACATCGATCAGGCCAGGCATGACGGTGCGGTCGCCCAGGTCAACTACCTCGTCCGCTTGGGTCAAATACGAAGCTACCTCACACTTGGTGCCAACAGCCTCAATTCGATTGCCACGGACCGCTACGAAACCTTCAAACGGCAGGTCACCCGTACCGGTAAAGACGCTCTTAGACGTCAGGACCGTCAAACGATCAGACATCACAACCACCTACACCGGAAGCATGCCAGAGATTGCCGTTACGATCAGGCCAAAGACGACCATGAAAATGAAGAACTTCCAAATGGTCTTCCACCATTGGCCAAACGAAATCTTAGCCACGGCAAGGCCGGCGACCGTCATGCCCGCCACGGGACTGATAGTGTTGATGGTCTGATTAGCAAACTGGAGCGCGGTAACGGCAGCCTCGGGATTGAGGCCCATAAGCTCGGTCAGCGGACCCATGACGGGCATGGTGAGCGCCGCAAGTCCAGAACTCGAGGGAACCAGCAAAGAGAGCAGGCCAAGGACGATATACATAAACGTGGTGTAGACGGCAGCGGGTGCACCGGCGAGCGCAGTAGCGAGCGCCTGGAGGATGGTGTCGATGATCATGCCGCCCTCGGCGATGACCAGAATACCGCGAGCGATACCGATAACGATAGCAGCGTACGCAAAATCGGCGAGACCCTTAACGAACTCCTCAGCGATCGTCTGCTGGTCAAGACCGCCCAGGATACCGGCAAGCAAGCCCATGCCAAGGAACACGGCGGAAATCTCATTCATGTACCAGCCCTGGGTAACAAGACCCCAGACGATAATGCCCATACCGCAGGCAAAATCGATAAGTACAAGCTTCTGACGGGTAGTGAACTCTTCCTCGATGGAGGCATCGGTCACGGAAAACTCAACACGCTTGAGCTTGTCGTCCTCGTACGTAATGGACGACTCGGGGTTTTTCTTGACGCGCATAGCGTAGCGCATGGCCCATGCGATACCGACGGCAGTAAAGATGACCCAAGAAACGGCGCGCAGCCACAGCTGAGGATTGCCCTCGATGCCAATGATGCCCTGGGCGATCAAAACATTAAACGGGTCGATGGTCGAAGCACAATATCCCAGGTTAGGACCAAGGAAGCAGATGATGAATGCCGTCATCGAGTCATAACCGATACCCATCATGATGGGAATGAAGATGGCATAGAACGGCAGGGCTTCCTCAGACATGCCAAACGTAGTGCCGCAAATGGACAGCAACGTCATCGTAATGGGAATGATGAGGATGTCCTTGTTCTTGAGCTTTTTAATCACACGGCTCATGCCGGCATTCAAAGCGTTGGTCTTGGTGATGATTGCGAACGATCCGCCAATCAATAAGACGAACGCAACGACGTCGGCAGCCTCCTGGATGCCCTTAGTGGGCGCTTGCAGGACCGCGAAGATATCCTGACCCAGATTGATGGTCTCGCCGGTCTCGGAATCGGTGTAGTTCTTATCGACCTGTTCATAGGTTCCAGCAACGGCGACTTCGCGCTCGCCCGCCGCTGTCGAAATCGTCTTGCGCTGATACTGACCCGAGGGAACGATCCAAGTCAGGACCGCAAAGACAACGATCAGCAAGAACATGATCGTATAGACATGCGGTAATTTGAACTTAAAACGTCTGTTTGTCTTCTTCGCCTTCGTATCTGACATAGATACCTCCAAAGAACTCGAGACTGCATCGCATCTCGCTTCAACGCTTGCATAAGGCAAACGTTCTATGACGTTCTATAGATTACCAGCAGCTTTTCCCGTCATCAAGATTATTTCAAACTGATTGCCGCAACGCGGTTGAACGGTCGCGTTCGCGCCGTGAACGGTATGGAAGCGCCCGGTGAGATGATCCACCGGGCGTTTCCATTCGCAATGTCCTAGATGTCAAAAACGTAGCGAGACCCAACGATCCGCTGACGACCGATGATAAACGGCCGCCGTTGCTCATCGAAAAAGAAGGCTTCCATATAAAACAAGGGTTCGCCAACGGGAACCGCCAGCAACCGAGCGACCTCGGGCGATGCGCACGCGATCTCGAGCGTGCACGGGTCGGTAAACGCGGGCATGCGGCCAGTCTGGTTGCGCACGAACTCAAAAATGGATTGGTTAGATAGAGGCGCCGTTGATAGATAGGCGTTGTCCTCGTAAACGTATATGTTGTTCTCAAGCATGACGGGGACGCCATCGGCAGTACGCACACGCTCGACGCAAATCAAGTCAGTTCCAACGGGAACACCAAAGAACTGTGCTTCGGTAGAATCCGCCGGCAGTATCTTTCTCGAAATGACACACGCCCCCGGTTCCATTCCGTTAACGCGGCATGCGTCCGAAAAACTCTGGACGTCATCCTTCTGGCGAATCTTGCGCTTGAGCTTGGGGGCATTGACGAACGTGCCTTTCCCCTGTCGCTTCGTTAGATAGCCCTGCTGGACGAGCTCCTCAATAGCGCGTCGCACGGTAACGCGGCCAACTTTATAGCTCTCAGCCAATTCGAATTCGTTGGGTATCCGCGCGCCTGCCTTGTAGGCGCCGGAGTTGATTTCGTTTTTAATGATATCAATGACCTGTTGGTACAGCGGTATCGCTGCTTTACCGTCAGTTAGCCCTTCAGTCGGTGGCATATACCCTCTCCCAGCACAATTAAGTCAAAAGCGGGCCCAAGGGCATTCAACAAGCCCTTAAGCCCGCATTAGCATAAAGTATGCTTGCTGCCGCACCAAAATGTCGGGTATTTACTCATCTGACCCGAAAAACGCGCAACTACCGCGCTCCTTAGAAAGCGTGAGCAGCTCCGGCAGCTGGTCGATAATCTTGTCCGCGGCATCCTGGCTAAAGCCAAAGCGTTCCTCGCGCTTGGCAATGACCGTCAGGCCGGCTCGCTTACCCGCGGTAATGCCCGGAACGGAATCCTCAACGCAGCAGCAACGATTCGCGGGCAGCCCCAGCAGGTCCAGCGCATGCAGGTAGATGTCGGGCTCGGGTTTGCTCTCCTTAAACTGCTCGCCGCTCACCACATACTCAAAGGCATCAGACAGCCCGCATGCGTTGAGCACTTCCTCGATGCTAACCATGGGAGACGAGCTAGCAAGCGCCACGCGAACGCCACGGCGCGGCAGCTCTCGAATCGTATCCACGGCGCCTGGGTTAATCAAAGCCTGATAGTCACGCGGACGCTTATGCGCCCACTCGTCCCAACGGGCCAACGCCTCCTCGCCAGTGAAGTGTCCCTTACCGGCGCGCTCAAACCAATCGACCAGCATATGCAGGAAGAACTGATGCGAGGTACCGACCTGCCCATTCAACTCCTCTTGAGTCAGATTAAGTCCAAGCTCCTTGGCAAACGCGGCAGTCTCGCCCAAGTAGTAATACTCGGTATCGACAATGACGCCGTCCATGTCAAAGATAACGGCGTCGAACGGAAATGCGGACACGGCACCCTCCCTAACAAAAGGACGCCCGCAAGCAGGCGCCCGAGCCATGCATTAATCGGCGATTCTAACCCAGCAGCTTATCCAGCGCCACCGCAATGCCATCTTCGTTGTTATCGGCGGTCACCATCTGGGCTACAGCCTTAACCTCTTCGACGGCGTTACCCATGGCAACACCGGTGCCGGCCCACTCAATCATGGACTTGTCGTTCTGGCCGTCGCCAAACGATACGACCTCACTGGCATCGATGCCGAGCTTGGGCAGGGCACCCTCGAGTGCGCGGGCCTTGTCGATACCGGGCGCCGTGTACTCAAAGTACCAGTCGGCCGTAAACATGCCCGAAAGCGTCTGCTTAAAGGGCGCATACATCTCCTCGTAATGCGCCTGCAGGTAGGCCGGATCGCCCGCCGTCAGCAGCTTGTCCACGGGATAAGCATCAGCGACCTCATGCAGGCTCTCCACCTCGCGAATCTTAAGATCGCACGCATCGCGCTCGTATTTGACGATGTTTTTCTGCGAGCCGTCAGGCAGCGTGATCATGCAGTGATACGAATCCACGACATGCAAATCGCGACCGAGCGAAATCATAGGGATCACGTCAAAATTACGCAGGTGATCAATCAGACGGTGCAGCTCGTCAGCCGGCATAGCCTGGTCAAAAAGGACCTCATCGGTCTGAGCGTCGACCACATGCGCGCCATTAAAGGCAACCAGCAGACCGTCATGGTTTTGAAGGTCGAGCTCCTGCGCCAAGGCGTGCAGTCCCCATGCGGGACGGCCCGAAGCCAAGATGAGCTTAATGCCCGACTCCTGCGCCGCGAGCAGCTTCTCGCGCGTACGCGGGCTAATCACTTTCTGATCGTTGGTGAGCGTACCGTCGATATCCATCGCGATGGCTTTGATTGCCATATATGCCTCCCTGTCATTGAACAACCTTGTCTGAGCCATCATACAGAACACCCATCGCGACTCCGTTTACAACGGGCAAAAAGTCATATTGTCTCGAACATGAACGGCGTGTGGTCGTGAAGCTTTATCGCTCAGGTCAAATACGTCTGCTAGCGACGCTCATCCGTCGGTGCGCCCTCGACGATCGCGATGCCCGCCGATGCGCCTAACGCGCTGGCGCCGGCCTCGATGAATGCGCAAGCCTCTTCGTAATTATGGATACCGCCCGCCGCCTTGATTGCCACGGCATCGCCGAGCACCTCGTGCATCAGCCGCACGTCCTCGAGCTTAGCACCGCCAAAGCTTCTGCCGGTCGATGTCTTAAGGAATCCCGGCTTGGCCTCCAGCGCGATCTCGCATACACGGCGCTTGGCGGCGTCGTCGCCGTCCAGCTTGCACATCTCGACGATTACCTTGTCAGTGATGCCATGCGCGCGACAAAAATCAGCAATGGTAGTCATCTCGCGCTCGATGGCATCAAAATCGCGGTTCTCGATCGACCCCTGATTCAAAACGTAGTCAATCTCGGTAAAGCCACACGCAGCGTATTCCTCAAACCTCGCAAGCTTCTCCTCAAGCGTCATAGTGCCCTGGGGAAAGTCGATGGCGCCGGCAAGGATGATGTCAGAGCCCTCGAGCATGGCGCGGCCCGTCTCGTACTCCTGAAGGTTCGCAAATACGCAGCGAAAGTTGTACTTTAACGCCTTCTCGACATACTGCTCAAACGTGTCCTCGGGGGCATCGATATAGTCGATGTATTTATTGATGGGTTTGGCAAGTGTCATGCTGGGCCTCCTTGTTCAGGACTGACAACCGATTCGTGGTTTCACGCGAAAAACCACGTTCAATGTACGCCCGACATACAAGGACAGCGTCCGCATTCCGACAAGTGGTATGAAATTAGCTGTAAACGTATATTTACAGACAGCGAATGGCACCGCACGCGGATGCCGACAGCAAGACATCCCCCCTCAATACACCCTCATGCCCCTTTACTGTTTGCGACCAGAAATGATGAGCTGCACAACGTCGTTAGCGGTCGAATTCGACCTCTGACGACGTCACGCGACTCATCGTATCCGACCGACAACAGAAAAGGGGCACGTTCGCATAGCGTGGCGCGTGACGGTTGCAAAACCACCCCATTTGAAACAAACGCAAAAAAGTACTTGCAAAGACGCGTTCCGACATATAAGTTGATAAAAGACCGCCGTTGCGGTTTTAAGTAGATCGAGCATATGAAATTTCAGTTTTTAGCGTGTAAGAGAAAGAAGATCGGCAAAGTACAGCCCCAAACGCAATGACAACTTAATGAGGTAACTGCCACATGTGAGGCACCCAGGGCATTGCTGTCTCGATTTTGAGCACGATGCCTTCCGCCTTGCATGGGCCGTTCCATCCCGCCCCTGCAGCAACTGCCTCACGGGCTCATTGAAAACCGCATAGCACCCCAACGTCAGCACATCACCCACGGCAAGCACATCACTCACGACGACCAACACATCAACAAACAGCACGAACATCAACCGATTGGAGAAGCTATGACAAACCACCACGCTGGAGACAGCGATAAGAAAAGCATTCTGGATGCCCGCATTGAGCGAGCATATGCAAACGAATATGACGCCGCCTTTGCCGCCGCGACCATCAAGAACTACGCGTCGCTACCGCTCGCGACGATCTTGGCCGACCACCCTCAACTGCTGAAGCGCTGCACAAAGATCATGGGCGACCCCGACATTCGCAAGCTGACAGACCCCTATGCCCCAAAACGCGACAACGATTCGTACGTTCTTACCGTAGGCTGCCTAGCCCATATGCTTACGGCACTCGACACGAAACTCAAGCTCGAATGGGAACCCGACGAGCGTCATGAACTCGAAAGCAAGCGGAACACCCTGCGCACCGCACTGTTCCTTCCGTTGGACGGCCTCAAGCGCTGCAACGTCGAGCTCAATACACAGGCGCGGCAAAAGCCCGGGACCACAGGGCAGAAAACTCCAAGACCCCATGCGGCCATCGTCGACCGCAACCGATATAACCGCATGACCGCGCATTTTTCTGCCGAGGGAGCAGCCATAAGGACGCTGATCGACCTGCTGTGCCTCCTGAGCATCAACGAGCTATTTGAGGGCTATCTCGCCCTTGTTCCCGCGACGGCACCCAAGTCGGTAGCAAAGATCATCGAGACCTGCAGACGCCAGTTTGAGCGCCATCGCAATGGCAGCGAGATGAACGCCAGCATCGCGCAGTACTACGCGGCTCATTACAAAAATGACGGATGTGCCCCTGTCGAGCATCAGCTGCGGCTCGCCTACACCACGCCCGCCGCAACGCTCTATCGCTTTGGAGCCCTTGGCGCTTGCGAGCCGCACGAACAGGCAGCCTGCCCCACAACCGAGCTCGATCTCAGGCTCGGACGAACCCTGTAGCCCGCCAGCCCCTCCGCGGGCAACAATCCTATTCCACAACACAACCAACAGAAAGGAGTCCTCATGGACACCAATCATTCCCCCATCATCAGCCCCCTCACCATGCGTGAATCCGCCCGAGGCATCACGCTCACCAGCATTTACGATGAGATGCTCGCCCGTCGCGAGCTCTCCGTCATGGGAAACATCGAAACCCCGATGGCCCACGACCTATGCCAGCAGATCCGCCTGCTCGATGCCACCGACCCCAGCCGCCCCATCACCATATTTGTCGCCAGCGCCGGCGGAAGCGTGCGATCGGGCCTTGCGATCTACGACGCCATGCGCCTCGCATCGTGCCCCATCCGCACCGTCTGCCTGGAATTCGCCGCGTCCATGGGCGCCGTGATCTTTATGGGCGGCGACGATCGCCGTATGGCGCCCCATGCAGAGCTCATGATTCACGACCCGCTGATCCCCCAGGGGGCAGGCGGCTCGGCACTTGCGCTGCAGGAAACCAGCCGGCGTCTCATGCAGACCCGCAAGACCCTCACGCAAATCCTCTCGGACCGCAGCGGCCTCACGCCCAAGCGCATCCAGTCCCTCACTGCAAAAGACACCTACCTTTCGGCCGAGCGCGCCGTCGAGCTCGGCTTTGCCCACGAAATCCTCTCGACCACCAAGGAGGTCGCCCATGTCTAACCTCGCCAGCCGCCTCGCCGCATCTGAGTCCGCATCGTCCACCATCCTCGCCAAGGATCGAACGCTTTCCTGCGACACCCGCCAAACGGGACTCAACAACAACGCACTTGTGATCGGCCCCTCGGGAGCCGGCAAGACCCGAAACGTCCTCAAGCCCAACCTGCTGCAAATGAACGCAAGTTACATCGTGCTCGACACCAAAGGCACGCTCTGTCGCGAAGTGGGACCCGTGCTGGCAGCCCACGGTTACCGCGTGCAATGTCTCAACTTCGCCGACCTCAACACCGTCCCGGCCCTTGCGCCCGGCATCGAGCGCTGCGGCTACAACCCCCTGAGGCACATTCGCTGCAAGGCGGACGGCAGGCCCAACCAGCAGGACATCCTCTCGGTGGCAAAGGCCATCTGCCCCATCGAGGACAACAACCAGCCTTTTTGGGATCATGCGGCGGCAAACCTGCTGTCGTGTCTTATCGCCTACGTCACCGAACAGCTGCCCGCCGACGAGCAGACGATCAGCTCGGTCATCAAGCTGATCGAGCACCTGCAGGACGGTGCCACGGGTCGATTGTTTGACGACCTGATCACGACCGACCCCCAAAGCTATGCCCTCTCGCTATGGCGGCGCTACGCCATTACGCAAAATGCCGAGCGCATGCACGCGAGCATCGTCGGCATCCTTGCCGAAAAGGTCATGTGTCTGGGATTCGACGGTGCGGCACAGCTCTATCGTGAGTGCCATCAGGTGGACTTCGCTTCCATGGGACACACCCCCTGCGCCCTGTTTGTAACCGTAAGCGATATTGACCGCAATCTCGATCCGCTGACCGGCCTCTTTATTACGCAAGCGTTTATGGGCCTCATTCGTGAGGCCGATAGGCAGCCCGACGGCAGCCTGCCCGTGCCCGTGCGCTTTATGCTCGATGACTTCGCAAATCTGCAGATCCCCCAGATCGACAACGTGCTCTCGATTATCCGAAGCCGCAACATCTGGGCAACGCTGCTGCTGCAGTCGACCAACCAGCTCGATGCGCTCTATGGCGAGGCACGCGCACGCTCCATCATGGGCAACTGCGACACGCATCTGGTGCTGGCGTTCCAGGATCCCGAGAGTGCCCGGGTGTTTTCCGACCGCGCCGACGCGCTGCCCAGCACGCTCATGGCGACGCCGATCGATCGCTCGTGGCTCTTTGTACGCGGTCGCACTCCCGAACAGGTCGAGCGCTTTAGGCTCGAAGACCATCCGCTCTACGGGGAGCTGCCCGAGGCGCAGCGAGGCCATGCGGAGGCCGAGATCTAGGCGCAGGGTTCTCGCAGCGCGCGACGCCCCGGCGATGTTCCACAAAGGCCGTGCGCCCCGGGACCACGGCAAAGCAAAGGGGCCCGTATCCTATCGGATACGGGCCCCTGACTATAAGGCGCGATGCGTTAACAGCAGCGACTACTTGCGGTGAGCGCGGTAGAACTCGATGAGCGCCTGGGTCGAAGCGTCCTGCTCGGCCTTGGCGGCGTCGTCGTGGAAGGCCGGGGTAATCTGCTTGGCAAGCTGCTTGCCCAGCTCGACGCCCCACTGGTCGTAGGAGTCGATGCCCCAGACCGTGCCCTCGACAAACGTGATGTGCTCGTACAGGGCGATGAGCTCGCCGAGTGCGAACGGGGTCAGCGTGTCGCCGAAGATCGAGGTCGTCGGGCGGTTGCCCTCAAAGCAGCGGGCCGGGACGATCTGCTCGGGCGTGCCCTCGGCGCGCACCTCATCGGCCGTCTTACCAAAGGCGAGCGCCTTGGTCTGGGCCAGGAAGTTGCCCAGGAACAGCTCGTGGACATCCTGACCGCTGTCGGTTGCGGGGTTGGCAGTGTTGGCGAAAGCGATAAAGTCGGCCGGGACCACCACGGTGCCCTGATGCAACAGCTGGTAGAAGGCGTGCTGACCGTTAGTGCCGGGCTCGCCCCAGAAAATCTCACCAGTGTCGGAGGTCACGGCGCTGCCGTCCCAGCGGACGTGCTTGCCGTTGGACTCCATGGTGAGCTGCTGCAGGTAGGCCGGGAAACGGTGCAGATACTGGCAGTACGGAAGCACGGCGTGGCTCTTGGAGCCGAAGAAGTTGACGTACCAGACGTTGAGCAGGCCCATCAGCGCGACGGCGTTGTTCTCGAGCGGCGTGTTGCAGAAGTACTCGTCGATGGCATGGAAGCCCTCGAGGAACTGCTGGAAGCGCTCGGGGCCGAGGACGACGATCAGCGACAGGCCCACGGCGGAGTCGACGGAGTAGCGGCCGCCGACCCAGTTCCAGAAACCGAAGGCGTTGGCGGGGTCGATGCCGAAGGCCTCGACCTTGTCGAGTGCGGTGGAAACGGCGACGAAGTGCTTGGCCACGGCCGCGGCGTTCTGCTCATCGGAACCGTCGATGGCACCCTGAGCCTTGAGCTGCTCGAGCATCCAGGTCTTGACCTCGCGGGCGTTGGTGAGGGTCTCGAGCGTGGTAAAGGTCTTGGAGACGATGATTACGAGCGTGGTCTCGGGATCAAGGCCCTTGAGCTTCTCTGCCTGATCGTTGGGGTCGATGTTGGAGATATAGCGGCAGTCGATACCGGCGTCGGCGTAGGGACGCAGGGCCTCGTAGGCCATGACCGGGCCCAGATCGGAGCCGCCGATGCCGATAGACACCAGGTGCTCGATCTTCTTGCCGGTAACACCCTTCCACTCACCGGAGCGCACGCGCTCGGCGAAGGCATACATGCGGTCGAGAACCTCGTGCACGTCGGCGACGACGTCCTGGCCGTCGACGATGAGCTGGCCCTTCTCGCTTGCCGGACGGCGAAGCGCGGTGTGCAGAACAGCGCGGTCCTCGGTGGTGTTGATGTGCTCGCCGGAGAACATGGCATCGCGGCGCTCCTCGAGTTTCACCTCGCGGGCAAGATCGCACAGCAGCTTGACGGTCTCATCGGTCACCAGGTTCTTGGACAGGTCGAAGTGCAGGTCACCGGCGTCAAAGCTCAGCTTGTTCACGCGCTCGGCATCGGCGGCGAACCAGGCCTTGAGGTCGATACCTTCGGCCTCGAGCTTCTCCTGATGGGCCTCGAGTGCCTTCCAAGCGGCGGTCGACGTAGCATCGATAGGTGCGGCAACAGTTGCCATAGAGTCCTCCTCAGCATACGGGCGCACGCCTCCATGCGCCCGGACATTCAGATGTCACTATTCTAGCGCAGGTCAAGACTATAATCAGCGAGCGTTACCAATCGGCCCCCAAACGGCAACCGACCAAAAAGGGACAGGTTTATTTTGGCAGGTCAAACACTTTACCAACCAAAAATAACCCATCCCTTTATGCAAAATATTAGGCCGCGGCGCACACGCTGCCGAGCAACTCACGCAGAGGAGACCCGATGCCCTCCAGCAGTTCGGGCGCGATGATGGCAAAAACGGGAACCTCGCCGGCACCCACGACGGCAGGCACCTTGCCCTCCGAGACAATACATCCATAAGGCACAAAGCCGTCTTCGCCGGCATCGAGCGCCGCCATGCGACGGGCGAGTTCGCGCGCAAAGCCGGCAGTATCGGCATCGCCAATCGCCAAGACAAAGTCCACGCCTTCGTCGGTCGCCAGGGCCACGGCTTCGTCGATCAGCTCGTCTCCCCCGTCGCCCTCAACCGAGCCGCAGCGGAAAAGCACGCGCTCGAGCAGAGCTCGATCAAGCGAGCCGAGTGCCGCCGAGACAAGCTCATCGCACGTATGCTTTTCACCGCCCAGCACGACCAGCGCCTTGGTGCCACCGTAGTGAGCTACCAATCGTCCGCACCAGCGAGCCACGTCTCCATCCGCAACAAGGCGCGTCGGCATACCAAACCCATAATTGACCATCTTTCCCACAACCCTTCCGTGCGTATAGGCGGTATCAATCGTTAGACCCATGCTACGAAGCGAGGTTTTCCGAGCTGTTTCGCACTCTTTAGAGCTGCGTTAAAACCCCGATGCAACCGCACGACCATACCTACCAAAACAAACCAGTCCTTTTTGGCAGGTTTTGACGATGTCCGGACGAGCGGGTATTATCGAACAAGTATTCGATAAGAACATGTGTTTGACGGGAGGACGCGTGGGACACGAGCGTCACACCTATATCTGCATCGACCTCAAGACGTTCTACGCCAGCGTCGAGTGCGTCGACCGCGGGCTCGACCCGCTCACCACCAACCTGGTCGTTGCCGACGAATCGCGCGGGCGCACGACCATCTGCCTTGCCATCACACAGGCCATGAAGGACCTCGGAATCCATAACCGCTGTCGCCTGTTCGAGATTCCCGACGGTATCGACTACATCAAGGCCGTACCGCGCATGCAGCACTACATGGAAGTGTCGGCGCAAATCTACGGTATCTATCTGGAATTCGTCAGCCCACAGGACGTGCACGTCTACTCCATCGACGAATGCTTTATCGACGTGACGCCCTATCTGGACCTCTATCACACCGACGCTGAAGGCTTCGCCTGCATGTTGCGCGACGAGGTCCTGGCGCGCACCGGCATCACGGCAACGGTTGGCATCGGCCCCAACCTATTCCAGGCCAAGGTGGCACTCGACATTACCGCCAAGCACGTGCCCAGCTGCATCGGCATACTCGATGACGAGACCTTTCGCAAGGAGATCTGGCCCCATCGCCCCATCACCGACATCTGGGGCATTGGGCCCGGCGTGGCAGCACGACTCGAAAAATACGGCGTCTACGATCTGATGGGCGTCGCGGCGCTCGACGAAAACCTGCTCTACGACGAGCTCGGCGTCAATGCCGAGTATCTTATCGACCACGCCTTTGGACGCGAGCCGACAACTATCGCCGATATTCAGGCCTATCGCCCGCAGGCAACCTCAACTACCACAGGACAGGTGCTCTCGAAAGGCTATGCCTATGAACAGGCCTACACCGTCTTGCGCGAGATGGTCGACGACGCTGTGCTGGACTTGATCGATAAGCACGTGGTGTGCGACAGCATCTCGCTCTTTGTAGGCTACGCGAGCGAACGAGCCGACATACGCCGCCTCGACGCCAGCGGCACAGCGCAATATGTGGACGGGTGCGGGCACCTGCGTTCGAGCACGTCGAGCATCGAACCCACCGCGACCGCCGGCCCCGAGCTCGCACCCCGTGCGCCCAAGCCCGTCCAGCGCAATGACGAACAGCGCCGACTGGTGCGTGAGGCGCAGGCAATCGACGGCATCTTTGTGGGAGAGCACGGCGGCAAACCGCGTGGCGGCTATGCTGCGCTGTTCGCGCATTCCAATGCATCCCGCAAGCTGCCTGAGCGCACCAATTCGTTTAAGAAGATCATGGGCTATTTCGATGAGCTCTGGGCGCAGACTGTCGATCCCAAACGACCGGTCAAGCGTGTCAACCTGGGCTTTGGCAACCTCATGCCCGAGGAATTTACCACTATCGACCTGTTTAGCGATGTTAAGGCCGAAGAGCGCGAGCGCGACCTGGCGCGCGCCGTCCTGGCCGTGAAGGGCAAGTACGGCAAGAACGCGCTCGTCAAGGGATTAAGCTTTACCGCTGGCGCCACCGCACGCGAACGCAACGATCAGGTGGGAGGACATCGTGCCTAAGTCCCAACAACAGCCGATGCGGCCACCGACGCCTTTTGAACGCCTAGCGGACCCCGAGGGAAGACGTCGCTCCGCCGACCCCAAGCTCACCGCCAACGGCTCCGTCCGCGCCGGCCGTGCCGCGCAGTTTATGCCCTTTGCCGCCCTCACGGGATACTACGAGCTCGTACGTAAGCAGGAAATCACCGTCGAACCCAAATGCGAACTCACGGAAGAAAAAGCCCTCGAGCTTTCGGAAAAGCTCGAGGGCCTCAAACGCGGCGACCTGGTCCGCGTCACCTATTACGATACGTACGGCTATCGCTCCCGCACCGGCATCCTCGACGAAGTGTTACCCGCATTCAAGCTGCTCAAACTCAGGGATATCGCCATCAACTTCGACGATATCCAAGGCATCGAGCTGCGTGGTCGAGCCTAGCAATGAGAACGCTTGCGCAAGACGAGAGCAATGCCAAGCACTGCGGCAGCTGCAACCAGCAATCCCAAGACCAGCGTGAGGGTCGAGTCGCCAGCGTGAGGCAGCGAGCCGTCCTTCGGAGTCTTCTTAGTGGTCGTCGAAACGGTCGTCGCGGTGCTGCTCGACTGGTCGTTGCCGCCCGTCTGGCTGCCACCAGGCTGATTGCCGCCACCCGGCTGCGAAGGATCGGTGGGTTTCGTCGGATCCGGAGTACCGGGATCAATCGGATTCTCCGAATTCTCCTTGCGCTGGATCCAAACCTGGCAACCATAGAACGGGTTGGCGGTACCAAGGCACAGACCCTGGTTGGTCACCGCAAAGGTGCGCAGACCATGGTTATACGGATCGTTAAAGCCGTTAGTCGTCAGCGTCGTAAAGTTCACGCCGTCCTCGGTCACATACATATCAAAGCCGCGCTCGGCATCGCGCAGGTAGTACATGCACGTAAGGACACTCTGCAACTTCTTGAGGTTCTCCGCACTCAGCAGCTTATCGAGCGCATCCTGAATATCACCCGGCAGCTCGGTGCCATAGGCATCCTCGTACTGCTGCTTCAGGCTCTCATAGCTATCGAGCATGTCCTGATACTGATCGGCAAAGGACTTGAAGTACGCAATCTCGCTATCGATTTTCTGAACATAAGCAGCGTCGTCTTCAACGTCCTGGGACATCGTCGCGGCCTGATCGCAAAGGTCGCCCGCGGCATCCTCCAGCGCATCGCTCAGGTCGCCGAAGCCCTTAGCGACCTCGGTCTTCTCGTCATCGACCTCGACGGCCTCGTCTGAACCATCGTCCTCGACGGCCTCGTTTGAATCATCGTCCGCAAGCGTGTTCACGGGAACGATGGGCTTGTCAGGCGATTTCTTGTCGAGCAGGTGATCGAGCAGGTCCCTAAGGCGCTGAACCTGAGAGTCCCACTCCTCGGGCGTCATATCGATAATGTCGCCATTGGAGAACTGGCCGATCGGCTCAAGCAGGCTCGCGGTATCAAAGGTACCGATATACAGCTTGCCGTCGAACTTCTGCATGCGCCAAATGTACTGGTTCTCGTTTCGGCCAAAGCCCGAAGCCAGGCCGGAAATACCGCCCTTGGGGAACTTGACGGTGGGATCGCCAACGACGAGCTCCATGTTCTCGTTCTTGTCCATGCGATAGATGTTAACCGACTGCTCAAGATTGGCATTCACAAACGAGCAGTCAACGCCGCCCATGCCGCTCTTGCCGCCCTCTTCGGTGTTGGATTTGTTGAACAGGATGCGCTCGAGAGCAATCTCCTCGTCGTTATATTCACCGATATAGAGGTAGTCGTTGTAGACGATGAGGTTGGCAGCGCCAGAACGGGTGCGGTCGGGATCGATGCCAAAGCAGTACTTTGCTTTGTCCGTCTCCTGATCGCCAACAATGGAAGTCCACGTATAGCTGCCGTCGGCGTTCTTGTCGCCACGGACCATGGCAAACGACTGCATGGAATTATCATCGGGAGCGTTCTCGGGCGTACCGGTGCAGATGGTCGCATAGAGATGGCCATTGTACGAGACCATATCCCAAATGGCGCCGCCGTAGATGCTGTCCTTATAGCGAATCGCCGGATAGTTAAACAGCGTCTCCGAGTTAGCAATCTCGGTGAAGCTGTCCTGGCCCTTCGAGGGGTCAGACGACGTCAGGATTGTCGATACAAAATTACCGTTCGCGTCTTTACCCACATTACTGATGACGAGCTGGCCATCATGGACGCACATGCCGCGGATACCGGTAGAAATGCCCTGCTTGTAGGCAGCACCGTAATCCTGCATGCTCGAAAGGCCCTGATAGACAACTTTCCACTCATCCGTCTTAGGATCGATCTCATATACAGCAGGCAGGCCGCTTTTGCCGCCATTGGTTCTGACGCTGCCGCAGAAATAGAGCTTGCCCTTATAGCTCACGGCATTGCGGAACAAAGGAGCGACGCCGTTGAGCGAATCAGAGAGCAGCAGCTTGGTCTCACCGGTCTTGGTATTGATCTTGACCAAGATGCCGCCGCTGTCCTTGTCGGCCGTGCCGTCCTCCTTCTGCTGTCCATAGAAGAAGGTGCCGTTAAACATGGCCTCCAGCGTCAGGCGCATGGTCTCGGCATCAAAGGAATCGCCCAGCGTGCCGTTCATGAGCGTCAGCGTGTTGCCCATCGCCGCATAGCAGGTGCCCACATAAAGCCAGTCACCATAGCTCGCAGCCGCCCAAGTGTAGCTCTGGCCGCGATCGCCTTCGTTGTTGGCCGTATTACCATCGGCGCCCGGAACGGCAACGGCACCGCCACCCTGGTAGTCGACGATGCCATCCGGCTGCGACGTTCCTACCGTAGGATGCGAGAGCTTTTCAAAGGAATACCCATTTCCCGCATTGTAGGTAACGGCACCCGAAGCGTCTTCGGCATGCGCCGGCAGCGGCGATACCAAGATAGCGGCAAGCGCTGCCACCAAGCCAAGTGCTCCCACTCGTCTCATAAGGCTATAACCTCCCCTGTCCTAAAGCCCAGCTTTAGCATTCTTCATTTCTGTCCACGGTTAATTGCAATCTGAGCACAGCAATAATCAGCGTATAAATATACACCTGTAATTTTTTGGACGGGTTAATAGATGCTCGATTGGTAGCGAATTCCGCGCAAACCGTCACCAAACTCCACTTTTGCCGCATCTAAAGGTTATTTTTTGCGCAAATTTTTGGATGCCGATAGTCACCATGAGCAGGAGGCCGGTATCCACCGGAGAGGGCAACGCCTACATTTTCATAACGTAATAGCCCGCGCCCCTCACCGCCGTCTCGAGTGTGTCGCGATCAACCGGGCGCTTCGAGCGTACGCGTGCCGTGTGGTCCGCGTACGTTACCGTAGCCCACACACCATCCAGCGCATTGATGGCATTCTCAACGTTTTGAGCGCAGCCATCGCAGCTCATGCCGCCGATAAGCAGCTCATCGCTATAGGGATAGTGAGACTCGTCGGTGTCGGCCACCACGGTCCTCTTAGTCTTTTTGTTGCTCGCGCCATCGCTGCAGCAACTCTTTCCGTGTGTCGAAGCGACAATACGCCGCAGCCCAAAGAACATGCCAACGGCAATTACGGCCAGCACGATGATATTCGCGGGGTTAAGCAGATCTTCCATGCGCTCCCCTTTCTCCAAATACTTATACCTATACCCCCATGGGGTGTTCCCATCTTACTCCAAACTCGTGTCGGTTCGGTCAATTAGTTTCCCTCTTCAAACTTTTTTGTTGACCATGGCTTACTTTCGTGTATAAGTTTTCCTAGGCTAACAGTTTAGATCCGTAAGGAGCGCCGTGACTCGAACCATAGACATCCCAACGTTTCAGGCAGCTGTCGTGCGCAACTGCTCTCCCACGCTCGCGGGCATCAAGCCGGCATCGCTCTTTACCTATCCAGGCACCTACGCCCACGGGGACGGCTCGACCGCAACCGAAACCATCGCAGAACGCCGAGCACGCCTGCTCAACGTTATCGCCCAGTGCAATCGCGAGCTTGACCCGCTCGGCATCCACCTGAGCGTTTTGGTCTGGCGCCCCTGCGGAGCGCTCGTGTACGTGTACCGAGCCAAAAGCCTCACCACCTATTTCGCAGACCCTCGCGCCCAAACGGCTCTCGCCTCGGAAGGCTACGACACGAGAGACCTTTCGACATGCCTTGTGCATTTGGCATCACGCATCACGCTTGCAAGCAATAACGTCGCGGAATGCGCATGTAGCCAGACTCGATGCGCACTACCCCAGCAAGCTAGCTGCAGCAAAGACTGCACCTGCGAGTTTCCGCACGAAATAGGCTACTTCCTTGGATATCCCTACGACGACGTGCACGAGTTTATCGTCCAGCGCGGCGAGAACTACAAGGTCTTTGGACCTTGGAAGGTCTACACGAATGTCGGGCAAGCGCTTGCGACGTTCGAATCCTACCGCGCTTGCACGCAGCACCTCACCCATGTCTATCAGCAGGGCCACAGCCTGGCAAAACTTGCCCAGGCAACCCGATAGAGCATACAAACCGCGGCCGCACGCCGTACAACCGAAAGGACTCAATATGAGCAAGATCGCCGTCGTCTACTGGAGCGGCACAGGCAACACCGAAGCCATGGCAAACCTCGTTGCCGAGGGCACGGCGTCAGTCGGCGCCGAGGTAGAGGTCATCTCCTGTGCCGATTTCTCTGCCGACAAGGCCGCCGGCTATGACGCCTTCGCCTTCGGCTGCCCCGCCATGGGCTCCGAGGAGCTCGAGTACGATGAGTTCCAACCGATGTGGGACGAGGTCAAAGAGACCCTCGGCGACAAGAAGGTCGTCCTCTTTGGCTCTTATTCGTGGGCCGAGGGCGAGTGGATGGACAACTGGAAGGCCGATGCCGATGAGGCTGGCGTCAACGTCGTCGATTCCGTCATTTGCTACGACGCCCCCGACGATGAGGGCGAAGCGGCCTGTCGCGAACTTGGAGCCGAGCTCGCCTAGCGGCAATGAGCTCCGCCCGTAACGTGCTCTGCACCAAAACACATTCGCGTCCCAACAAAAACGGGAGCCGGATCACATCCAGCTCCCGTTTTCTGCTAAGTCAGTCATATAAAGCGGCTACGAGATATTGCCCAAGAACGCCTTGGTACGCTCGCTCTTGGGATGGTCGAAGACCTCGCTCGGCGTGCCATCCTCCACGATAACGCCGCCGTCCATAAAGACGACGCGGTCGGCGACGTCGCGGGCAAAGCCCATCTCGTGCGTCACCACGATCATGGTCATACCGTCATGCGCAAGATCGCGCATGACGCCAAGGACGTCGCGGACAAGCTCGGGGTCAAGCGCTGACGTGGCCTCGTCAAAGAGCATCACGTGCGGATTCATCGACAGGGCGCGGGCGATGGCCACGCGCTGCTGCTGGCCGCCCGAAAGCTGACTCGGCATAAAATCGATGCGCTCGGCCAGACCGACCTTGGTGAGTTCCTCGACGGCGATCTTCTCGGCCTCTTCCTTGCTGCGCTTGAGCACCTTTTGCTGGGCGAGCATGACGTTCTTTTTGACCGACAGATGCGGGAACAGATTGAACTGCTGAAACACCATGCCCAAGTGCGTACGCACCTTATTGAGGTCGACGCCCTTGGCGCACACGTCCACACCCTCGACGACAATCGAACCACTCGTGGGCTCCTCAAGACGGTTAATGCAGCGAAGCATCGTCGACTTGCCGGAGCCCGAGGGGCCCAGGACCACGACGACCTCACCCTTGTGCACATCCAGATCGATGTCGCGCAGGACCACGTTATCGCCAAAGGCCTTCTGGAGATTCTTGATGCTGACGACGACCTCGTTCGAGTTATTGGTTTCGCTCATAATAGAACCTCCTTACAGACCGGCGATATGGTCGGCGGGCGTCGCGACAACCTGTCCGGCGCTCTTGGTGGGACGCTTCTTTTTGGTTTCGGCCGTACCCAGCAGCCTCGCCTCAAGACCGCTCACCAAGCGCGCAAGCGGCAGGGTAATGACCAGGTAGAACAGGGCGGCAACCACATACGGCGTAATGGAGCCCGTCGTGGCCACGATGGTGCGGGCGTTCATGACGATCTCGACCACGCCCACGGCGGCAAGCAGCGACGTATCCTTGTAAAGCAGGATAAACTCGCTGGTCAGCGTAGGCAGGACATTGCGGAACGTCTGCGGAATCATAACGTAGAGCAGCGTCTGGAAGGCATTCATGCCCAGCGAGCGCGCGGCCTCGTTTTGACCCTTGGGGATCGATTGAATACCGGCACGGAAGATCTCGCAAAGGTACGCAGACGAGTTCATGGCCATGACGATAACGCCCAAGACGTAGTCGTCAACCTTGACACCGGCAAGCGGCAGGCCAAAGAACGCGATATAGATCTGCAGGAACGCCGGCGTACCGCGGATGACATTCACGTAGATGCCGGCAAGGCAGCGCAGGATGCGCGATTTGGATATGCGCATGAGCGACAGGGCAAAGCCAAAGGGGATCGCCAGCGGAAACGCCACAAGCACGATCGAGAGCGACATAAGGAAGCCCTTGAAGACGATTGGCAGGCTCTGGACCAAAATCACCGGGTTCAAGAACAGGCGCAGGAACATATTGGAGTTCCAGGCCTCGACCCACGGCTGCTCCTTAAGATCGGCAAGGAAGTTATCGAACGCCGTCACGCCCTTGATCTCGACGGAAGGAATCTTGGAAATCTTCTTGGTCGAACCGTCGGCAAGCGTATAAGTTCCGCTAAAGGCCTCATCGCCGCCCTCGACGGGGAACGTCACGCCGTAAACCTCGACACGGAAAAAGCCGCCGGCAGGCGCCGTCTCGCCAAAGTCAATCTTGAGCGTTTGGCCGTCAGCCTTGCACGTGGGCTTCATGGGCGTACGATCCATGAGGTCCTCGCCCGAGAGCATCGTCAATCGCGTGTCATCGGTACCAAACGTCGTGCCGTCGACAAACGTCAGCGAAAGACCGCTCAGCTCCTCATCGGCATCGGCCTGGACCTCCCAGGTAATGCGCGTCTCGGTGCCGCCGACCACAGCGCTGCCCGAACCGGTGTTGGGTCGGGCGGTAATCTTTGCGGTCTCAAGCGCCTGGGCGGTTGTGGGCGCATATGCCCCCGCGCACACCAGCGCGAGCGCCACGGCCATGACGCAGGCTAGCTTTTGGAGCAAGGCGGGCAGTGAAAAACGCTGCTCCGCGGCCCCTTTGTTCAGTCGAGACAAGGTGGCTCCTATCGTAGAAGTTGCCGGCAAAACGAGACGGAAACGCTCTCCGTCAAGAGAAGCGCAAAGGCCCTCTCCGCAAAACGGAAAGGGCCCGCGCGCAATCAAGTAGTTATTTTACTTGATGTTGTACTTAGCCATGAGGGCGTCGACGGTACCGTCGTCGGTCAGGTCCTTGATGGCCTGGTTGATGTCGTCCTTGAGCTTGGTGTTGCCCTGGTTGATGGCGATGGCGTACTCCTCGCCGGTGCTGACCTGCTTGATGGTCTGGCAGGTGTTGAACTGCTCGGCGGTCAGCTGGCTAGCAACGGAGCGGTTGGTGACTACGGCGTCGCCCTTATCGGACTGAAGAGCGCTGAAGCACTCGGTAGCGTCCTTGTAGGGGACAATCTTGGCCTTGGGGAAGTTCTCCTGGGCAAAGGCCTCGGCGGTCGAGCCAGACTGGACGATGATGGTAGCGTCAGCGTTGTTGAGCTTCTCGCTGTAGTTGTCGGCCGTGATGTCGGTGTTATCGACCTTGGTCACGATAGCCTGATCGTCCATGTAGTAGGAATCGGAGAAAGTGACTTCCTTCTCACGCTCGGGCGTGTCAGTGATAGCCGCGATGGCGACGTCATACTTGGCGCCCGAAGCAACGCCGGGGACGAGTGTGTCGAAGTCGTTGTTGACGTACTCGACATCCAGGCCCAGCTTGTCGCCGATAGCCTTGATGAGCTCAAGGTCAAAGCCCTGATAATCGCCGTTGTCATCCTTGTACTCAAACGGAGCGTACTCGGCAGAGGTGCCGACGGTCAGCGTACCGTCCTTGACGAGCGCGTACTCCTTGGAGCCGTCGACCTTCTCGACCTTAGCGTCGTCAGAGCTGTTGGAACTGGCATCAGAACCAGAGGTGGCGTTGGACGAGCCGCAGCCCGTCAGAGCAAGGGCGAGCGCCATAGCACCCGTGGCGGCAAATGCGCCAAGCTTCTTCAGCTTCATAATCAGTCTCCTTCCGGTGACCTCGTTTGATTCAGAGGTCTGCAAAAACTGTTGGCTATTATGCACCCGGAATTACGAATCTGCAATGAGAAAACTGATTGAAACAAACCCATAACGTGAATGGAATACTCTACTTTGTGACAGTCATTACTGCTGCAATGACCTTAATAGTCTAATTTCAGCTGCATAACCTGCAAGTTCGTTCGGAGTCTCCAAAATAAACGGCAGCGAACGCAAGTGGCCATTCGATACAATATTCTGCATAACCTGCATACCGCCACCAAATTCCTCGCTGCCAAGGTATCCCTTGCCGATGCACTCGTGACGATCTTTATGGGCGCCACAAGGGTTCTTCGAATCGTTGATGTGTACGGCATGCAAGCGATCGATACCCACCACGCGGTTGAACTCGTCGAGTACGCCGTCCAGATCATGGATGATGTCGTAGCCGGCATCGCTCACATGGCAGGTGTCCAAACAAACGCCCAGCTTATCGGACAGCTCTGGGCGCTTGGCGGCAACGCCCTCGATAATGCACGCCAGTTCTTCAAAGCTACGGCCCACCTCGGTGCCCTTTCCCGCCATGGTCTCGAGTAATACCGTCGTCTGCTGCCCCTCAAACATCACCTGGCACAGCGTGTCGACAATCATCTGAATGCCGACGTCGGAGCCCTGTCCCACATGCGCACCGGGATGGAAGTTGTAGTAGTTGCCGGGCAGTGTTTCCAGACGCTGCAAATCTTCCGCCATAGCCTCCAAGGCAAACTCGCGCGCCCGCTCCTTAGCGGAGCAGGGGTTATAGGTATACGGGGCATGCGCCACCAGCGGTCCAAAGTCGTTTTGCGCCATAAGCTCGCGCAGAGCCGCCACGTCATCCATGTCAAGGTCTTTTGCCTTGCCACCGCGCGGGTTGCGCGTAAAGAATGCAAAGGTATTGGCGCCAATGGACAACGCCGTCTCTCCCATTGCCCGATAGCCCTTCGTCGTCGAAAGATGACACCCGATCGTCAGCATCTCCAACTCCCCCTCATCAGTTGCGGTGAAATACGGTCTATTGGTGCCTTATTTTGGCGCAAACAGACCGTATTCCACCGCAAGTTATAAAAGGGGCATCAGGAGCAAAGGCCTCCAGGCATTCCAAGCGCTGGCGCCATGCCCCCACGCCCTAAAGTTTCAAGCGAATCGCATCGATGATGTGCGCACAGCGCTGTGTGGCGGCTAGGGACATGATGGGGCTTTCGAGTTTCCCCGCCTGAATGAGCCGCGCCGCATGCGACACCTCACCGTAAAAATCATCGACCTCAAATGGTGCATCGATTTCGAGTATCCGACCGTCGGAATACTTCACATGAGCGAGCTCGGGGCGATGGAGACGCTCGATTTCCAACGAGCCCCGCTCACAGGCAATCGTTAAGCGGCTTTCATATGTTGCTTTGCCGTCGCACACCATATGAATGGGTATACCGTCGACGCTCATATGGATCTCGTCGGCCCAATCGACGCGGCCGCCCGATACGTCACGCCAGCGAACTTCACGAGACGAAACCTCGCAAGCGCCCGCGAGCAAATCCTCAAACCAACCGACTGCATAGCAGCCCATGTCATATAGACAGCCGCCCTGCAACGGATCAAGCAGATAGCCTGAAGGAGACTCGCCGTAATCGAGCTTTTGCACGCTTTCAATCGAGACAATACGGCCAAGCTCACCCGACGCAAGCAAGTCCTTCACGCGAGTGCGCATCGGGCAAAACCGATTCTTCATCGCCTCCATAAACAGCACGCCGCGCTCGCGAGAGGTGGAGGCAATCGAGAGAGCCTCTTCCTCACTCAAAACGGCCGGCTTTTCGCACAGCACGGCCTTTCCGGCGCACAGCGCGCGACAGGCCCAACGCGTATGCATGCCATGCGGAAGAGCCAAGTAAATTGCGTCGACATCGGGGTCGGCAATCAGCGCGTCATAAGCCGCATCGCCGTTATCGTCGACCGAGGCATGGCCATGCGCAGCATCAATCGAAAACGCTCGGCAAAATTCCTCGACATGTGCAGGAGTGCGGCCGGCCGCAGCCACCAGCCGTGCCCCGTCCACCTCCTTGAGCGACGATGCAAATCGATGAGAAATGTGCCCAGCGCCCAAAATGCCCCAACGAACCTCACGCGAATCATCCCATGAATCCCGATGGCCCACGACAGCCCCCTTCAGTTGCGGTGGAATAGTCCCTGTTTAAGCCCTATTCTGCCGCAAGCAGGAACTATTCCAGCGCAAGTTATAAAAGGGTCACGAGGAGCGCGTTTTGCCGAAGGCCTTAAGCACTGCCGTCACGGGGCCAGGCTGGAAACGTCGGCGCACGTCATCGAGACGCTCGGGGATATCGATATGCTGTGGGCAGTGGCGCGCGCATTTGCCGCACTTGACGCAATTGCTCACCAGCTTGGCCTCGCTTGTGCGCACCGCGCTCGCCGTAAAGTACTGCGATAGACCCGTAAACCAGCTGTGCGCATAGCTTGCGTTGTAGGCGGCAAAACATCCAGGGATATTGATGCCTTTAGGGCACGGCATGCAATAGCCGCATCCCGTGCAGGGCACGCGATTCGATTTTTCAAACTCATCCAGCACGTGCGCGATCGTGTCGAGCTGGTTGGCAGTCATCGAATCCGGCAGGGCCCGATCGGCCAACACCGCGTTCTCATCCACCTGCGCGATATCGGTCATACCCGAAAGCAGCATCGTCACCTGAGGATGATTCCAGACCCACGAAAGACCCCAGGCGGCAGGAGTGCGCAAATGCGGGTCACGGGCACTATCGAGCACAGCGCGGGCCCGTGGCGGCAGCTTGCCCGCTAAACGCCCGCCCAGCAGTGGCTCCATCACAAACACCGCGAGGCCTCGCTCGGCGGCGGCCATGAGCCCCGCTGTTCCTGCCTGATATCGCTCTCCAGCGTAATTGTACTGGATCTGGCAAAAGTCCCACTCATATGCATCGAGCATCGTCAGGAAATCCGCCGCGCTGCCGTGGTACGAAAAACCAATCTGGCGAATGCGCCCCGCCGCCTTTTGACGCGCGATCCAGTCCTCGATGCCCAACGCCACCACACGTTCCCACTGGGCGGGCGAGGTAATGTTGTGCATGAGGTAATAGTCGATATGGTCGGTCCGCAGGCGGCGCAGTTGCTCGTCGAAGAACCGGTCGAAATCCTCCGCGCATTTGCACGAAGCATGCGGCAGCTTGGTTGCGAGCAAAACCTGGTCGCGCAAGCCCAGGCGCTCAAGCGACGCACCCACACAAGCCTCGTTGCCGGGATAGAGATAGGCCGTGTCCAGGTAGTTAATCCCCTGCCCCACCGCACGGGAGATGATGGCGTCGGCTGTCTTCGCATCCGGGCGTCCCGGCGCACCGGGAAACCTCATGCAGCCCAGCCCCAACGCCGAGATACGGTTGCCGCTTTTGGGGTCAACGCGATATTGCACGGCCCCTCCCCTCCCATCGAAGCCCTGACAAGGCGAAACAAACCCGTCACGTCATCGAAACACATCGGAATCGCAATTGAGAACGTATCGTAACGCAGCAGAAATCGAGCCGTCACGGCACCGCTTTAACATCAGCAAAAAGCCCGATGAAAGGAGCCGGGCATCACCACGTGCGAGGACGCCTACCCCTACCCCGGCGAGCAATACATCCTCTCGGTCGACCGCCATCAAATCGAAGTCATGGACCATCTGGACGAGCTTCCCGCCACAGGCGCCGTCATCTTCTGCACCTTCCCCAAGGTCCGCGATGGCGTCGGATACCCCGCCCGCGTCTTTGCGGTCTGCCCCGCGGCATAAGCGCACAGCGCAATAGTTTCTTTTTCATAACAGCCGCCCCGCGCACCCACCAATCACCCTGGCAGCATACAATCCATCAGGCGCCCCTTACGCGGGCGCCTTTTACATGGGGAGATGATTCACATGCAGATCAACAAGGTCGCCTTTATCGGCAAGGGCGGCGTCGGCCTGCTCTACGGCAGCATGATTGCCAAGGCCCTCGGCAATGACGCCGTCGAATACGTTATGGATGACACCCGTTTTGAGCGTCACGCGAACGACGCGCTCACCGTCAACGGCAAGCCCTGCGATCTCACGTCCGTCCGTGCCAGCGAGGCGACGCCCGCCAATCTGGTCATCCTGACAGTCAAGACCACCGGTCTCGACCAAGCACTCAAGACTATGGAGCGCGTCGTGGGACCCAACACGCTCATCGCCTCGCTGTGCAACGGCATTACGAGCGAGCAAAAGATTGCCGAACGCTTTGGCTGGGAGCATACCGTTCTTGGTATCTGCCAGGGCATGGACGCCGTGTTTCTCAACGGCGCGCTCACCTTTACCAATGCGGGCGAAATCCGCTTTGGCGCGGCGGCCGGCACGAACCCCGCAACCATCACCGCAATCGACGAGCTCTATACGCGCTGCGGCATCGCCCATACCGTCGAGGACGACATCGCCCACCGCATGTGGGCCAAACTCATGCTCAACGACGGCATCAACCAGACCTGCATGGCCTACGGCGGAACCTACGGAAGCGCCACGGAGCCGGGCTCCGAGCAGCGTCGCTGCTTTGTTTCCGCCATGCGCGAAACGCTTGCGGTCGCCAACGCCGAGGGCGTTGAACTGACCGAGGCAAACCTGACGCAAATGGTGCACCTCATCGAGGGAATCGACCCCGCCGGTATGCCCTCGATGGCTCAAGACCGCATCGCAAGGCGCAAAACCGAGGTTGATGAGTTCGCGGGCACCATCTGCCGCCTCGCAGCCAAACACGATATCCAGGCACCGCAAAACGAGTGGCTCTATCGGCGCATCCGCGATATCGAGAAAAGCTGGTAGCGCCGACGCGCCGCATTCAACAGCCTTAACAGCAAAACCGCCGCAAGGGAACCTTTCCCCTGCGGCGGCCTTCATCTTCGTCTATGACCGGCGGCCGATCTCACAACAGTTAGCGTTGCGACCCCGGCACCTCGTCCTCATCGTCGCGGCAAAGAACCACGCCTGCGCTTCCCAGCAGCGTGGCCGCGATCAGCGCGCCGACCACGATAGGAGCAGCCCCGCATGTCCCCTGCATGCCCGCGACGAGCGCGGCCGTGGGACCAAGGCAGCCAAGCATCAACGCGACGGCGGCAACGGCAATATCTCGAGCATTCACAAGACCACTTCCTCCAAGAGAAAGACCTTATTTCTCAAGAACCAGTGTGCCCCGCATCCATACGCCCAGCGTACCGCCACGGTAAGGGCTCTGTTAACTCAAACGCATACATAGAACGGACGTCCTTACGTTGCCCTAAAGTTCGGTAAAGACGCCCGTCCGCCAAATATCCGTGATGCAGAAAAATTACCAACCGGTGTAGTAATCGGTGGTTCCGGCAGCGCAGCCGGAGTCATAGACCTTGCAATCACCCTTGGAGCCCGTAAAGGTCGAGCCCTGGGCCATATCGCCCGCGGCAACAACGTAATAGCCGTCGGAATCGCGCCAGAAGCCCTCAGAATCCTGAGTCCATTCGCCCGTGCGATAGTGATAAAGCACATTGCTGCTGTAATAGGTCTCGCGGCGCCCGTTGTAGTTATTGACACCCGCAGAGCGCGTCAGGCCCGATCCGTTCGCGTAGGACGCGGCAGACGCGTAAGACGGAGTGTAACCGGCGTTGTAGTACGAAGCCTGGGCGGCCTCGGCAGCCTCCGCCTCGGCGGCAGCCTCGAGCGCTTCGCGCTTGGCATCCTCAAGCGCAGCGCGCAGCTCATCGAGCTCGGTCGACTTGGCGTCGACCTCCCCCATCGTCAACAGGCTACCCGCACCGTCGATGCAACCCTGCAGCACAGCACGCTCGTCATCGGTAGCATAGTCGCCATACATATTCATAATGATCTGAGCGCGCATCTCAAGGGAATCGCGCTTGGCCTCCATCGAGGCGTTCCACTCCTGCATGGAACCATAACCATCGCCGCGATAGTCAACGGGCTGCACCAGCGTCGCCTCGGACGGCGTAGGTCCAACCGTATCGAATAGTGTTGCCGCGTGGGCATCGGTTGCACCGGCGCCCGCCAAAAGTGCCACGGTCAGAGCGGCGGAAAGGGCGGCGGCTTTCGGTTTTCGTGAATCGATCCTCATGTAGCTAGAAACCTCCGTAGTGCGTTTTTGCTGCGTTTGAGCTGCGTGTGATTCGATCGCGCTGCATAGTACCCCGAGCAAATCGCGACCTGCGGTTTTACTCAAAAGGCGCACGTCAATTGCGTAAAACTCACATCCTCTTAACAGGAGTTTTCCACATCTCGATTGCATAAAGCATGCCAAAAACCCTGTTTTTGCACCCGCTCTATGCAAAAAAGGCGCCTGTGCAACCATTGTTCGCACAGGCGCCTTGAGCAGGCATTTTATGCAGTTATACCTATCGAGTCGCAAGGGGTCCTTGCACAAGTCGCCTTACTCGTCCAGCGCGGCGAAGGCCTGCTTCAGATCCCAAATGATATCCTCGGCGTTCTCGGTACCGATGGAAAGACGGATCGTGGAGGGCGTGATGTTCTGCTCGGCGAGCTCCTCGGCAGAGAGCTGGGAGTGCGTAGTGGTAGCCGGGTGCACGACGAGCGACTTGACGTCGGCCACGTTGGCGAGCAGCGAGAAGACCTGCAGATGGTCGATGAACTTCCAAGCTGCCTCCTGGCCACCCTTAATCTCAAAGGTAAAGATCGAGGCACCGCCGTTGGGGAAGTACTTCTGATAGAGCTCGTGATCGGGGTGCTCAGACAGGCTCGGGTGGTTCACCTTGGCGACATGGCTATCACCAGCCAGGAACTCAACGACCTTCTTGGTGTTCTCGACATGACGGTCAACGCGCAGCGACAGAGTCTCGGTGCCCTGGAGCAGGATCCAAGCGTTGAACGGGCTGATGCAGGCGCCCTCGTCACGCAGCAGGATGGCGCGGACATAGGTTGCGAAGGCGGCGGGACCGGCAGCCTCGGCAAACGAGACGCCATGGTAGGAGGGGTTGGGCTCGGCGATCTGCTCATACTTGCCGCTCGCCTTCCAATCGAAGTTACCGCCGTCGACGATCACACCGCCCAGCGAGGTGCCGTGGCCGCCGATGAACTTGGTTGCGGAGTGGACGACGATGTTGGCACCATGCTCCAGCGGACGGAACAGATACGGGGTGCCGAAGGTGTTGTCGACGACAACCGGTAAACCGTGCTTCTTGGCGATCTCGGAGATGGCGTCGATATTGGGGATGTCAGAATTGGGGTTGCCGAGCGTCTCGAGGTAGATGACCGTGGTGTTGTCCTTGATGGCGCCCTCGACCTCGTCCAGGTTGTGGGCATCGACGAAGGTGGTCTCGACGCCAAACTGGGAGAGCGTATGCTCCAGCAGGTTGTAGGAGCCACCGTAGATGGTCTTCTGAGCCACCACGTGGTCACCGGCCTGGGCAAGAGCCTGCAGGGTATAGGTGATGGCAGCAGCACCGGAGGCGACGGCAAGACCTGCCACACCACCCTCGAGTGCGGCGATACGGTCCTCGAAGACGCCCTGGGTGGAGTTGGTCAGACGGCCGTAGATGTTACCGGCGTCGGCAAGACCAAAGCGATCGGCGGCGTGCTGGGAGTTGCGGAACACATAGCTCGTGGTCTGGTAGATAGGCACGGCGCGGGAGTCGGATGCGGGATCGGCGCTCTCCTGGCCAACGTGAAGCTGCAGGGTATCGAAACCAAAGGTGTGCTCGGGGTTGTTGATGAACTGGCTCATGATGATCTCCTTGATCGAACAAAAGTTAATAAATTAGAGAGAAGTAAGTCGCTGTCTCCTGATCACGCCGACGGGCGCAAACAGGAGCCCGGCATTCGTCTTGGTAAGCATTTCATATGCGGGCCTCCTTTCGCATCCCGGTTCCGTGGTCGGTTTAATTACCTACCGCCTTTGTGTGTTTTGAATAGTACGAGCATTGTTTCGCTCGGTCAATCACTTAAAAGCGCTAACCTGTTATCGGTTTTGTAGATAACGCTCGAAAGGACGGCGCCGATGACCCTCCAGCAGCTTCGTTTTCTGATCGCCGTGGCAGAGTCCGGCTCAATCAACGCCGCAGCTCAGCGCCTCTATACCGCTCAGTCCAACATCTCAAACGCCGTCAAAAGCCTGGAGCAGGAACTCCACCTGGAGATCTTCACGCGCTCCAGCCGCGGCGTCACGCTCACCAACGACGGCACCGAGCTTTTGGGCTATGCGCGCCAGGTCGTAGAGCAGGCCGATATGCTCGAGGCCCGCTACGAGGACGGCGGCACCCCGCAAGCCCGCCTCGCCATTTCCGCCCAGCACTACGCCTTTTCGGTCGAGGCCTTTGTCAACGTGGTCGAGCGCTGCCGCGACAGCAAGTTCGAGTTCATCATGCGCGAGACCACCACGTCGCAGATCATCGATGACGTCCGCGCGTTTCGCAGCGACATCGGCATCCTGTATCTGGACGACTTTAATGCCCGCGTTCTGCAGAAGGCTTTTGCCGACGCGCGTGCGAGCTTCCATCCCCTATTCGACGCGACGGTCCACGTCTTCGTTAGCGAGCGCCACCCGCTTGCCCGCCGCCCGCAGCTGTCCCTTGCCGACCTCACACCCTATACGCGCTACAGCTTTGAGCAGGGAACCTCAAACTCCTTCTATTACGCCGAGGAACCTTTTAGCTATATCCCTTGCGACCGCAACATACGAATCTCGGACCGCGGAACACTTACTAACTTACTTATCACGTCGAACGGTTACACCCTGTCGACCGGTGTCCTCTCCAATGAAATGCAATGGGGTATGGCATCGATCCCGTTAGCAGACGCCCCAACGATGCACGTAGGCTATATCATGCACGACGAGCGCAAGCCCTCTCCCCTCTTGCAGCAATACCTCGACGAGCTCAACCGCATCATCCATGCCAACTAACTGTCGGAAGACGGGATAGAAATCGTAGATTGCTAGCCCCCGGCGGGCATGGCGCTACAATGGTCACTCACACGAAACGTACCCAACGAAAGGAAGCCCGTGAAGGTCATCATCTATACCGACGGCTCGGCCCGATCAAATCCGGGACGCGGCGGCTACGGCGCCGTGCTCAAATACACCAACCCCGCCGGCAAGACCTTCACCTCCGAGCTTTCGCGCGGTTACGCCAAGACCACCAACAACCGCATGGAGCTCATGGCGGTCATCGTGGCGCTCGAGGCACTTAACCGCCCCTGCGAGGTCGAGGTCCATTCCGATTCGCAGTACGTCGTTAACGCCTTCAACAAACACTGGATTGACGGCTGGAAAAAACGAGGCTGGAGGACCGCCAACAAGCAGCCTGTCAAGAACCGCGATCTGTGGGAGCGCCTGCTCACCGCAAAGAGCAAACACAAAGTGGAGTTCATCTGGGTTAAGGGCCACGCCGGCCATGAGCTCAATGAGCGCTGCGACGAGCTTGCCACCACGGCGGCCGACGGCAGCAACCTCGATATCGACGCCGGCTTTAACGAGAGCGACCTGTAACGGCGTTTTCGCACGCTTTTGTGTCCTCCCGCGCTACACTCGTCCTGTAAGCCAAACAACGCAAGGGGGACACATGTTGCGTATCGCAACCATCGGCACATCCATGATTACCGACGACTTTATCCAGGTCGTCAACGCCAACGACCAAGCCGCGTTTGTGGGCACGCTTTCACGCGACGCCAATCGCGGTACTGCCTTTACCGCCGAGCGCGGTGGTGAGCGAAACTTTACGTCACTCGATGAGCTTGCGGTAGCCGCCGACGTCGACGCCGTCTATATCGGCAGCCCTAACGCACTTCACTACGAGCAGGCCCTTGCCTGCATCGCCGGTGGCAAGCACGTCATCGTCGAGAAACCCTTCTGCGCCACCGAAGCGCAGGCGCTGGAAGTCTTCCGCGCTGCCGAGGCAGCAGGTGTCGTGGCCCTCGAAGCCATGCGTCCCCTCCACGATCCCGCCTTCCACGCCATCGAGGACGCCCTGGGCGAGATCGCCCCCATCCGCCGCGCCTCATTGCGCTTTGGCAAGTATTCCTCGCGCTACAACGAGATTCTCGCGGGACGCGCCACCAATATCTTCGACTGCAATATGGCATCGGGTTCCCTCATGGACATTGGCGTCTACGCCGTCGAGCCCATGGTCGAGATTTTCGGCATGCCCTCCGGCCTTACGAGCATGACTACTCTGCTCGACCCCACCACGCGACAGCTCACGCACGGCCCCATCGACGGCTGCGGTTCCATCCTCGCCAGCTATGGCGGAGGCCGCATCTCCGTCGAGCTCGCGCACTCCAAAATTACGAATGACCTACTGCCCTCGCAGATCGAAGGCGAGCGTGGCACTATCCAGATTGACCATCTGTCAACGCCCCGCAACGTCCGCATCGACTATCGCGGCGACGTCGTACGCGGCTCGGCGACCGAGGCGCCGCGCGAACAGGGCGACAACGGCCGCGTGCTCGACCTGCCCAAATCGAGCAACACCATGGAATACGAACTCACAGACTTTATCACCGCCATCGGCGGCATCGATAACGTCAAGGAAGAGATTTGGGAGACCCCGGCGGGACGCCACGAGCTTGGCCACTACCGCGATGTCACGCTCGTCTCACTACGCATCATGGATGCCGTGCGTCAGCAGGCCGGCATAACCTTCCCGGCCGACGCAGGCAAGCAGGCATAGCGATGGGCCTCTTCGATACGTTCTTCTCCAGCGTCACCGGCGGCAGTCGAGAGCCTCAAAAACCGTCAAACGTCGAGCTCGAGCTGCGCCGCAGGCTTACCGTGCTTGCAAGCGACGAGGCCACTCAAGACACTCCCCTGCGTTATTTCCTGCGCTGGGCGGGGCAAGTCCAAGGCGTTGGTTTTCGCTTTACCAACACCAACCTCGCGCAGGCACGCGCACTCACCGGCTGGGTGCGTAACATGGAAGACGGCTCAGTCGAGATGGAGATACAGGGAGCTCCGGCAGACATCCTATCTCATCTCGAGGCACTTCATGCCTCCTACGAGCGCATGGGAACGCGTTTTCGCCTTGTAGATGCCCAGGCCCGAGCCCCACTTGCCAATGAAGACGGTTTCAGTCCTCATTATTAGTATTGTGTGCTAAATACGGTATCATTTACCTACGACCGTTGATAGAAAAGAGGCGAGGCGCATGGCGGTGCAAAGAAGGAATACCAAGCAGCGAAAGCTGGTTCTTGACGCCGTGCGCCAAAGCTACAACCATCCCACCGCCGACGAAATCTACAACGTCGTGCGCGCGCAGGATGACAAAATCAGCCGCGGTACGGTCTACCGCAACCTCAATCTCTTGGCCGACGCCGGCGAGATCCTCTCCATCAAGACGCCGGGCGGCAGCCGCTTCGATCGCACGATCGAGCCGCACGCACATATCATCTGCACCTCATGCAGCCGCGTCATCGACGTACCGCTCCCCTTCGATGCCCAGCTCGACGCCAAAGCGTCCGAGCAAATCGGCTGGCACGTCACGTCGCACTACACCATCTTCGAGGGTCTCTGCCCCGACTGCCGGTAGATGTTTGGAACATGCCTTAAAATCCACCTTTCCGCACTTTGCAGCAAAAAGTAGATTCCTAGACATGTCCCAAATGTCTACTCAGCAAGTAGACGACGCAGCTCTTCTTCGACCGTGCGCACGTAGCGGACGCGGTCGTTAATGCCACGCATAGAGGGGTTGCAGCTCTCCATCAGATAGGGATGGCCCACGACGTTGAGCATGTCGCGATCGTTCTCATTGTCGCCAAACGCCATCATCTCATCGGGCGAAATACCCAGGGCACGACCGTAATCGGCAAGCGCGGAGCCCTTGCCCGAACCGAAACCGATAAAGTCCGTCCATTCGGTTCCCGACGTCATCACGTCAACACGGTCGCTAAAGAGGCGCTCAAAATACTCCAGGGCCGCCGGCTGATCCACCTCGGGCGTCTGGAAGGCAATCTTAATGACGTCCTCGTCGATGTCCTCGGGGCGGGCGACCACCGCCACATCGCAGTGGACCTCATAGCGCAAATGATCGACGAACGCATCGTTGCCGCTCATGGTGTAGAGGTGTCCCTCACACGAAAGGGTCACGTCGGCATGGGGATACGCAACCACGGCATTCGCGATATCCATAGCAAGGCTACGCTCCATGGAACGCTTGACAACGGCACGTCCCTCGCTCATCACCAGGGCTCCGTTTTCGCATACATAGGCGAGCTCATCGGCCACCGGGGCAAACAGGTAGCGCAAGCTCGCATATTGACGGCCGCTCGCCGGCATAAACACGATACCGCGACGATGCAGCTCATCGATGAGCTCAAAGGCCTCGGAACGCGGCTCGCGCTCCCCCGGATGCAGCAACGTGCCGTCCAAATCGCATGCAATCAGCTTGATTCCTTCAAGACCCATATGCTCCCCCACAGCATCTCATCAACAGAAAGGCGGACTTTGAATAGTTGTCTCTCAAAGTCCGCCTTACTTATACGCACGTTAACCGCGCGCCTTCTTTACGATCGTAAAGTCTGGTGCCATACTCACAACGGCATCCGCCGCACTCGACGCAAAGCGCCGGTCCGAATCGAGTTCACGGGTAACCGTCGAGAGCCGAACGCCCTCGACGCCCCGGAGCATGCGGCCCAAAACAGGCTGCACCGGCGTATACATGCGCACGGTATACTCGTCCGAATCGCCTCGAAAAAGCGGCGCATGCATATTGCCGATCTCCCAGCACGCATGCGCGAGCGCAATCGGGTCCATGCGGTCAACTTCGACCAAATAAACCTCGGCGCTGCGCAGGCGCACGACAACCGCCACGGGCACCACGCCCGAACGGTCGACGGCGAGCACGTCGCCGTCGACAAAACGACCGCCGTCGGCAGTATCCAGCCGAACATCGACCGTGCGCCCCAGCTCCGTCACGCCCACAAACGCGCATACATCAGCCTGGTCCCAATCGAGCAGTAGCTCGTCAACTTCAAAGACGCCGCCCAGCTTCCGGCGAAGCAGAAGTTCATAGGACGGATCGTTGAGATTTCCCAAGCATGTCGTCGAAACCAAGCGCTCAGGCATGCTCTAACCCTCGACCTCGACGAGCTCGATATCAAAGTTGAGGTCCTTGCCGGCAAGCTCGTGGTTGGCATCGAGCGTCACAGCCTCGGGCGTTACGTCGATGACGACGGCGGGGACAGGCATGCCGCTCGGCGTGGACAGGAAGAGCTTCATGCCCTTCTCGATCTGCTCGATGTTGGGAACCTGCTCGGCCGGGAAGGTAATAACCATCTCGGGATTGTGCTCGCCGTAGGCATCGGCAGCCGGGATATGCACGGTCTTCTTCTCGCCCATCTGCATGTCGACAACAGCGGCGTCGAAGCCCTTGATCATCTGACCGGCGCCGCAGGTGAACTCCAGCGGCTCGCCGCGATCGTAGGAGCTATCGAACTGCGTGCCGTCGTCGAGCGTGCCGCGATAATGAGTCTTGACCTTCTTGCCCTGGTTGGACATGGTAACCTCCGTGATAAGGGCGGCGCACAACGCGGGCCGCCGTGAACATATGGCGCTAACTATACCCTAGTCATACAATTCAATGACAGTTTGCAAAGAAACGCTGCAACCGGAGGAACCATGGCATATCCCGTATTTGACCTACACTGCGACACCGCCGACCGCATCGGCTGGGCCACGCTCGATCTCGACCTGCGCTTTACCGCCGGCACCGACGGTTATTTCCCCGGCGACGAAACGCATCCGCAAGATTTCGACCTCATCGAGGGCAACGCCTGCGCCATCTCGCTCGCAAAGATCGGCAACACGCCATGGGCACAGTGCTTCGCCACGTTTGTCCCCGATGAGATTCCCACCGCCCACGCCGCGCGCTTCCAGGCGCAGATCATGGCGCATATGAGCGGCCAGGCAATGCTCAACCACGACCGCATGGTCAACGTACGCAGCGCGGCAGACATTCGCCCCGCGCTCAAAGACGGCAAGGTCGCCTGCATCCACACCATCGAAAACGCCACGTTCTTTGCCGAGGACCCCGCGCTGATCGAGGTGCTCAAGAGCTTGGGCGTACTCATGTCATCGCTCAGCTGGAATGCGCAGGGACCGCTCGCGAGCGGACACGATACCCACGCCGGCCTCACCGCCGCCGGCATCGAGGCACTTACGCAGATGGAGCACGCCGGCATGGTGCTTGACGTCTCCCACCTCAACGATGAGTGCTTTGACGAGGTTGTCGCCCACGCCACACGTCCCTTCGTCGCCAGCCACTCCAACTCTCGTGCAGTTTGCGGCGTTAAGCGCAACCTCACCGACGACCAGTTCCGCACCATTCGCGACATGGGTGGCATCGTCGGCCTCAACTACTGCAGCGAGTTCCTTTCCAACGACGCAACCGACAAGACAGCCGCAGACGTCACCTTCGACCAGCTGGCGGCACATATCGAGCACTGGCTCGACCTGGGCGGCGAGGACGTCATCGCGCTCGGCGGCGACTGGGACGGTGCCACGGTGCCCGCCTTCCTCTCCGATGCCAGCAAGATGCCCGAGTTCCAGAACATGCTCTCCAAGCACTTTGGCAAGACCGTGATGCAGAAGCTCTGCAGCGATAATGCCCTTGCCTTCTTTGAGCGTTATTAATTTCACATCCCCTGAGCGGGCCGGCATGCCGAACGGTCGACATGCCGGCCCGTCCCCAATCTGAAGGACCACTTTTGACACAGCAATTTACGCTTTTCCTACCCCAACCGGATGGGACTCCCATCCCCGTCGTCGTTACCAAAAAGCGCGTCAAAAACTTCAACCTGCGCGTCACATCGAGCGGTGAGGTCCACGCCAGCGCACCGCTCGGCGCCAGCCGCGAGCGTATCGAAGCGTTTGTGAAGCGCAACAGCGCCTGGATTATCAGCCGGCTTGCCCAGCGCGAGCAACGTCAGGCGACGGCGCGAGAGCCGCTCAGCCCCTCGTCCATCATTGCACTTTGGGGCAAGCCCATCACGGTACAAGATGCGCTCGATCACAACTTTAAGTCACCCGCACCGCGGCCCAAACAAGCCACGTTCGCAAGCTTTATGGGTACCGACGAGCCAGACGAACGTCCGCAGGCCAAGTGGAACGCGCCCCTCGACGGCTTAACGCCCAGTGAGATCCAAGCCCATATTGACCAGCTCTATACGTCCGAAGTCACATCGGCGCTGCGGGATATGGTGCACGCATACGAAATCGCAATGGGTGTCGCCGTTTCCCGCGTTTCCGTGCGCAGCATGAAAACGCGCTGGGGATCATGCACGCCCAAAACCGGCGCCATTCGCATCGCACGAGAACTTGCCGCCTACCCCGTCGAGTGCCTTGACATGGTTGTCGCCCACGAGCTCGTCCACTTGCTCGAGCCAAGCCACAATCAGCGGTTTCACGCCCTGCTCGACACGTACTGCCCCAACAATAGAGCACTGTCCCAGCGGCTCAAGCAGCCACCCATAGAGACATATTAGAACCGGTTAGCGCACGCGCTCGATCTCGACACCGCAGCTTGCCAGGGGAAGACCGACGGGCGCCCAAGGCTTATCGAGCTTAACGCGCACGCCAAGCAGCAAGGGGTAACGACGCAGCAGCATCGAGGCCACACCCTCAGCTGCAGCCTCGATGAGCTTAAACGTATGCTCGCGCAGATAGCCATCGACATCGTGGCACACCGAGCCATAGTCAATCGAGGCGTCCAGGTTATCGTGCTCCCCCGCTGCACGCAGGTCGGCATAGAGTACCAAGGACACGATGAACTTCTGGCCCAGCGCGTTCTCTTCGGGATACACGCCGTGGTTGGCAAAGACCTCGAGACCGTCGATAGTAATGCGGTCAGCATGGCGCAGATCGTCATAACTCACGTGGGGCACCGCCGTTGCGGTGGATATTTCGCCCCTTCCACGGCGGGCGAGCTCGGCGCCTTCAGTCTTGGTTGCATTCTCGGGCAGTTTCTTGTTGCTCATCGCGATCGTCTCCTTCGTTTAGAACCCCGACCGCGCAAACTAACTACACGCGAATCGACAGGTTCTTTTTATCATCGCTCCAGTTGCAAGCATTGCGCGCGGGGCATGCAAAGCAGGCGCGCGACGCTTTGTCGGCTGCATAGAGCAGACGCTCAAGCGGTTGGCTGTTCACACGCAGCTTTCGATGGCCCAGAATGGCCGTCTTAATGGCTGCGGCATCGGCCGGCTCAAACGCCACATCATCGGGCATGCCGCCGAGAATCGCATCAGCGACGCGTTCGCTTGCAACATCATGGGATATACCCGATTCATACTGTTCATCTTTGCCGATATCGTGAAGAAGTGCCGTGGCGTAGATGACCTCACGGTCAAATTCGAGCTGTTCCTCGAGATTCTTGATCCACATAATGCGAGCGACATCGAGAAGATGGTCAATACCGTGGCGGCAGAAGATGCGCCCCGATTCCAACTGTGCAATGTTACCCAGGTGCCGCCGGAACAGCCCGTTGGCGCAAATGTAATCAATGCGAGGCATGGCACCAAAGGGAGCCAAGCCCGAAGCCATAAAGCCGCGACGCGACGTCCCCTCATCGGTCTTCGATGTAAAGTCGTTGACGACCCTCATGCTAACGGCCCAGCATCCTAAAGAACCGCTCCTCGAGCGCGGGATCAGTCTCAAAGACGCCGCGGCGAGCGAGCGTCACGGTCTTGGTGCCGGGCTTTTGCACGCCGCGCATGGTCATGCACATATGCTCGGCTTCCATGAGCACAATCGCTCCCTGGGGAGCGAGATAATCCATGAGAGCGTCGGCAACCTGCGCACACAGCTGCTCCTGCAGCTGCAGACGGCGGGCATAAACCTCAACCGTGCGGGCGAGTTTGGAAAGCCCAGCCACCCGACCGTTAGGGATATAGCCAATGGCGGCCTTGCCATAAAACGGCAGCAGATGGTGCTCGCACAGCGAGTAGAACGTGATGTCGCGCTCGATAACCAAATCGTTCGAAGCGACGGCAAAGGTTTTGGACAGGTGCTCCTCGGCACTCTGGTCCATACCGCCGGCGATCTCACCATACATACGGGCAACGCGCGCCGGGGTCTCCAGCAGGCCCTCACGAGTTGGGTCCTCGCCTATGCCCTCAAGCAACAGCTTAATGGCGGCCTCGACTTTTTCCTGATCGACCATCTGGGCCTCACTTTTCCGATTTTGCGTTCGCGCTATGGTACCACGCCCTTTGGCATCGGCCACAAGCTACATAGTATGGGTCGAATAGACCGGATCGTCCCGCCAAAGCTCCACAGCGTCGCAAAGCGCAACGCCCTCGCGCACAGCACGGGCGCGCGTGGCGTTCATATCGATCACACGCTGGTTACTCGAGCCCCTAAAGCGCAATGAGATATCGTACAGATCCTGAACGAACGGGCCGTCCACCAACATGTCGAGGCAGGCCAGGATACGGTTCGTCACCTCGGTATGATGACGGCCACCCGGCATAAGCTCCTCGAGCACGTCGCCGGTAAAGCACCAAATGGTCTTGCCCGACCCCGCGGGATAGGCCGCACGCACGCGTTCGATAAAGTCAACAAGCCCCACCTGATTCTCGGGCTCCATAGGCTCGCCGCCCAAAATCGTCAGGCCATCAATAAAGGGATGGTCGAGACTCTCGATAATCTTGTCCTCGACGGCACGGTCGAACGGCTCACCCGCAGCAAAGTCCCACGCGACAGAGTTAAAGCAGTTCTTGCACCCACGACGGCACCCACTCACAAACAGAGAAGTACGAACGCCTTCCCCATCGGCAATGTCGAAATACTTAATGTTCGCGTAGTTCATAGGTAACTCTCCCGGGAGGCCGGGACATATCATCCCGTCCTCAAACATTCTCGGCCTTCGGCCTGCGAAACTGCGGGCGGGACGATATGTCCCGGCCTCATGCAAAGGGTAACTCAATGAACGAAGCGAACATCGAGTATAGGGTTCGAGGTCCAATAAAAACTTTGTTGCAGCTCAACCGCCATCGCAAGCAAAGCGTTGTTGCAAGTCAACTCATTTCCGCTAAGAACTTCGAGGAGTGAGCAGGCCGCATGCTGCATCTCAGCTACATCAACTTGGCTGCCCCGTAGCGAGGCCCCGGGCCTTTGCTCGATATGAGTTCCGCACGAACAGGAGGCGCCAGTGGCGCCTCCGTCGTGAGCCAGGACTGTCCGAAATAGCGAGTAAAGGCCCGGGGCCTCGCTACGGGGCGGCCTGGGATGGTTATTAGAGATGCAGCACGCGGTCGCGGATCTCCTCGGTTCGACCCTGGTTCCAGAACTGGGTACCGATGTAACCGCACGTGCGACGGGCGACATTCATCTTCTCCTGGTCACGATTGCCGCAATTGGGGCACTCCCACACCAGCTTGCCGTCATCCTCGACAATCTTGATCTCACCGTCGTAGCCGCACACCTGGCAGTAGTCGCTCTTGGTGTTGAGCTCGGCGTACATGATGTTGTCGTAGATGTACTGCATCACGCGAATGACAGCCTTGAGGTTGTCCTGCATGTTGGGAACCTCGACGTAGGAGATGGCACCGCCCGGCGAAAGCTGCTGGAACATACCCTCGAACTTGAGCTTGTCGAATGCGTCGATCTCCTCGGACACGTGGACGTGGTAGCTGTTGGTGATGTAGCCCTTGTCCGTCACGCCCGGGATGATGCCAAAACGACGCTGCAGGCACTTGGCGAACTTGTAGGTCGTCGACTCAAGCGGGGTACCGTACAGCGAGAAGTCAATATCGCTTTCGGCCTTCCACTCCGCGCACTTGTCGTTCATGCGCTGCATGACGGCCATGGCAAAGGGCGTGCCCTCCTTCTCGGTGTGGCTGTGGCCCGTCATGTACTTAACGCACTCATACAGGCCGGCATAACCCAGACTAATGGTGGAGTAACCGCCCACGAGCAACTTGTCGATCGTCTCGCCCTTCTTCAGGCGGGCGAGGGCACCGTACTGCCAAAGAATCGGTGCGGCATCCGAAAGCGTACCCATCAGACGCTCATGACGGCACAGCAGGGCGCGGTGGCACAGCTCAAGGCGCTCGTCGAAGATCTTCCAGAACTTATCCATGTCCTGATGCGAGCTCAGCGCGACATCGGGCAGGTTGATGGTCACAACGCCCTGGTTAAAGCGACCGTAGTACTTGGGCTTGTTCGGATCATAGTTCAGCGCGTTGGCCACGTTGTTAAATCCGTTACCGGAGCGGTCGGGCGTCAGGAAGCTGCGACAACCCATGCAGGTGTAGCAATCGCCATTGCCCGCGGTCTCACCCTTCGAAAGCTTGAGCTCGCGCATCTTCTTCTCGGAGATGTAGTCGGGCACCATGCGCTTGGCGGTGCACTTGGCGGCCAGCTGAGTCAGATAGAAGTACGGGGAATCCTCGTAAACGTTATCGTCCTCGAGCACGTAGATGAGCTTGGGGAACGCCGGGGTGATCCACACGCCCGCCTCGTTCTTAACGCCCTCATAGCGCTGGCGAAGCGTCTCCTCCACGATCATGGCAAGATCGTGCTTCTCCTGGACCGAGCGGGCCTCGTTGAGGTACATGAAGACCGTCACGAATGGTGCCTGGCCGTTGGTGGTCATAAGGGTCACGACCTGATACTGAATCGTCTGGACACCGCGACGGATCTCATCACGCAGACGGTCCTCTACGACCTCACGCACCTTCTCTGCGGGAGCGGAAACACCGAGCTCCTCAAGCTCGCGGGCAACCTCGCCGCGAATCTTCTGGCGGCTCACCTCGACGAACGGGGCAAGATGGGTCAGCGAAATCGACTGGCCGCCGTACTGGGAGGAAGCAACCTGGGCGATGATCTGCGTCGCAATGTTGCAGGCAGTCGAGAAGCTATGCGGCTTCTCAATCAGCGTGCCCGAGATAACAGTACCGTTCTGGAGCATGTCCTCCAGGTTCACCAGGTCGCAGTTATGCATGTGCTGGGCAAAGTAATCCGAATCATGGAAGTGAATCAGGCCCTCGTTGTGCGCATCCACGATCTCCTGGGGCAGCAGCACGCGCTGGGTCAGATCCTTGGAGATCTCGCCGGCCATGTAGTCACGCTGAACGGAGTTGACGGTCGGATTCTTGTTGGAGTTCTCCTGCTTGACCTCTTCGTTATTGCACTCAATCAGCGACAGAATCTTGTCATCGGTCGTGTTCTTTTGGCGCTTCAGGCTCTGAACATAGCGGTAGATGATGTAGTGGCGAGCGACCTCGTAGCAGTCGAGACGCATAATCTCGTCCTCGACCAGATCCTGGATCTCCTCGACCGATACGGTGTGGCCGGCCTTCTCACATGCCTCGGCGACGTTTTGTGCCGCATAGATCACCTGGCGGTCGGTAAGGCGAGAGCCTTCCTCGACCTCCAAGTTTGCGGCGCGGATCGCATTGACGATCTTATCGATGTCAAAGGTAACCTCGGTGCCGCTGCGCTTGATGATCTTCATCCTCTTGCCTCTTTCGCATCGTAGCCTCATTGCGCTTCAGAGCCAAACGATGCCCGGCAGGGCTTACCCTGTCTTGCGGCGCCGTCGCGCAATCTGTGTTTTCGATAACCATAGGCCCTCATGCGGACAATCCTCGCAGCCAATCAAGGGGCTCAAAGATCCATCCAAATAATGGGGCGAATAAGGTTCTCGTTCTCTGTCCGCCATCTATCATACGACAAAGAGGCATCTATATCCTGTATTCTTTTTTTAGGTCAAACACAACATATAGTGTTTCAGCAGGTCAAAGCAATTGGTCAATTTGCAGACGCATTATAAATGAAGTCCTCTTGGCAGACTGCTAAAACGTTATCAACCCAACTACCTGCACAGCAGTTTTGAAACCCCCTCAACCGTGCCGCCGCCAAATAGCACCAAAACCAAGCTGCTCGCGCCAAAAGAATCCAAAAGATTGTCCTTGACCAACATGTTGCGGTCATGATGGGCCAGGACACATGCAATCTGCCGGCACCCCTACGGGATACAAAGACCATCGCGTACGGACCTTGGATCAATATTTGATGACTTATTTGGCGGCGCGCTTGGTGACAAAAAACAAAACAGCCCAGAGGACATAGCCTCTGAGCTGCGAACATTTGGTGGGCGTTAGAAGATTTGAACTTCTGACCTCTTCCGTGTCAGGGAAGCGCTCTCCCCCTGAGCTAAACGCCCAAATGGAGCGGACAACGGGGCTCGAACCCGCGACCCCAACCTTGGCAAGGTTGTGCTCTACCAACTGAGCCATGTCCGCTTACGAGGATTAATCTTACGTGATGCCCGCATCCTATGCAAGAACTTTTTTTGAAAAGTTTTGCGACGCCCTCGCGAACCTCGCGAAGACATCAGCCACCACGGAAGGCGCAGGCAAACGCAAACTCGCCGCAAGAGGCCCTTACATCTCACCGAGCATGATCCAGGCAGAGCTGTCCTGCGCGAGTCTGCCGTCTGCAAGCGCTGATGAGGTGAGCAGGACCCTGCCCGCCGGCAGCTCCACGGGTGCTGCACCGAAGTTCGTCACGCACGCCCAGCCGTTATCGCGGCGATAGGCGATGACGCCGCCCTCAGCGCCCTCGGCACCATCCGCAAGACCGGTGCGCCCGTCAAGATCGAGCCACGCAAGATCGTTGGCGCACCCGCGCAGCTTGCGCCGCAGCCAGAGGGCGTCACGATAGAGCGCAAGCATCGATGTCGGGTCCGTTTCTTCCCTATCGGCAGCATAATCGGAAAACCATGCAGGCTGCGGCAGATGGGGCGCCGCATCAGCGTCCGCCGGCGAAAACCCAAACGATCCGCCCTGCGCGGGATCGTCCGCCGCTACCCACGGCAGGGGCACACGACAGCCGTCGCGCCCCTTCTCGCGCTTCGGTCCGCGCGTATTGGTTGCACTGGGATCTTCGAGTGCAGTCCACGGGATATCAGCCACCTCAAAAAGACCGAGCTCCTCACCCTGATACACGTATGCCGAGCCCGGAAGCGCCAGTTCAAGCAAAAGAGCCGCCCGCGCGCGGCGCTCGCCGAGTTCACGGTCCTCGTCATAAGACGACCCGTCGCGTAAGAGCCAGTCGAGCGCAATCTGGTGGTAGCGCGTCGCCTTGATTTGCGGCAGGGCATAGCGCGTCGCCACGCGCGGCACGTCGTGGTTGGAGAGTACCCAGGTCGAGGCGGAATCGGATTCGATAGCTGCCTTCAAGCCCTCCTCGATTGCAGCGTGCATGTCATCATAGGTCCAAGTGGCCTTGGCAAACTCAAAGTTGAATGTCTGGCCAAGCTCGCTGGGACGCGCATAGAGATACTGGCGCTCAGGCAGCACCCACGCCTCGGCAACGGCGCTGCGCGGCGGATTATAGCGGTCGAACACGCGGCGCCACTCGCGATAGATCTCGTGGACCTCGTTGCGGTCCCACAGCGGATGGGCGCCGTCGTCAACCATGTCATCGCCCTCGGCGAGATGCCACCGGTCGAGGTCATCGCGGTCGAGATCCTTGGCGAGACCGTGCGCCACATCGATGCGAAAGCCATCGACGCCTCGATCGCTCCAAAACGCCAGGACGTCGCAAAAGAACGCGTGAACCTCGGGGCATGACCAGTCAAAGTCCGGCTGCTCGGGCGTAAACATGTGCAGATACCATTGACCGTCCGCAACACGCGTCCAGGCGGGGCCGCCAAAGTTGGCATTCCAATTGGTGGGAGGCAGCTCGCCATGCTCGCCGCGACCATCGCGAAAGATATAACGGGCGCGCTCGGGCGATCCGGGGCCGGCGGCAAGAGCGGCTTTGAACCAGGGGTGCTGGTTGGATGAATGGTTGGGCACGATATCGACGATGACCTTGATGCCGCGCGCGTGAGCCGCAGCGATCATGTCATCGAAGTCGTCAAGCGAGCCGAGACGTGGGTCGACATCGCAGTAGTCCGCCACATCATAGCCGCCATCGACAAGAGGCGAAGGGTAAAACGGGCTCAGCCAGATGGCCTCGATGCCCAGCCGCTCAAGATAGTCCATCTGCTGGGTAATGCCCGCGATATCGCCCAGACCCGAACCGGTCGAATCCTTAAACGAACGCGGGTAGATCTGATAGATCGCGGCATCGGACATCCATGAGCGCGAAGAGGACTTTTCTGCAGCCATGGGGTGAGCCTCCCTTGCAACGAGGTTTTGCGAGATGCCCACGATGATACGCCCAAAGCTGTCATTCGAGGCAAACAACGCCACAGCCACACCCCAAAACGCTCGCTCCCTCTCGGGCTCGAGCCTCCTGGGACGAATCGATCGATTAGTGAAAAGAACGGAAGACTCACTCCCCCGGCCACAACAGCGAGCGGGCTCCGGGTGCCCCAGGTTGCCGCGAAAGAGGAGGGAAGCGTACTTTATGTACGCGACCGACGATTGAGGGGGCAAGATGGGGTGCCCGGGGCTCGCGCAGCGTCAACAAAAAACGCGGTTCGTTAGAACCGCGTAAGATAGTTGGAGCGGACAACGGGGCTCGAACCCGCGACCCCAACCTTGGCAAGGTTGTGCTCTACCAACTGAGCCATGTCCGCATATGTAAAACAAAACGGGCGCCGGAGCGCCCGGATGTTGCCTGGAGGCGAAGCCCGGATTCGAACCGGGGGTAAAGGCTTTGCAGGCCTCTGCCTTACCACTTGGCCACTTCGCCGAAAAAGGACCGCCTAAACGGTCCGGAAATGCAATGGAGCGGACAACGGGGCTCGAACCCGCGACCCCAACCTTGGCAAGGTTGTGCTCTACCAACTGAGCCATGTCCGCTTGCGGGTTATTAATTTACGCGAGTTATCCAAAAGACGCAAGTACTTTTTTCAAAAAAGTTGCCGGCCGCGTGTTCTTGGTGGCTAAACGCGCTAAAGCGATTGGCTAGGCACGCGATTCCAGTGCTCCGCTAAATAGCTTCACCATCTGCACGCGCGTGCCGGTGCCGTCTGTGCGACGAGCAACCTCCACGTTATCGACAAGCATACGCATAAGCTTGATACCACGGCCGCGTTCCTCAGATGCGACCGGTTCGCTCGCTCCATCGATAGAATAGCCGGCACCCCGATCAAGCACCTCAACCACGACGCGATCGCCATAGGCCTGAACCGTCAGGACGCACCCGATACCGCCCGCATGGTCATAGGCATTACCCAGCGCCTCCCCCGACGCCAACGCGACATCGTAGCGCTCGTCGCGGCGCAACGGAAGCGATTCAAGGAGTTCGGCGATGCGATGTCGATAGTATGGAAGATTCTCGATACCCTGTCGGACCTCGACGCTCTTGCTCCATCGTGGCAACTCTCCCACCGGAATAGCGGGAATCGACTCACGCGCCGGACCCGCAACATGAAGGATGTCGACAAGTCGGGCAATCTCCAAAAAGCGAATGACCTCATCGGAGGCGTTAACGAGCGAAAGCAGGCCCTCTCGCCTCATGAGCTCTCTGGCACGTGTAAGCAAAAACGCCAAACCCGTCGAGTCGATAAAGCCCACGGCCTGGCAATTGATGACAACGCGACGCACGCCCCGGTCGATCAGATTATCCAACCGTCGGCGCAGCACGGACACCGAGGCGATGTCGACATCACCCGGTGGCGTCAAAACCGCTATGTCATTCCACTCATTCATACGACCATGGTTCCCCAAAAGAGCTCGCTCGATGCATACATATCTGCAGCTGCGCAGATTTTGCCCGTCAAGTATCGCGGTCTACGATCGACCCCGTAAAAACTCAAGGGAAACCAGCGCAATGTCATCGTCCAGCGCCGACTCGGTAAAGCGGTCAAGCTCTCCCAAGACCTTACCGCAGATTCCCGATACACCCTCACCCGAGACAGAGAGCAAAAGGTCACGAAGGCGCTGCTCGCCAAAGAAAGCACCCGAGCGATCACGTGCTTCGATTGCTCCGTCGGTATACATGAATAGCATGTCACCAGGAGCGAACGTAAACACGCCTGTCTCGTACACCATGCTCTCAAAGGCACCGATCACGCCCGATTGGCACCCAAGGAGCTCCACTTCTCCCCCTCGGGTTTCTCCGCCGCCAAGCGGCGTCGACGACGGTCTAATGACCATAGTGGGAGGATGTCCCGCAGAGCAGTAGGTAGCGCGACCCGCTTTAAGATCAATCTTGGCGATAAACGCCGTCACGAACGTCTCGACCCTCGAAAAGCCCATGAGCATGCTATTGAGCGAGCGGGCCATACGGGCGGGCCCAGCACCCTCCCAGGCATAGGCCGTCAGCGCCGTCTTGACGAGCGCTGACATCGACGCCGCCTCGATTCCTTTGCCGGATACATCGCCCAAAATCATAACGGCGCAATCGTCGGGAAGACGGACAAGAGTATAGAAGTCGCCGCCAACCAACGCCGAATTCGTTGCCGAAAGGTATACCGAATCGGTCGCGATACCCGGAACGTCACCAAGCGAATTTCTCATGCCAATCTGGAGGGTCTGAGCGATATGGCGCTCCTCGCGCTTTTGAGATTCGCCCTCGTAGATCAGTTCAAAGTCATGCGCCAAGTGCACCAAGTAGTCATATTCAAGGTCATCAATCGGCTCTTGACTACCGTCACGAAGCAGAAGCGCGCGCGTCGTCGGGCCTTTCGCAACAGAAGCAGGAACGATCGCGTCGTTGCTGTGTTTGCCATCACCCTCAGAGCGCGGGCGCCCCGCCTCGATGCCGGTGTCGACGTAGAGACCCTGGCAAGGCAGACCATGCGCCCTAAGCCAGCCTCCCATAGGCATCGATTCGTCAACGCGAGTTATACGGACGTGTTTAAGATCCTCGGCACTCGTGCCGCCCAAAACAGACGCCTCAAAGCCATCAGAGCCAACCCCCAGACGTGCCGCTGGCGCCGTCGTGGAAAAGAAAAGTTTCTCGGGATCGTCCGGCAAAGCAACGCGACTGCCGCCTTCAAAATCTATGACATAGGAGCCCAGACTGGCGTCATACTCAACAGGGCAAAAATGACAGTTGAGCATATTGCAAATCTCGGACGATATAGCCTGGGTAGCCGCGGCGGAATCGTCTAGAAAGGTAAACAACTCATCACGTAAGACATTGAGCGAGCGGCCAAGCTCGGCCGTGCGACGAGAGCGAAGGCTCGATGCCATGCCGACCAGCTGGATAGACAGGTAATCGCAAATGACCTCGAGTACATTAACGTCATAGGCGAGCGGTGCCTGAGGGCGCTTCCAACCAACTTCCAGCACGCCAAGGATCTGCGTACCGTAAAAAACGGGAAGACAGATCTCGCTGCGGTACGGAGGCATATCCTGCACGCGCAACAGGTGCTTAGAACGATTATCCAGGTCCATGAACATACCGGAGGCGGCCCTATCGCCCTCAAGGTCCTGTTGAATCGACAAGCGACAGGCACGCGACTCGCGAAGAACATACGTCGGAATGCCAGCGCCATACGGCAAGAACTCGGGCAGGTAGCTGTCGTGCAGCTCCTTGGAGACACCGCGAAGCTTAAAACCGCCGCTCTCAGAAAAATAGATTGCGGCACCCGAAGCATCGAGCGTTCCTACAAGCTGGTTCAAAACGATATCTAACAAACTGGGCAGCTCATCGGAGCCCACCGTGCTCATAATGACCGACAATGTACCCGAGAGACGCTTATTCGCCACTCTAAGCTCCGAAAGCGCACGCTTGAGCTGACGGTCGTGCGAATACTGTTCTTCGATGCTATGGAGTGCCACCAGAACGCGCGGCGCACGGCGGCCAAAGATTCGAGGCGGCGTAACCGAGCCGGCACAAACTAGGACGGGAATAAACGATCCGTCACTTAACTTGAGCATCAACTCGCTCTTTGTTCCATTGGTCTCAAAAGGAAGCCGATGCTCTGTCGCGCGTTCAAAAGCCGACGAGTACAAGAGGTCTTTAACGTCCCCGTTGATCACATCGGAACGCTCCTCGCACATCAAGTCGAGCAAGCGATTATTTACATGCAAAATGGTTCCGTCGAGCTCGCAGATAATGACAGCATCGCTCGTGATCTCGACCAATTGGGCAACGTCCGCCCACTCATTGCGCTCAAGCGTTTCCATCGTGAACCTCACCGTCTATCGGTAACAAAAAAGCCTCCGAAGAGGCTTCTCAAATGCGATGGTGTCGGAGGCGGGACTTGAACCCGCATGACCAAAAAGCGGTCACTAGCACCTCAAGCTAGCGCGTCTGCCAATTCCGCCACTCCGACATGCTATATTGTTGATTCACGGTTCGTTTTGTTGGACCCGCGCGTTCAACGAGGAAGATAATAACCTATGATTCGAGAACTGTGCAAGCACTTTTTTCAAAAAAGTTTACGAATTTGTAAATGCGCTGGTAGATCTATATGTTCGGCCCCGAATCGGTGTTGCCTCCCGGCGCGTCCTCGGGCATGAGCGATATTTTGTTGCGCACTTCGTGCTGCAAAATATCGCTCCCCCTGCGGAATGCGCCGGGAGGCAACACCGATTCGGGGCCTGCAAATGCATACTTCAGGCACAGTTCTCAAACATGTTCTGGGGGCTGATGCAAATTTGGTGGCTCGGCTTTGCCGAGCCCTTATATAAAGAGGCCGGAGCTAAAGCTCCGGCCTCACTAACTTTCCTATTAGATTAAGTGAGCGATCAAGGAATCGCACATCCCACTGCCGAGTTACCGAAGGGCCCGCCCTGGCGTTGCTTTTCAGAACATCCCGCAGGACGCAAGAAACCCCCGCCGCACGAAGTGCGCAGCGGGGGTTTCTTGCATGTCCGAGGACGTTCTGAAAAGCAACGCCAGGGCGGGCCCGGACAAACAATCGACTACAGGTCGATGTGCGATTCCTTGATCGGGAACGGCTCGGCGAAGTGACAGGCGCAGCAGTGACCCGGTGCAACTTCCTTAAACTCGGGGAGCTTCTCGGAGCAGATACCCTGCGCGATCGGGCAACGCGTGTGGAAACGGCAGCCGGTCGGCGGATCCAGCGGCGACGGCGGATCGCCGGCGAGGATGATGCGCTTGCGGGTCTTCTGGATATCAGGATCGGGAACCGGCACGGCAGACAGCAGCGACTGCGTGTACGGATGGTGAGGCTCGCTATAGAGCGTCTTCCAGTCCGAAACCTCGACCATCTTACCCAGATACATAACGGCAACGCGATCGGAGATGTGCTGTACGACGGACAGGTCGTGTGCGATAAACAGATACGCGGTACCGAACTTGTCCTGCAGTTCCTTGAGCAGGTTCAGAACCTGGGCCTGAATGGACACATCCAGAGCGGATACCGGCTCGTCACAGATAATCAGCTTGGGCTTCAGCGCAAAAGCGCGGGCAATACCGACACGCTGACGCTGGCCGCCCGAGAACTCATGCGGATAGCGGTTGATGTGCTCGGGGTTCAGTCCAACGACGTCGAGAAGCTCACGGACGCGCTCAATGCGCTCCTCCTTGGTGCCCACACCATGAATGGTCATGGGCTCGGAGACAATCTCACCGATGGTCATACGAGGGTTGAGCGAAGCATAAGGATCCTGGAAGATAAACTGCATCTCACGACGCATGTCCTTGATCTCATGCTTGCTCATCTCGGCAACATCTTTGCCCTGGAAGAACACCTTGCCGGCGGTCGGCTTGGTCAGACGCATGATAGTGCGGCCCGTGGTGGATTTACCGCAACCAGACTCGCCAACCAGACCAAAGGTCTCGCCAGGATAAATCTCAAAAGAGATGTCGTTTACAGCAGAGACGACGCGCTTGGAAAAACGCTTGGCGAACATGCCGGACTCTGCGGGAAACTCCTTGGAGAGGTGCTCGACCTTCAGCAGTGGAGTGCGCTCGTTATTGTCTGCCATTTACGCCTCGCCTCCCTTCTTGGAATCCTTGCGCGTACGGGACGTCTCAGGAGCGTTCTTGAGGAACTCGGGGTCACCGGAATAGTGGCACGCAGAATAGTGACCGGACTCGGTGACAACGCGCTCAGGGCGCTGCTTGCGGCACTTGTCCGTCGCGTAGGGGCAACGAGGAGAGAAGACGCAGCCCTCAGGCAGGTTCATGAGCGAAGGCGGGTTGCCGTGAATCGGCGTCAGCGGCTTCTTCTCTTCGATTGCCTGCTCCGGGATGGAGCGGATAAGACCCCAGGTGTAGGGGTGGCGGCTCTCGTAGAAGATTTCCTCAGCAGTACCGAACTCAACGGGGCGGCCGGCGTACATAACCATGATCTTATCGGCCATATCGGCGACAACACCCAGGTCATGGGTAATCATGATGATGGCGTTGCCGTTCTTCTCCTGCATCTCCTGCATGAGCTCGATAATCTGAGCCTGGATGGTAACGTCCAGGGCAGTCGTGGGCTCGTCGGCAATCAGAATATCGGGATCGCAGGCAAGGGCCATGGCAATCATGACTCGCTGACGCATACCGCCAGAGAACTGGTGCGGATACTCATTGACGCGCTTCTCGGGCTCGGGGATACCCACGAGGTCCAAAAGCTCGGTGGCACGCTTGAGCGCCTCCTGCTTGGAGTAGCCACGGTGCAGACGAAGGCCCTCGCCCACCTGCCTGCCGATCTTATAGACCGGGTTCAAGGAGGTCATAGGATCCTGGAAGATCATCGCGATATCGTTGCCGCGAATGTGCTGCATCTCTTCCTCGGTCATTTCGAGGATGGAGCGGCCGCGATAGCGAACGTCACCGCCCTCGATCTTTCCCGGAGGCATCGAGATGAGGCCCATGATGGTCATGGCGGTCACGGACTTACCGGAGCCGGACTCACCGACGACGCCCAGGGTTTCGCCGCGATCGAGCGTGTAGGAGACACCGTCGACAGCGCGAACAACGCCATCCTCGGTGTGGAAATACATCTTAAGGTCATCGACCTCGAGCAGGTGCTGGCCCTCAGGAACCGGCTGATCCTTCAGGTCCACATAGTTCTTGTTCTTCTTCATCCTTATGCGTCCTTCATCTTGACGTCGAGGGCGTCGCGCAGACCGTCACCCAGCAGGGTGAAGGCGAGCACCGTCGAGAGAATTGCCAGACCGGGCATGATCATCATCCAGGGAGCGGTCAGAAGATACTGCTGACCGTCCTGAATCATGGAGCCCCACGAAGGCGTAGGCGGAATAACGCCCATGCCGAGGAAGGACAGAGCGGACTCGGTCAGAATGGCGCCACCAATGTTCATGGTCGCGTAGACCACGATGGAGGCGACGGAGTTCGGGAAGATGTGACGCACGACGATACGAGCATCAGATGCACCCATCGCGCGCGCTGCATCAACATAGTCGTTTTCCTTGACCGTCAAGATTGCAGAGCGGAAGACGCGCGCAATCGAAGGCCAGCCAAGAATGCCGATGGCGATAAAGACGTTCTGAAGACCACGGCCGATAACGGCGATCATGGCGACAACGAACAGCACGTACGGGAACGCCAGGAAGATGTCCGCACAGCGCATGATGATCGTATCCCAGATGCCGCCGTAGAAACCGGCCAGGGCGCCCATGACCAGACCAATCACCGTGGAGATCGCGGTGGCCATAATGCCGACGGACAGCGAAACGCGTGCACCGTAGATAACGCGGACGAGAATGTCGCGACCGAGGGCATCGGTGCCAAACGGGTGCTCGGCACACGGAGCCAGTAGCGATGTCTCGGCCATGGTGGTCGAATCGGAAGCCGTCGGCGAACCGAGCCAGGGCTTAGCCCACAGATCTGCGGTCAGGGCAACCACAACGACGATGATGATCCAGCAGACACCGATAACGGCGAGCTTGTTCTTACGAAGACGCTTAAAAGCGTCGCCCCACAGCGTGCGGGACTTGGCGGGAGCAGATGCGGCCTTGGTGGCGGTAGCCTGCTCCTGAGACTGAGAATCAGTTTCCTGCATGAGACGTACCTCCCTTAGGCCTTATCCGACGGACCGCCAAGGCGGATGCGCGGGTCGAGGAATGCATAGCTAATGTCGACGAGCAGGTTGATCACCATGACGACGACAACGATGAGCGTAACGCCGCCCATAACGATGGGCCAGTCACGCATGCTAATGGCGCGATAGACCTCATAGCCGATACCGGGCCAGTTGAAGACCGTCTCAGTCAGGATGGCGCCCGAAAGCATGCCGCCAAAGTCGACACCAATATAGGTAACGACGGGGATGAGTGCATTCTTAAGCGCATGCTTGACGATGATCGCACGATTGGAGAGACCCTTGGCCTTTGCCGTACGGATGTAATCCTGGTTCATGACGTCAAGCAGCTGCGAGCGCATAATGCGCGCAGCATAAGCGGTCGAAACCGAAGCCAGCGTAATGGTCGGAAGCACATAGTGCATCCAATCCTGATACTGAGAGCTGGAACCGCCGGCACCCGAGATCGGCATGGAGATTGCACCGCCCGTGGCGTCCTTGAGGATGACGCCAAAGAACAGCTGCAGCAACATACCGAGCCAGAAGGCCGGGACCGCAACGAGGATCGACGTGGTGAGCGTTACCAAAATATCCCAGAAGGAATAACGCTTTACCGCCGAAATGATACCCGCACCGATACCCATGATTGCCTCGAGCACGATGGCGCACGCGGCAAGTTTGACCGTATACGGATACTTCTGGGCAAAGATTTCCGTAACCGGCAGCTTGCGCTGATACGAATTGCCCAGATCGCCATGAAGCAGGCCGTTCATGTAATACAAGTAACGGTCCACGAGCGACGTTTGAACGGGGTCGCCGTTCTCGTCAAGGATCGCGTTGCCGTCATCGTCCGTCTGGACCAGGTGATAGCGGACGCGAAGCTGAAGCTCCACCTCGGGGGACAGAGCCTTGTCTCCACCGATCAGCTTGATCGGATCTCCCGGCACGATATTCTGGAGGGCGAACAGAATCAGCGTAACGCCCAAAAACACCGGGATGAACTGAAGCACACGTTTAACGATGTACTTACCCATACCACTCCCCTATCTAGGGATTAACCTAAATGGGATGCCGATCGCCAGACCGGCATCCCAAAATTACCATCAGCCAGTTTACCCCAGGTTAGGGAGAACTGTATGTTTCCCATGAGGTCTACGTAAATACTTGACCCTCACGGAAGCTGCAAACTCTTAGGCGAGCTCAGCGGTACCCAGATCGGCGTGCTTCTGCGGATCGACATAGAGGTGCTTAATGCGATCGGAGCCGGCGATGGTGTGCGTGTAGAACATAATCGGGATGACCGGGCAGTCGGCAGCGACCATTGCGTCGGCCTCCTGCATCTTAGCGACGCGCTCCTCGTCGTCAACAATAGTACGAGCCTCGTCGACCTTGGCGTCGAACTCGGGGTTGTTGTAACCGGAGCGGTTGTCGCCACCGAGGGAGTCGGAGTGGAACAGCGGATACAGGAAGTTGTCCATGATCGGGTAGTCGGCAATCCAACCCAGACGACCGAACTGATAGTTAAAGTTCTGATACTGCTCGAGCAGGGCAGACCACTCAGGGGTATCGGAGACAGCGGTAACGCCAACCTTGGCGAGGTCACCGATGATGGACTCCATGATCTCCTTGTGACCGCCGTCCTGGTTGTAGGACAGGGTCACGCTAATGCCACGATCCCCGTTAGCGCCAGCGGGAGCAACCTTGTCGAGGTACTCGTTGGCCTTGTCGACATCGTAGGCGCAGAACTCCCATGCGCCCTCCTTGTAGCCATCGATGCCCGGAGGAACAATGCCGTCGGCAGGAGTACGGGTACCCTTGAAGATGGTCTTGCAGATGGCCTCACGGTTGATGGCCAGGGAGATACCCCTGCGCAGGTCGGCGTTGCTGAACGGCTCGGCCGTGGTGTTGCAGGTCAGATAGTACGTGGAAGGCTCGGCGCCGAGCAGCATGCGCTCGCCGTCACCCATGGTGTAGCCGTCCTTGGACACGCCGCGATCCTTCTTGGCGGCGTCGATCTGAGCGACGGGAACGTCGCAGACATCGAGGTTACCGGCCTGGAACTCCTTGTAGGCGGTCTCCATGTCCTTGATGACCTGGAAGTGGATGCCATCGATCTTGGCCTTGTCGCCATAGTAATCGTCGAACTTCTTGACGTTGATCTCCTGGCCATCCTCCCACTTGCCGTCCATCATGAACGGGCCGTTACCGACCGGGGCGAGGTAGAAGCTCTTGACATCGGACTCGGCGCACTCGGGAACCGGGGCCAGAGCCGGGTGAGAGGCGACGAAGGGGAAGTCGGCGTAAGCGGAAGCCAGCTTGACGACGAGGGTCTCATCGTCGGGGCAGGTAACACCGCTGAGCTCGGTAGCGTTACCGGCAAGCAGATCGTCATAGCCCTCGACCATGGAAAGGTGATAGGAGACCTCGGAAGGGCCGTACTCGGTAGCGACAGCCGACTTGGTGTTGACCAGACGCTCCCAACCGAGCTTGAAGGACTTGGAGGTAACGTCGTCACCGTTGTGGAACTTGGCCTTCTTGATCTTGAAGGTGAACTCGGTGGCGTCGTCGTTGGCCTCGAAGGACTCGCAAGCCAGCGGAACGATCTCGCCCTTCTCGGCGTCATAAGAGGTCAGAGCATCAAAGAGCTGGTACTCGACCTGAGTGCCCTGGTCCTCCTGGACATTGTAGGGGTCGATGCAGACCGGGTTGTTGATGTAGAAGTTCAGCTTCGAACCGGACTCAGAACCGGAAGCGTCGCCGCCCTTCTTGCCGCATGCGGCAAGAAAAGCCATGGAGCTCGCAGCAAGGGTGCCGCCGACAAAGGCGCGACGACCCATAACGGGCTGGTGGAACATAGAATCAGCCATGCCATCCTCCTTATGAGATAGGACAAAGAAATGTTCAGTCGGACACATGTCGAGACAATCCGATCCGAACCATCAAAACGCCGCCCGTTGCTATGGCTGGTTATGCACAACGAACCAACGTTTCTCAATACAGTAGCGCATTTTATGCACGATTTGGGGCTAATTCCGGTCAACGGTCGAGAATTTCTTTAGTTGGGCGAAGTATGTGGGGATATTTTGGCTCTGTTACAAATATGTAAACAAAAAGGGTCCCGCACTTGCGGAACCCTTTTCAAGTATTTATGTGGCTCGTGCTTAGTAGCCGACGATACCCTGCGGGAAGAAGAACATGCACAGGACGACACACACGGCAAAAACGACGGCCATAATTACCGTCAGGCGATCGAGGTTCTGCTCCATGACGCCCGTGGCAGAGCTGGAGTTATACAGCGAGCTAGCGATCATATCCGAAACGCCGGTGCCCTTACCGGAGTGCATCAGGACGAGAATCGTCAGCGCCACGGCAGAGACAGCCCAAACGACAAACAGAAGAATCTGAAACGGACCCATAGATAAGCTCCTTAATAGAACAATTCAAACTCCAGTACTGTACCACAACCCCCAGCACTCCCCCATCAGCCATTTGGTGACGAGGTAGAAATAGCGCAAAAAAAGAGGGTTGTCCGGTTGTGGACAACCCCCTTACTAGAAAACGGTATTTGTTTTCTATTAGGCCTCGGTGGCGAGTACGCGACCCGTCATCTCGGCGGAAGGCTCAATACCAGCCATGGTGAGCATGGTCGGAGCGATATCGGAAAGACGGCCGTCCTCGATACCGGTGAGCTGTGCCTTCTCATCAACGATGATGAACGGCACGCGGTTGGTGGTGTGAGCCGTGAACGGATGCTTGGAACCGTCGGAAGCAACGTCAAACATGTGATCGGCGTTGCCGTGATCGGCGGTAATCAGCGCAAAGCCGCCCTTAGCGAGAATCGCCGGGACAACCTTGGACAGGGCATCGTCAACAGCCTCGACGGCCTTAACGGCGGCGTCGAAGACACCGGTGTGACCAACCATGTCGCAGTTTGCGAAGTTCACGATGTAGAAATCAGCGCGATCCTCGTTGATGGCGGCGACAAGCTTCTCGGTAACCTCGGGAGCGCTCATCTCAGGTTGCAGGTCGTAGGTAGCGACCTTGGGAGAAGCGACGAGCACGCGCTCCTCGCCCTCCTTGGGCTCCTCGATGCCGCCGTTGAGGAAGAACGTCACGTGGGCGTACTTCTCGGTCTCGGCGGTGTGCAGCTGCTTCAGGCCATTGGCGGCGATAACGTCGGCCAGAACGTTCTCGGGGAACGTCTTGGGGAAGGCGACCTCGACGTCAAACGTCGGGTCGTACTCGGTCATCGTCACAAAGTGCGAAAGCTTGATCTGCTCGCGCTCAAAGCCGTCGAACTCCTTGTCCGTGAACACGCGAGTCATCTGACGAGCGCGGTCGGGACGGAAGTTGAAGAAGATGGCCGCGTCGCCCTCGTGGATGCCCTCGTTGTGGGCAGCGAAGGGCTCGACGAACTCGTCGCCGCGCGGATCCTTCTCGTAGTAGGCCTTGATACCGGCAACAGGGTCGGTATCGGCATCGGATGCGTTGACCATGACGTCGTAGGCGCGCTGGATGCGCTCCCAACGGTTGTCGCGGTCCATGGCCCAATAACGGCCCGAGACGGTGGCAACGCGAGCGTCGCAACCGGTCTCCTCGGAGATCTTAGCCAGGAAGGCGCAGAACTCACTCATGTAACCGGCACCGGACTGCGGGTCAACGTCGCGACCATCCATGAAGGCGTGGACGCGAACGGTCTTGACACCGTGCTCGGCAGCCATCTTGACCAGAGCCTCGACGTGGCTCATATGAGAATGAACACCGCCAGGGCTCATAAGGCCCATGAGGTGGAGAGTCTTGCCGTCAGCCTTGACGTCGTCCATAGCCTTGACGAAGACCTCGTTCTTGGCGATGGAGCCGTCCTTGATGGCATTGTTGATGCGCGAAAGCTCCTGGAACACGATGCGGCCGGCACCGATGTTGAGGTGACCCACCTCGGAGTTGCCCATCTGGCCATCGGGAAGACCCACGTCCTCGCCCGAAGCGCCGAGCGTGGTGTGGGGGTACTTCTCGTACAGGCTATCGAGGAAGGGCGTCTTGGCAGCGGCGACGGCGTTCTCGCCATCGGCCGGAGCCAGGCCGCAACCATCCATGATGATCAGGAGTGCAGGAAGATGACGCTGTGCCATATGTCCTACTCGCCTGCCTTGACGACCATAGAGGCGAAGTCGGCAGCCTTGAGCGAAGCGCCGCCCACGAGGGCGCCGTCGACGTCGGGCTTGGCGACGAGCTCGGCGATGTTGCCGGGCTTGGCAGAGCCACCATAGAGAACGCGGATGCCGTCGGCGAGCTCCTCACCGAACATCTCCTTGAGGGTCTCACGGATAGCGCCGCAGACCTCCTGAGCGTCCTCGGCGGTAGCGGTCTTGCCGGTGCCGATGGCCCAGATGGGCTCGTAGGCGACGACGACCTGCTTGGGGCAAGTGATCTCGAGACCCTCGAGACCAGCCTTGACCTGGTTCACGACGTGCTCGACATAGGTGCCGGCCTCGCGGACCTCGAGGGACTCGCCGCAGCAGAAGACGGGAACAAGACCGGCGGCAACGAGGGCCTTGGCCTTCTTGTTCTGATCCTCGTCGGTCTCGTGGAAGTAATCACGACGCTCGGAGTGACCGATGATGCAGTAGGTGCAGCCAGCGGACTTGAGCATGTCGCAAGAAGACTCACCGGTGAAGGCACCCTTGGCCTCCCAGTACACGTTCTGTGCACCGAGGGCGATGGGGGCAGCCTGAATACGGTCATGAACCGTGGTGATGTCGATGGTCGGAGGGCAGACGAGCACCTCGACGCCAGCCGGAACCTCGGGCAGAGCCTGAGCCAGCTCGTCGGCGAGCTTGGCGGCCTCGGCGACGTCGTTGTTCATCTTCCAGTTACCAGCGATAAGAAGGGTGCGATTAGGCATCGAGAAGCGCCTCCACTCCGGGCAGGGCCTTACCCTCGACGAGCTCCATGGAAGCGCCACCACCGGTGGAGATCCAGCTCATCTTGTCGGCCAGGTTGAACTTGTTGACAGCTGCGACGGAGTCGCCACCGCCGATGATCGAGGTGCAGTCGGCCTCGGCGACAGCCTCGGCGATAGCCTGGGTGCCGTGAGCGAAGTTATCGAACTCGAAGACGCCCATGGGGCCGTTCCAGAACACAGTCTTGGCGCCCTTGACAGCCTCGGCGTAAAGTTCCTCGGTCTTAGGACCGATGTCCATGCCCTCACGGTCGTCAGGGATAGCGTCGGAAGCGACAACCTCGGGGACAGCGTCCTCACCAAAGTGATCGGCAACACGGTTGTCGATGGGGAGCAGGATCTTGACGCCCTTCTCCTCGGCCTTCTTGAGCATTTCGCCAGCGCGCTCGACCCAGTCCTCTTCCTTGAGAGACTGACCGACGGACAGGCCCTGAGCCAGGAAGAAGGTGTAGGCCATACCGCCACCGATGATCAGGGTGTCAGCAGAGTCGATAAGGTGATCGAGAACGCCGATCTTGGAGGAAACCTTGGAACCGCCGACGATGGCGACGAAGGGGCGCTCGGGCTCGGCGAAGATGCCGGTCAGCGTGTCGACCTCCTTCTCGAGCAGGAAGCCAGCGACGGCAGGCAGGTAAGCGGCGGGGCCCACGACGGAACCCTGGGCGCGGTGAGCGGTGCCGAAGGCATCGAGAACGAAGACGTCACCATAAGAAGCGAGCTTCTTAGCGATCTCGGGATCGTTCTTCTTCTCACGCTTATCGAAGCGGACGTTCTCGAGAACGAGGACCTTGCCCGGCTCGACGGCGGCAACGGCCTCGGCGGCCTTCTCGCCGTAAGTGTCGGCGACAAAGGTAACGTCGAGACCGGAGAGCTCGGCGAGTTTCTTGGCGACGGGCTCGAGGGACAGCTCGGGCTGGAAGCCGGTGCCATCGGGACGGCCGAGGTGGCTCATGAGGATGACGCGAGCGTTGTGCTCAACGAGATAGTTGATGGTGGGCAGGGCAGCCTTGATACGGGTGGTGTCGCCAACGACGCCATCCTTGATAGGCACGTTAAAGTCAACGCGGACGAGAACGCGCTTGCCGTCGACATCGATGTCGCGGACGGTCTTCTTGGTAAAGGCCATGTTTGCTTCTACCTTTCGTACGTGTCTGCCTCCCATTACGGCAGACGATTTCTTATAAAAAGGGCGCGACCCTAGGGTGTAAGCCCTATAAGGCCGCGCCCTTCTTTAGACGCTCAACGAGCTATTCGCTAAAAGCCAAATTAGGCAACGAACTTCTCGAAGTACTTGATGGTGCGGACCATCTGAGAGGTGTAAGAGTTCTCGTTGTCGTACCAAGAGGTGACCTGAACGAGGGTCTGGCCGTTGCCGAGGTCAGAGCACATGGTCTGAGTGGCGTCGAAGATGGAGCCGTGGGTCTCGCCGACGATGTCGCGGGAGACGATCTGGTCCTCGTTGTAGGCGAAGGTATCGGGGATGGTCTCGGCGTAGGCCTTCATGGCAGCGTTGACCTCGTCGACGGTGACCTTCTTGTCAACGACGGCGTAGAGGTTGGTCAGCGAGCCGGTCGGCGTCGGGACGCGCTGGGCGGCACCGATGAGCTTGCCGTTGAGCTCGGGGAGAACCAGGCCGATGGCCTTGGCAGCGCCCGTGGTGTTCGGGACGATGTTCTCGGAGCAGGCGCGGGAGCGACGGAAGTTGCCCTTGCGCTGCGGGCCGTCGAGCGGCATCTGGTCGCCGGTGAAGGCGTGGATGGTGGTCATGATGCCGGACACGATGGGAGCGAAGTCGTTCAGACCCTTGGCCATCGGGGCGAGGCAGTTGGTGGTGCAGGAAGCAGCGGAGATGATGTTGTCCTCAGCGGTCAGCGTCTCGTGGTTGACGTTGTACACGATGGTGGGCAGATCGCTGCCAGCCGGAGCGGAGATGACGACCTTCTTGGCGCCAGCGTTGATGTGGGCCTGAGCCTTAGCCTTGCTGGTGTAGAAGCCGGTGCACTCGAGAACGACGTCGACGTCGAGGTCGCCCCAAGGCAGGTTGTTGGCGTCGGCCTCCTTGTAGATCTTGATCTCCTTGCCGTCAACGGTGATGGAATCCTCGCCAGCAACGACCTCGTGATCGCGAGCGTAGTTGCCCTGCGTGGAGTCGTACTTCAGCAGGTAAGCGAGCATATCGGGAGAGGTGAGGTCGTTGATAGCGACGATCTCGGAGCCCTCATGACCGAACATCTGACGGAAAGCCAGACGACCGATGCGACCGAAGCCGTTAATAGCAACCTTTACTGCCATTGTGTCTCCTTTCGTAAGGCCCCCGCGAGCTACAGCGCCCGCCGTTGAGGCCCACAAACTAACCACTCGCCTAATATACCTTTTTTTTGACTTGAATTTCACGAGAATGCTCGAAATTGAAAATCAAATTTACGTTAAAACGTTTTAAATACTAAAACAGCAGCTAAATCCATATATAAGTCGATACTTTAATCTACCTGTTTGCTTCAATGAGCTTTTCAAGCCGTAAAACACGATGGTAGAGGGCCGACTTCGACAAGGGAGGGTCAGCCATCTCCCCTAAATCACGCAGCGAAAGATCGGGATAGCGCTCGCGCAGGTCGCAAAAGACCGCCAAGGCATCCGGAAGCGCATCGCGAAGGCCTCGCTGCTCGAGCTCATCGATAAGCGCAAGCTGATGCTGGGCAGCACCGGCGCTTCTGGTCTGGTTGGCGAGCTCGGCGTTCACGCGACGGTTCACATCGTTCTTAACCAACTTGACCGCGCGCGCCTCCTCAATCTCGGCAACGCTGCGCTTGGCACCAATCAGCTTTAATAGATGCTCGATTTCCTCGGCGCTCTTAATGTACACGGCATATGACCCCCGCCGCGCATTAACACGAGCATGGACCCCAATCTGCTCCAACAGATCGCAAAGCCCCTTGGCATATTGCTCGCCCTGCACCGCGATCTCCAAATGAAAGTCGCCGCGGGGATCGGCCACGAAACCGCCGGCGATGAGCGCGCCGCGGATGTAGGCAAGCCTGCAGCAGGGACGGGCAACGATGTGCCGGGGAACACCGGCGACGAGCCCTCCCCTGCGGTCGAGAATGCCCAGCAGCACCAGAGCCTTGTCCAGGTCGGGTTGATCGGGCAAGGTGATGAGGTAGTTTCGAACCTTATGCAATACAGATTTACGGACGGTGAACTCCGTTTTGAGCTTAAGGATGCGATGCGTCAGTGTGATCATCGTGCGCGCGACGGCGCCCGTCTCGGTCGCGACCGTCAAACGATACCGCCCAGAGCCGGTAAGCGAGAGCGTACCGCTCACGCGCGTGAGGGCGGCAAGCGTCGACAAGTCGCAGTATTCACATTCGGGTTCGCAGCGCGCAAGCTCGTCGCGCACCTCGGCGGTAAACGACATGCAGGCCTATGCCTTCGTGTTGGCGCGCGACAGGTCGCGATGGGAAATGCTCACGTGATATTGGGCACCTTCCAAATAACGTGCCGTGGCTTCGGCAATGGCAACGCTGCGGTGCTGGCCGCCTGTACAGCCGATGGCGATAGAAAGCTGCGGCTTGCCCTCCGCGATATAGCCCGGCATCACCGTATCGAGCAGCTGTGTCCAAGCCTTCCAAAACTCCTGCGTCTTGGGATGGTCCAGAACAAAATCGGAGACCTTTTTATCGAGACCGGTCATCGTGCGCATCTCGGGATCGTAGAACGGATTAGGCAGGAAGCGGACATCGATCATAATGTCCGCCTCGACGGGCATGCCGTGCTTAAAGCCAAACGAGAATACGTGGACGTCCATGAGCTGTTGGTCGGACAGCTCGGAAAATGCCATACGTAGCTTGTTGCGCAGCGCAGAGGTGCGCAGACGGCTCGTGTCGATAATCATATCGGCTCGGTCGCGCACGCCCTGCAGCTGAAGGCGCTCGCGCTGAATGGCATCGGCCGTAGTCTCCCCCGGCTTGGCAATGGGATGACGGCGGCGATTTTCGCTGTAGCGACGAATCAGCACCTCGTCAGAAGCCTCCAGGAACACGATGTCGCAGCTCATCTCGCGCTCTTCGAGCGCGGCGACCGCATCGAGCAACTCGTCAAACAGCCCCTGGCTACGCAAATCGCAGGTGACGGCGAGATGCCTGCCCACGCCCGTATTGATGCCGACGAGCTCGGCAAGCTGGGCGATGAGACGCGGAGGCAGGTTATCGATGCAAAAATAGCCCATGTCCTCGAACACGTGCATGGCCTGTGTGCGGCCCGATCCGGACATTCCGGTGATGATGACGATATCGGGGATGCGCTCCGAGCGCTCCGCCGCATCCATGGCATCTCCCTTTTGCATGTGCTGCCTCCCGAAAACAAGCGCGGGACCCAGCAACCCGGATCCCGCGCGATCAATTGCCTTTATTGAGTATACCGCCCCAAGCGGATACAAGGCCCGTCTTACGCCTCAAGCGCAGCCTTGAACCAACTTGTAATACTCGTGGGGTGCGTGATAGCGGTGCCGACGACAACGGCCCACGCGCCGGCGTCGATTGCAGCGCGAGCCTCCTCGGGCGTATGCACGCGACCCTCGCAAATGATGGGAAGGCCGGGAAATTCCTCGGTCGCCTGACGCAGGAGCGGCAGGTCGGGGCCATCGGCCATGGTGCAGTCGATGGCGGCGACACCGTGAGAGAGTGTGGTGGATACCAGGTCGAAGCCCATATCAACCGCACGGCGAATGTCCTCGATGGTGGCACAATCCGCCATCAGGAGCACACCCTCCTCGTGCAGCGGGCGGAAGGTATCCTCGACCGACTTGCCATCGGGACGCGGACGATCGGTGGCGTCGATCGCCACGATATCGGCACCCGCAGCAACGCAGGCACGAGCGTGACGCAGCGTCGGCGTGATGTAAACGCCCTCGTGCCCGTCCTTCCACAGACCGATGACGGGAACCTCACAGCGACCCTTAATGGCGGCAATGTCGGCAAGGCCCTGGCAGCGAATGGCGGCGGCGCCGCCAAGCTCGCAAGCGCGAGACATTTGAGCCATGGTCTCGGGCGTACGAAGCGGCTCGCCCATATACGCCTGAACGCTCACGACGAGCTTGCCCTTCAGGGACTGGATCAAAGGATCAACGGTCATGTTCGACTCAACCTTTCTCAAAACAGCCTTCTGAGACACCGCACCTTGACGTTCAAACCGTCGCTCGCGTACCGAAGTACGCTTCGCTCCTCTTTCACGTCAATCTGCGGCACCTCAGAAGGCGCACTTGGTAGTTATGTTTACTTCAACGATGCAAGAAGGTGTTCGGCGGCACCGATGAGCGGCGCGTCGCCCTCCAGAGAGCCGATGAGAATCGGCGTGTCCTGAAGCGGGTCGAGCGCCTGGCTGGCATAGCCCTCGTGCACCGAGTCCTTCCACGTCTGTGAACGCCAATCGGGACCTTGGTGAATCACGCCGCCCGAAAGCACGATGACCTCAGGGTCCAGGATGTTAGCGAGCGAGCCCAGGCTGGCGCCCAGCGCAAAGCCGGCGTCATGAATGACCTCGGTCGCCTTTGCGTCGCCTGCGCGGCACAGGTCGTTCACGTCACGGCCGACCGAAGGACGGCTGGGGTCGACGCGGCCAAAACGCTCATCGTACATGCGCCCGATTGATGTTCCGGAAGCAACCGACTCCAGATGGCCGGAACGCCCGCAGGCGCAGGGAATGCCGGCGGCAGCCGAGCACTCGATGTGGCCCATATGGCCGGCAGCACCATGGAAGCCCTGCATCACGCGGCCGTTCTCGACATATGCGCCGCCGATGCCCGTACCGATGCCCAAACACAAGACGGAGAACTTGCCCTTGCCGACGCCCCAGTGGGCCTCGCCCAGAGCATGAGCCTGCACGTCGCCTACAACGGCAACGGGAAGGCCGAGGTCCTCGCGCAGACGCGGCCCCAACTGAACGCCGGACCAGCCGGGCATAATCTCATTGGCATACGCGATGGCGCCCGTCTTGGGGTCGACGACACCGGCAGCGCCGATGCCAACTCCGAGGACCTCGACATCGGGATTTGCCTCAAGAGCTGCCTTGATAGACGCCTCGATGCGCTGGAAGACCGCTTCGCCACCCTCCTGGGCCTCGGTGGGAACCTCAGCCTCAAAAACGGGATGGGGCACACCGCCGTCAGCCGGGTACTCCATGATGGCAGTCGCGATCTTAGTTCCGCCGATATCGACAGAGCAGACGTACTTGTTCTCCATGTCGTTCTCCTTCGGAGACAAAACAACTACAGGAAATGCGCCGTCAGGCTAGCCGTCACAGCGCGGTAAAGGTTTTCCAGGTGCCCGAGATCGCCGAGAAACCGTGCGGCCATTGGCCTAATGGGTCATGGCCGCACGGTTGAACGGCGAGGTCGGGTGCCTGGGAAAGCTTTAAAGGAGACCGTTGTCCTGGAGGACCTTGCGAATCGCCTCGACGTTCTCACCGGTCATGGCCTTCACCGGGCGCGGCATGGTCGGGCTGTCGAAGATGCCCATGAGGTTCATAGCGGTCTTGAAGGCGCCGACGCCACCGGCATAGCCCTGGACGCCCGAGGTGACATCCCAGATGTGCGAAATCTCATTGAGGCGATCCTGCTCGGCCTTGACGGTAGCCCAGTCACCAGCCTGAGCGGCCTTCCACTGACGCACGTAGCCCTCGGGCTCAACGTTGGCGAGACCCGGGACGGAACCGTCGGCGCCACCGAGGTAGGCGCCGTCGACAACAACCTCGTGGCCGGTGAGAATGCTCATCGGATGGCCGTTCTTCTCGTTCTCCTGAACGAGGTAGCGGAACGAGATGTCATCACCCGAGGAATCCTTGACGCCGGCCAGAACGCCCTCGGCGCCGAGCTTGGCAAGGAGCTTCCAGGGGAGCTTGGTGTGAACGCAGACGGGAATGTCATAGGCAAAGATGGGCAGGTCGAGCTCCTCGTGCAGGATGCGGAAGTGCTCCTCGACCTCGGTCATGCCCTGCAGGGCATAGAACGGGCAGGTGGCGACGAGGGCATCGGCGCCCAGCTCCTGAGCGACCTTGCCGTGCTCAATCATGCGCTCGGTCTCGGTATCGATGATGCCGACCAGAACAGGCACGCGGTGGTCGACGATGCGGACGGCCTCGGCGATGATCTGGCGACGACGCTCGTCGGTGGAGAAAACGACCTCACCCGAAGAGCCCAGGAAGAACAGGCCATCGACGCCGGCATCGATCATGCGGTTGATGCTGCGCTCAAAGGAGGCAACATCGAGCTGGTGATCTTCGGTATCGGGAACAACGACGGGAGGGATAACGCCGGTGAATTTCTGAGTTGCCACAAGAATCTCCTTAGTTGTCTGGCGGGCGGCCCTATGCCACCCACTCTTGTTGGCAGTGTCCAGGCCGTCTAGGCCAAAGAACACGAGTAGAACGTTTGGTTAAAAAAGTCTACGACTTCGTTTTCGAACGCATTGATGCGCTCGTGAGCGTATTTTGCATAGATGATATGCCTCCGGTCACACTCAAGACCGTTGAATACGGCAAACTGATCCTTGGGATCGCTCACGGTATCCATAAGCGATGTGCCCATGAGCACCGATCCGCGCACCCGAGACGACAACGCCTCGAGGCCGCCAGGAAGCAGATTGGCAACCGCCGTGCAGGCGAGGCCCCGCTCGTCCAGAGCGGAAACCGCCAGCGCGACTCCGCCGCCAAGACCCTCGCCCCATGCAAAGATGCGGTCGGGGTCCATGCCATCAAGATTGCGCGCGACCTCCGCCAACGCGCAGCCCCAACGGACGCGCCTGACAAAAGCAGGCGAGGTAATCCCCTGCCGCAGATCGCTGAGTCCAATCGCCTCATCGTCCAGCGCAAGCACGGCATATCCCATGGCCGCAAACCTCGTTATGTGATGCCATCCCCGCACGGGTCGGTCGATGTCGTGAAACATCAGACATAGCGGCACAAGCTCGGATGCTCGGGCGCGACCGGCAGGCTCGATCAAACGTGCGTGGACCACATCGCCACCAAGCTCAAAGGAAACCTCGGAGTAGCGGGCATACGGATTGGCGAAATCGATCGCCGTAATACTCGGCCCGCAAACCTCAAGGTCCGAAGCGGCTATCTCTAATTCGGAAACATCCGCAAAAGCATCACCGCGCCAATCCCGGAAATCAGCGAGCCTTGACGAGACCGTTCCGGGAATCCCCACAAGGTCGGAGACAATCAGCTCATTGACATTGCTCTCGCACTTAGACATGAGCCTCCCCTCCCTTGCAGAAAAACGGAATGATCAGATCGTCAAAATCCTGAATCTCCTCGTGGCCAAAGCCTTCAAAGAACTCATGACGCTTTTCACAAGTCAGGTTGTTATAGACCGCAAACTGCGTCGCTGGCGGACAGACGGTATCGGCTGTGCCGGTGCCAAACAGCACGGGGCATTTGACCATAGGGGCAAAGTTCTTGGAATCGAAGTACGCCAGTTTGGCATAGGCTTCGTCGATACGAGTCGAATCCTCGTCAAACCAACGCGACCAATAGCGCAGGCCCTCATAGGCGATATCGTCGGCATCCAAATCCCAGACCAGGCGGAAATCTGACAGGAAGGGATAGAGGATGGCGGCGCGATTGATAAGCTCGCTGTTAAGTGCACAGGTCGCAATGCCCAAACCGCCGCCCTGCGACGCGCCGTTCACAAACACACGGGCAAGATCGATGCCCTCAAGCTCGCGAACGATGCGGCACAGGATGCGAATGTCCTGGTGCAGACGGACATAGTAGAGGTTGGCCGGATCGCCGTCGATACCGGCGACAATATGGCCCGCGACCGTCGTACCCTCAAATCCGCCAATATCCTCGGAGGGACCGCCCTGACCAGGACAGTCAAGCGCGATGAGCGCCATGCCCATGCCCGCAAACGACGCCTGCTCAAACCAGCTGCGGCTTGCACCCGGATACCCATGGAACTGAAGTACCAATGGCACGGGCTCGTCCGAGACGGGTTTAAGGTACTTGGCATGCAGGCGGGCGCCACACATGCCGGTATACCAGAGGTCGAAAAGCTGGCAGGTCACGGCATCGGTGACCGATGCCGTCTCGATCGCATAGTCAAGCCCGACGGCGTCGGCCTCGGCCATGCGGTCCTTCCAAAAGAGATCGAAATCTGATGGACGGGGCATGGCGCCTCGATATTCACCAAATTGATGTTGCAGCTCCTGAGCGCTTGGCATGGCTCGTGAACCCAACCTTTCGAAATCGCAACGGAGGTGCGCCCGGCAAGGGAACCGGGCGCACGGGAGGGAAAGCGAGGCTACTCGCCGAGCTTGGGATGCAGCAGGGACGGCGCAGCGCCGAGCAGCATCTTGGTGTAGGGGTCCTGAGGGTGCTGGAAGACCTGCTTGGCCTCGCCCTGCTCGACGATCTTGCCGCCATTCATAACGATGATGTCGTCAGAGATATAGCGGACCGTCTGGATGTCATGGCTGATGAACACCATGGCCAGGCCGAGCTCCTTCTTAAGGTCGGTCAGCAGGTTCAGAATCTGCGCGCGGACCGAAACGTCCAGAGCCGAGGTGGGCTCGTCGGCGATGATGGCATCGGGGTTCAGCGACAGGGCACGGGCAATTGCGACGCGCTGGCGCTGACCGCCCGAAAGCTGGCCGGGAAGAACCTCGGCGGCGGAGCTGGGCAGACCGGTGAGCTCCAAGAGCTCCTTGACGCGCTTCTCCTGCTCGGCCTCGGTACCCAGGTTGTGGACGCGCATGGGGTCGAGCAGTTGCTCGCGAACGACCATGCGGGGGTTGAGCGCCGTGGCCGGGTTCTGGAACACGACCGAGATGACGCGACCCATGTGGCGACGGTCCTCGGCGGTACGTTTGGTAACGTCCTTGCCCTTAAAGTAGACCTTGCCGCTCGTGGGGGCCTGCAGGCCGCACATGACGTTGGCGGTGGTGGACTTACCGCAACCGGACTCGCCGACGATGCCGATCGTCTGACCGGGCATGAGCTTAATCGTTACACCCTGGACGGCGTGAACCAGGTTAGGGTGGAGAATCGAACCGGTACGGGTCCTAAAGGTGACGTGGACGTCATCAAGGAAGATGATCGGCTCGACGCCGTTGACTGCGGTCTCGCTCATCTACATCACCTCCGCGTGAGGGGTCAAACCATTTGCCTTGAGCACCTCGTCGGGGAGCTCGGAATAGAAGTGCTCGGTGCCAGGAACGCGCTTGAAGACCGGACGGGTGTCCAGGCCAATACGCGGATGGCTCGAGCGGGGCGCGAAGCGATCACCCTTGGGGAAATCGCGCGGGCTCGGAACGGCGCCGGGCACCTGGTGCAGGCGGCCCGAACCGCTCTCGATGGACAGAACGGAACCCAGAAGACCGCGGGTGTACTCGTGGATCGGGTTGGTGAGCAGCTCCTTGGTGGGCGCCTGCTCGATAACCTGACCGGCGTACATAACCGTGATGTTATGGGCGACCTCGGCGACCAGCGCCAGGTCGTGCGAGACGAAGATCATGGCAAAGCCGAGCTTGGCCTGAAGGTCGTTGAGCAGCTTGATGACCTGCTTCTGGACGGTAACGTCCAGAGCGGTCGTGGGCTCGTCACAGATGACCAGCTTGGGGTCGCGGGTAAGGGCCATAGCGATCAGAACACGCTGACGCTGGCCACCGGAAAGCTCATGCGGGTAGCTCTCGAGCGTACGCTTGGGGTCGAGGCCCACGAGCTCCAGGAGTTCCTCGGCGCTGCGGGTGCCGCCGCGCTTGGTGAGCTGCTTCATCTGGGCAGAGATGAGCATGGAGGGGTTAAGCGAGGACAGGGCGTCCTGATAGACCATAGCGATATCGGTACCGCGCAGGCCGAACCACTCCTTCTTGCTCATCTTGAGCAGGTCGCGACCCTCCCAGAGAACCTCGCCGGAAAGATGCTCGTCATCGTCGGTCAGGCCCATGATGGCCAGCGTGGTGATGGACTTACCGCAACCGGACTCGCCCACCAGGCCCATGGTCTGACCAGGACGGACGTCAAAGTTGACATGGTCGACGACGTTGATATCACCGTGATGCTCAAACTGGATGCAGAAGTCACGGACCGAGAGAATCGGTTCGACAGACTCGTCGGGCACATGGCGATCGTCACGCTTGAGCTCGACATCGCGCAGGGCGCCAAGGCGAGCGGAGAGGGACTGGGCTTGCTCCTTATAGGCGCGAACGGGGTCGGAGACCAGCAGATCGGCCTCGCGACGCTTGGAGGAATCGGTCGGATCCAGGGCGGCGGAGGGAGCAGCGGCCATAGCGTCGGTAATGCCCTCGGAGAGGATATTGAGCGCCAGGCAGGTGATCATGATGGCCAGGCCTGGGAACAGCGCCTGCCACCAACGGCCGGCAAGCACGCCGCCGCGGGCGTCGGCGAGGATGTTGCCCCAGGTAGCGGTGGGCTCCTGGATACCAGCGCCGATGAAGGTCAGCGAGGCCTCGAAGATGATGGCGTCGGCGACCAGGGTAACGGTGAAGACCATGATCGGAGCGATGCAGTTACGCAGAACATGCTTGATCAAAATCCACGGAGCCTTGGCGCCGGAAACGATGACCGCGCGGACATAGTCCTCGCCGTACTCGGACACGATGTTGGCGCGCACGATACGGGCAATCTGCGGAGTGTACATAAAGCCGATGGCAAAGATGATCGACGGCACGGAGTTGCCCAGGATGGAGACGAAGACGGCCGCGAGGGCGATGCCCGGGATGGACATGATGATGTCCAAGATACGCATGATCGTCTCGGAGACGGCCTTGCGCGAAACCGCTGCAAGGGCGCCCACGACCGAGCCGCAGACCAAAGCCATGGCAGTGGCGCCAAAGCCGATAATCAGCGAGTAACGACCACCGTAGAGCATACGCGACAGAATATCGCGACCCTTATCGTCGGTACCAAAGATAAATCCGTTGCCGGGAGCCTGGCGAGCCGTAAAGATCTCGACCGGGCTATAGGGGGCAAGAAGGGGCGCCAGAATCGCAGTCAGGGCGACCAGCACCAGCACGACGGCGGCAATCTTAGAAGACAGCGTCATCTTCTTCCAGCCACCGAGCTTGAGCCCCTTGGAGGCAGCCTTCTCGAGCTGCTCGGTTTGCTTCTCTCGAATCTTTACCATAATCTACACCGTCCTGATGCGCGGGTTGATGAGCAGGTAGAGCATGTCAACCACGATGTTGATGATGATGAAGGCAAGAGCAACGACGATAACGACGCCCTGAACCAGGTTCGCCTCGTTGCCCTGAACGCCCTGCAGAATCGCGGTGCCCATGCCGGGGAGGTTGAAGATAACCTCGATGACGACGGCGCCGCCCATAAGGTAACCGATCTTAAGACCGAGGGTGGTGACCGGGGTGATCAGCGCATTGCGAAGAACGTTGATGCCGACGACGACCTTCTCGGGAACGCCGGCGCCGCGGGCCATACGGACATAGTCCTTGTCGAGCTCCTCGACCATGGCGGTACGCACGATACGAGTCATCTGGCCCGTCAGCGGAAATGCCAAGGCGATAGCGGGCATGATCATACGTCCCAGATAGCCAACCGGATTCGTGGTGAAGTGGGGCAGAGCACCCGATGCCGGGAGCACCTTAAGGTAGGAAGAGAACAGCAGGATCAACAGAACGGCAAGCCAGAACGACGGGGTTGCCAAGCCGGCGATGGAAAAGACGCGGATCACTTGGTCCGGCCATTTATCGCGATACAGTGCCGCGATGACGCCGAGTAAAAACGAAACGACCGCACCGATGGCAAGACCGATGAAGGTCAGCTGCATCGTGACGGGCAGGGCCGTGGAGATGCGCTTGGCAACGGAGTTGCGAGCAGCACCATAGGTGCCCATGTCGCCATGAATCAGATCGCCCATATAGCGCACGTAGCGCACGGGCCAGGGGTCGTCCAGACCATACTTCTCATGGTACTCGGCAACCGCCTCGGGCGAGGCACCGTCACCCAACGCCGTGTAGGCGGGGTCGGTCTTGGAGAACGACATAAGGAAGAACACCAGGACGGTGACGCCCAATGCCATGATCGGCAGCGCCACAAGACGCCTTCCAATCAAACGTAGCAAGTTGTTCACGTTCTCTCCCCTTTCTTTTGTCGGTAGGACCAACTGGTATATGAGTACGGATACTCATTACAAGACCCGAGCGACATCGTTGCCGCCCGGGTCTTTGTTTCAACTATGAGGATACGGTCCCAACGACCGACATCCTGCATACAGACTCAAGCGAGTCTTACGCCTTGACGGTCGCAACGCCCCTGAAGGACATGCTCGTCGTGCCGATGCCCTTGAAGCCATCGAGGGCCTCGCCGTTGGGCGCAGTGGACGGATCGTCCCAGGAAGCGGAGACGGTCTTGACGTGGACAACGGGGTACAGAACGGCGTTGTCGGCAATGATGTCGAAGCACTCGTTCCACTTCTTCTGCTGCTCGTCGCCCTCGGCGGCAAGAGCCTCGTCCATGAGACTGTGGAGCTTCTGCCACTCAGCGGACTCCTTCCACGGGCAACGGGTCTGCATCCAGACGTTGTCGCCGTACCACCAGTTGAGCAGCAGGTCGGGGTCAGCGCCGAAGCAGGAAGGATCGCCAGGGGCAAGGAGGATATCGTAGGCCTCGCCGCCGTCGATGGCAGCGTAGGTGGCCGGCGAGGTATCGGTCTGGATGGTCACATCGAAGCCGAGAGCGTCGAGGTCGTTCTTGACCTGGGCGGCCATGCCCTTAATCTGCTCGTTGTCGGTGGTGCGCAGGGTGATAGCACCCGGGGTGATGCCAGACTCCTCGATGAGCTTCTTAGCCTTCTTGGCGTCGGTCTTGTACACCGTGGAAGCCTCATGATAGTTGGTAAAGCTCTTGGGCAGGTAGCAGCTGGCAGCGGTGGCAAGGCCGGCGAAGGTGTTGCTGACCATCTTCTCGGTGTCGAGCGCATACATGACAGCCTGACGGACCTTGACGTTGTTCCAAGGCTCCTTGGCGACGTTGAACATGATGAAGCGGGTGCCAAAACCCTGAACGTTATCGATCTTGCAGCCGGCGCTCTCGAGCTGGTCGACGGCGTCAGCGGTAACGAGCTCCATAACGAGCGTGGAGCCCTCCTGCTGAGCGGTAACGCGAGCGGTGGGGTCGGTCAGGATGCTGTACTGGATCTTCTTATCCTCGGCAGCATACTCACCGTTGTACTCGGGGTTGGGAACCAGGGTGATCTCGGTATCGGAGATAGAGTCGTACATCCAGGGGCCGGAGCCGATCGGCTGCTTGGCGCGATCCTCCTCGGTCTGGGTGGCCGGGGTAACGCGGACGATGGCCAGACGATCCTTGAGCAGGGAGAAGTTGGGGACCTTGGTCTTGACCGTCACGGTGCTGGCGTCCTTGGCCTCGATGGACTCGAAGGGCTGGAAGAACGGAGCATAGGTAGCGGAAGCGGCGCAAGCGGTGTAGGAGGCAACGACATCGTCAGCGGTGACCTCGGTGCCATCGGAGAACTTGGCGCCCTTGCGGATGGTGACCTCGAAAGTGGTGTCGTCCACAGACTTGGGATCGTCGGTGGCGAGCTCGTTGAAGGTGCTGTAGTCGTGGTAATCGATGCCGTAGAGGCCCTCGACGACGTGCCAGTTAGCACCCAGGCCCACAGCGGAGCCGGTGCTGGCGGGATCGAAGCTGGACGGAGCGTAAGCGGAACCAGCGGTGATCACGCCGCCGCCACGGTTGGCGGAATCGGTGGAACCGGAAGCGGAACCCTCGTCGCTGGAGTTGCCACCGCAGCCGGTGAGACCAAGCCCTGCGACAGCAGCGACGCTGCCGGTGAGGCCGAGGAACGAACGCCTGGACATACCCTTGTTGATGATGGCCATGTCTTCTCCTATCAATAGAGAATCTTACCCGGGAGCACCTAGACGTGCCCCCGCGCAACTTGCGGACGATATATACCTTACCTACCGACGAGCCCAACTGAGGTGCCGCGCTCGGCGACCGATACATACATACGCTTGAACGGTATTTACTACCGTTCACCGAATTCATTGACAAACGATTCGCCAGACAGTATGTATCGCCGAGGTGAGATATCAGTCTTCGTCAACCCGCAGGATAGCAGGGTTGTTCACCATGGCTAGTCAAACGTTTTAGCGTTAATAAAACCCGAAATCGGCTGGTAATCGCCGTGAAATAAATGATTGAAAATCACGCAATCATGTATATCAGTTGTTTAGAGGCGTGTTTAGTTTTCGGATTGCTTTGCCGCCGCCTCGGCGCGCTCGGCATTCCATGCAACGAGCGCCTCGTGAACCGCTTTGGCGACATCGGCAGGAATGCCTCGAGCTTCCGCGATCTCTTGCTCGCTCGCCGCGCGCAAACGCTTCATCGAGCCAAAATGGCGCATAAGGGCACGTTTTCTGGTGGGTCCCACGCCTGGAACGTCATCGAGTACCGAAACCGTCATGGCCTTGTCGCGCAATTCGCGATGGAACGTGATGGCAAAACGGTGCGATTCATCGCGCACCTGTTTAATTAGATAGAGCGACGCGGACCCGGTCGGCAGCACGACGGGAGTCTCGTCCCAAGGCACGAAAACCTCCTCATCGGCCTTTGCCAAGCCACAAACTGGTATATCGAGCCCAAGAGCCTCAAGTTGCTTGATCGCAGCGGTCAATTGCGGCTTACCGCCATCGACAACGAGCAAATCGGGGCGCGAGCCAAAGCGCTCGTCAGCCATGCGCTCGGGAGCATAGCGTCGTCCCAAAACCTCGGACATCGACACGAAGTCGTTTGCCTCGTCCAATTCGACCTGAATTTTAAAACGACGGTACTGGCTCTTGTCGGCGCGTCCGTTGGTAAATACCACCATCGAAGCGACCGTAAAGGTGCCATGCAGTGTAGAGATATCGAAGCACTCGATACGCAACGGCGGCGATGGCAGCGCCAACGCACTTTCGAGCTCCAAGAGTGCCCGATTGGTGCGGTCGTCAGCGTACCCCGTTCGCATCATGTAGCGCATGAGGGCATGGCGCGCATTTTTGGATGCCATATCGAGCAGACGATGCTTTTCGCCACGCTGCGGCCTATGGAGATGGCAGGAACGCTCACGCTTGCCCGCAAGCCACTCCCCCAGCGTCTCCGCATCCTCAAGCTCGACAGAGAGGTTTATCTCAGCTGGAATATCAGCCGTCTCGTCGTAATAGCGCTTAAGAAAGCCCGACTGGAGCTCTTCCTCGTCAACATCAAGACCCTTGTCAAGAATGAACTCGCAGGTGCGAACTGTTCGGCCCTCGCGAACGACGAAGACGCAAGCGGCGGAGATGGTCTCCTCGCGATAGAAACCGATAACATCGATATCGACACTGGAGGGAAAAACGACTTGCTGACGGTCGTCCAGACCCCTGATGACCTCCAAACGACGTTTGACGCGGGCGGCGCGCTCAAAATCGAGCGCCTCGGCGGCCTCCGTCATCTCGGATGTCAGCTCGTCGACGACGTCCTTGCGATGGCCCGACAAAAAACGTTCGACACGTTTGACGTTCTTGGCATAGTCTGCCGGGGAAATCGCGCCGACACACGCACCCGGGCCGCGCCCGACATGATAGTCGAAGCAGGGGCGCCCGTTTTGCGCGCAAATCATATTGACGATGTCTTCCTCGCCCTTGTGGGACTCGACGATACGGCGACAACGACGCCACTCCGCACAGGATGCGGAGCAGATGGGGATAACCTTGCGCAGCGTATCTATCGTCTCACGTGCGGCGCGGCTATCGGTATAAGGTCCAAAATAGCGCGTTCCCGGCTTATGACGCTCACGCGTGTATTTGATAGCGGGATACAGGTCGCCCTTTGTAATGGCGATAAAGGGGTAGCTCTTGTCATCCTTGAGGTCGACGTTAAAGTACGGATGGTACTGACCAATCAAATTGCGCTCGAGCACCAACGCCTCATGTTCGGTCTCCACCACGATATAGTCAAAGCTCGCCACCAGCTGCATCATCAACGGGATCTTCTGGCGCTCGTCCTGCAGCGTCACGTACTGACGCATGCGGGCGCGCAGGTTTTTCGCCTTGCCTACGTAGATGACATCGCCCTTGGCGTCTTTCCAAAGGTAGCAGCCGGGCTGCGTGGGAACGCGCGAAACCTGCTCGGCAAGCGTTGGAATGTTGTCGTGACCGGCCACGCGCACCTACTTGCGACGAAGCAGCGCCGAAACCTCGGGCATCTTAAGGACGACGGCAAGGCCAAAGGTAACAGCAAGCGAGACGACACCCGCAACGCAAACGTAGCCAAGAGTAATCAGAATCGAGCCGCCAAGTGCCCCGACAAAGTGTTCAAGCGCCCACATGACGCCGGCGCCTGCGGCAGCACCCAGGCCACCGAGCAAAAGGCCAAAGAAACCGCCATGCAGGATGGATTTGACCTGAAGACCACGCAGGCGACGACGCAGCCACCACAGCGAACAGCCGACCAAGATCACGTAGTCGACGACATACGAAAGCGCGATTGCCGGCATACCGAAGCCCAGCACAACGCCAAACACCAGAACCGAGCCGGCCTGGCCGATGGCGGAATACAGGCAATAGCGGCTATAGGGCTTCATGTCGAGCAAGGCAGAGAAGCTCTTCTGCATCAACACGACCACGCCGTAGAGCGGCAGCGAGAACGCCAGGTAGACAAGGAACTCGGACACCAGCGCCACGCCGGACTCATCAAACTTGCCTGCACAGTAAATCATGTTGAGCGGACGCGCGAAGACAATCAGGTACAGCGCGAACGGAATCAGGAAGAACAGCATCTGGGCGACGCCACGCGAAATGCCCGTGCGGACGCTGTCGTAATCCTTCTCCTGTGCGTCGTGAGAGAGCTCGGTATAGAGCGCCGTCGAAAGCGAGGCGGCAATCAGCGCGTAGGGCAGCGTGTACCACAGGCGTGCATAGGCGATGACGGAAGGACCAGTCTCGGGCTGGACCACCAGCGCGGCAGCGTTGGTGATAGAAGTCGAGACAAACATGCACACCGTGGCGAGCAGCGTCGGGATACCGAGCGCAATCGTCTGGCGCAGTGCGGGGTCCTTAAAGTCGATATGGATATGGGGATGCACGCCGTGCTTGCCAAGCGCGGGGATCTGACATGCCATCTGAACAAAAACACCGAGGGTCGTACCGGCCGCAATCAAGATGATGCCGGCACGTTCGCCAAACTGTGCGGACACGGGCGCAAAACCCATAAAGCTCGCAATGACGATCACATTGTTGAGGACCGGGGCAAACGTCGACCAGAAGTAGTCGCGGTGCGCGTTGAGAACGCCCGAAAACACCGAGCCCAAACCATAAAACAGAATCTGGATGGCAAAGAAACGGAACATGAACGCAGCGGTATCCATGCTGCCGCCGTCACCCGAAAGGAACGATTGCGTCCAGATAAAGCCCGGGGCGAACACGGTCCCCAACAACGAAATGCCACCCAGCACCAAAAGCAGAATGCCAAGCAGGTTGCCCACGTACTCGTTCGAGGCCTCGCGACCCTGCTCACGCCTCACGCCCATGTACACGGGCAAAAACGCCGTCACGAGCATGCCGCCCATCACGAGTTCGTAGAGCATATTTGGCAGGTTGTTGGCGACCTGATAGGAGGACGAGAGTAGCGACATGCCGATAGCGGCCGCCATTGCCCACGTGCGGATAAAACCGGTGACGCGAGACACGATGGTCAGGATGGTCATAAGCCCGGCGGAACGACCAACCGTGGAGTAGTCCGACGAACCCATGTCGTCAGTGTCATCTCGCGACGAAGAAGCTTCGGATGAGGGTGTCTGAGGCGCAGATTCTTCTGCAAAATGAGCTCCGCGCTTCAATTCTTCCTGCGGCATCGCTCAGTCCTCTCTCGTAATCGCGGCAACTGTCGCCCCGCAAAATGCAATTAAATCATCAGGTGCAAGCTCGAGCTGATAACCACGCTTGCCTCCCGAAATAAAAATGGTATCCCAAAGGACACATGTCTCATCAATGAGCGTCCGGTAGCGTTTTTTCATACCGACCGGACTGCAGCCGCCGCGAACGTAGCCAGTCGCCGCAAGCAAATCCTTCACATGCATCATGGCCAAGGACTTCTCCCCCGCGGCACGCGCGGCGGACTTTAGATCGAGCTCGTCGGCAACAGGGATGCAGCACACGACTTGGTCGTTGGACGGCGTCACGCAGACCAAGGTCTTAAATCCTTGACCGGGCTCCTCGCCAAGCTGCTCCGAAATCGCGACCCCCAGGCCCGCCGACTCATCACCATCGTCTTCGTACGTATGTAGAACATAGGAAATGCCGGCGCTTTCCAGCTCGCGCATCGCATTGGTTTTTGGCGTCTTTACAGCCTTTGCCATGGCATATCCTTTCCCTCGCATTCGGACGCAAGAATTAAGTATATGTCCAATTCGGCTGCATACGTCACTTCGACACAGCAAGCGCCATCGAATCACAAGGAGTCGATGGCGCCCATAAACTGAATCGCCTATTTATTGAGCATCAAGTTGAGCCTGACGCTCCCGGTCACGCCTGAGCAACGGCGCCAAAAACTTGCCCGTATAACTCTGCGGACAGTCCGCAACCTGCTCCGGTGTGCCCGAAACCACAACGGTTCCGCCGCCGTTACCGCCCTCGGGGCCCATATCGATCAGGCGGTCGGCAACCTTGATGACATCAAGGTTGTGTTCAATCACCAGCACCGTGTTGCCCGCATCGACCAAGCGCTGCAGCACATCGAGCAGCTGGCGGACGTCCTCAAAATGAAGGCCGGTCGTCGGCTCGTCCAAAATATAGAACGTCTTGCCCGTCTGGCGTCGATGAAGCTCCTTGGCGAGCTTCACACGCTGCGCCTCGCCGCCCGAGAGCGTCGTGGCGGGCTGGCCCAGGCTCACGTAGCCCAAGCCTACATCGTACAGCGTCTGGAGCTTGCGCTTAATCTGCGGGATATTCCCAAAGAAGGCCAGTGCCTCGGTGACGCTCATGTCGAGCACGTCCGAGATGGTCTTACCACGGTAAGTGACCTCAAGCGTCTCGCGGTTATAGCGTTTGCCGCCGCAGACCTCACAGGGGACATAGATATCGGGAAGGAAGTGCATCTCGATCTTAATTTGTCCGTCGCCCTTGCATGCTTCGCAGCGACCGCCGCTCACGTTAAAGGAGAAACGTCCCGGCGAGTAGCCGCGCGCCTTCGACTCCGGCGTACTCGCAAACAGCGCGCGAAGATCATCCCACAGGCCAATGTACGTAGCAGGGTTGGAACGCGGCGTGCGGCCAATCGGCGACTGGTCGATGTCGATCACCTTATCGATGCACTCGATACCCTCGAGCTTTTTGTACGGGCCCACAGGACGCGTCGAACGGTGAATGGCATTCGTAAGCGCAGGCGCAATGGTGTCGGTAACCAGGGAGCTCTTGCCCGATCCCGACACGCCGGTAACGACCGTAAGCGTACCAAACTCGATCTTGGCGGTAACGTTTTTAAGGTTGTTGGCACGGGCGCCCGTGATCTTAAGGCAGCCGCGACCGGGCTTTCGGCGCTTATCGGGAACCCGAATCATTCGCTTGCCAGTCAGGTAGGCACCCGTCATCGAATCGGGGCATGCCATGATATCGGCAGGCGTTCCCGCGGCGACCACGTGTCCGCCGTTCACGCCCGCGCCGGGGCCCATGTCGATCACATAGTCGGCAGCACGAATCGTATCCTCATCATGCTCGACGACGATGACGGTATTGCCGATATCGCGCAGGCGCTCAAGTGTCTTGATCAGGCGCTCGTTATCGCGCTGATGAAGGCCGATCGATGGCTCGTCCAAAATGTACAGGACACCCATGAGACCGGCGCCGATCTGCGTTGCCAGGCGAATGCGCTGGGCCTCGCCTCCGGAAAGCGTCGCCGAGGCACGGTCGAGGGTCAGATAGTCGAGTCCGACATCGACCAGAAAGCGCAGGCGCTCCAGGATTTCCTTAACGATGCGCCCGCCGATAAATTGTTGGCGCTCGGTAAGCTCCAAGCCCTCAAAAAACTCGAGCGACTCGCGGCACGATAGGCAGCAGACCTCGTAAATGGACTTACCGCCTACGGTAACGGCGAGCATCTCGGGGCGCAGACGAGCGCCATGGCAACTCGCGCACGGCTCCTCGCGGATGTACTTCTCCAAGCGCGCCTTGGTGTTCTCATTCGTCGTCTCGGTATAGCGCTCGTACAGGATATTGCGCACGCCCGAGAACTTGGTGTCCCACTGGCTGCGGCGCCCATCGAGCTTTTGATAGTCGACCGAAATCTTCTGGTCGCCCATGCCGTCTAAAAACGCGCGACGCACCCGCGGAGGCAGATCCTCCCACGGCGTATCGACGCTCACCTTAAAGTGTTTGCAGACCGCAGCGAAAATCTGCGGATAGTAGTTAGAGTTGCCAAACAGGCTGCCAAACACCCCGTCGGCGATCGACTTCGAGGGGTCTTCGATTAGGGCCTCGGCATCGACCGTCTTCTTAAAGCCCAGGCCATCGCACTCTGGGCACGCGCCATAGGGCGCGTTGAACGAGAAATCACGCGGCTGCAGGTCATCGATGGAGTGCCCATGCTCCGGGCACGCCAACGCCAGCGAATACTCCAGCAACTCGCCTTCGGTCCCCTCGGGAGCGTCGCGGTCGGGCAGCAAGTATACGTTCACATTGCCGTGCGCCAGCGCAGTCGCCTGTTCAACGGACTCGGCAATACGGCCCAGCGAGTTCTCGCGAATCACGATGCGGTCGACCACGACCTCGATATCGTGCTTGAATTTCTTATCCAAATCGATAGGGTCATCAAGCGAGCGAACCTCGCCGTCGACACGCACGCGGCTAAAGCCCTCGGCGCGAAGGTCCTCAAACAGTTTGGTGTACTCGCCTTTTCGCCCGCGTACCACCGGTGCCAGCACAAACGCGCGGCGGCCCTCCCCCGCCGCCAAGACCTTGTCGGCAACCTGGTCGGTCGTCTGACGCTCAATGACACGGCCGCATTCGGGACAGTGCGGGGTGCCCACACGGGCGAACAGCAGGCGCAGATAGTCATAAATCTCGGTTACGGTGCCAACCGTCGAGCGCGGGTTCTTGGATGTCGTCTTTTGATCAATTGAGACAGCCGGCGAAAGGCCGTCGATTGAATCCAAGTCGGGTTTGTCCATCTGGCCCAAGAACTGGCGCGCATAACTCGAAAGGCTCTCGACGTATCGACGCTGGCCCTCGGCATAGATAGTGTCGAATGCCAGCGAACTCTTGCCCGAGCCAGAAAGACCGGTAATGACCACGAGTTGGTCACGCGGAATGGAAACATCGATATCACGGAGGTTGTGCTCACGAGCGCCGCGAATAACGATAGAAGAATCAGACATGGAAGCTCCTTGCCTCCTATTGCATCGAATCATACTGCCGATGAGTTTAGCGCACTCGACGCGCACAGATGTTCGTAATACAAGATTCGCAGACCTTTAGCTTTGCGTATCGGGCGCTTTGTTTCTCGAAATGCCGTGGAAAGGTTACAGTAATCTAATACTGAACTTAATTTGCTGTACCAGAGGAACGTCCATGACCGAAGATATCCCCCTTGAAATCACTTCGAGCGACATGGCCAATCTGCCCATATTCATCGCCGTCCTTATCGTAGCCGCCGTCATCGTGCGCGTGTATTTTTCAATCAAACGCAACGAAAAGCCACCCATTGCCCGCGTCTTTTGGTGCGCGACGCTCCTCATCCCGCTCGGCGTGGTAGCTGCATGGGTTACGAATCAATTGCTCGTAAATGAGGGCAGCTCCCTATGGGTCCTTTCTTATTCGGCGCTCGGTGCTGCCGCCGTCATGCTTCTTGTCGAGCCCTTGGTTTCGGGACTTATCGACCAAACCGACCTTGCGACGGGAACAGTTGCCTGTATTTGCCGTGACATCCTTGTCATCGCCGCTGTTTCAGCGCTCTCGTTCGTTTCACTCGAAATTGCCTGCAATGAAACGTTCTATCGCATTCCCGCCAACTCATTCGGGTTTTCCGTCGGGCTGCTCGCGACGGTTCTGCTCTCCCTTTATTTGCTGGGACAGCGTCATGGAGGCGTCATGGCCCTCGTGCCCGTCGTCTGTTGCATCCTTGGCATTGCCGAGCACTTCGTCATAACGTTTAAAGGCGAAGCCATCCTGCCAAGCGATATCTTGGCCCTTGGCACCGCAATGGAAGTGAGCGAGGGATACGAGTTTACCTTTACCGCCGCAATCGTAACCTCTCTAGCCATGCTGGAGATTTCCCTGGGGCTTCTTTCGCTTATCCGACCGCGAAAGCTCCGTACGCCCACCCATGTCTTCCCCGCAATCGCCGCCAACCTCTGCGCTTTTCTGCTAGTGACCGTTGTGGGGCTCTCGGGCTTTTCCAGCATCGACTTGGAGCAGGCACTGAATTTTGGATTTGACCGTTGGCAGCCCATCACCACGTATGCGTCTCAGGGGTTTATTACTTCGTTCACCGAAATGGTCAACGAGTTGCCCATTGAGAAGCCCGAAGACTATACGCCCGATGAGGCGCAGAGCATCGAGCAGGAGCTCGCCGCCGTCTACGACAGCACATATGGCTCGAGCGAGCAGCGCGCGGCGGCCGTTGCCCAGTTCAATGAAATCAGGCCGACGATTGTTGCCGTCATGAACGAGAGTTTTAGCGACCTTTCGTGCTTTGAGCAGCTCCAGGCGGCCGGGTACACCGGCCCCGCATTCTACAACTCGCTTCCCGACACACTTGTTCGCGGCACCATGCTCGCTTCGGTCGCCGGTGGCGGAACGGCGAACTCCGAATTCGAATTTTTGACCGGAGCGACAACGGCCTTTGTCGGATTAGGCAAAATTCCCTATCAGCTGTATCAGATGAATGGCGTCAACAGCCTGGCAAAGGACCTTAAAGAGCTTGGGTATACCACTACCGCTATGCACCCGCAAAACCCCGTCAACTACCATCGAGATAAAATCTATCAGCAGCTTGGCTTTGGAAACTTTCTTTCAATCGGCGATTTCGAAGGTGCGTCCTATTACCATGCCGGCGTATGCGACTACGCCACCTACGACAAGATACTCGACCTGCTTAGAACCGACGAAGCCCCGCAGTTCATCTTTGACGTCACGATGCAAAATCACGGCGGCTACGACTATGGCACCGTTCCCGCCGAAGAGCTGACAAACTATTGGGTCGAGGGAGCCAGTGAGGGTGCCAACAGCGCGCTCAACACCTATCTCACCTGCATCAACGCATCCGACCGGGACCTCGAGTACTTTATCAACGAGCTCCGCAATATCGGCAGACCGGTTGTTCTTGTCTTTTTTGGCGACCATCAGCCGAGCGCCGCGACGACTCTCAACGACGAGCTGTACCCTCAGGAAGATACGGCAAGCCACGCTTTCCGTATCTATCAGTCGACATATCTCGTCTGGGCTAACTATGAGATCGCCGGCAATACCGAGCTCAACGTCTACGACACCGTCGGGGCAAACGAGATTGCAGCCATTACCCTTAATAAGATCGGCGCCCCGCTCACCAATTACCAAAAGGCCCTACTTGCGACAAGGTCAGATGTGCCCACCATCAATGTCGCCGGCTATCTCGGTGCCGACGGGCTGCGCTACGACTTGGAATCGGAAGACAGCCCCTACGCCTCGACGATCGACAAGCTGCAGCGCATGCAATACCTCGAGTTCGCCAGCAAAGTTCAGTAAGCCCACCCATTCGCTTGGGCCCATCGTATTGCAAGCACGCTCGGCCCAAACGCATCGCAAATGACTCCCGCTCGCAAACGAGGGTACAATGACGCTCGTGTCACATCGCGGGGCCCCGGCCCCAGCATATACAAAGGAGTCATACATGGGTTGCGAACACGCACAGGCCGCCGGCGGACAAACGTCGCCGTCGCAATTTGAGGAGAACACGCTGTCCGAGGTCAAGCGCGTCATCGCCGTGCTTTCCGGCAAGGGCGGTGTCGGCAAGTCATTTGTCACCGGTGCCATCGCCACCGAGCTTGCCCGTCACGGCCACAAGGTCGGCGTCCTCGATGCCGACATTACCGGTCCCTCTATCCCCAAGATGTTCGGTATGAGCGGACGCCACGTCCATGCCCTTGGCAACCTTATGCTGCCCGAAATCTCCGAGCACGGCGTCAAGGTCATGAGCTCCAACCTGCTGCTCCAAAACGAGACCGACCCCGTCCTTTGGCGCGGTCCGGTCATCGCAGGCGCCATTAGGCAGTTCTGGAGCGAGACCTCGTGGGGCCCCATCGACTACCTGCTGGTCGACATGCCTCCGGGAACAGGCGACGTCGCGCTCACCGTCTTCCAGTCGCTGCCCGTCGACGGCATCGTCATCGTCACGAGCCCGCAGGATCTGGTCTCGATGATCGTCGCCAAGGCGGTCAACATGGCCGAGAAGATGAACGTCCCCATTCTGGGCATCGTCGAGAACATGAGCTATATCGAGTGCCCCGACTGCGGCAAGAAGATCGAGGTCTTTGGCAAAAGCAAGCTCCCCGAGGTCGCAGAGCGCTATAACCTCGACATCTTGGGCACGCTTCCCATTAATCCGGCACTCGCCGAGGCCTGCGATAAGGGCGAGGTTGAGACCGCGCTGCCCGATGGCATGTTGCCCAAGGCAGTCTCTGCCGTCGAGGCTATTACCCCGCACGAGACCGACGAGGCCTAAGTGAACACGAGCGCCTTCTATGACGTCCTGGTAATCGGCGGCGGGGCTTCAGGCCTCGCCGCCGCCATTACGGCCGCACGTGCTGGCAAAAGCGTCTGCATCGTTGAGCGCGATGTCGCCTGCGGCCTAAAGCTCCTTGCGACCGGTAACGGCCGCTGCAACCTCTCCAACGAATCGATTGATCCTCAGCGGTATAACCACCCCGCATTCGTCGAATCTGTCATGGGCCCCCAACCCGAACAAGAGCTTATGGGTTTCTTCTCCTCGCTGGGCATCATGACAACCTCCGAGGAAGGCCGGCTATACCCGCGCTCCCTTCGCGCAGAATCGGTGCGCGACGCGCTTCTCAACGTTTGCGACCGCCTAGGTATTACCTTAATCTGCGGAGCCAACGTTGCCTCGGCGCACAAAGCTTCCGAAGGCTGGACACTCCAAATAGACCGTCCAGCGCGGGCGCTCAAGGCAAAAAAGCACGACGACCGAAAATCGGAGCTCCGCTCGCTTCGGAAAGCGCTCGCCGATGTCCCTCGCAAGAACGAGGCCCTGGAGGCACATGCCGTAATTATCGCCACGGGTGGCAACCCCACCGGTATCGCCGATACGTTTAGCCTCCCCCTCACTTCGCTGCGCCCCATCCTCTGCCCCGTATCGGCAACGGTCGTCGGCGATCGGGCGGCACTCAAGACGTTGGACGGCCTGCGCGTCCGCGCCCGCTTGACGCTCGCCCGCAATCATAATGAGCTCTGGCACGAAGACGGTGAAGTCCTGTTTCGAACCTTCGGTATCTCGGGCGTCGCTGTCTTCAACCTCTCCCGTCGTATCCAGCGCGGCGATACGATCCTGCTCGACGTTTTCCCCGACCTCTCTAAAGACGAGTTGCTCGATATGCTTAACCGGCGCGTTAAGCTGCTCGGCGGCTTTTCGCCCCGCGATCCCCGTTGGCTCGACGGCATACTCGCCCCGCAACTCTCCCGCGTCGTCTGCACAGCGTTCGAGCAGTGCCATCCAGGCTCCAACGATGTCATCCACCTGGTCTCGATCCTCAAGCATTTTAAGTTGCTCGTCGAAGGAACCGCCGAGGAGCGCTCGGCGCAGGTCACGCGTGGTGGCGTATCTGTCGAGAGCATCTCAACACCCAGTCTACGCGCGCGCAGCGTTGTCGACACCCCGCTTTACGTCTGCGGCGAAGCGCTCGACATCGACGCCGATTGCGGAGGCTTTAACCTTGCGTGGGCATGGCTCTCGGGCATTCGCGCTGCAAGCAGCCTGTAGCCGCGCAGTCTATAATCAAAAACGCATTCGGGCCGTCTGGGATACCGGACGGCCTCTTTCTTGCCTCTAAGGAGACCTCGATGATTGAAATCACCCAAGTCAACGCGTCGCTCGATGAAGCCGGCGATGAAAATGCCTGCCTCATTGTTGGCAAGCGAGTCGCCAAGCGCGTCCTACGTTGCAAAGACTCCGAGATCAAGTCCATCGAGCTCCACCGCAAGTCAATCGACGCTCGCAAAAAACGAGACGTCCATTTTATCCTGAGCTTTCGTGTTGAGCTGACCAGTCCCCACCTCGAGCGAGAAGCGGTCGACAGCGTTTCCGAGCGTGACCGCTCGCGCGTACGCGCGATAAAAGACGATGGGTCTTCATTCCCCACCCCCGTCTCCGACGCACCTCAAGAACGCCCTGTCGTTGTCGGCGCCGGATGCGCTGGCCTTTTCGCCGCGCTAACGCTCGCCAAAGCAGGTCTTAAGCCCTTGCTCATCGAGCGCGGCGACCCGGCATTTCGCCGCTCGCATGCGATCGACCTCTTTCTAAAGGAGCGCATCCTCGACCCCGAGAGTAATATCCAGTTTGGTCTGGGCGGCGCGGGGACCTTCTCGGACGGCAAGCTCAATACGGGAACAAAAAATCCCGCCCATCGCCTTATCCTCGAAACCTTCGTCGAGGCGGGTGCGCCCCGCGATATTCTGTGGGATGCCAAGCCGCACATTGGCTCCGACATCCTTCCCACGGTTGTCACCGCTATATCCCAGCGCATCGAGCAGCTCGGAGGTATCGTCCGTTATCGAACAAAGCTCGTCGACATTCACATCGACGCGTCTGGCGCCATCACCGGTATTGATGTCCAATCGTCCCAAGACGCCGCTTACGAGCCAATCGAGACAAAGCACCTCATCCTCGCCTGCGGGCATTCTGCTCGCGATATTTTTGAGCTCCTTAAGGACCACAACGTGGCCCTCGCACAAAAGACCTTTGCCATGGGCGTTCGCATCGAGCATCCGCAACGCGACATCGACAGAGCCCAATATGGAGCCTCGGCGGGACATCCAGCGCTCGGGGCAGCCCCCTACAAGCTCGTCGCCCATCTCCCCAACGGCCGCAGCGTGTTCTCGTTTTGCATGTGCCCCGGCGGACAGGTTGTTGCCGCCTCTTCAGAACCGTGCCATCTGTGCGTCAACGGGGCCAGTCTCAATGCCCGCGACGGACGCAACGCAAATGCCGCCCTGCTCGTTAACGTCACGCCTGAGGACCTTCCCAACGATGACCCGCTCGCCGGCATCGAGCTCCAGCGTGCCTGCGAGGCGGCCGCCTATCGCCTGGGCGGTTCCAACTGGAACGCACCGGCACAACTCGTCGGAGATTTCCTCGCAGGACGCGCCAGCAAGGCGCCCGGAAAGGTAAAGCCCACCTATCCGCTCGGTGTGACCTGGACGGCAATTGACGAAGCCCTACCGCAGCATATCGTCGAGTCGCTCCGCCTGGGACTTCCCCTACTCGGAAAAAAGCTACGAGGCTACGACCGTCCCGATGCCGTTCTTACCGGCGTGGAGACTCGTTCGAGCTCACCGGTCACTGTCACCCGAGACCGAACGTGCCATGCCGTGTCGACCCCGGGCCTCTACCCTTGTGGTGAGGGAGCTGGATATGCCGGCGGCATCATGAGCGCGGCCACCGACGGCATCCGTTGTGCTGAAGCCCTGATCGCAGACCTCTAACGCACGAATTCCAGCGCGCAAAAGACATAGGCCCCGAGCTCGACAGGGAACTCGGGGCCTGTTCGCTATTTCTTAAACCGTGCACCCTGGCGTTTTCTGCCCGATGCGAACGTGGAACCCTTGCGGGCCTGCGAACGTAAGCGCTCGATCGTCTCGTCCTCAGACGCACCCTCGAGCATCGCCCGAATCTGAACGACAGCATCGCGCAGGCGCGCCGCCTCCTCAAAGTCCATGGCGGCAGAAGCGTTACGCATATCCTCTTCCATGGTTTCGACGATCCGCACAAGCTCGTCATGCGGCAGTTCTTCCAACTGCTCCGCAAGTGTCTGCTCGGGCGCCACCGTTTCTGGCACACCGCCCTCGCCCGACTCATCGGGCGTATAGAATGCGCCATGGCCAAGAGAGTCGCCCTTCGAGCGACCCTTGGAGCCCACAGTTTTTTCGGCCTCGGCAATAAAACTTGAGATGTCGTTGATGGCCTTGCGCACCGTCTTGGGCACAATGCCATGTTCTTCGTTATATGCCATCTGAATCTCGCGACGGCGCTGCGTCTCCTCGATGGCCTCTTTCATCGAATCGGTCACAACGTCTGCATACATGATGACTTCGCCATCGGCGTTACGGGCCGCACGGCCAATCGTCTGAATCAGCGAACGGCGGTTGCGCAAGAAGCCTTCCTTATCGGCATCGAGAATTGCCACCAGTGAGACCTCGGGAAGATCCAAGCCCTCGCGAAGCAGGTTGATGCCAACGAGAACATCGATCTTGCCCTCGCGCAGCGTTCGCAGGATCTCGACACGGTCCATTGTCGCCGTATCAGAGTGCATGTAATTGACCTTAATGCCCGCGTCGAGCAGATGGTCGGTCAGGTCCTCGGCCATGCGTTTGGTCAACGTGGTCACCAGCACGCGCTCCTTGCGGGCAACGCGCTCGCGAATCTCGTCCTCAAGATCGTCAATCTGACCGCGAACTGGACGCACGTCAATCTTGGGGTCGAGCAGGCCGGTCGGACGAATAATCTGCTCCACGTCGTTTTGGCTCACCCGCAGCTCGTAGTCGCCCGGCGTGGCCGAAACATAGATAAACTGGGGGATCCTTGCCTCAAACTCATCGAAACGAAGCGGGCGGTTATCGAGCGCCGAGGGCAGGCGAAAACCGTGTTCCACCAGCGTCACCTTACGCGAGCGGTCACCTTCGTGCATGCCGCGAATCTGCGGCACCGTCACATGGCTCTCATCGATGATGCAGAGCATATCCTTGGGAAAGTAATCGATTAGGGTAAACGGCGGCTCACCCGGCTTGCGACCGTCCAGATGACGCGAGTAGTTCTCGATGCCGTTGCAAAAGCCCATCGTCTCGAGCATCTCAAGATCATAATCGGTACGCTGCTGCAGACGCTGCGCCTCGAGCAACTTGTCGGTCGCCTTGAGCTCCGCCACGCGCTTCTCGCACTCTTCGCTGATCGATTTCAGAGCCGCCTTGACCTTCGGCTTCTCGGTCACGTAGTGCGATGCCGGCCATACGGGAATGGCCTCGTACTCACGAAGCATCTCACCGGTGACCTCATCGATCTCGGCAATCAGCTCGACCTCGTCGCCAAAGAACTCAAACCGCAACGGATGCTCGGCATAAGGCGGATACACGTCGACAACATCGCCGCGCACGCGGAACGTGCCACGTGCCAGGTCATAGTCATTGCGATCATATTGAATGTCGATAAGTGCATGGATAAAGTCATCGCGCTCGAGCGGCACCTTCTTGTCGACGTTTGGAGCCAGACCCGCATAGTCCTCAGGAGAGCCAATGCCATAGATACACGAGACCGATGCGACAACGATCACATCACGTCGAGAGAGCAGTGACGCGGTCGCCTGATGGCGCAGCATCTCGACCTCTTCGTTAATCGAGGAGTCTTTCTCGATATATGTATCGCTTTGCGGCACATACGCCTCGGGCTGATAGTAGTCGTAGTACGAGACGAAGTAGACCACAGCGTTGTTGGGAAAGAACTCTTTGAGCTCGCTCGCAAGCTGAGCAGCGAGCGTTTTATTGGGGGCCATGACCAGCGTCGGCTTTCCCAGGGCCTCAATAGTCTTTGCCATCGTGAAGGTCTTGCCCGAACCAGTCACACCCAGCAAAACCTGATAGCGGTCTCCGTCCCTCACGCCCCGCACAAGTGACTCAATGGCCTTAGGCTGGGAACCAGCGGGCTCGTATGGAGACACGACCTTAAACGGCACATCAGCGCCCTCAACGCCAAAGCGCTTAAGTTCACCACCAACGCGTTCTACTTCAAATTCCGCCATGGATACTCCTAACTCGTACATCTGCAGTATACGCAGGCGGTGGGCTTAGTCCTATACGAACCGATCGGGATAGAGAGTCTTATATCGAACCCAGGCATTATTGACGCGAATCAGATAAGCCTGAGTTTCAGGGAAGGTAATCGCATTATGGAGTGACGTGTTCTGCTGCGCCCATCCGTCGACATTGCCCATACCGGCGTTATAGGCGGCGATGGCACTATCCGTCGACCCGTTGAAATAGGCGAGAAGATACGAGAGGTATGCGCAGCCAAACTCGATATTCGTAGCCGGATCGTTAAGATTGTCGACCGAATACTCCCCTCCGTCGACAAGGCCCTTGGCGATCATGTCCTGGGCAGTCTCGGGCATCAGCTGCATCAATCCCTGAGCACCCTGATTCGACTCGGCCTCGGGATCCCAATTCGATTCCGACTTAATGACAGCGCACACCAGATACGGATCCAGATTATGCGAAATACTGGATTGCTTTACATACGCCTCGTAGTCAATCGGATACAGCGGCTTAAAGAAAGCGGCAGGAGCACACGAGTAGACGAGCGAAATAAGGCCGAAGACGAACACAACGGCAAGTGGCGCCACGCGATACCACGTAAAGAAACGTGCCTTAGGCATCGGCCTCCTCCTTATCCGGAGTATCTATAAACCCGTGGCATGCAAGCCATGAGTCAAGCTGCTCAAAGAGCGAATTATCGGCTGCCGAATTATCAATCACCGTTGTAGCGAGATTGCACAGCGCAGACTCATCGGGCTGGCAAGCAGAACGGGCATCGAAATCAGATGGCTCCATGCCACGTTGAATAGCGCGCTCGCGACGAACTGACAAAGGGGCGCTAATGACCAGAATTTCATCAGCCAAGCCAAATGCATCCTCAAAACCAGTCGGAGCTGAAACCTCGACCACCGCAAAGGGATAACGGGGAGATGAAACCGTACAACAAACCGGATCGAGAATCCTAAGCGAAAGCTGTTCAATCAGAACGGGATGCACGATGCCATTGAGCCGTGCGACCGAATCAGGAGAAGCGAAAGCTCGAGAAGCGAGGATACTGCGGCGAATGCCGCCTTCCTCATCCAAAATGTCCCAACCGAATTCATCCGCGAGAGCATTGACGATATCAGAGCCCGGCACATACAGCGATTTTGCAAGCTCATCCAGATCGATAAGCATAGCGCCACGAGATTCGAAATAGCGGCAGGCAGTCGACTTACCCGAAGCAATATTGCCCAAGACAAATACGGTAAACATCAAGCCCTCCCTAACGCCAATGCGAGTAATTATCGCTCAAATAAACTAGATGGACTCAAAAAACAGCCAAACAGTAAGAGCGCATACGGGGAAGCTAGGTCCCAAAGCACAACATGTATATAACGCAAAAAGGGGGAGGCCGCGAGACCTCCCCCTTCCAAGTTCGATGACGGCTCGGTGCCGTCCACCGGTCAGCGGCGCCCTGGCCTCCCACGGGCTGACCC
>CAUCQW010000010.1 GCA_958445065.1 uncultured Collinsella sp.
CATTCAGGGCCGACGCTCAACACTTCGGCTCGACACTTCGCTTTGGAAAGGGCCCTGCGCGATGGTGCAGCCCTCCATCTCGCAGCACAGGTCGCCGAAGGTCGCGAGGATGCGCTCCTTCTGTTCCGTGGGCGAGACCGCTCGGTGGGCAAGGTCCTCTCAAAAGGGGTCGTCCGACGCCGCAAGACCTCGATGACCGACTACCGCCTCGAGCAAGTGGCGGATTACCTCTGCACTATCGAACTTGCCTTGGTCAAGTACGAAGCCAAGGAGAACGGTGAGACGTACAACAAGTTCTTCGGAGGTATAGGCTCTTTCAAGAGGAACTGGCTCAAGCAAGCCCGCAGCAAGCGGATATAGGTGGTTCCGTAGCCTCATAGGGAACGGCCATCTTTCCTCCGGCGAGGAACTCCGGGCGACGTGCTTCGAGCAGCGGAAGCTGAAGCGCAAGCAGAAGCAGCGCGGGCATTGATCGGTGCCGACATGGGCCCAGACGTGAACAGTGCTACGTCCCCTGTTCACGGGGCGCGAAACCATAAAGGTTGTCCAGCGGTTGCCAAACGAAAAGCCCCTGACCTGTTTGTGCAGGTCAGGGGCTCGGAAACGCTAGATATCAACTACTCCCACTCGATGGTCGCGGGCGGCTTGGACGTGATGTCGTAGCACACGCGGTTGGCACCGGGAACCTCGGCCACGATGCGGCCGGAGATGCGGGCCAGGACGTCGTAGGGCAGCTTGGCCCAGTCGGCGGTCATGGCATCGCTGGACTCGACGGCGCGCAGGATGATCGGGCGCTGGTAGGTGCGCTCGTCGCCCATGACGCCGACGGACTTGATGTCGGGCAGGACCGCGAAATACTGCCAGCAGCTGTGCTCGGAGTTGCGCTCGCCGGTCTGCTCAAACAGACGCTGGTTGTAGGCATCGAGCTCCTCGCGAACGATAGCGTCGGCGTTCTTGAGGATCTCGAGCTTCTCCTTGTCGACCGCACCGATGATGCGGATGGCCAGACCCGGGCCCGGGAAGGGCTGACGGAACACGATGTGACCCGGCAGGCCGAGCGCCAGACCAAGCGCACGGACCTCGTCCTTAAAGAAGTGGTCGAGCGGCTCGATGAGGTCGAAGTGCACGCCCTCGGGGAACGGGATCAGGTTGTGATGGCTCTTGATGGTGGCCGTCTTGCCGCCCGTCTTGCGAGCGCCAGACTCGATGATGTCGGGGTAGATGGTGCCCTGAGCCAGGTACTTGACCGGCTTGCCATCGGTCTCGAGCTGCTGCGCCACGGCGAAGAACTCTTTCCAGAACTGCGTACCGATGATGCGGCGCTTCTCCTCGGGCTCGGTCACGCCGGCCAGAAGCTCGGCATAACGGTCCTCGGCGTGGACGTGAATAAAGTCGACGTCGAACTGCTTGGTGAAGACCTCCTCCACCTGCTCGGGCTCGCCCTTGCGCAGCAGGCCGTGGTTGATGAACACGCAGGTCATCTGCTTGCCCACGGCGCGGGCGCCCAGCGCAGCCACGACGGAGGAGTCGACGCCACCGGACAGGGCCAGAATCACGCGGTCGTCGCCGACCTTCTCGCGGAACTCGGCCGTCATGGTCTCGACCAGGTTGTCCATGCTCCAGTTGGGCTCCAGGCCGCAGATCTCAAACAGGAAGTTGCTCAGCAGCTGCTGACCGTACTCGGAATGCTTGACCTCGGGATGGAACTGCGTGGTGAAGATCTTGCGCTCGGGGCACTCCATGGCGGCAACCGGGCACACGTCGGTGCTGGCGGTAACGGTAAAGCCCTCGGGCACCTCGGAAACGGCGTCGCGATGGCTCATCCACACGGTCTGCTCCATGGGCGTGGAGTTAAAGAGCTTGGCGCCGGCCGTGCGCGTGATGGTAGCGCGACCATACTCGCCCACCTCGGAGTGGCCGACCTTGCCGCCGAGCGTCACGGCCGTGATCTGATGGCCGTAGCAGAAGCCCAGGACGGGAAGACCCAGGTCAAAGATAGCGGGGTCGATGGACGGAGCGTCCTCGGCATACACGGAGGCCGGGCCGCCGGAAAGGATGAGCGCAGAGGCGTTCATCTCGCGAATCTCATCGGCCGAGATGTCGCAGGGAACAATCTCGGAATACACGTTGAGGTCGCGGACACGACGGGCAATGAGCTGACCGTACTGCGCACCAAAGTCGAGTACGAGGACCTTTGCGGAAGCCTTTTGATCCATGGTTTCCCCCTCTTGTTGGCGGGGAGCCGGTGCCCACCCGCGTGAATGAACGAAAATAACTCCCATAGTGTACACGTTATATGGGGTTTCTCGTCCCTCGCAGCCATCAGCGCACGGCAAACGCACGACCTGGGCCCCTATTTGACGACAATTGAAGTATTACCAAACGTTACAGATGATGTAATACGTTTGAACATTGGACGCCCTGTGCCACAATACTGCCGAACGACCCCGCCTCTGTGGCGGCAAATACGATAGGAATACCAGCATGAAGCGCATCCTTCTCATCGCCACGGGCGGCACCATCGCATCGACCGAGGACGGCAACGGCCTCTCCCCCGCCCTGACCGGTGAGGAGCTCGCCCAGAGCGTCCCCGAGATCTCGGGCCTCTGCGAGCTCGACGTCGTGCAGCCCATGAACATCGACAGCACCAACATGCGCCCGAGTGACTGGATGCGTATCCGCGACGTCATCGTCGAGGGTTATGCCGACCACGACGGCTTCGTGATTCTGCACGGCACCGACACCATGAGCTACACCGCGGCAGCGCTTTCCTATCTGATTCAGGACAGTCCCAAGCCCATCGTACTCACCGGCTCGCAAAAGCCCATGGGCAACCCTTTTACTGACGCCAAACTCAATCTGTACCAGAGCCTGCTCTATGCGCTCGATGAGCATTCGCACGACGTCTCTATCGTGTTTGGCGGCGTCGCCATTGCCGGTACGCGCGCCCGCAAGCAGCGCACCATGAGCTTTAACGCGTTCATTAGCGTCAACTATCCGCCCATTGCCTACATCCGCAACGACCGCATCGTGCGCAACGGGCTTCACGGCACGCATCAGGGCGAAAACCCGGTGCGTTTCTACGATAGCATCGACCCGCGCGTGTTTGTCCTTAAGCTGACGCCCGGCGTAAACCCGGGTATCCTTGACGCCCTTGCCGATAGCTACGACGCCGTGATTCTGGAGACCTTTGGCATTGGCGGTATCCCCGAGTTTGGCGAGTCCGGCGAGTCATTCCAAGAGGCAATTTTCCGCTGGGTCAATTCGGGTCGCACCGTCGTTATGACCACACAGGTCCCCGAGGAGGGCCTCGATTTGGGTGTTTATGAGGTCGGCCGTGCCTACGCCGACCATCCGGGCATTCTACGCGGCGACGATATGACAACCGAGACGCTCGTGGCCAAAACCATGTGGGCACTCGGCCAGTCACGTGATGCGGCAGAGATTCAACGCCTGTTCTACAGCCAAGTCAACCACGACCGTATCCCGATGGCGTAATTCAGTTGTCGACGGGTATCCCCTATTCGATCCCCTCGAGAAGCTCTGACACCGTCATGCCGAGTGCGGGCGCGATCTTAAATAGAACCTTGAGCGTGAAATTTGCCGTCCCATCTTCGATTCGGTCGAGGTAGGGTCGGCTGATTCCTGTCGCCACACAAAAATCAACCTTGGAGATACCAAGGTCCCTGCGTGTCTCTTCGACCCGCCTGCCAAGAATCTGTTTAGCACGTTCGTCCATGCAGACGAGTTTGAAATGGAGCCGAACATAAACGTAAACTATAGTTTACGTTTTGCCGAATACACAGGAGTTTTCTATGTCGGGTTCTTCGGTCCGCACGTACCGAGCCACGCTTCGCACAAACAGCGCACCGCCCAAGCTCGTCGTCGTTGAAGCAGAATGTCTTTCGCCCGATGAGCGCACAGCATTTGCATTGCTATCAAGTCGCGTCGCCGCCGTTCTGGTCCCTTGCCCGGCGCAAGGCGAACTTGCCATCCAATGCCAAGCGCACAGCCGCTCGCTCAATCAGGCTGCCGTAATCGCAACCAGCCAACGCGGCCTGCCGCTCCTTTTAGAAGCCGGTATCGCACTCGCCCTCCGCGGTTCCGGATACGAAAACGAGGCCGCCGCCGATATGGTCTTTAAACCACGATCGAGCGGCGGCCTCGCAGCAGCCATTGAATATGCGTGCAGGCTCGTTGCCTAAAAGGACAAGCTAGAAACCAAAGCCAAAGCCTGTTCCGGTAATAGCCGAGTACATAAAGTAAACGTTAATCACGTTGAGGAACACACCCGTGATGCAGCCGTTTCGCAGGTAGCGCTCGCACACGATGCGCGCCATGGCGGCGGAGTCATCATTGTTTTTAGCCTGACGTCCTGCCGTAAAGTACGTCGCCACGCTCAGCAGCAGGTTGAGCACCGGCAGCGCCAGTAACTCGTAGCTCTTGCCCCAGCGCGTCACCTCGCCGGCGGCGTTAAACTTCGTTGCCACCTCGGGGCCAATGTTGGGGATAACACACGCTGCGACCACCAGCGGAATCACCGCAAGCACGAGCAGCGCGATACCCATGTAGCCAGCTTTTTTGCCGTATTTGAACATGCGCGTCGTCCTTACACGTTAAAGCGGAAGTGCACGACGTCGCCATCGGCCATGACATAGTCCTTGCCCTCAATACGCAGCTTGCCGGCGGCCTTGGCGCCCTGCTCGCCGCCGAGCTCGATGTAGTCGTCGTAGCCAATGACCTCGGCCTTAATAAAGCCGCGCTCAAAGTCGGTGTGGATGACGCCGGCAGCCTGCGGGGCGGTCGCGCCCTGACGCACCGTCCAGGCCTTGACCTCCATCTCGCCGGCCGTAAAGAACGACTGCAGGCCGAGCAGCTTGTAGGCAGCCTGAGCGAGCACGTCCAGGCCGGGCTGCTCCAGGCCCAGGCTTTCCAGGTAGTCGGCGGCGTCCTCGGGATCGAGCTCGGAAAGCTCGGCCTCGATCTTGGCGCAGATCGGCAGCGGCTTGACGCCATCGATGGGCGCCAGGTCCTCGTTGAGCATGTCCTCGTCTACGTTGGCCACATACAGGATGGGCTTCATGGTGAGCAGGAACAGGCCCTTGGCGGCGGCACGCTCCTCGTCGGTCATCTCCATGGATGCGGCGCGCTTGCCTTCGTTGAGCCAGGCAAGCAGGCGCTTAGCGACCTCGAACTTGGGCATGAGTTCCTTGTCGCGCTTGGCCTCCTTCTCGAGCTTGGGCAGCTGCTTCTCGAGCGTGGCCATGTCGGCCAGGATGAGCTCGGTCATGATGGTGTCGGCATCGCCGGCAGGATCGACGAACTCGCCCGTGCGGCCCACCTCACGCATGACGTTGGGGTCCTTAAAGTAGCGCACGACCTCGCAGATGGCATCGGTCTCGCGGATGTTTGCCAAGAACTGGTTGCCCAGACCCTCGCCCTCGTTAGCGCCCTTCACCAGACCCGCGATGTCGACGAACTCGACCGTCGCCGGCACAATGCGGCCCGGGTTGACGATGTCGGCGAGCTTTTGCAGGCGGCTATCGGGCACGTCGACGATACCCACGTTGGGGTCGATCGTGGCAAACGGGTAGTTGGCGGCAAGACCGGTCTTTTTGGTAAGCGCGGTGAACAGCGTCGACTTGCCCACGTTGGGCAGGCCCACGATACCGATGGAAAGGGACACGACAGCTCCTTTTGGTACAAGTATTTCAAACTGCATAAGTATAGCGCCGCCGCAGCATCCGGGCGAACCCGGACACCGCGGCGGCACGAATGAAGCAGAGATAGAGGTCGCCGACTAGTCCGCGAGCTTCTCCACCTGATCGAGCATCTTATCGAGCTTGGCCTTTGCCTCGGCCTTGACCTTCTGGGCTTCTTCGTGGGCCTTCGCCTTCTGGGCGGCCTTTTCCTCGGCTTCGGGATCGACGACGACCAGATTGGACGCGTCGTGCTCAACCAACTTGAGCGCATGCTCGGGGCACACCTTGACGCAGGCACCGCAGCCCAAGCAATACGTGGACTCCAGCGCAAAGCGGCCGCTTCCCACCAAATCGCAGGCAAACGTGGGGCACACGTTGACGCACTCGCCACACGACGTGCACTTGTCAAAATCGCATTCCGGCGTGCTCACCTGCATGTTCTGGGCAAGCTCGGGGTGGTTTTGCAACGTCGAGAGCACCAGTTGGCGCCCGTGCGTGAGTGAACGGCGACGCTTGGTCGTCGTGGTGCCGCACATGGTATTGAGCGTGCGCTCCAGCTGGGTAATCTGATGGCGATGGGCCTTGAGCTTCTGCGTCACCGAGGCCAGCGCCGCCGTCGCCGGGTTGAGCTTGGTCACGGTAAGGCCCGTGGTGCGGGCAATCTTATCCATGTACTCCTTGCGCTCGTACTCGCGGCGCTTATGACATTTGAGGCTCTTGGGGTCGACCTCCAGGCCCATGCCCGTACCGGCCCACTCCTCGGCAGTGGCGATGGCCTCGCCCAGAATATCCTCGCCACCGGTGTTGCGGCACTTATCGCACACGCCCAGCGGCAGGTACACGCTCACGTTGGGATAGTCGGCCAGCACCGAGAACCAGGTCTCGGCCGTAATATCGCCCACGCAGGCAACGACGACCTCGTTCTCGCGCGGCATGCGCTTAAGGGCACGCGTGCAGGTAACGTAGGCGGTCTCGTGACTCGTAGCTGCCGAGACAATGTCGTCATACAGGTTTTTGGGCGCCAGGCGCGGCGAAATAATCGCCTCAGTCGGGCAGGCGGCAGCGCACAGGCCGCACTTGCGACAGGAATCGAGGATCTCGATGGCGTCTTCCTCGACCTCGATAGCGTCGACCGGGCAAACGTCCATGCACGCGGTACAGCTGCTCTTTTCGTTTTTGCAGGTCAGGCACGGAATGGTGTTGCCACGCGGACGCTCCTTGTAGTCGGCAGGATTCCACTGCGGCGCCGACGGATCGAGCGCATCGGTCACACCGCCAAGCGGGTTTTTTAGAAAGTCGAAACCCTTGCTGATCTCGATAATGTCATCAAACAGATCGTGTTCCTGCGCCATGCGCGGCCCCTCCCTGAGCAGTGCAAACAAGCAAGAGATAATGATACGCCATCGGCCCACGCCTCGGGTAAATTACACGCGGCGCATCTTTGCGGCAAATAGCCCATGGCTTATCGCCGCCCCGATTGCACAAGGTCGATCAAGCGCCAAGCTATGCCTCGCACATGAGCTGCACGAGCTTCTGTTTGGTCACCTTGGCCTGCTCGTTGGCCATATTGCGCTCGTTTCTAAAGACCGCATCCGCAACGCTCATCAGGTCGGTATCGGAAATCTCGCCAAGTCCCAGCTCCGCGAGCGTCGTCGGTAGACCAACGCGCTGGCAAAACTCGAGCACCTGATCAAGCTCGGGCGCACGCTCCAGGCGCAGCTGCACCACCAGGCCAAATGCCACGGCCTCACCATGCATGGCCTTGCACTCGGGCAGAATCGTCAGGCCGTTGGCTATGGCATGGGCAAGCGCTAGGCCACCACTCTCAAAGCCAACACCCGAGAGCAGAATATTGCACTCGATCAGGCGCTCAACCGCTGGCGATGTACGGCCCTTTTTGAGATCGCGCTTGGCAGCGACGCCGCACTCCATGAGTGTGTCATAGCAGGCACGAGCCGCAACCAAGGCCAAGTGTCCCGGCGCGCCACCGTGCTCGTTGGCGCCGTGCGCCGCGGCGCACGAACGCGCCTCGAAATACGTTGCCAGCGCATCGCCCATACCAGCGACCGTCATACGCAGCGGGGCCGCCGCGACCACGTTGGTATCGACCACGACCAGGTCTGGATTCTTCTCAAGCATCAGGTAGCGGTCGAACGACCCATCCTCGTGATACAGCACCGAAATCGCGCTGCACGGACCGTCCATCGACGCCGCCGTGGGACATACGCACAACGGCAGCTCAGCATAAAACGCAACGGCCTTGGCGATATCGAGCATCTTGCCGCCGCCAATGCCCACCACCATGTCGCAATACTCGGCCCGGGCTTCCTTGGCCATTTCGACAACGGCATCTTCCGTACACGGACCGTTGTAAATCTTAAAGAACGGCTCGCTTAGATCTTCATCCAGAAATCCATCGACGATCTGCCTGCACAGCCGATCCTCGGTGCCCTGGTCAAACAAGACATAGGCAGCGCAGCCCAACCATGACAAATACCTGCCCTGGCGCGAAAGCTCCCCCGGTCCCTGAACATACCGACCGGGGCCGCCATAAACCATAGGAAGCGCCATACGAGAATCCACCCTTCATCAAACAACGATGGGTGCAAAGTACCCTGACCCCTTTGCACCATAGCAAAAAGGGGCAAAGCCATCTGTTGGCTTTGCCCCTTCCTTAGCTTGATTTACTCATCCATGAGATAGTAGTGGCCCAGTGCGTCGGCACCCAGGATGGCGTTTGCGACCATCTCGGGCGTCACCTCAAACGGCATATTGCACATGGTGTCCTCGGGCGCGCACGCAGCCTCGGCAACAATCATGGCCTGCTCGCGCGTAAGCTCGGCAACGCCAAGTTCCTTCATCGTGACCGGCAGGCCCAGCTCAATGCAGAAGCCCAAGACTTCCTCGAGCTTCTCAGTCGGAGCATCCTCGAGTACCAGCTGAACGATGGTACCAAAGGCGACCTTCTCGCCGTGATACATGCCGTGGCACTCGGGCAGCATCGTCAAGCCATTGTGGATGGCATGAGCAGCAGCAAGGCCCGAGCTCTCAAAGCCAATGCCCGAAAGCAGCGTATTGGCCTCGATGATATGCTCGACGGCAGGCGTCAGCGCACCCTTCTCCAGCGCGACCTTGGCCTTGATGCCATCGGCCATAAGCGTCTCGTAGCAGAGCTTGGCAAGTGCCAGACCAGCCATACCGCCCTTGCCGCCAGCGCAGGTGCCACCGTCGGCATCGTGCGTCGCCTGGGCCTCAAAGTAGGTTGCGAGCGCATCGCCCATACCGGAAACCGTCAGGCGCACCGGGCTCGCCGCGATAACCGTCGTATCCATCAGGACGATGTTGGGGTTTGCCTTAAGGAAGAGGTACTTGTCGAACTGGCCGTCATCGGTATAGAGCACCGAAAGCGCCGAGCACGGTGCATCGGTCGAGGCAATGGTGGGGCAAATGATAACCGGGGACTCCAGGTAATAGGCGACGGCCTTCGCGGTGTCGAGGATCTTGCCGCCACCGACGCCGACGATGATGTCGCAACCGTTGTCGCGGGCGAGCGCAACCAGGCGATCGACCTCGCCCTTGGAGCACTCGCCGTTAAAGTCCTCAAACAGCAGCTCGGCCTTGGCCTCGGCAAAACCGCCCTCGATCTTAGCACCGACGCGCTTCTTGCCCGAAGGTGTCACTATGACGAGGGCCTTAGCGCCGAGCGGCTCGACATAGGAGCCGAGCTTGGCCAGCTCGTCCGGACCCTGGATGTACTTGCTGGGGCTATTGAAAATTGCAGCCATAACTATCCCATTCTCTAAAAAAGAAAGGGGCTCCGTACGGATACGTGCGGAGCCCCTCGTTACGATAACAAGAGTCGATTAGAAATCGATGTCGGTGTCGTAGTAGCAGGCCTTGAGGATCTTCTCGAAGTCGGCAGCCTTGGTCTCACGCGGGTTCTCGGGCGTGCAGGCGTCCTGCTCGGCGTTCGCGGCGATCTCGGGCAGCTTGGCGAGGAACTCCTCCTCGGAAACCATCTGCGGGTTCTCGGCGTCGACCTTCACGCCACCATTCGCGTAATCCTTGATGGACTGCGGAATGTTGAGCTGGTCGTTGAGGTCGCGGATCTTCTGGACGAGCGCAGCGATGAGCTCCTCGTTGGTCTCGCCGGGAAGGTGCAGGATCTCCTTGGCCACGTAAGCGTAACGCTCGGCAGCACGCGGGTCCTTGGAGTTCCACTGGATGACCTTGCCCAGGTACATGGCGTTAGCAGCACCGTGGATGATGTGGCCGTTCTCGAAGGCAGCACCGGTCTTGTGAGCCATGGAGTGAACGATGCCGAGCAGGCCCGAGGAGAAGGCGATACCGGCGATGCACTGAGCCTCGTGCATGTGCTGACGGGCCTCATGGTCGCCAGCATAGGACTTGGGCAGCCACTCGACGATCTCGCGGATGCCGTGCAGGGCGTTGGCGTCGGTAAACATAGAGGCGCAGGTGGAAACGTAGGCCTCCATGCAGTGGGTCAGAGCATCCATGCCGGTGTGAGCGCACAGCTTGGCGGGCATGGTGTAGGTGAGCTCGGGGTCGACGATGGCGACATCAGGGGTGATGTTGAAGTCGGCCAGCGGGTACTTGATGCCCTTGGCGTAGTCGGTAATGACGGAGAACGCGGTGACCTCGGTAGCGGTGCCGGAGGTAGAGGAGATGGCGCAGAAATGAGCCTTCTGACGCAGCTCGGGGAAGCTGAACGGCTGGATGATGTTGTCGAAGGACTCCTCGGGATACTCGTAGAAGACCCACATGGCCTTAGCGGCATCGATGGGCGAACCGCCGCCGATGGCGATAATCCAGTCGGGCTCGAACTCGCGCATGGCCTCGGCGCCCTTCATGACCGTCTCGATAGACGGGTCGGACTCGACGCCCTCGAACAGCTTGACCTCGAAACCGCCTTCCTTAAGGTCGGCCTCAACGTCCTGCAGGAATCCGCCGCGGCGCATAGAGCTGCCGCCAGAAACGATGATGGCCTTCTTGCCCTTGAGGTTCTTCACCTCGTGGCGAGCGCCCTCACCAAAGTACAGATCGCGAGGATTGGTAAAACGTCCCATACTGTGCCTCCTAAACAAGCCCCTCTTAGACTTGCGTATATAACGGAGCACCCAATTGGCTCCGTTAGGACCGTTTGCGCGTTGCCGGCGATGACAATGCGCGATGTCTAAACGTCTCAACGCTCAGACAAACACTATTTTACCGTTCTGGTTGGTCAGTTATTCATCCAAAGTTACCAATGATGAAACGTTTTTTCTATCCTGGAACCTCTAGCGTTGCGGTTATTGTCCCAAGCTGGGCAAACGTTTTATCAAGGTTGACTACATATCCCGGGCAGGACTGTGCCCCTCCAAAATATGCACCGTTCGCCGCCAAAAATCGACCGTTTGCGGCACCGTGATACCACTCGGTCGTCCAAGGTGCCGACATTTGTGCGACATCCGTCTTCGTGGTGCAAAGGTGCAAGTCCAAGTGCGGCACCCCCGGTGTGCCACATGCGGGTAAACTAGAACCTTATATAGAAACATTTGAACCCTAACCGCAGCAAAGGAGGCCCCATGGCATTCGATCCCATTCAAGAGGATTGCCATCGCCTCGTTCTTGAGGCCTTGCGCCGCGACAATATCCCGCTCACCGACGGTGCCGCCGTAGAGCGTCTGATGGAACAATTCACCCGCAACCCCGCACCGCTCATCGTGCACGACCGCGACCGCGCCGGGCACCTCATTGCCAAGGTGGTCGAGGCTGTCGACTACCGCATTCCCTTTATCCCTGACGATACCCAGGCAGAGCAAGAAGAGGCAGCTGCCGAGAACATGCTCCGCGAGGCAGCCGCGCTCGACCCGACCAACTGGGACGCTCAGCGCATGCTGACCGCCCTCACCGCCGGCTCCAACGAGGAATACGTGCAGTATCTGGTGTCCAAGTGCGACGAGGTGGAGCACGATCTGGCGCTCAAGACCGCCTCGGCGCAGGACCCCTACGAGCGTGAGGCCGCAGGCGACCTTATGCGCCGCCCCTACCTGCGCTGGCTTGCCGCCTTGGCATCGCGCGCGCTCATTAGCGGACGCTACCGCATGTCGCTCGAAGCCGCGAATCGCAGCTTGGACTTTGCGCCCAACGACCCCGCTGGTGTCCGCCACACCGCGATGCTCGCTATGGCAAAGCTCGAATACCCCGCCGAGGAGCTCAAGCGATTTCGCTCTGCCCACTCCGTCCCCTATCTCGCCAACACGCCGCTGCGCCGTCGTCCCAAGGACGCGGAGCGCGACTTGGACCCATGGACGCTCATCGCGCTGATGAGCGCTGCCTGGCGCGAGCTGGACTACGAGGGCGCCGAGCACTATTTGCGCATCCTCGCACGCTCGTGCCCGCACGCGGCCGAGGCGCTCTACTTCCAAACCGAGTTTCCCGATGGCGTCTATGCCCGCGTCAACGTGGGTGTGGGCTCCACCGACGAGCTCGTCCTTGCGCTGTCCGAGGCGACGCCGGTACTGCAGGAGGGCCTGGGCGCCCCCGACAACGCCAGCTTCGCCGCCTGGGTCGCTACCAACGATATCGTGCGTTCCCAAATCGATGAGCGCATACTGCGGGCGGCCGAGCAGGGTTTGCCGTTTAAGGGAGGAGACCTCTAATGGATCCGAGCGTCTACATCCCCGCCTACCTGGAGCGCACCTATCTGGCGTCGCACCCCGAACTCACCGATGCAGCACGCGAGCTTGTCCATAACGACGTGAGCGTCAACCCTCATAAGTATGCGCAGACCGAGCATGCTCAGGCACTGCTGTCCTACGCCGGTGTCCATCGCCACCTGCTCGACGAGCTCCATCGCATCGAGGACATGGGCAGCGACGAGGAGTTTGAGCAGACGCGCAACCGCCTGTTCGACGATATGCGCGATGAGCTGCTCAAGATCGTCCGCATCGATGCGCATGTCCTCGATGCCCAGCTGCTCGCCATCATTTTGGCGGACACGCCCGTCGACGCCTGCCTGGGCGATCTGATGAAGCTCGAGGCGACCACGGCCGATTACCTGCAGCAAAGCGTGCCCGGGTTCGACATGGAGGCCCCGCACTACTGGGCCAACAAGGTGCTGGCAGACGACGTGACAGCGGCCGATCTCACCGTGAGCGAGCCGGCGCTTATCGGGTGGCTCCACACGCTCGAGGCCATCTCGCAGCTGTGCATGGCGAGCGCCCGCTACCGTGCTGCCGCCAACTACGCCCGCCGCGTCCTTAAAGCAGAAGGCTATCCCACCCGAGCCGCAGGCACCGTGTTGCTCGCCCTCGCTCGTCTGGAGGACGAGGACGGCTTTTTTGCCCTGGCCCACCAGCTCGAGGAAGAGATCGGGGCAGACGCACTCGAGAACTCTCCTTGGTATCTGCTCGCCCGCACGATTCTGCTGTTCAAAACAAACAAGATGCGCCCGGCGACACGCGCGCTGCGTGAGTTTGCCAACCGTTGCGAGGGCGGTGCGTTCTTCTTACTGAACCCCATGTACCAGACACCGTACCTTCCCTGCCGGCCCGAGCCACACGATCCCTGGGATCTTTCGCACCAGGCCGTTTGGGAAGCGGACGGTATTATCTCGGACACTCCCGACTTTGCCCCCTGGGCCAATGCCTGCGAAGACGTATCGCAGCTTGCCCAGGAATTTGCGCGCCGCTACGGCTTTTAGCGACGCGATCGCCCCGACCATGTCATCTATGTTAGGAACGGTTTCATGAACCTCCGCTCATCTCTTGCCTGCACCTCGAGCGATATCGCTCGCTGGGGACTGCGCTCTGTCCTCAAACGCCAGGGTGGCGTGCTTCCCGGCCGCATCGCCATGAAGATCGACCCCGAGCTGCTGAGCGACCTCGCCGGCCTTGTCGACCGCAGCGTGGTGATCACCGGTACTAATGGCAAGACCACCACCTCCAACCTCATCGCCGACGCCGTTGCTGCCAGCGGTGCTACCGTGGTGTGCAACCGTGCCGGCAACAATATGGAGCCTGGTGTGGTGGGTGCTCTGCTCGAGGCCCGCGGCGGCCTTAAGCACGCTGACAGCGGCAAGCGCGTGGGCGTTTTTGAATGCGATGAGCTCTACACCGTGCGCGTCCTGCCCAAGCTCAAGCCGACGTACTTCGTGCTGCTCAACCTGTTCCGCGACCAGCTGGATCGCTATGGCGAGATCGATCACACCCAGGAGGTCATCGCCCATGCGTTGGAGCTTTCGCCAGCAACGACGCTCATCTATAACGCCGACGATCCGCTCTGTGCCTCGATTGCCGCGCGCGTTCCCAACGCAAGTATTGCCTTTGGCATCGACGGCGCCACTGACACAGAGTCCGACCGCATTAGCGACTCGCGCTTTTGCTCGCAGTGCAACGCGCCGCTGGAGTATGACTACGTGCAATACGGCCAGCTCGGCGCCTACCATTGCCCCTCGTGCGGTTGGGCACGCCCCGCACTGGTCCGCCGCGTAACGAATGTGGAGCTCAGTCGCGATGGCTATGGTTTTGACCTGGTGTTTGGATCTGATTCCAGCGCGCCAGCCGCGCACATCGCCACGCGCTACAACGGCTTATATATGGTCTACAACGTTGCCGCCGCATTCTTTGCCGCACATGAGTTAGGCGTAGATATGGCGCACCTGCAGCCCACGCTCGATGCCTACGTTCCCGCCGGCGGACGCATGGGCCGCTGGGATATCGCCGGCCGCACCGTCGAGGCCAACCTGGCCAAGAATCCCGTAGGCTTCGATCGGCAAATCCAGTCCATCAAGACGGCAGGCGGCAGACTCTGCGCTTTCTTCCTTAACGACAACGACGCCGACGGCCACGATGTATCGTGGATCTACGACGTCGACTTTGAGCGCATCGCCGACACGCCGGGACTTGTCGCCTTTGCCGGAGGCACGCGCGCGCACGACATGCAGGTGCGCCTCAAGTACGCCGGCATCGATGCCGCGATTATCTCGGACGTCGCGCAGGCAATTGGCGCCGTGGCAGACGAGGCCGCCGATGACACCTTCTACGCCGTCGCCAACTACACGGCCTTCCCGCCGCTGGTCAAGGAGCTCGACGGACTGAAGGGCGCCACTTCCGACGCTGTTGCCGGGCGCGGCGTAGCCCGTGCCGACGGCAGCGCTCTTCCTGTCGGCATCGCACCAGTCGAGCTTTCGCGCCCGCTGCGCATCGTCTACCTGTATCCCGATGCCCTTAACCTCTACGGCGACGGCGGCAACGTTATCGCGCTCGAGCGCCGCTGCGCCTGGCGCGGCATTCCTGTGCGCGTGGACGAGGTCCGCATGGGCGAGGCGCTCGATCTCACCGACGCCGACATCGTCATGATGGGCGGTGGCTCCGACCGCGACCAGCTAGCCGTAGCACACGAGCTGCTCGCCCAAAAAGACAAGGTCGCGACCTATGTTGAGGATGGCGGCTCGCTGCTTGCCATCTGTGGCAGCTATCAGCTGCTCGGCCGTTCGTACTACATGGGCGACGATCGCATTGAGGGCCTGGGCGTCATTGCCGCCGAAACCGTACGTGGCTCCGATCGCCTGATCGGCAACGTCGCCGTCAAGACCGACCTGTCACCCGAGCCCTTTGTGGGATTCGAGAACCATGGAGGTCGCACGCTTTTGGACGCCGATGCCACGCCGCTCGGAACGTCCGTCGTCACGGGCACCGGTAACAACGGCGACGATGGCTTTGAGGGCCTCATCTACAAGGGCGTCATCGGCACGTACCTGCATGGCCCGGCGCTGCCCAAGAACCCCGAACTCGCCGACTGGCTGATCGCGCACGCCCTCGAGCGCCGCGGCGACGCACAGGCCAACGCTCTGCTGCCGCTCAAACCCCTCGACGACACCTACGAGCACGCCGCCCACGACGCCGCCATGAAGCTCCTCCCCTAACGCCCCAACCACCACAAAGGGGACAGGCACCTTTGTGGTGGTTTTTCAGTTTGCCAACGATATGTGAACGGCTAAAAAAGTCTGCTATACTCTTTCCCGCTGTCCCCATCGTCTAGCGGCCAAGGACGCCACCCTTTCAAGGTGGATATCGCGGGTTCGAATCCCGCTGGGGGCACCATTTAAATTAAGAAGCCCGTTACCCCCGCGGTGACGGGCTTTTTGCTACCGATATGCCGGGATTCGAACCCGACAGGGTGCGGAGCTGAGGAAACGCGCAAGCGTTTTCCAGCGCAGCACGCAAGGAGCGAAGCGACGAAGCGGAAGCGGGCGGCGCCAGCCGCACGCGGATATCCCGCTGGGGGCACCATTTAAATTGAGAAGCCCGTTGCCCTCGCGGTGGCGGGCTTTTTGCTACCCATGTGCCGTGATTCGAACCCGGCAGAGTGCGGATCACGGCATCATCGCAAAGCCTGTGGGCAAAAAATAGCAAATATGAGTACTGTTACCAATTTAGTAACAGCGATTTCATGCCATCAGAAGGCGATTTAGACGCCAGGGGTCCTACGGCGGAAGAATTGCAGGCGTTTATCAGCTATGTACTTGGACATATGTTGCGTAACAACCCATATTTTGTAAATAGATAATGCTACAGGACTTGTGACAGTACTCATATTTGACGTTTTTTGTCCACAACCCTTTATACCTAGGCAAATCGGCGGCAAAACGGGCTTCAAAGCGCCCTTCGCAAACAAAAACCGGGGCCCGCATGATGCGGACCCCGGCTCAATACCGTGACGATATGTCAGTTACGCTCTACACGTAGAACAGGATGTCGTCGTAAGTCGGGACCGGCCAGTAGTCGGCGGCCACGATCTCCTCCATGGCATCCACGGCGGCGCGCAGCGTATCCATAGCGGGGACGACCTCGTGTGCATACACGTTGGCCTGCTCCTGGCCATCGAGGGCCTCAGCCTTCTGATGCACGGCGTCAAGCGCCTTGATGGAGTCGTTGATGGTGGTGATGCCGTTGCAGAGCTTGTTGAGCGTGTTCTGCTCGCACTGCATGGCGGCCTCAGCACCGGCGGCACGAATAGTCTCAAGGCCCTTAGCGACTTTGGTGGCATAGGCGGTAATGACCGGGCGATAGGTACGACGCGCCTCGCGAACCATCGTGGTGGCCTCGATGTTCATGAGCTTGTTGTACTTCTCGAGCTTGCAATCGTAGCGGCACTGGGCCTCGGCCTTGGTCAGAACACCCGTCTCCTCAAAGAGCGCAATGGCCTTATCGGAAACAAAGGCGGGCAGGGCGTCGGCCGTGGTCTTGTTGTTGGCAAGGCCGCGCTTCTCGGCCTCGACGGGCCACTCGTCGGAGTAGCCATCGCCGGAGAAGAGGATGCGCTGGTGGTCGGTCAGGACCTTCTTGCAGTACTCGAGCGCGGCGTCCTGGAACTCATCCTCGGGCGTACCCTCAAGCGCGTCGGCGAAGGACTTGAGCGACTTGGCCACGGCGGCATCGAGCACCAGGTTGGAGTCGGAGACGTTCTGCTCGGAGCCGCAGGCACGGAACTCGAACTTGTTGCCGGTGAAGGCAAACGGGGAGGTGCGGTTGCGGTCGGTGTTGTCCTGCATCAGCTTGGGCAGGGTATCGGCGCCCAGGTCAAGCACGCCGCGCGTGGCATGGACGGAAGCCTTGCCATCGATGATCTTCTCGACGACCTCGGTAAGCTGGTCGCCCAGGAAGATGGACATAATCGCCGGAGGAGCCTCGTTGGCGCCCAGACGATGGTCGTTGCCGGCCGAGGCAACAGAGGCACGCAGGAGCTCCTGATAGTTATCGACGGCCTCAATCACCGCGGTGAGGAAGACGATGAACTGCAGGTTGTCGAGCGGGGTGTCGCCTGGATCGAGCAGATTCTCGGACTCGGTGCCAAGCGACCAGTTGTTGTGCTTGCCCGAACCGTTGATGCCCTCGAAGGGTTTCTCGTGCAGCAGGCAAACCAAGTCGTGGCGGGAGGCGATGAGCTTCATTTTCTCCATCATGACCAGGTTCTGGTCGATGGCCTCGTTGACTTCGCCATAGACGGGGGCGAGCTCATGCTGGCAGGGAGCAACCTCGTTGTGCTTGGTCTTGGCGGGAATGCCGAGCGCCCACAGCTCATCGTCCAAGTCCTTCATGTAGGCCGAGACGGTGGGGCGGATAGCGCCAAAGTAGTGCTCCTCGAGCTCCTGACCCTTGCATGGAGCAGCACCAAAGAGGGTGCGGCCGGTAATGACCAGGTCCTTGCGCTTGCGGTAGGCGTCCTTCTTGATCAGGAAGTACTCCTGCTCGTCGCCCACGGAAGGAACGACTTTCTTGGGGGTCTTACCGAACAGCGCCAAAACGCGCTTAGACTCACGCGAGAGCGCGGTCATGGAACGCAGCAGCGGGGTCTTCTTGTCCAGGGCCTCGCCCGTGTAGGAGCAGAAAGCCGTGGGGATGCACAGGACATCGTCCTTGATAAAGGCGGGGCTAGTGGGGTCCCAAGCGGTGTAGCCACGGGCCTCGAAGGTAGCACGCAGACCGCCGTTGGGGAAGCTCGAGGCATCGGGCTCGCCCTGGATGAGGTTCTTGCCCGTAAACTTTGTAATGGCGGTGCCGTCGTGGTTGGGCTCCAGGAAGCTGTCGTGCTTCTCGGAAGTAATGCCCGAAAGCGGCTGGAACCAGTGCGCGTAGTGCGTCGCGCCCTTGGAGATGGCCCAGACCTTCATGGCATGGGCAACGGCGTTGGCCACATCCAGGTCGAGCGGCTCACCGCCCTCGAGGGTTGCAGCAAGGCGCTTCCAAATGTCCTTGGGGAGGTAGTCCTTCATGACTTCCTCAGAGAACACCATGGTCCCGAAGCGGTCAGTAAGTTCGGCCATACGGAACTCCCTTCGTATCGGCACCGCGTGAGAAGCGGTGTTGATTACTAACGAACGAGTCATAGCTTAGACTCGCCGTGTTTCCGCGACATTACCGTTATGTTGCTGTCGCGAAACCAATCAATGAGGTTACCCTATCGAGGCGGCGTTGCCACCCTCAACAGCCAATCAACTGCATAAATTGCAGACCTCTCTCCATGGTTTAAGGGTAGTCAACTTGGGATGGAGCTCTATTAACTGGTATTTTGCATCAGATACCAGTCTTTATAGTCCGTGCCTAGATTAGCCGCTCTGTTATAGAGAAAGCCGATAGCAAGGCATCTTTGATTGGTATCCTCAAATAGCGAGTGAAACTCCACCGTGGCACAGTGGTGCTGTAGAATCCTTACAACACATCACACTATTACGTATCTAGAGGAGCACGATATGCGCGTCGACGAGGTTTTTAAGCAGGCAGCATCCCAGGGCACCGTACCCGTTTCGTTTGAGATGTTCCCGCCCAAGGGCGAGCTGACCCTCGACACGGCTCGCGAAGTGGCAGGCAATCTGTGCAAGCTTTCGCCGAGCTTTGTCTCGGTCACCTGCTCGGCCGGCGGCTCGGGCAACGGTGCCGCCACCGCCCCCATCGCGCATATGATTACGAGCGAATTCGACACGCCCTCGGTGGCACACCTTACCTGCGTGGGCCGGTCGCATGCCGATATCGCCGCCAAGATCGATGAGTATCGCTCGGCCGGCGTGGAAAACGTGCTGGCCCTGCGCGGCGATCTTCCCGCCGGCGCGACCGAGGACGACAAGCCCGCCTCCGACTACGCCTACGCCCGCGACCTCATCCCCGAGCTCGTCGACGCCGGCTTTTGCGTGGGCGCCGCAGCCTACCCCGAGGGCCACATTGCCTGTGAGGACCTCAACGTCTCGGTCGAACACCTCAAGCAAAAACAGGACGCCGGCGCGAGCTTCTTTGTGACGCAGCTTTTCTTTGATAACGAGTGCTTCTACCGTTTTCGCGAGCTTGCCGACAAGGCCGGCATCACCGTGCCCATTACCGCGGGCATTATGCCGTTTATGGGCAAGTCGCAGATCAGCCGCATGGTCTTTATGTGCGGCGCGTCGCTGCCCTCCCCCGTCATCAAGATTCTCGCCAAGTACGAGAACGACCCCGAGAGCCTGCAGGCAGCCGGTGTAGATTATGCCGCCCGTCAGCTTTGTGACCTCAAGGAGCACGGTGCCGACGGCCTGCACCTGTACACTATGAACCGTCCTGCAATCGCCGCGACCATTATGGAGCGCCTGGGGTAATGGAAAAACCGCACATCGATACAACCACTGTCGAAGTGCCGGCCGACCTTGCGTCGCCGGCGCTTTACCGTGTCGATGCTGCGCACCATCCCCGTGTCGACCGTGCCGAGATGCTGCGGTATCTGGGTTACGGCGGCCAGCAGATTGAGCCCGAACTGTCACGACGTATTGAGCTTGTCGTTGAACGCCTGGAATTGGACATTGAGCCCCGTGGCGTGCGCCGCGTATTTGCCGTCGATGCCACGGGCGTGGACGAACAGGGCAAGCCTTGCATCCGTCTGGTCGGCACCAACGTTGAGCTGCGCGGTCGTGATATCTATCGACATCTCAAAGACGCCCGCTTTGCCGCGCTCATGGCATGCACTCTCGGCATGGATGCTGAGCGCCGTTTGCGCACCACGGGAGCCCAACATCCCCTGGAGGGCGCCGTGCTCGACGCCGCGTGCTCCGCTTACGTGGAAGCCGCCGTTGAGCAAATGGACCAGCAGGTCAAGATGGACGCCGCCGTTCATGGGCTCGCCGGCAACTGGCGCTTTAGCCCCGGCTACGGCGACTGCCCGCTCTCGGCCCAGCGCTCGATCGTCAATGCGCTCAACGCCACGCGGCTCATCGGCCTGACCGTCACGCCCACCAGCCTGCTCATGCCCACTAAAAGCGTGACAGCGGTGATCGGCCTGTTCGACGGCGAAGTCCACGACGCCCAGAGCCGCCCCACCTGCAATATCTGCCGCATGCGCGAGCACTGCCGCTTCCGCGCCGCCCACACCACCTGCTATTCGCATTCTGAATAAAATGTCAATTGATGGCACGGTATCGAGGGAATCTCATCCGTATGTAAGCGGATGTCCTCACAAACAAGTACCATAAGATTCCAAATAACAACTATCTGAAAGCCAGTACATGCACAACATTCTGCAGTTCTCGCCACAACTAACCGCGCTTGAGTTTTTTTCAGGCATTGGCTTGGCTCGTGCCGGCATGGCAAAAGCCGGAATCAAAACAATCTGGGCAAATGACATAGACCATACTAAATGCGCCATGTACGGCCAGTGTTGGGGCGATGAGCATCTAGTCGAGCAGGATGTCCACACACTCGACCCCGACTTAATACCCCAAGCCGACATCGCATGGGCGTCAAGCCCTTGCACAAACTTATCTCTCGCGGGAAACAGGGAGGGACTTATCTCTGGCAAAGAGTCCAGTGCGTTCTTTGGCTTTATTAAGGCCATCGAAGGAATGGGCGATCGTGCCCCGCGGGCACTTGTTCTCGAAAATGTCATCGGCCTTGCCACGTCTAATAACAGTGATGACTTTAGACTCGTTTGCCAGGAATTTAATCGTTTAGGCTATTCATGCGACGCTTATTTTATCGATGCACGGCACTGGCTTCCCCAGTCACGCCCCCGCATGTTTGTCGTCGGATTAAAAAACCCTCTTCCCAACAGCCGACTCGATTCCTCGCTTCGTCCTGAAAAGGTCTCCTGGATTCACTCCGACCCTTCACTCATTACGCACGTCTCTCACCTAAACGAGCCAAGTCCACTTCGCATGACGGGCCTTGCAACGGTTGTTGAAAATATTCCCGAGAACGACAAGCGTTGGTGGAACAAAAACCAAGTACAAGCATTTATCGACTCACTTGCACCGCATCAAGCAGAGCGCCTTCAGCGCTTCTTAAATGCCAAAGAAAAAATTGTTCGCACTGCTTACCGTCGCACGCGATCGGGCGTTGTGCGCTGGGAAATCCGTGAAGAAGAAATTGCCGGATGTCTAAGAACGGCTCGCGGCGGCTCATCAAGACAGGCAGTCGTTATATGCGAAAACGGAAAGATAGAAGTTCGCTGGATGACTGGAACTGAATATGCCCGTCTCCAAGGTGTTGACTCATGTCAGTTTAGCGGCTTCTCGGATGCTCAGATTCGCTACGCATTCGGCGATGCAGTTGCCGTGCCAGTTGTCACTTGGCTTATAAAAAATGCAGTCAAACCCGCGCTTATGTCTTCAAGGAACGGAGTGGACAATAATGGAAATGACCAATTGCTCCTTGAGCGAGCCCGATAAAGACATCTTGGATGCCATTGAACTCTGGTACGAATCCAAGCGCAGCAAGCGAGGCAACGTCAACCGTAACGTCATGGCGGTTGGCATAGGCATAAGCGAGCTGTTGCAAAACCGTTTTCCGCTCACCGACGATTATGTGCAATCGGACAAGGGGAGCCAAGTACGAGGCCTAAGTGGAGCATGCATCAAAACAGTTTTAGCCAGACATGGGGAAACGCGTGCCTTCGCGTCAGAGGGCGGCAGAACCTCACGCGGCACACTCCCGATGGCGCTTGAGCTTGCCACGATTATCAACTCTGCCCTACCCAGTGACATTTGCGAAGACACTCGTCTTGAAGCTGCGAATGCAATCGCCAATTTCTTCGTCGAGCGAATCCAGGTCGATTTCTTTAACCGGCAGAGAATCAAAGTCGAAATCGATCTTCAAAAACCAATTTCTGTCATTGTCGATGATATCCTAGCCGAAGCAAGCCTACGGTCCGATAAGCCAACGGGTACCGTCGCACAGCACCTGGTAGGTGCAAAACTAGAGATGTTATTTCCAACCATAGAAATCGGAAAGGACAACTCAAACGCCGCCGACCAGCAGACAGACCGTTCTGGCGATTTCCAAATCAATGATGCTGCATTTCATGTGACTGTATCGCCAATGGCCAAATTGACCGATCGATGCCGAGATAACATTCGAAATGGCATTCGGCCCATCGTCGTTGTCCCCCACGATAAAGTTTCCTTCGCTTACGGACTGTTCGAAAGTGAGGGACTCGGCAATCGCGTACAGGTTATCGCACTCGAATCGTTTATCGGCATCAATATTGAAGAGTTATCGTTCTACAAGCGAGGCCTAATTCGATTAAATGTCGCACGGCTTCTTGCCCACTACAACAAGCGAATCGAAGATATCGAGCCCGACAAATCTCTTCAAATAGAAATTCCTCAGTGGGCTCTAGACGAAATGGATGCACATGGCGAATAGCTCAAACATACTTATCACTCATGATCTGGACGGTGCCGCGCTGGCGGCACCCGTTGATGCCGCACGTCGCAACGGTGCCACGTACAAGACGCGCACGATCGACGATCTGCGCATTAAGGACGATCGCCTGCGCGCCGCCATCGAGGGCACGGGACACCTGCTGTTCGACGGCGGCATGGGCACCATGTTGCAGGCCGCTGGCATGAAGGCGGGCGCCCTGCCCGAGCTGCTCAACTTTGAGGAGCCCCAGGTTATCACTGATATCCAACGTCAATATGTCGAGGCCGGCTGCGACGTGATTACCGCCAACACCTTTGGCGCCAACGCCCACAAGCTCGACGGTGCCGCCGCCGTGGCAGACGTCTTTGCCGCGGCCGTCGCCTGTGCCCGCGAGGCCGGCGCCCGCTACGTCGCCGGTGACATCGGCCCCATCGGCGCGCTGCTTCGCCCCCTGGGTACCCTGAGCTTCGACGAGGCCTACGACCTCTTTGCCGAGGAAGTGCGCGCCGGCGTCGCCGCGGGCGTCGACCTCTTTATTATCGAGACTATGACCGACCTGGCCGAGATCAAGGCGGCGGTCCTCGCCTGCCGCGAGAACTCCGACCTGCCCGTCTTTGCCACCATGACCTTTGAGGAAGACGGTCGCACCTTCCTGGGAACGAGTCCCGAGGTGGCCGCCATCACGCTCGACGCCATCGGCGCCGACGTTTTGGGCATCAACTGCAGCCAAGGACCGGCCGAGCTCCGAGGACTCGCAGCACGTATGCTCACCGTTACCGACAAGCCCGTTATGGTGCAGGCCAATGCAGGACTCCCCCATGTGGACGACGACGGCAACACCGTCTTTGATATCCAGGCCCCCGAATACGCCGAGGCCGTCGCCGGCATGATCGCCGACGGCGTGAGCGTCGTGGGCGGTTGCTGCGGCACCACGCCGGCGCACATGGCGGTCTTGCGCACGCTTATCGACAACCACACGCCCAGCCCGCGCCACCGCAAGCCCAGTATGTCGGTCACGAGCGCCCAAACGGTCGTGGACCTTCCCTGCGACGGCCACAAGATCGCCGTCATCGGCGAGCGCATCAACCCCACCGGCAAAAAGCGCCTGCAGCAGGCCCTGCGCGACGGCGACCTGGACTACGTTGTGAGCCAGGGCATCAGCCAGCAGGAACAGGGCGCCGACATTCTGGACGTCAACGTGGGCCTGCCCGAGATCGACGAGGTCAAGATCATCCAACAGGCGACCGAACAGCTCCAGGGCTCCACGCTGCTGCCGCTGCAGATCGACTCCACCGACCCCGCAGCCGTCGAGGCCGCCGTGCGCCGCTACGCCGGCAAGCCCATCATCAACTCGGTCAATGGCAAGCAGCAGATCATGGATGAGATCTTTCCGCTGGTCGCCCACTACGGCACCAACGTTGTCGGCCTTACGCTCGACGAAGGCGGCATCCCCGATACCGCCGAGGCTCGCTTCGCCATCGCCGAGCGCATCGTGGCCGAGGCTGCCCGCTACGGCATCGGACCGGACCGCATCCTCATCGACTGCCTGGTCATGACCGCCTCGACCAATCAACGCCAGGCCGAGCAGATCCTACGCGCCATGTCCCTGTGCAAGGAACGCCTGGGCGTTAAATGCGCACTCGGCGTGTCGAACATCAGCTTTGGCCTGCCTGCCCGCCCGCTGCTGGGCTCGGTCTTTTTGGCCGCCGCTTTTGGCGCGGGCCTGGACGCCCCCATCATGAACCCGGGTTCCAAGCGCTTTATGGATACCGTCTACAGTTATCGTGTGTTGAGCGTTGAGGACGAGGGCTCGACCGGATACATCGAGCGCTACGCCGGCTGGACCGATCCGTATAAGATCGCCGCAAACCCGGCAGCAGCTCAGGCCGCATCGACCGACGCCGCGCCCGCTGCTGGCACCGCCGGCGCCGACGGCAACGACGACCCCATCCGCCACATGGTCGTCTCGGGCCGCAAAGGCGAGATCGCTGCCGAAACCGAGCGTCTGCTGGCAGACCACAACGCCATGGACCTCATCAACAATCACTTTATCCCCGCCCTCGACGAGGTTGGCGTCCTCTTTGACCAGGGCAAGTTCTTCTTGCCGCAGCTTATGGCCTCGGCCGAGGCCGCACGCGTGGGCTTCGACACCATCAAGCGCCTGATGCCCGCCGGCGAGATTGCCGACAAGGGCAAGATCTGCGTGGCCACCGTCAAAGGCGACATCCACGATATTGGCAAGAACATCGTCAAAATGCTGCTCGATAACTACGGCTACACCGTCTTTGACCTGGGCCGCGACGTCGACCCGCAAGAGGTGCTCAAGACCGTGCAGGAGCGTGACATCAAGCTCGTCGGCCTCTCGGCGCTTATGACTACCACGGTCGTCGCCATGGAAGAGACCATCAAGCTGCTTCATGCCGAGGTGCCGGGCGTCAAGATCATCGTAGGCGGCGCCGTACTCACCCCCGAATACGCCAAGCAGATCGGCGCGGACTACTACGCCAAGGACGCCGCCGAAAGCGCGCGCATCGCCGAAGAGGTCTTTGGGCAGTAACACAACGGAAACAACCGAGCACCAAAACGTGCCGCACGCGCCACTTGGCACGTGCGGCACGTTAGAATAGAAAAGATTATGCTCGTTTTGGCAGATAGGAGCGCAAGGATGGCGATCACACCCGCAGAAATCGCGGAAACCCGCGGCATGGTTGAGGAGCAGAACCTCGACATCAGGACCATCACCATGGGTGTTTCGCTCATGGGTTGCGGTGACGAGAACCTCGACCGCATGTGCACGAAGATCTACGACCACGTGACGCACACGGCTGAGCATCTGGTCGAGACCGCCGAGAACCTCGAGCGCGAGTACGGTATCCCCATCGTCAACAAGCGCGTTTCCGTCACCCCGGTGGCGCAGATCGCCGCGTGCTGCAAGGATGAGGACCTCACCCCCATCGCGCACGCCCTCGACCGCGCGGCCGAGACGCTCGGCATCGATTACCTGGGCGGCTTCTCCGCGCTCGTCCAGAAGGGCATCGGCGACGCCGACCGCCGCGTCATCCAGTCCATCCCCCAGGCGCTCGCCACCACCAGCCGCGTCTGCTCCAGCGTCAACGTCGCCAGCCTGCGTGCCGGCATCAACATGGACGCTGTGCTCATGGCCGCCCAGACCATCATCGATGCCGCCAAGCTCACGGCCGACCAGGATTCCGTCGGCGCTTCCAAGTTTGTCTGCTTTGCCAACATGGTCGAGGACTCCCCGTTTATGGCGGGCGCCGTCCACGGCGGTGGCGAGGCCGACGCCGTCATCAACGTAGGCGTCTCGGGCCCCGGCGTTATGGCCGCAGCCCTGGAGACGCTGCCCGACTCCGCATCGATGATGGAAGTCGCCGAGAAGATTAAGCAGACCGCCTTTAAGATCACCCGCGCCGGCGAGCTCATGAGCCGCGAGGCCGCCCATCGCCTGGGTGTCGAGAAGGGCATTGTCGACCTCTCGCTGGCTCCCACGCCTGCCATCGGCGACTCCGTCGCGCGCATCCTCGAGATCATCGGCGTGGGCACCTGCGGTGGCCCGGGCACGACCTGCGCGCTCGCCATGCTCAACGATGCCGTCAAGAAGGGCGGCGTCATGGCCAGCTCCAGCGTGGGCGGTCTCTCGGGCGCCTTTATCCCCGTGTCCGAGGACGCCGGCATGATCGCCGCCGTCGAGGCCGGCGCGCTTTCGCTCGAGAAGCTCGAGGCCATGACCTGCGTGTGCTCCGTTGGCCTGGACATGATCGCCATCCCCGGCGACACCCCGGTCGAGACCATCGCCGGCATCATCGCCGACGAGATGGCCATCGGCGTCATCAACAACAAGACCACGGCCGTCCGCGTGATCCCCGCCATCGGCAAGGGCGTGGGCGACTGCGTCGAGTATGGCGGCCTGTTTGGCCGTGCGCCCATCATGCCGGTGAACCCCAACGCCGGCACCGTGCTTGCCCACCGCGGCGGACGCTTCCCGGCACCGCTGAACTCGCTGAAGAACTAGCTGAGGGGGACTGGCGAGGAGCCCCGGGGAGGGCAAATATATAAGGTCGCCTGCTCGGACAGTCCTGACTCGCACGGAGAGCACATTAAGTGCTCTCCGGCTCGTGCGGAACTCGCGATCGACCTTATATATTTGCCCTCCCCGGGGCTCCCGCACAACGGAACCTCAGTTGGGTTCTATCCCGTATGGCAGTCGCTTCGCTCCTGCCCGCCTTGGTTGTGAGGGCGATTTGGCGTTGGAACGGTTCTTTTTCTGATATATGCTGGTTGCGGCTCTTCTTTTGGGAGGAGTCGCTTTTTTGTTGCTAGGAGGTTAGCCCGTGGTTGAAGGGGATGCTCGCTCTGAGCTTCTTTCTGCGGATTGGAATGGCGAATGGATGCGCCTGCAAGCTGGTCGGCATCGGGCTGATGATTCTTTTGAGTGGGATAAACGGGCTCGGCATTTTCGGCCGCTTGAGACTGCTCCTTATGCCCGGGATTTTATAAAGTTGTTGGCGATTGAGCCCGGCGAGTCCGTGCTGGATATGGGGTGTGGGGCTGGGTCGATTGCTATTCCGCTTGCTCAGGCTGGGCATTCCGTGATTGCTGCCGACTTCTCTCCTGCCATGTTGGGCACGCTTGATGCCGGCATTGAGTATTACGGGCTCGAAGATCTTATTACGCCGCTTGAGCTTGCTTGGGATGATGATTGGGATTTGGTTGGACCGGTCGCGAAAGCGGTGGATGTTGCCTTTGCCAGTCGGTCGGTTACGACGACCAATCTAAAAGATGCGCTTGCCAAGCTCGACCGCACGGCTCGTCGGCGTTGTGCTGTCACGATGGTCGCCAACTCCAGCCCGCGCTATGACCTGCACCTGATGAACGCCATCGGTGCCTCGGTTACCTGCAGTAATGGCTTTGTGTATGCTTTTAATATCCTCATTCAGATGGGTGCCCTGCCGCAGGTTACGTACTTTGAATCGCCTCGTCGCGATACCTTCGATAACCTTGAAGCGGGCGTAGCAGATTTTTCCCGTATGCTCGAGCATGGCAACGAGGATAAGGTCGACCGTCTGCGCGACTACATCGCCCAGCACATGATTGAGAACCCCCATGCCGGTGAGCCGGGCTCCAAGGGTGTGCCGCAGGGACGCTATATGCTCGACCACGTCCGCAAGGTCCGTTGGGCGTTTATTGCATGGGAGCCGGTCTCTGCACCCCGCTCATAGCCTGTTCGCAGCCCGCACTGCCCACTCACTCGGCATCCGCATTCTTTTTGAACTGGGCAAACACGCCCCACACCACGCCGTTCCTGCGCTATCGTGGGACAGCTCACGTAGATTAAGGCCCCGTCGCGGGGCGCCCCATACATAGAAAGCGAGAACCCATGGCACTGACAGGAGCCCAGGTCAAGCAGCTTCGCAGCATGGCCCATCACCTCAACCCCGCCATCATCATCGGTAAGTCCGATGTCAACGAGGGCACCGTCGAGCAGACGGTCGCCTACCTGGAGAAGCACGAACTCGTTAAGTGCTCCGTGCTCGATGGCTCCAGTCTTTCCGCCCGCGAGGCCGCCGAAGAGCTCTCCGAGCGTTGCCACGCCGAGGTCGTCCAGGTCATCGGCCGCAAGTTCTCGCTGTATCGCGAGTCCTCGCGCAAGGACATCGAGAAGATCAAGCTCGTCTAAGAGCCAATGATCCGGCGAGCCAACACATAGCAAGCTTACGGGTGCCCAAGTACTTCGGGCGCCCGTTTTTTATCGCTCGACCAGCACGCGATTGAGCCGCCCCTCCACCAAGCGCTCGTATAGACGCCGCGTCTCGGGCTCGGGCACGCCATTGACCTGCTCCCTTAGATGGTGCATATGCCCGCTGTACAGCTCGACGATATCGCGCCGCCGCCCCGCCGCACTGTAGACGCGCATGGCGCAGCGCACCATATCCTCACGCGCTGTTTCCTGCCGAAGCCCCGACTCCGCCAGCCAAATCGCCGACTGCAGATCGTTTTCTTCTAGAGCGGCATTTGCTCCCTTAATCATGCAATCGATGTACTTTGACTGCATAATGCGTCGCATACGCAAAAAGTAGGTGGGATTACAGCCATTGGGAACATACAGCGGTCCGGCATAAAGCTGCTCAATCTTAAGGCACAGCTCAACTAAATGGGGCCCGCGCGCACCCGTGCGATTTCCCAAAACCTCGCGGCTTATCTGGTCAAACAGCCGTACATCGGTCTTGACGTAGTCGCCGTTGAGTCCGATGCATTCATTTTGGATGAGCACACACGACTTGCCATCCGGCGTCGGTCCCAAAGCCGACCGCAAGCGCGATATCGTCGAGTACAGGTTGTTGCGGGCGCTATTGAACTCGGCATGGGGCCACAACTCCATGGCCAGCGTCTCACGATCGACGAGCGCATCCATGCCCAGCGCAAGCCGCTCGGCAAGCATCGCCGCCTTCTTGCGGCGCCACATTTTGTCCGTGATGGGAAACCCGTCGCGCTCGGCGCGAAACGCACCAAACATGCGAATCTCGATATGGTCGATGGTATCAACGGCTTCAACCTCGCCGGCCTGGAACAGGCGCTCGCCCTCCCCTTCCAAATCGTCGCGCAGCGAGTACCGCGACAGCTCGCGCACGGGAAGCTTCTTGCGAATCCTGGTCGCCGGCTCGCCCAGACAATGCATGGCAAGGCGCGCAAAGAGCCGATACGATGGTTCCAGAATCCCCGCGCGATTCATGGACATCCAGGCTGCAAGATCGCTATCTCGCCCCGCGCAAGCCAAATGCAGCGCCACCATCCAGGCCTCCGCTCCACCAACCTGCGTCTGGCTTATATCGAGTAGCTCCGCTTCCTCGCGCACCGAAACCATCGAGGTGTTACGCAGATACGCCGCGCGCTCCAACAGCAATGCGTTATCGCGCATGTACGCAATCGACTCCTCGGCAAGTTTGAGCACTTGGACCGCACGGAACTTTGCATTAACCGGCCGTCCCTCTGCCAGCGACTGCCAGCCTTCTAGCAACAGGCCAAACAGCTGAATCTGGTTGTCGCGCATGCGCACGGCAAAACGATCGAGCTCGTTGAATGCCGCGTCGTCGGTTACCGGCAAGCCGGAAAGGAGCCGCCGTGCCGCCAACACCATGCGCACCCAGATAGCCATCGCCTTAAGCCCACGTACGTCGAGCGCCTCCCGCACCACCGTCATCTCGTCGTCGCGCTCGTCGGTTCCCGCAAACGACCCGTCAAAAAGCTCCACCAGCATGCTATCGGCCCGTATAACAATCCCCGCGATGTCGAGCTCACAGTCGTAGGCCTTGCTCGTTTTGAGCTGCTGTAGAACGCCGCCGTCATCTCCCCGCTCGGTCAGGCAGCGCTTGACCTCGATATGCGCAGACAACATATCGAGTGCGGTATGGGATGTCTCGATTTCTGGCACGGCCAGGTTCGCAGGAAGCCCAAGCCCGTTGTCCCCATAGCAAACAGCCGTCAGTGTCCGGGCCACCCTCCATGAAACAGGGTCTATTTCACAGGCCGCCCGTTCGCCCCCGCGCTCGATAACAGATGCCATATAGCGAGCGAGCTTTGTATTGGACACGCTGACCGCCGCCAGATATACGCCAAGCGCCTCGGCAGGCGTTGGCTCTGGAGCCGGATCGTCGGCATCGATCGTACCCAGCGCTGCTCGGCAGATATCGGCCCCGTGCCCCGTCAGAGCCAGATCGACCCCATACTGCCCAGCAAGTTCAAGGACCGCATCACGGTCCAAAAAGGCGTCCGCCAGGCCCATCGCCGCATCGCATCGGCCCGCCTTAAGCAAAATCCGGGCCGCCCTCGGAACAAGTTCGGGGCGAACCTCGGCCACCAACTTACGCAAGCGCAAGCGTCCGTTATCCTCCGTGCCCAGACACGTAAAACTCCGCTCGGCGGGGTCCAAGCCAAAGATCGGGTAGTCGCGTACGAAGTAGGACTGGTCGACCATCGATAGCCTCACCCCGCAAGCCTCGAGTTCTGCGATATTGCCCTCGCCCATCAAAATCATGAGACATGCCACGCAAAACAGTGCATTATTGTCGAGCGAAGCCAGGTCGACAAGTGCCGCGCCATATACGTTGACAATCTCGTTTTCGAGCAGACCGGCTACGTCGCCTTGGCCATACAGACCCGTCTGCAATGCCGAAACGAGCTCGGGCACGCCCTGCGTGAGCTGATAAAAGTCGAGCGATGTGCTGATCGAAAACGCCGATGCCCACGCCGAATACTCATAGGCATGCACCTTGAGCATCTGCGCATTGATCTTAACCGAATCGCCCAGCCCATGAATCAGCTGACGGTTTGAAGGACGGCAGGAGATAAAGACCCCTACCCCCATGGCGCGCAGGCCGCGAATCCTGTCGATGAGGTCTTCGGTATCGTGCTGATCGAGGTTTGGCACATTATCAATCGCAATCAGGGAGTGCGGTTTGTCTTTGAGTTCTTCGGTAACCACCTCGAGCTGCATAAACACCTCGCGCCCAATGGCGCGATCGGCCTCGATAATCCGCACGGGGCCTCGCGTCGGGTCGCATTTAACCTCATGGGTGTACTGCAGCAGCACCGAGGTCTTCCCAAACCCGTCGGGCGCATAAAGAACCACGATGCCGGCCTTTCGGCCCTTGGCGAGAAGCTCATTCATCAAGCGTTCGCGTCGCACCATATAGCCACCGCCCAGCGGCATCAGCTCGAGGTCGTCCATACTGCCCAAATCGTTTACCATGCCCGCTCCTCAACTCGACCGTATGGACACTGTAACCGCAAGACCATACAAGCCGCGCTATGAATAGAGCGACCTTGTGTTCTAGGTTGTCTTTTGGTACGCAAGCGGCAAGTTTTTGTACAGCGAGGGCCGATTGTTATTAATCCCCCGACTAATCGGTCTTTAAGCAGGTAAATGGCTTGTCAGCTTGTCCCATCTAAGCGGCAGTGTAACGCAAATGAACAAGGTTCAGCTATGTCATTCAACTCGCCTAGCACCCGCTACCGTCTACGACCTTTTAGTGGCATTTTTGCATAGAATCTGATATGGAATGAATCAAGCTGTTGGGCATCCGGCATTCGTCAAGCTTGCGGCAAGATTTTGGTCAAGTGGACAGAAAGGGATAGCAAAAAGGCCCCCGCAAAGCGGAGGCCTTAGGCAAGGCTATGTCGAGCTGCAGGATTCGCGCTACTCGCAGAGCGAAAGGGCGGCCTCGTCGGCAACGACAACGCAGTTGGTGTGCAGCTGCAGGATCGAAGCCGGGCACTCGGGCGTAACCGGGCCATAGCACATGTCATGCACGGCCTGAGCCTTGGCCTCGCCGTTGGCGACGACCAGGATCATGCGGGCATACATGATAGTCTGGGTACCCATGGTGTAGGCCTGACGAGGAACATCGTCGATGCTGTCGAACAGACGGCTGTTGGCCTGAATGGTGCTCTCGGTGAGGTCGACGCAGTGCGTGCCCTTGGAGAAGTGGTCATCGGGCTCATTGAAGCCGATATGACCGTTGTTGCCAATGCCGAGCAGCTGCAGATCGGGATAACCGGCGGCAGCGACGACCTTGTCGTACTCAGAGCAGGCAGCGGCGGCGTCGGGATTGGAACCGTCGGGCACATGCGTGTTGTTCAGGTCGATGTTGATGTGATCGAAGAAGTTCTCACGCATAAAGTAGTGATAGCTCTGGGGGTCGTCGTGCGAAAGGCCGCGATACTCGTCCAGGTTGTAGGTGCTGACCTCGGCAAAGTCGACGTCGCCCTTCTCGTACCAAGCAGCGAGCTGCTTGTAGGCACCGATCGGGGTGGAGCCGGTGGCAAGGCCCAGCACACAGTCGGGCTTGAGGATAACCTGAGCCGAGATAATATTGGCGGCCTTGCGGCTCATATCCTCGTAGTCTTTAGCTTTAATGATCTTCATTACGCGTCCTTTCTCGTACAAGAGAGGCAAGGCTCCCCTTACAAGCACTTGCCCGCGGCCCGCGTCGGCCGCAACCAACGTGTGCGGCCACCAGGGCGAGGTCGCGTAATGTATATGTCTCGTGTCTAGCCGCGTCGAGGCCCCTGCCCGTCCACGGTGACCCGAAGCCTTTTAGCTTCGGACAAATCCCATCTTGCCACGGAGGGCGCCCTCTTTCAAGGGCGCCCTCCGTAAACGTGTTTGAATTGTAGGCTAATGGCCATGTGCACTTGCTAGCGCTCGCGAGCAACGATGAGCTGGTCCATCTCTTCGACATGCACGCCAACGGAGCCCTTGATGCTCGAGAACTCAACGGAGTTACACACCAAGATGGGAACCGTCACATCGTAGCCCTCGGCAGCAATTGCCTCGCGATCAAACTCAATGAGTACATCGCCCTTATGGACGATGTCACCCACTTGCGCATGTACGGTAAAGTGCTTGCCCTCGAGCTGAACAGTGTCCAAACCAACGTGGATGAGCACGTCCAGGCCATCGACCGTGTTAAGCGCAACGGCGTGCCCCGTGGGAAAAATGGCCTCGACCTTGGCATCAGCCGGTGCAATCACACGCGTTCCGGTGGGCTGAATCGCCACGCCCTGGCCCAAAAGGCCGGTGGCAAACGTCTGGTCGTTTACCTCGGAGAGCGGAATGACGTCGCCCGAGATGGGAGCATCCAGCGTAAGGACTCGACCACGCATACCAAAAGACCTTAGGACTTTAGTGAACATGCTCCCCCTCGGACACACCAATCAATCAAAATAGTTTTACTAGTTTACCACTTGGCACCGGTTTTTGACCATTAGGGAAGTTCGCGCTTGACAACCTCGACGATGTCGTCGACGACGCGCTGGGTCAGCTCGTGCGTCTCCGCCTCGGCCATAACGCGAACCAGCGGCTCGGTACCGCTCGGGCGCACCAAGATGCGGCCGCGACCGTTGAGCTCCTTCTCGGCGGCAGCGACGGCGTCCCAAATGGGCTGGCAATCGTCCAGGCCGGCCTTGTTGTCGGAATGCACGTTGACGAGTACCTGCGGGTACTTCTTCATGATGCCGGCAAGGTCGGTGAGGGTGCGGCCGGTGCGCTTGAGCACGGCCAGCAGCTGCAGAGCCGTCACCAAGCCGTCACCGGTGGTGTTGTGCTCCAGGAAGATGATATGGCCGGACTGTTCGCCGCCGATGACGGCGCCGTCCGCGAGCATGCGCTCCAGAACGTAGCGGTCGCCCACAGCAGTCTGGACCATCTCAAAGCCCTGCTCCTTCATAGCGATGGAGAAGCCAAGGTTGCACATGACGGTCGAGACAATCTCGGAGTTGGCGAGCTTGCCGCGAGCGGCGAGGTCAGAACCGCAGATAGCCAGGATGTAGTCACCGTCGATCTCATTGCCCTCGCTGTCCACGAACAGTACGCGGTCGGCGTCGCCGTCGTGGGCCAGACCGATGTCAGCATGGGTGCGCAGCACGAGCTCGCGCAGGGGCTCGAGGTGCGTAGAGCCGCACTCAACGTTAATGTCGGTGCCGCAGTAATCGGTGTTGATGGCATGAACCGTGGCGCCTAGGCGCTGCAGCGCGGCGGGCGTGGTCTGGCAGGAAGCACCGTGGCCGCAGTCGACGGCAATAACCAGGCCATCGAGCTTAAGGCCGTCGAGCGTGCTGATGGCATGATCGACATAGGCCTTGCGGGCATCTTTCATCTTGATGATGTGGCCCACGCCGGCACCGGTCGGCAGCGTGTCGGCAGCCATGGCTTCCTCGGACATGACCCAGGCGCTGATCTCTTCCTCGACAGCATCGGGAAGCTTCATGCCCTTGCGGCTAAAGAACTTGATGCCGTTGAACTCCGGCGGATTATGCGAAGCAGAGATGACGATGCCGCCGTCGAGCTCGTTTTGAACGGTGAGCAGCGCCACGGCAGGCGTGGGGATGACGCCGCAGCAGTGCGGACGGCCGCCCTCGGCCATGATGCCGGCAGTCAGAGCGCTCTCGAGCATGGTGCCCGAAAGACGCGTGTCGCGGCCGATGCAGATGTCCGGACCAAGAAACTTGGTCGCCGCGCGACCCAGGCGAAACGCGAGGTCGCACGAGAGGTCGGCGTTGGCGACGCCACGGACGCCGTCGGTACCGAAGATGTTCTGGGGCATAGGATCGCTCCTTCCCTAGCAGGCGATATGCAACCGCCCACCCTAGTCGAAAAAGAAAAGCGGGACCCGCCGAGGAATCGGCAGGCCCCGCTTGTACATTGTATCTCGAAAGGAGATAAAACCTTAGCGCTTGGAGAACTGGGGAGCGCGGCGGGCCTTCTTGAGGCCGTACTTCTTGCGCTCGACCACGCGAGCATCGCGCGTAAGGAAACCGGCCTTCTTGAGGTCAGCACGGTAGTCGCCAGCGTTCAGAAGAGCGCGAGCGATGCCCAGGCGCAGAGCGCCGGACTGACCGGAGATGCCGCCGCCATCGCACAGAGCGATAACGTCGAACTGACCGGCGGTGTCGGTCACCTTGAAGGGAGCAAGGGCGTTCTCAACGAGCTGATGACGGCCGAAATACTGCTCGGCGTCACGCTTGTTGATGGTCACCTTGCCGGTGCCGGGGACGAGACGGACGCGGGCGACGGCGTTCTTACGACGGCCGGTACCCTGGTAGACAACGGTGTTCTCAGCCATCTTTAAGCCTCCAGCTCAATCTTCGTGGGGTTCTGGGCAGCATGCGGATGCTCGGCACCAGCGTAGACCTTAAGCTTGGTCATCTGGGCACGGCCGAGGGTGGTCTTGGGCAGCATACCGCGAACGGCGCGCTCGATGACCTTCTCCGGGTGCTTCTCCATAGCCTGGCGGAAGCTCTCAGCCTTGAGGCCGCCGTTGTAGCCGCTGTGGCGATAATAGGTCTTCGTGTCGGCCTTGTTACCGGTAAGCTGGACCTTATCGGCGTTGATGACGACAACGAAGTCGCCGCAGTCGCTGTTGGGCGTGAACTGGGGCTTGTTCTTACCGCGCAGGATCATTGCGATCTGGGTGGCAAGACGGCCCAGGACAGCACCATCGGCGTCGACGAGAACCCAGTTGCGCTGGACCTCGCCCTGCTTGGCGTAGTGAGTCGATTTCGAAATCACTTAGACTCCTCCATGTACAGTACGTGTTGTTACAGAGATTCACGGGGCTCTGCAAGTAACCCGTCCATATTACCCCGCTCGTCGCCCGAGTCAACAGGTATTTTGGCTCCGACCAGAGTTTCTGCACATGTCATCCACGAGCCGTGATTTTCCAGCTCTTTAGCTGTTTTCATTTTTGAGGGTTCGCCGTCTCTAGCGCTCAACGAACTCTTGGATTTCCGCGAGCAGGCGCTTTGCCTCCTGGCGGCCCTGAATATACAGGTCCAAAAGCTTTGCCGAATCGTGCTCGACATGACCGACCTCGACCGGCTTTTGCGGAGCGACGACCAACGCACGGCCCTCGCGCTCATACTTCCACAGGTGCATGCGCTGGATGTTGTAACGGTCATGGCGCGTCTCGATAGCCTCGAGCAGATAGGGGTAGTCGGCATAACGCGCACGCGCGGCCGGCAAAAACTCGTAGGGCTTTTTCTCATACGAACGGTCCTGCGTGACGATGACGACCGCACGGTCGAAGCCCGCCTCCTCGAGCACATGCTCGATGGGGACCGAATCGGCAACGCCACCGTCGACGTATTTGTGCCCGTCGATCTCGACCGGAGGCGTCACCAGCGGCAACGAAGTCGAGGCGCGCACGGCGTCGAGATCGAGCACAGCGCTTTTGACCGGCAGGTACGCGGCGGTTCCAAACAGCATGTCCGTTGCAACGGCGTACATCTCGATGGGGCTGGCGTCGAACGTCTCGTTGTCAAAGGGATCCAGGCGGTCCTGGACATCGTTGAAGATAAAGTCGTAACCCACAATAGAGCCCGTGGACGCAAACGACGCGGCGCCCATGAAGCGGTTGTCGTTGCAGAAAGCCAGGTTGATGCGGTTGGCACGGCCGATCTGGTGCGACTTGTAGTTCACGCCGTTGAGCGCACCGGCCGAGACGCCGTACACCGCCGGAATTTCGACACCGGCCTCCATGAGAACGTCGAGCACGCCGGCGGTAAACTGCCCACGAAAACTGCCACCCTCCAAGACGAGCGCGACCTTGCCGGCGTTCTTTGCCTTATCTTCTGCAGTCATATTGACCTCCTGCGATTGCGTTTTGGCCTTCTTCTACCCAGTTTTGGGATGGAGGGCGCGCAGGTTTTTCGAGGCGGCAGGTGAAGCGGAAAGCGCGTCCCAGTTTGAGGCGGGATTCCGGGATGCGCTTTCCGCTTGGACCGTCATTGGGAAAGCGCGACCCGTTCTGAGCGCGGATTCCAGGATGAACTATCCGCTTGAGGCGTCTTCCGGAAAATGAATCCCATTCCGAACGTCGATTCCGGGATGCAGTTTCCGCTTGAAACGTCATCCGGAAACCGCATCCCAGTCTGAGCCGGAATTCTGGGATGGATTTTCCGCCTGGGGCGACGTTGATGCGGGGCATGGCAGGCTGCAGTCCGATCGGCATCGCATCTGCATAGGGTTGAAGCTTTGCGCGGAGAATCCGCGTATTTGCTTCGCAAATACGCACCGGCTTCGGCCGCCTGCCGGCGTCCTCGCCCGCTCGCTACAAACGCTTCGCGTTTGCTTAACGCTCGCGCCCTGCATAGAGTTCGATTCTCCGCGGTATCTACAAGTAATAAAAAGGCAGGTAGAGACACTTCTCTACCTGCCTGTTACATATGGTGGAGGCGCGGAGAATCGAACTCCGGTCCACGAAAGCCCCCTGATTGGCATCTCCAAGCTCAGTCGCTGGTTTAGTCTCGGACGCTTTGCGCGCAGCGACACGCTCGCGGCGTCCTAACCGGTTCGGTCTTAGCCCGCGCCATACCGATTACGTGCGCAGGAGCATTCCCCTAAAATGACGTCGCGCCGGTGTCGGGGAAATCACCGGGTTGACGCGCCGCTATAAATTAAGCAGCGAGAGCCATAGGCTCAAAAGAAGAGTTGTTGTCAATTCAATTTGACGGTACCCCTGTTTAACGAGGCGAGGAGACCTCGGCTTGCTTCCTCTCTCAGAGCTATCGTGTCGAAACCAGTCGCCCCCGAATGTTGGGAAAGTCTGGATGGTATCGGGCCTGCAAACACCCGATAACCGTCGACTTTTCAAGGAACATACGGGGCGAGCCCCGCTTGTGGAGTGTTATCTTACCACGTTCTGAAAGCGGACAGCTGTTCTATGCACGAGCTGTGAAGACCCCAATGTGCGCCGCACTTCGCACTTTTGTTACCGATCGCGTCACGTATATTTTCGCCAAGCAAAATTGACCCGTCGAAAGGACCGTTATGGATACCAAGCAGCAACTCGTCAATGCCCTCGCAGGCCTGGGCTCAACCATTACCGAAGCTATGGATGTCATCGAAGGCTTTGTCCCCTGCGGACATCCCGCCCTCACGGTTTCGAACGCCCTTGTTGCGCTGGACGCTGACGATGATGCAGCTCTCGCCCAGCAGCTTGAGACCGTCGAAGGCTTTATCGACCACGTGAGCGAGAACCGCGGCGTGACCGCCTACCACGGCATCGAGGTCGAGCTCGCGGGTCCCAAAGCCGATCTGCTCGCAGCAATCCGCGAGGTAGGCGCCCTTATGCAGACCGCAGGCGTCAAGAACACCCAGGTCAACGAGTGGGTCTACCGCAGCCTGGCAGCACTCGACAGCTCCGACGAAAAGGCAGCCGAGCAGCTCGCAGAAAGTCCCGCCATTAAGGCCGAGCTTTTGTAAATAGCAGACGCGGGTCCCTTGGCGCATCGTCGTCCAAGAGGCCCGCAAACAGTTCGCGTCAACCGATAGCCGCGCCGCCGCGTTCGGCCAAGGCCAAAATCGGCATCATTTGGCGCGGGGTCTTTGCTGCAAGATCGGCATGTTCGAGCAGTTTGCGATCGTTGGTCACCAAGTAATCGACCTGTGCGCGCTTGCACGCAGCGAGCACCAAGTTGTCCTCGTAATCGCGATGGAGCGCTAAGTATTTGTCGGCCAGCCAAAGGTCCGACGCATCTGCGCCCACGGCCGTGGCGTTTTCGGTCATGTTCCGAACAAACGCCAGCGCCGCATCGCCAATTGCACGGGCAGATGCCTCGTCAAGCGCTCCCCCGCTGGCAAGAACGCTACGCTTCAGCTCGTGTTGGACAACGTACAGCACGTCCTTGGCGATATGCACCGGAAAGAACAACGTTGCGCCCGATTCCGTCGCCCGCCCAATAAACGCACGCGCGGCAAGCGACTCGGCATGGTCGACGCAAAACGAATCGACCCATACGTTGGCATCCACCATTATTTTGAGGGGAGCCCCGCTCACAGGATCATCCCCTTTTGGCGATAATGCTCATCCATGGTTTCGGAATAGATTGTGTCCCAACCGCGGGCATCGGATACGGACGAGGTAGCGATGCCCAGGTCCGCGTAAAGCTGGTCCGCTGCCGCCCATGATGCGGCGAACGGAGTATCGGGCGCGACGGACTGCTGCCGGTCGTCGACGGCCGCAAGCACTTCCTCGCACTGCCCGCCACCCTGCGCGACCTTGGCCACCACCTTTTTGATGAGCTCGGGCAGTGACCCGCCCGAAAGCCGCAGCACCTCCTCGGCACGGTTCTTGACCTGGCGATCTACGCGAACGTTCACCTGTGCCATGCCGCTAACAGCACCCACGTCGATCCCGCTCCCTTCAATTGCTAGCCCTGCTAGCAACACTATATAGAGAAGCTAGCACATGGTCAAACGCAAAAGGCCTGCGCCCGGACGACACCGATGCCGTCGGGGCGCAGGCCAGATAACGTGGGCGAACACGCCTGCTAACGCAGGTAAGCCTTCGCGTTGCTCAGACTGTAGGCAATCGTCGAACCGTTGTGCAGCAGCGACGACGCCTGCGGGGTAATCGTTCCGGTAATGCCCAGTGCCAACAGCGCCGAGTTAGTGAGCATCACCTTAGAATAGGAGCTCGTCAGACGATCAACGAGGCCCTGGCTCATGCGGCGCAGGCGCACGATTGCGGCCAGGTCCGTATCGGTCAGGATGATGTCGGCAACCTCCTTGGCGATGTCGCTTCCGCCACCCATCGCCAAGCCCACGTCGGCCAAACCGAGCGCCGGCGAATCGTTGACACCGTCGCCCACCATGGCAACGTGGCGCCCCTCGCCCTTAATGCGCTCCACATACGCGTACTTGTCCTCGGGCAGCAGCTCGGCCTTAAACTCGTCGACCCCCGCCTCGCGAGCAATGCGCTCGGCCGTGCGCTCCGAGTCGCCCGTGAGCATAACGACATGCTTAACGCCCAACGCGTGCAGGTCGGCGATGGCCTCACGGACCCCGGCCTTGAGCGGATCCTCGATGCCGAGCACGCCGACGACCTTTCCATCGACCGCCAGATACAGCGGCGACAGGCCCTGCATCTGGGACTCAATGCGCTCCTTAATGTCAGAATCGAGCTGCGCGCTCTCGTCCTCAAACACAAAGTGTGCCGAGCCGATAATCGCGCGACGCCCTTCGATGGACGAAGCAATACCATGCGCCACGATGTACTCGACCGCAGCATGGCGCTCGCGGTGCTCGAGCCCGCGCTCGCGGGCGGCGTTGACCACGGCACGCGCCACCGGATGCGGGAAATGCTCCTCCAGGCAGGCAGAAAGGCGCAGGACCTCGTCCTCGCTCCAGCCGTCGGTCGTCAGCACGCAAGCCAGGCGCGGCTGCGCCTCGGTGAGCGTGCCAGTCTTATCAAACACAATGGTGTCGGCCTTGGCAAACGACTCAAAGTACTTTGCGCCCTTGACCATGACGCCCATCTTGGCAGCATCGCTCATAGCGGTCATGACGGCGACGGAACCCGTGAGCTTGAGTGCGCACGAGTAGTCGACCATCAGCGCCGCCGAGGTCTTGATAAGGCTGCGCGTGGTGAGCGCAACCAGGCCCGCGAGCAGGAAGTTCCACGGGACGATCTTGTTGGCGAGGTCCTCCATATGCGACTGGCCCTCGGATTTGAGCGAGTCGGCCGTCTGCACGAGCGAGACGATCGAGCGCAGTTTGGTCTGCGCCGTGTTGGCGCGCACGCGCACCAAGATGCTGCCGTCTTCCACGACGGTACCGGCGAACACGTCGTCGCCCACGCTGCGCTCAACGGCCAGCGGCTCGCCGGTCAGGGTCGCCTGGTTGACCATAGCGCTCCCCTGCTCGACAACACCGTCGATGCAAATGGACATGCCAGTGCGCACGGCGACCAGATCGCCGGGCTCAAGCTCGGTGGCGGCAACGCTCACCTCGGTGTCGCCGACCACTTTTTGTGCCTTATCAGGCACGTCGAGCAGCGAGTTGATGAGCTCGTTTTCGCTCATGGCGCGTGTGTAGTCCTCGAGCAATTCGCCCACATTGAGCAGGAACATCGTCTGGCCCGCGGTATCGACATCACGTTTGACAAACGAGATACCGATGGCCGAAGCGTCGAGCACGGGAACGGTCAGGCGCGGCTGCGCCAGCTCATGAAGGGCAGCGCGCAAAAATGCCATGTAACCGGCCACGACAAACACTGCACGCAGAGGCGTCGGCAAGAACCAGCGGCGCGCGTAGTGGGCGCCGACGAGTGTCGCCAGGTCCATAACGAGTTTGTGCTTGCGCGGCTCAAGCTGCATCACATAGCCCGACTTGGCATCAGCGATAGCTTGAGCATCGAGTGCGCCCAAGGCGTCGAGCACGCTCGCGCGACGTGGCTCGTCGTATTCGAGTGCCATCTGGCCGATGCGGCCGTAGACGCGCACCTTGTGCACGCCGTCGATGTCGCCGCCAAGCTTAAGAAGTGCATCGAGATCGCTCTCTGGCACAGGACCCGCCAATTGAAGACGGGTCCTGCCGGGGATCTCGCTAATAATCGAGAATCTCATAGTTTGTGCCTGGGAGCGTTACTCGGCTGCCTCGTCAGCAGCGGCCTCGCTCTGGGTGATGTAAGCAGCCTCGGCAACCATGTCGTCGACATTAGCCTTGGCCTGCTCGACCATGTCCTGGTAGCCGTTCTTGATGCGCATGCCGCACGCAATGCCCTGAACGCAGGCATTCTTGACCGGAGCGCTGGTAAGCAGCTTGATGCCGGCCGTGCCAAGCAGAAAACCGCCACCGACAAGCAGGGTATTGAACGTCGACTTCTTCATGTTGCTTCTCCCTTTTGCCGCATTGGACGCGGCATGGTGCTTCAGCACCCGAGTAAACAAGTTTGCTCGAGCACGCTTTTGAAATATCTCAATTTTATCTAACTATCTAGGTCAGCCATGGCTAACCTTTTGAAAATTAACGATGCGGAGTAACCGATTGTCAATGTGAGAAAGGGACTGTCCCTTTGCCCCTTCTTACAACTGCCAGGTAGCTGCTTCCTTTTGCAGCGCCACCATGCGGGCGAATTCTCCACCTGCCGCCTTGAGCTGCGCCGGAGTGCCCTGCTCGGCAACCACACCATCCTTGAGTACAACGATTTTGTCGGCATTTTCCACCGTACGCATACGGTGGGCAATAACGATAACCGTCTTACCTGCAAGCAGACGGGAGAGCGCCTGCTGAACCACGGTCTCGTTCTCCACATCCAAGCTCGCCGTCGCCTCGTCCAGCAACACGATCGGCGCGTCTTTGAGCAGCGCACGGGCGATAGAGATGCGCTGGCGCTCACCGCCGGACAGCTTGGAGCCGTTCTCGCCGATCATGGTGTCATAGCCCTGCGGCATGCGGCTCACAAACTCGTCGCAGTTGGCGGCACGCGCGGCAGCAAGCACTTCCTCATCGGTGGCATCGCGACGACCAAGACGGATGTTTCCCATCACCGTGTCGTCAAAGAGCAACACGTCTTGGAACACAATGGCGTAGTCGCGCAGCAACACCTCGGGATCCACGCTTGCAACATCCACGCCGCCCACGGTGACCGTGCCTTCGGTGGCGTCCCAAAAGCGCGCGACCAGGCGGCTCACCGTGGACTTACCGGAACCCGAAGGACCGACCAGTGCCGTGACCTCCCCTTCTTTGGCGGCAAAGCTCACATCGGTAAGAACTTTCTCGCCGGCGCGGCCGTCCTCGCCCGCACCATAACCAAATGCCACGTGATCGAACACCACGTCATGACCTACGGGCTCAAACTGCTCGCTGCCCCGCGCCACGGGCTCTTCCATGATGGAGCGCATGCGCTTGGCCGACGACTCGGCGGCAAACAGCTCGGACATCAGCATCAGCGCCTGATCGAAGGGCGCATAGATGCGGCTCACCATGAGCAGGAAGGCAAACATCACCAAAAAGTCGACCCGGCCGGAGGCGACCATCGCAGCGCCCGTGACCAACGTGGTGGCAATCCCCAGGCGCAGGATGGCAAAGGCGGAGTTGAACAAAAGCCCATTGGCGAGCTCGCCCTTGGTGGTCTCGCGCTCCTCGGCATCGATCACGGCGTTGAGCCCCTCAAGATAATGAGCCTCCTGGTTGGTGGCGCGGATCTCGCGCACGCAGTCGAGCGTCTCCTGGATCGCCTCGGTAACCTTGACCTTCTCGGCACGCACATGGTCGAACACCGGGATCATGGGGCCGCGCGTCAGATACAGCACGGCAAAGGCCACGGGAACGCTCCAAAACGCCGCAATCGCCAGCTGCCAGCAAAAGAACAGCGACGCCACGAACACAATGACGCTTGCGATGATGGCACCCCAAAGCTCTCCCAGCACGTGGCTGTAGGCGTGCTCCATGGCCTGGACGTCGCCCATAATGGTCTCGGTTAAATCGGCCAGATCACGACGGCCAAAAAACGACAGCGGCAGCTTGCGCAAGCGCTCGGCGATCTCCATACGCTGCTTGCCGCACTCCTCGTAAAAGATGCAGTAGGTGTAGTAATACTGCTGCCAGTTAGAGGCAAAGAGCAACACGAAAAAGACCAGGAGGCCGCCCACAATCGGCAGGGCATCCGGCAGGTCGGCACCGGTGGCGAGATGTTCGACAAAACCGGCCATGACCAGGAACAATAAGCCCATGCCGGCCATGGTAATGAGATTGGTGAGCGCGGTCCAGAAAATGCCGCGTTTTACGCCGGCGACGCCTTTATCGGATAGGAAATACTTCTTTTGGAATGAGGCGAACATTTAGGCCTCGCCTCCCTTCGTGACGGCGGCATCCGCGGCAGCAGTGATCTTCCAGCTCGCGGCCTGTTCGTATTCGGCCCACATCTTGGCATACAGACCCTCTTGGGACAGCAACTCGGCATGGGTGCCAGTCTCCTGCACGCTACCTTGGTTGAGCACCACGATCTTGTCGGCCCCCACCACGGTCGAAAGCCGGTGCGCGATCATAATGACTGTGCGACCCGCCGCCAGTTTGCTAAAGGCACGCTGGATGAGCGCCTCGTTCTCGGGGTCGGCAAACGCTGTGGCCTCATCGAGCACCACGATGGGCGCGTCCTTAAGGATTGCGCGGGCGAGTGCCACGCGCTGGACCTCGCCGCCCGAAAGGTACGCCCCGCCGGCGCCGAGCATGGTGTCGATGCCCTGCGGGAGCTTGGCCACGATATCGTCGCACTGGGCCGCGGAGAGGGCCGCGCGCACTTCGTCGTCAGTAGCTGTAGGCTTGGAGGCACGCACGTTATCGGCAAGTGTTTGCCGGAACAGCTGGTTGGTCTGAAACACAAAGGCGACCTGGTCCATAAGCTCGTGCGGATCCATGTCGCGAACGTCTACACCGCCTACGAGCACACGACCTGCGGAAACATCCCAAAAACGCGGGATCAGACTGGCACAGGTTGACTTACCGCCGCCAGAGGGACCCACCAACGCGAGGGTGCTACCTGCAGAAACGCTAAAGCTCACATGGTTGACGGCAGGTGCCTCGGCACCCTCGTAGGTAAAGCTCACGTCCTCAAATCGCACGTCGCCGCCGGCGGGGTGCTTGGGCTGGGCAGGCACGGAGAGCTGCTTGGAATCCATGACGCTTCGAATGCGAGCCAGCGAATCGGCACTCATCTGAGAGGCCTCGCCCACAAACATGAGCTTGGTCATGGCCGTTGGTACCACGGCCGAAAATATCGCGTAAAACGTGAAGTTGGCCATAAAATGCGCGAAGTCCGTCTCGCCCGGCGCCAACAGCAACGCCACGGGCAACAGGAATGTCACAAGACCATTGAGCGCGGTAAGGTTGAGCACCTGCGGGCCTCGGCAGAACGTGCCCGCATAGTTTTGCGCCATGTCGGCGTATTCGGCGATCGCGTCGTGGAACGCCTTAAAGGAGTAGACCGTCTGCTGGAACACCTTGACCACGGGGATGCCGCGCACGTATTCGGTGCCGGTCTTGTTCATCTTGACCAGCGCGCCCATGTAGGCCTTCATAAACTCGGCGCCCTTGCCGCTCATCATGGTGGCCATGGCGCAAAACGAAACGGCCACCGAAATGAGGCATGCCGCGCCCAAGCGCCAATCGAGGGCGAAAAGCAGCACGAGCAAGCCCACGACCATGGCGGCGGCGCCTGCGATATCGGGCAGCATGTGTGCGAGCAAAGTCTCTGTGGAAGCGGCGCATCCGTCTACGATACGGCGCAGCTCACCGGTGGCGTGTGTGTTAAAGTAGCCAAGCGGCAGCTTAAGCAGGTGCTCGCTCGTAGTCTTGCGAATATTGGACGCGCAGCGAAACGCAGACAGGTGCGTGCACATGAGCCCCACGAAATAGACCACGATGCTTGCCAGCGCAAACCCCACGGCCCACCAGCCATACGTCGCGATGCCGCAGGCTTCGCTCCAGTTAGGTGCCACGGCGATCAGATCGCGCGCGACAAGCCAAATGCACACGTACGGGCCAAAGCTCAGCAGCTGCGAGAGCGCCGAGAGGGCCATGCCCAAATATGTTAGGGATTTACGGTCGCCGGCATATGCAAGCAGCTCGCCGATACCGCCGCCTTCCTTTTTTGATCCCTTTGCCATGAGATTCCTTTCTAACGGCTTGAGAGTTAACCGTAATGAACTTATCATTGATGTGTTAGCCATGGCTCACAATCGAGCCAGGCGTGGACGTTTCTGCAAAGGAAAGGGACGCTTTTGCAAATACGGCGGGCAGCGACCGACATAACCGAGCTCTATGCATCGCAGTTTGAGCAGTTTGGCCTGGAGCTTACCGGCAAGGGCGCCGTCTTTACCGGCGAGGTGGCAAACGATCGGGCGCACGGACGCGCATGGATCATGCCCCTCTCCCCTGCCTGCATCGTCATGGAGCATTACATTACCCCGACGCACGATATGTACCTGGCCGAATACACACCCGAACCGTACGCGTGCGTGAGCGAGGTCAGCGCGCCCACGCTCATGTGCATGCCCGAAGCCGGCATAACGCCTGCGAACCTTAAACCCCTGCATGGACCGTGGCCGAACAGCGCGGTGTGCAGCTTTATCCAAGATAGCTGCGGCGAGGAGCTAAGTCCGCTGTTTGCAGGGCAGCTTTATCACTCGCGCTCGGTGCTCTTTTTGCCCGGGTATTTTGACGAGCTGGAGCATCGGTATCCCACTGAGTTCGCAGGAGTCTTTGAAGCGTTTGCCGAGTCGTGGCACGAGGAGGCGACGTCTGCCATCTGCCACACGCTGCGCCGGATTAACGAGGACCGCGCCCGCACCGTAGGCGGACACGTCTATATGCAAGGCATCGTGGAGACCATGGTCGCGGAGCTCGCCTGTTCGCGCGCGGCCCACAAGCAGGCGCAGCAGGCGGCAGACACACGCGCCAGCGCGACCATTGCCGAAGAAGCAACGGCGATGATTGAGTGCGAGCTCGACAAAGGCAGACGTGTGGGTATCAACGAGGTGGCCGAGAGGCTCTACACAAGCCGCTCCAAGCTATGCGCCACCTTTAAGGCCCAAACTGGCGAGTCCCTGGGCGCCTACATTCGCAGACGCCGTATGGAGCGAGCACAGGACCTTTTGGCCGATAGCGCGCTCACGATAGCGCAGGTGGCAGAGCGTCTAGGCTACCCTCAGCAGGCCGCCTTCGCCCAAGCCTTCAAGCAACACACCGGCACCACCCCCACCGCTTGGCGCTCCCAACATATATAAAGAATGAAGGCGCCAACGGCGCCCTCATTCACCAAATTCCATTCAGCCCCGCCTGACCCGAACGGCCGAGTCGTTACGGAACCGAGGGGCCGGGCGCAGGGCCTTGCCTCTCAATGAGTTCCCTTCAAAACAATGGGCGTGCCGACGGCACGCCCATTCACTCTATTCCATCCAGCCCGCCTGACCCGAACGGCCGAGTCGTCTGGCCGGGGAAGCCCCGAGTCGCCGGGGTGTTTGCTCCAAATGAGTTCCGCATGCAAAGAAGGCCACTAAATGTGGCCTTCGTCTTGCATAGGACTGTTTGAAATTTGGAGCAAACACCCCGGCGACTCGGGGCTTCCCCGGCCTCGCAGCTACGAGAGCGACGTTCTCAGCAACTCGTTGAAGAGCTTCGGGTTGCCTTTGCCGCGGCTCGCCTTCATGCACTGGCCCACCAAAAAGCCGATGACCTTCTGGTTGCCGTCACGATACTGCTGCGCCTGATCGGCACAGTTAGCCAGCACCTCGTCCACGATCGGCTGCAACGCACCGGCATCGCTCACCTGACGCATGCCGCGCTCGTCGACGATCTTGTTGGGATCGTCACCGGTCTGGGCCATGGCCTCAAAGACCTCGTGCGCTTGGTTGGAGCTGATGGCATCGGTCGCCAGCAGCTTGGCGAGTGCTGCCACCTGAGCCGGCGCGATACCGGACTCGGCGAGCGACACGCCCGCGCCCTTAAGGTAAGCAATCATCTCGTTCACCAGCAAGTTTGCAACCGTCTGGGCCTCCTTGCCGGCCATACCGGCAGCGGCCGCCTCAAAGAACTCGGCAAACTCCGGGTCGCCGGCGATCTGCTCGGCGTCGGCCGCCTTAATGCCAAAGTCGGCCTCAAAGCGGGCGCGCTTGGCATCGGGCAGCTCGGGGATCTCGCCACGGCAGCGGTCGATGAACTCGTCATCCAGATCGAACGGCGCCAGGTCGGGATCGGGGAACAGGCGATAGTCGTCGGCCGTCTCCTTCACACGCATGACCACAGTGCGCTTGCGGCTGGGCTCCCAGTGGCGGGTCTCCTGATAGATGATGCCGCCCTCCTCGAGCACCTCGGCCTGGCGGCAAATCTCGTAGGCAAGGCCATCGTGCAGGCTCTTAAACGAGTTGAGGTTCTTGAGCTCGGTCTTGGTACCCAGCTTGGTCTCGCCGCGGCGGCGCAGCGACACGTTGCCGTCGCAGCGCATGGAACCCTTCTCCATGGAGCAGTCCGAAATGCCCAGCGTCACAAAGATGCGGCGGAGCTTCTCCATAAACAGGCGCGCTTCCTCGGGCGTACGCAGGTCGGGCTCAGTCACGAGCTCAATCAAAGGCGTGCCGCAGCGGTTGTAGTCGACGAGCGACTCGGCCGCGGCGGTAATGCGGCCCTCGGCGCCACCCACGTGGACCATCTTGGCGGCGTCCTCCTCCATGTGGATGCGCAGGATGCGGATGGGCACCGTGTAGGAACCGTCCTCGCGGCGCTCGGGCATCTGCAGGTTGGACGCATCGTAGCTGGCCAGGTGACCGGCGCGCTGATTGCCCTCGCGCATGGTCGACGTCATGGATGTGGACAGGCCCTCGGCGTTGGCCGAGGCGCTCGCCAAGCTCTGGGCCTCGGCCTCGCCAAACGCGCAGTCGGGGCGCTCGGCGGCACCGCGACCGGTCACGTCCAGATCCAGGTGACCATACATGGCAAAGGCGACCGGACCCTGCGTGGTCTGGAAGTTCTTGGCCATATCGGGATAGAAGTAGTGCTTGCGGTAGAACATCGAGTGGCGCTGGATCTCGCAGTTGGTGGCGAGACCGGCCTTGACGATGCTCTCGATGGCGCGCTTATTGGGCACCGGCAGGGCGCCGGGCAGGCCCAGGCACACCGGGCACACGTTGGCGTTGGGCTCGTCATCGTGGCTGAGCTTACAGTTGCAGAACATCTTGGTGTCGAGTGCGGTGAGCTCGGTGTGGATCTCCAGGCCGATCACGGCCTCCCAATCCTGCAGGACCTCGGAAAGCTCCTTCATTACAGCTCGCCTCCCTTCCCGGCAAAATCGGGCGCGACGGAAAGCGCGGGCGCACCCGTGACGGCATCGGCAAAGCCGCGCTCCAGGGCGCGGGCAAACGTGAGCAGCTGACGGTCCTTAAACGCCGGACCAACCAGCTGGGCAGAAACGGGCAGCTGAGTATCCTCGCCCAGGCCCAGCGGCACCGAGATACCGCCGTTGCCGCATATGTTGAGCGAGATGGTGTACAGATCGGAGAGGTACATCTGCGTGGGGTCGCTGATCTCGCCAAACTTAAAGGCCGTGCGCGGCGAGGCGGGCATGAGGATGGTGTCCACCTTGGCATACGCGGCGTCGTAGTCCTGCGTGATGAGCGTGCGGGCCTTTTGCGCAGCGTAGTAGTACTTGTCGTACACGCCCGAGCTCAGCAGGTAGGCGCCGAGCATCTGACGGCGCTTGGCCTCGGCGCCAAAGCCGTGGGCGCGCGACAGCGAGCTCTGGTCGGACAGGTTGGCGCAGCCCTCCTCCTGATAGCCGTAGCGAATGCCGTCGAAACGTGCCAGGTTGGAGAACGCCTCGGCCGGGCCGATGACGTAGTAGGCGGCGATGGCGGCGTCCAGGTGCGGCAGGTCGACCTCGACCAGCTCGGCGCCCTGGTTCTGCAGCTCCTGGGCGGCGCGCTGAACAGCGGCCTTGACCTCGGGCGTCAGGCCCTTGGCCTCCATAAACGCAGGGATGATGCCCACGCGCTTGCCCTCGATGCCGTCGTTGAGGTGCTCGGTAAAGTCGACGGCGCAATCCTGGCTGGTGCAGTCGTACGGATCGTGGCCCGCGCCGGTAAGCGCGTTCATGGCCAGCGCGACATCCTCGACCGTGCGGCCAAAGGGACCCACCTGGTCGAGCGACGAGCCAAAGGCAACCACGCCGTAACGGCTCACGGCGCCATACGTGGGCTTAAAGCCCACCACGCCGCACAGCGACGCCGGCTGGCGAATGGAGCCGCCGGTGTCCGAGCCCAGCGAGAGCGCGACCTCGCCCGCGGCGACGGCGGCAGCGGAGCCGCCCGAGGAGCCGCCGGGCACGCGTTCGGTATCCCAGGGGTTGTTGGTGCGGTGGAACGCCGAGCTCTCGGTGGAGCTGCCAAAGGCAAACTCATCCATGTTGGCCTTGCCCATGGGCAGGCAGCCGGCGTCGAGCATGCGCTGGACACAGGTGGCGGTGTAGACGCTCTGGTAGTCCTCGAGCATGCGGGAAGCGCAGGTGGTGCGCGTGCCCACGAGGTTCATGTTGTCCTTAATGGCCAGCGGCACGCCCGCGAGCGGGGGCAGCGGCTTTCCGGCGGCACGGTCGGCATCCACACGCGCGGCGGCCTCGAGCGCAAGCTCGGGCGCCACCTGCAGGAATGCCTGGACCCCGCCCTCGCGCGCCTCGATGGCGGCAAGGGAGGCCTGGGCCACCTCGGTAGCGGTAAAGTCGCCGGCGGCAACGCCCGCGGCGATCTGGGCGGCGGTAAGGGAATCGAAGCTTAGCGCCATTATTCGCTCTCCCCCTCTCCCAAAATGGACGGCACGCGGAAGTAGCGCTCACGCGCGCTGCCGGCGTTTTCGAGCGCGACGTCGAGCGGCAGGTCGCGCTCGGGCTCGCGCAGGTCGTCGCCCATCACGTTGGACAGGCTTCCGATGGGATGGAACGTGGGCTCCACGTCGGGTAAGTCATATTGCAGGACGGGCTCGAGCATCTGGACGGCGTCATTCATGTAGGACGTCATCTGGGTGAGCTCGTCATCGGTCAGTGCGATCTTTGCGTACTCGGCGATGCCGCGCACGTCTTTCTCGCTGAGTGCCATAGGCGCTCCCTTCCGCATAACAGATAAACCGCTCTAGTATACAAGGCAACGCCGCTTGGAGCAGGTGCTTTACCCAAATGCAGCGAAAACGTAACGAGGGCGGCGGTTGGCAGGCGGCGGGCTGGCGATTCTGCAGCGAAACCGCACCGTCCATAGCGAAAACCGTCTCGCCCGCAACGAGAACCGCGTCGCCCGCAATGAAAAGCATCACAACATTCGACACTTTTCGCCAAAATCGCGATTTTCATCGAATGTTGTGATGGTTTGAAAGCCCCGACCACCACAAAGGTGCCTGTCCCCTTTGTGGTGGTTCTGGAGAATGTCTTATGCCGAGGCCTTGGCCTTGCGGCGCTTGCGGACCGCGTGGATCACGATATCCAGCAGCAACAGCACAATGGCTACGACCACAATGAGCACGGCAAACTCGCGCTTGCCCCAGTGGCGACCGGCCAGCGACTTTTGCTTGTCGACGTCCTTCTTGTTGTACTTGGCGCGCACGCAATGCACCAGCAGGCGGTGGTCGTTCACGCCGTAGGGCGTGCAGGTGACGAGCGTCACCTTGTCGGCGCCGGGCTCGATGGTCAGCGACTCCATCTCCTCGGGCAGCACCACCTCGGAGTCCACCATCTTGTAGGCGAGCGTCTTGTTCATGGTGTGCAGCAGCACCAGGTCGCCGGGCTCCAGCGAGTGGATGTCGTCGAACATGCTCAGGTTGCGCATGCCCGAGTGCGCGGTGAGCACGCAATGCGTCGAGGTGCCGCCCACCGGCAGGCTCGTGCCCTCCAGGTGGCCGACGCCTGCCATAAGGACTTCTTCGCTCGTGCCGTGGTAGATGGGCATGCTCACGTCGATGGAGGGGATCTCGACCCAGCTCATCATGGGGTCGCGGTCAAAGATGAGCTGCTGGGCGTAGGGCTCGATCTGGTCGGCGGGAAGCTCGGTGGCCTCGCCCGCAAGCCGCTCGTTAAAGGAGCGCGCCTGGAGCAGGATGCGTTCGCGCTCCTCGGCAGACAGCGCGTCCACGGTGCTGGAGACCGTGCTGATCTGGTTGAACACGCCCGAGGCCTCGAGCCGGTCCAAGATCCACGGCCAAGTCATAAGGCCCACGCCGATAAGGATGATGACGATGGTGATGAGCCGGTCGGCCCAGCGCGGCAGCCGCTTGCGACGGCGCTTGGGCTTTGGTTGAGGTTTGGGCTGAGGGCTTGAGCCGCCGTTGTCCGCGGCGTTATTGCTCTTCATATGTTTGGCGCCCTGCACCATCGCCGGTCACTCCTCTACAACTCAAGTTGTCTAAACAAATAATAGCCGATTAGCGAGCTTCCACGCCGGACAACGCAGCTAGGACCGAAACGCCGCCTACGGTTCGAATTCTTGGAGACCTTCTACAGCGCTTCTTGCCATGGATATTCCTTTCCAAACATGCGATCGACTTCGAGCTGAATTCGCTCATCGTCGATTGCCGCCAAAGATAGCGCAAGCGAAATGTCATCGACGCGGGAGGAGTCGGCAAACACGGGCGCATAGCGCCACACTTGGATCATCGCCGTTTCGTTATCCGGCAACTCCCCGTCTGCGACTTCGAGGTCGCTCAGTTGACGCCATGCACTTCTTAAGACGGCCTTTTGTTCCATGCCCGGCGCAGCGAGCATCGAACGCGCAGCGAGCGCCGTCTCCCCGACGTCAACAAGATAGTCGATCTGCGGCGTCTTCCTTGCAAAAAAGACCTTCGAGACAGGCGAGGAGAGCTCTGCCATGTGCTCACTGAGCAAAAGATCGACGGCGATAGGGAGCACGACGACACGCCGCTCGCGACGCTCGCGCCTCGCGAGCCCCCTGTCGACAAGCTCGGTTATGGCCTCACTCGCGCGGCTTGCCGAGATCCCAAGCGCACGACAAAGGTCATAGGGGCGATATGGCTCCTGGGCGGCTCCCCAGATTGCGGCAGCCTGCGCGTTGGGTGACATCTTGGTCGCATGATTGTGAAACCGGGCACCGCCCCTCTCCGTGCAGGCCGTGCCCATAAATGGAAGAAAAGCCTGTCTACCTGGGCAGACAAAGGGAATCCCTTGTGCGACCAATGCTTTGCGCTGACGTGCATCGGCATCAGGAAACGAAACGACAACAGGAGTCTCCGCGCGCAAGGCTAGCTGACTATAGACCCTCTTAGCCTCGGGAAGCCCGACGCCAGTAGGCAAACTTGCAAGCAAAAACGAAAAACCGTTTGCGTCAACAGTGAGGACCTCAATCGCCCGCAGATGCAGCGGCAAGCGTGCGGATCCAGGCCAAGTTTTGGTCTTGGCGGAAAGGCCTAGTGCTTCTTGTAAGTAGATTAGCGCTTCGTTCATTTCCATTGTTTTCGTTCGTTTCCAGTTTGTATTGGAATTATACATTATTTTCGGAATTAACGAGATTCCTTTCGTGCATAAGCCCGCATTTGAGTTTTCAAAATATCCCGAATCGGTGGGGCGACTCGGGATACAATGACTACAGGAAACGACGCACCCCGCGCAAGTGTTCGAAAGCGCGGGCGACCAGTTTCCGGTGTTGTTAAATGCCCGGACTCCGAACCACGGGCATTTTAATTTGCACGCGCGGCGCAAATGCCTTCTACCGTCCGCACCGCGCGTGCGCCTACGGACCTTAAACCGAACCTCATACGAGTCAAGAAACGCGATGACGGATGAGTCCGCATCGGACGGTGGAGGCTGCCTGTGTTGTCCAAAAAGAACGGGGCAGACTCCAGTGCGGAGTCTGCCCCGAAAAGAGAATGGCAAAGCAAGAACGTGGATGGACGAGAAAAGTGTCCGCAAGTCTCATGGCCATCACATCCCACCTGCCAAAGGGATGGGTGAGTGAGCCTTACTCCTGCTCGGACTCCTCAGCCTGCTTACGGCTGCGGATGAGGTGTGCCACGCCGATGCACAGCACTGCGCTGCCAGCGATCCAAGTGAAGGTCACGCCGTTAAGACCGGTCAGCGGGAGGCCGGAGCCTTTCTTGTTCTTGACGGTAAGGGTAACGGTGCCGCCACCAGAAGAGGAATTGGTGACGAGACCAGAACCATTCTTGGATGTGGTCACCGTCAACGTATTCTCGCCCTCATTCTGATTAAGACCCGTGGCAGTAATGGTGAACGTGAATTTGGGCACGGTGTTATAGCCGGGGAGCGTATGGGTCTCCTCGACCGTGTAAGCGCCAGCATCGAGGCCCTTGACGCTGATTTCGCCCTTATCATCAGTCGTAAAATCATAAGCAGTATTGCCCAAAGAACCGTTCACTTAGACATACTGGGCGCCGGCGCCCTCGTCGGTTCCCTTGGAAGAGGTGCCGGGCGGAGAGCGGAGCATGGCCACCGGACCCACCGAAACACATCTCCACCGTTCCTTCAACTGGGAAAATGCCGCCCCGGAGCCCGGGAGGGACCCCGGGGGCTTTCGGCTAACTGCGGGAACGGCCTATCCGCTCAGTATGTTCAGCTGAGATCAGAAATCAACCGGAGAAATCGACCCTACTAAAAGGAGGCCGTATATGAAGACTGTATATCCCTTTTGCCTCCATATACACAAGAAGCGCCCCTCGGGCGCTTCTGAGAGGCTCCCCCTGGGATGTATCCCAGGGGGAGCCTATGGACCTTAAGGGCCGCTGCGAACCGTTCGCAGTCGGGCCGTCGAAGGCCTCGTTACTTAAGCTCGGGCCAGAAGTCCTTGTTGGCCTCGATCATGTCGTCGAGAATCTCCTTGGCGACCTTCATGGACGGGACCGTCTTGTTGAGCGTGAACGCCTTGAGCGCCTTCTCGTACGAACCCTCGATGCACGCCTCGACCACGAGCTTCTCGGAGTTGAGCTGCTGCATCATGAGGCCCTGCTGGAACAGCGGGATGTTGTCGCGCGAGATGACCTCGGGGCCGTTCTTGCCGATATACGCGGGAAGCTCGACCATCGCGTCGTACGGCATGTTCGGGATCGCGCCGCGGTTCTGGCAAATGACCAGGAAGCGAGCGAAGGCGCTACACTTCGAGCGATATTGAGCACCAACGCGGGCGCTAGCGCAGGTGTCGCCCGCGATACTCGGGAGAAACAGCATCGGAATCGGGGGAAGCCGAGGAGGCTGAAGCAGAGGAGACGAAGGAGGCCGCAGGCCTGGAGGCTCCCACGGTCCACCCGTTTCCGCCATCGCCAGCAGCCGCGTCGGCGCCCAGCGTCACCGCGGCGGCAACGGCCGCACGCTGCGCCGCGCGCCGCTTCTTGCGCACGTGCCCGGCCACAACGAGACCCACAACAATCGCCAGCAGCGCGCCCAGAACGCCCAGCGCCACCGCGGTGGTGTTGATGCCCTGTGCCTCCTCGGGCACGGGAACCTCATCCGGAATGCTTGCACGCACACCCGATACCAGCAGGCGGTGCGAGTTCACGCCGTAGGGCGTGCAGGTCATGAGCGTCACGCGGTCCTCGCCGGCGGTCACGCGCAACTTGGAATCGTCATCGGGCTCGATCACGTCTATGCGGTCGATCTTGTAGCCCAGTTCTTCGCCCATCACCTCGATGTAAAACGAGTCGCCCACCCGCAGCTCATCCAAGCGCGTGAACAGGAGCGAGCCCGGCACGCCACGGTGACCGGTGAGCACGGCATGCGTACTCTCGCCGCCCACGGGCAGCGACGTTCCGTACAGGTGGCCGGCGCCCGCGGCGAGCACCTCGTTGGAGGTGCCATGGTACACGGGCAGGTTCACGTCGATCTTGGGGATACGCACCGAGCACATAAGGCCCGAACCCGCGTCGAGCAGGCCCTGGTACGTGGTGTCTTGCGAGGCGATGGAGTCCTTGGCACCTGTTGCGGTGGAAGCGCCGGAGGTGCTACCGAACGGGTCCACGACCTCGCCGATGACGTCCTGACCGCCGGCGGCCAACTGCTCGTTGTAGGCGCGCGCTGCCGCGAGGGCCTCCTCTGCCTGCGGATAGGGCCAGCCATCCACGGTGTTTTGGGCCGCGGCAACTGCGGCCGTCTGCTCGACCTGGGACATGGCGCGCAGGACGAGGGGCGTGGCCACGATAACAAAGCCGGCGGCAAAGCACAGAAGGGAAAGCAGGCGCAGGACGAGGGGCGGTTTACGTCGGCTGGGGGAAGCCGGGTTCGAACCGCCGCTCGGCGTGCGCATCGTCGATACGGGCTTGATTGCCTCCATGTGGTTCACCTCCGGGGGTGTGGGTGTGAGGGCACGGTCAAAGCACCGACCCCGCCGCGTGTCCAAGCGCGACGGGGTGCGGCGAAAGGGAATATGAGAACGCGGCGCGCAGGCGCTGATAGGAGACGACGATCGCCCGCTCGCCGCGTCATCAAGCTAGGGAATTAAGCGCGCATACGTGCACTCAGGGCGAAGGCGGCGCCAGCAGCCATGAGCAGCACGCCCACGGTGATGAAAACCTTGATGCCCAGGTCACCGGTCAAGGGCAGCTCGGTGAGGTTCTTGGCGTTCCAAATCTTGATGGTCGAGTTCTCAACGGAGACGCGAGGATCGGTAGCGTCCTTGGCATAAGAGACAGCAGTGATGGTCTTCTGGCCCTCGGGATCGTCGGACTTCACCGTAGCGGATACCGTAAAGGTGAACTTCGGCAGGGAGACGGCGGTGTAACCATTGGGAGGAACGATCTCCTCGATCTCATACGTGCCAGCGTCGAGACCATTAAAGTTGATGACGCCATCGTCGGTGGCGAACACGCCAACTTCGGCACCACCCTGAGTATCCTTAGTCGGAGTCGTGGTCAGGGTCTTCCATGCGCCGTTCTCGTAACCGAGATAGCTGCTTCCCGCCTTGATCGTGAACTTAGCACCCGAGAGCTTAGTGGTCATGTCCTTGGCGGTCTTCACGATGTTGAACTTATAGGAGTAGACATTCACCTCGTTACCAGGAATGGTCTGCTCATCGGAGGTGTTGTTGGGGTTGTGCGACCAGGTAAGTGAGTCCTTGTTGGGGTTGCCCTGGATGGCGGTGGAGTCAGAAAGCTTGGCATCTGCATCAAGGGTAGCACTCACCAGTACGGTCACCTTTGCGCCCTCGTTCAGCGCAGTAGCGCCCGCAACCTGGTTCACGTAGTTGCCAAGGTCGATGACGGTATCTACACCTCCGGCGTACTTACTATCGGTATCAGAAGTGGCAGCATAGGAAACACTGTAGTCGTCACTCACCTTAAGAGTAACGTCTCCAACCTTGACCGATTCAACCTTTACGCCCGTGGCGACGTTACCGACAATCGAAGAAATGGCAGAACTAGCAGTGTCGTTGATCTTGAACACACGTTCGGTCGGATAGCCGGTGTAGTACGGAACGATAGTCTCAAGCGTGTAGTACACGGTGTCGCCCACGGAGAAGGACGGCTCATTGTTGTAGGTGCCGTCAGCATTGGCAAGATGCTTAGAGATGGTCGGAATCACGTTCTTCACGGTAACGGTGCCATCGACATCGGTGCCCGCAATGCTCGTCGGCGTAATGATGGGCAGCGAGAAGGACTCCTTGTCCGCAGCGGGATTGGTAACGTCCTTCAGGAACCAGATACCCGGGACGTTAAAGGTTTTCACATTGGCGTTGCCGGCCGTAGACGTGGTGAACTCGGTTGCAGCAGGAGTACCAGGGAAGGTCTGGTCCTCGAGGTTCTGGGCAAAGGTGCGCAGCGCGGCATCATTGTTCCAAGGCGAGGAGAGGTTAGGGGCTCCGCTATTGCTAAACACCCGCATGATCAGGAAGCCCATAGGGTTGTTCGACGCGTTGCCCTCGGACACAAAGAAGTTCTTGTCCTGCTTGTAGGCAGTAAGCACGTTCCGGGCATCGCCCGTCCCATCAATGACAGCATTGAAGTTCATCGCGCCCTCGATGGTGCTCACGAGCGCATCGGTGGTATCAATCGTATAGGCAATCGACTTGTCATTGCCAACAACAACGTCCTTCAGCTCGGCAAGCTGCCAGCCGTTGAACGTGTGATCGGCAGCATCCGTCGACTGCTTGTTGATCGTAATGCTGTAGACTGGCGCAGCCTTGGCCGTGGGCGCTCCACCCACCAGGCCGGTTACGGCGATCGCTACGGCGGCGGCGCCGGCGATCAGCTTTTGTACTAATCGGTTCATGATTCCCCTTTCAGAAATAAGCCCGACATTCATAAACATCTATCTACATGCGCCATCAGACGAATCGTCCTAGCGGCGCTTTGTAGCGATCCAATACGCTCCCGCGGCGATACCGCCCAGAAGCATGAGACCGGCGCCCACGAGGAGCATGGAGTTCTCGGTCCAACCCGCGCCGGTGAGCGGGAGGTCCGTGAGGACTTTCATGTTGGTGAAGGTGGAGGCGGGGATGGCGTTGGGCTCGGCGTCCTTGCCGATGGTGTTACTCACAGTATTGCCCATGTCGTCCTTCATCTGCGTGACCGTGGTGGAAGTGGTGAGGCCGGAGTACTTGCCGGTCTTCTCGTCCAAGACGGCTTTCACGGTGACGGCCACTTGGTACTCGGCCTTGGAGTAGCGGAGCTTGTCGATGGCATCGGCGTCGGGCGCGACCTCCTTCACCGTGTAGGTGTAAGTCTTGGCGCCCGTCGGGTTCGAAGCGTCGTTCGTGGCGAGGTACTCTTTGGAGAACGAGATTTCGCCAAAAGATGCCTCGATGTCGTTGACCTTGGTGGAGTCTGCGGGAGCGACGGAAATAGTCTTCGAGTCAGGCATAGGAGCGCTATCCTTATTTGGCCCCGTAGCCTCGATGCTGAAGTCGAACGCAACGTATTTACCGCTGGAATCCTTCGGCCAGTCCGTATTACGGACGGATTTAATCACCGGGATTTTCACGGACGTAACGGAGCACGAGTCGGAGATGTACGTAATGCCATCAACGATGTTCGGCTGCTCGTTCTCGATCCACGTAATGGAGCCGCTTGTGCTGTCCACCGTGAACTTGTAGGTGTTCTTGTTCAGTTCGTAGCCAAACGGAGCCTGGGTCTCCGTGAGCGTGTACGTGCCCGGCAGCAAATCGGCCAATGTGAACTTGCCATCCTTGGCGTCGGTATCGGCCCAAGTGGTTTCGCTCGGAGTCGATTGGTCACTCACGGTCCAGGACTGCGCCTCAGTCAAGCCATCGGCACCCAGTTTCGCAAGCTTCCACTCGGAACCAGCCAAAGGAGTGTGTTCTGCATCGTCCTTCTCCACCTTGGCCCAAGACACCGTACCGGTGATCTTGGTGTTGGCGATGGCACCCGTGGTGTTAGAAGGTGTGAACGGAACCTCGTTCCCGTTCTCATCCACGTAGCCCTGGACATAGTTCACCGACTCACCAGCATTGTTCATGGTTGCGTAGTAGATCTTGTCCGAAACCTGGTAACCCTCCGGCGCCGTCTCCTCTTTGATGTAATAGGTGAATGCCGGATTAGAATCCGAGATCTCCTTACTCGGATCGGCCTTCTGGTTCAAATAGTTGAACTGAAGCTTGCCATCAGTAGAAGCGTAATCGTTGGCAGCGCCATCCGTTACCGTAACGATGGGACCCGTCCCGTTCTTGGCATCTTTGACAGTGCCGTATATCGTCCACGAGGAACCGGGAAGCAGCTTAGTACCATCCGCAGCGTCGACCTTGCTCCATGCAATGGAGGAACCGTCCGGTGTATACGAGCCAGACCACGGGAAGTTGTGACGCTCCTGGTCCATATCGATAACGGAAGCCGAGTTACCCTCACCAAATGCTGCGGCAACCTTCGGGCTGTTCATTGAGAAATCGGCGCCGGCGTACACACGACCATTGGTGGTCACATGGTCGTCGAAGCTTCCGTTGGGAACGAGAATCGATCCGATCATAGCCGCCGCAGGATCGTCGTCAGTCCACTTGGCACCGGTAGTTGCGCCATCGTATCCCCAGTCCGCGCGGTCCTCTCCCGCGATGCCGCCCCGAATGGTAAGGCTTTGCGTATCGACAAAGTTCCACATGATGGACTGGGAAGCCGTCGCGTATGCTTCACCCAGTGCCTTGCCGGAATATTGAGTTTCGTAACCACGCGAAATCTCGATGCCGTTCCACCAAAAGCGCCAGCCATTGTGGAACTCAATATTCGAAGATCCGGTAACGTTCACAACAACCGAGGCGCCCTCGGGAATGTCCTCGAATGCGAAATCAACGCCACGATAATACTCGTTGTTGTATGTATTGCTCAGCTGAGAAGCATCGATGGTGAACACCTGCTGCATAGAGGTGTTGTCGCCCTTAAACGTGATAAGACGCTCGCTATTCTTGAATTGCTTACCATTGAGCGACGTATCGGCGCAGTCCTCATTGATGGTCTTATTCGACCCATCAAACACCAGGCCATAGCTACAATCCGTCTTGTTGTACTTGTTGATGATGTAGCGGTTGTCCTTATCGCACGCCGGAGCAACGCCGTAGCTCACTTTGCCCGTCTTCGCAAACGAATTCAGCTGATTAGAAAGCGTGTTGAGATAGCCTGTCTCTCCGCTGTAATTCGAGTAATCCTTGCCATTAATGTCCTTGAGGAAGTTAACTTGGTTGAACAGAGTACTGTCCTGAGCGTTCTCGCCCGCGTACCAATAACCCTGGGTTTTCACCACAGACTGGCGCCCGTTATTAGTATTCCAATAGGTAATGGGACCGGCGATCTTCGCGGTGTAGTCATAGCCAGCGGAGTCAGCCGTTCTCGCTTTGCCGACCCAAGCGCCTTTGTTCCAAGCGCCAACGGTAGTCTTCCCCGGCAAGTCGCCGCTGTAACCAACGCTCATGTTGGTGATCGCACTGTCGATTCCAGCCACCGCAAGCACGGTGCTGCCGTCGACAGGACGGAACTGGGAACCAAAACCAACGGTGCCAAAGCGGAAACCAGCGCCAATACCTTCATAGGGCCAGCTCTCTTTGAGTGGATTCATGGCAAGCTTGCCACGGACCACGGTAAGGCCCTCCGCCTCAGCGGCATATGAGCCGGCGGGGGCGTTGCTCGCATCAAGAGTTTTAGTGTTGCTCGGTTTACCACCGATGTACATGTCGCGGCCGACGTAGGTGGCCACGCCGGGATCGGGGGTAGAGACATCGATATTCGTACCGATGCCGATAGGCGTGGGCTTGTAGATGCCCTTGTTCACAGTGGTAGCCGCGCTCGCAGAGGTGGCCGCGCTGAACGGGGACAGCAGCGTGCTTGCAACGAGAACAGTTGCCATAAAGCTACATGCGGCGAACTTCTTCACTTTGAGCACCCCATTACAGTTTCCTCGGTAGAAACTGTCTGGACGTCGTTGGCGATGGCCTGCGAGATCGGGGGCATAACAAGCGACGGTACCAGGCTCAAAACGGAAGCTCCGCACAAAACACCTGCTAGCACACGATGTGCCGCTTTATTGTTCTGCTTAGTTTTTTCTGAATTCGCTTTCATCGATGTCTCCTCCCCAAGAGACCGCGATCTTGCTCTTTCACTATCAAACGTATCTGCGCAATCTGTAATTGCGCTCGCTAAGTGATGCAATTATAACGATTGTTTGAACATCTAGGCAAAAATACCGATAGTTTTGTAGCGAATTCTCAATTCTCTTGACATTTGCTCGGATTAACCTTCGTTTATTCGCTATGAAATATCTATTTCTACTGGTAATTAAGCCAGCTATCAGTTTTTTAATAGCATTTTATTTATTTGCACAACATTTTGCTCAAGAGCAAACATCCTGTGAACGATCGAAAATCGACCGTGAGCGGTAGGCCATTAACCGGGATGAATATCCTATCAAATTGGTGAGAATATCTTAAACCCATCGGTGATTAGAAGCGTAATGTTCTGACGACCATATTTGAATTTTCGCGCAGATTTTCGGTATCAATTCGCCCAAATCGCCTGAGGCCACCACAAAGGCGCCTGCTCCCTTTGTGGTGGTTCTCCCCCCTGCGCTACAGCAGATGCTCCTCGATAAAGGTCGCGATGCCGTCTTTGTCGTTGCTGGCGGTTACAAAGTCGGCGGCGGAGCGGGTGGCATCGCTGCCATTTGCCATGGCCACGCCCACGCCGGCGTCAGCCACCATGCAGGTGTCGTTATCGGCATCGCCAAACACGCAGATGTTCTGGAGCTCCATGTCGTTGAGCTCCGCCACGCGCACAAGGCCGCGCGTCTTGGACACGCGCGGATCCATGAACTCGTAGAGTCGCTGCGTGGTTTGCAGAGCCGCCGCCTTAACAGTGTTATCGGCAAACGTCGATGCCCGCTCAATCACCCGCGGCATTACCTCGGGCGTCATAGTAAACATCACCTTGGGCTGCGGCTCGCTCAAGAACTCGGCAAAATCGACCACCTGATAGGGCACGCCGTCGACGCGCGACAGGTGCTCGACGCACGCATTGCTCTCGGGCACGTAGAACACGCCGTCTCGGGGGCAGACGGGCGTTGCCGGAAGGTCCGCCATGTGCTTGCAGATGCGCGCGATGGTCTCGCCCGGCAGAGGGTAGCTCAGCTCGTTGATGTCGTGCGCGCGGTCGATGACCTCGGCACCGCCGCAGCCCACCAGCACGTCTACCAGGCCTTCAATGCCCCAGAGCTCGTACATGGCCTCGGTCGCGTGGGCGTCGCGCCCGGTGCACAGGCCAAAGAGCACGCCACGCTCGCGCAGGGCGCGAATCGCCGCCACGGTGCGCGGGGACACCGTGTGCTGGCTCGTGAGCAGCGTGCCGTCGATATCGCAGAACACGGCTTTGATGTGGCTGAAGGTGGTGTCCATGGGGGCCTTTCTGGGTTGTGCGGCGGTGTGGGGTGTATTCGTGAACGGCGTACATGGTATACCAAGGCGCAGGTGCGGCCCGTCAAAGCAAAAACCACCACAAAGGTGCCTGGCCCCTTTGTGGTGGAAGTGACGTTTGCGGGCCAAGCCATCACAACATTCGATGTTTTTCGCCATAATTGAGATTTCCATCGAATGTTGTGATGGTTTTTACTGCCTTGCGGCACGATCAAAATGCCGGCGTCCAAACAGCAGCAACGCCGTAGGGACCGCCGTCACGACCATGCCTGCCCCCACGAGTGTCTGCTGTACGCCAAATGTCGCCGCCAGCCACGGGGCAATCGCCAGCGGCGCCACGCCGGCGAACATATTGCCAAAGCCCATGACCGAGTTCACTCGACCGAGCTGCTCGAGCGGGGCCGTCGTTTGCACAATGGTGTTGTGGAGCGGGTTGACGACGCCCCACGCCACGCCCAGGAAAATCTGGCCGACGAGGGCTACACCCACGTACGGTGTTCCCACATAGAGCAAACTTCCCAGGCCCACGGACATAAGCGCCACGAGCAGCGTTTTAAGGTTGACCAGGTGCGGCGGCAAGCGGAGCGCGAGGACGGCGCCCAGCACCGCGCCGACACCGCTGGCCGACGAGAGCCAGCCCATCCACTCAACGCCGACATGCAGGACATCGCGATAGAAGAACGACTCGAGCGGGTCGAAGGCTCCATAGCCAAAGTTCGAAAGAAAAATGATGCAGAAAAGTAGCGCGAGGACGCTGTTGGTGAAGACTGTCTTGATGCTGGCTGCGAAGGTGGCGCGGGCGGACGTGCTGGGGTTGGAGCTTTGTCCCGCACGCTCCCCTTCCTCCGCCGAATCGGCATCCGCATCCCCGGCGACATGGCTGGTCTGCGGCCTAAAGCCCCAACCGACGACGAACGCCAGCACGGTAAAGAGCATCATAAGCACAAACACCGCGCGCGACGACGCAGCCGCCGCGACAAAGCCGCCCAACGTGGGTCCGACGATAATACTCACGTTTGAGAACATGGCGATGGCGGAGTTGATGTCTTTGAGCTCGACAGGATCGTCGGTGAGGTAGGCCGGATAGGACGTGGCAATGGGCTGGGCGAATCCCATCGTAAAGCCCAGGAGCATCGCACCGGCAAGGACTGTTCCGGTCGTGCTGCCAAAGGCGATGATTGCCGTGCCAGTTGCAAGAGCGCCGATGATGCTCAGCAAGAAATGGCGGCGCGGACCCCAGGCGTCGAGCTCCGCGCCACCCGCAAAGGATCCCAGGATCACAAATACATTCATAAACAGGACAGCCAGCGATGTCGCGATGACCGAAGCGCCGTCCGCATAGGTGAGTGTTCCGATGACGCCGATAAAGTAGCTGGTCTGAAAGCCAGTGTAGATGAGAAAGCGCATGGCCACCAGGCGTTTAGCCTGCGTGGACAGCGATGATTGAGGTTTTGAGAAAAGAGAGGCGAGCATGGAGACTCCTTGTTTCATACGAATACGGGCGGTGGGCATTCGCCACCGTCTGTCAAATCAATCTATCCGCATGAAACATTAAGGACGCATCAAGCCCCTTTTCTCCGTTTTTCGCCCGTCATGAACTACTTGGTAGATTGTAAGGCATGTCCCACACATCTACTAAAACAAAAACCACCACAAAGGTGCCTGGCCCCTTTGTGGTGGAAGTGACGTTTGCCCAGATAAAACCTGCCAAAACAAACCTGTCCCTATTTGGCATGTTATGGCAGCGCAGCGAGCCGGCCCCTAAAGGTGATCTTGGATGAGGTCGCAGATGGCTCGGGCGTCGTTGATGTTGATGGCTCGGGTCGCAAAGCCGGCGTCGAAGGCCTGACGTGCCAGGGCTTCGTTGCAGGCAAGGGCCAGCGTGTGACCGTCGACCAGGTCGAGCGAGCTCTTGCCGCGCAGACGGTCGACACCGGAGCGCGCGACCACGATGTTGTCGAAGCCCTCGGTCTTGTAGCCCTCGATGATCACCACGTCGACATCGTTGTAGCGCGACAGCAGCTCGCGCGCGGGCATCTCGTCCTCCTCGCGCGTGTCGGCGTACTCCGCCCAGCGCGTGGCGCAGATGAGTCCCACGTGCTTGGATCCGGCCTGGTGATGGCGCCACGTATCCTTAGCGGGCACATCGATATCAAAGCCATGATGCCCATGATGCTTGAGCGAACCCACGCGCAGGCCGCGGCGAGTGAGCTCGGCAATGACCTTCTCGACGAGCGTGGTCTTGCCCGAGTTTTGGTAGCCGATAAACGCGATCGCGGGGACGGCCGGCGTCGGAGCTGCGGGCGCGACGGCGACAGGCGCGCTTGCGGGTGCGGCACCGTCAGCGGCCACGGCCTCAACAGCAGCGGCCTGACGCTCTGCACGATCCCACACGCCCGAGCGGCCGCCTTCCTTGTGCAGCAGGCGCACGTCGACGATCTCCATGCCGCGGTCGACGGCCTTGCACATGTCATAGATCGTTAGGCACGCGGCACTCGCTCCAGTCAGTGCCTCCATCTCGATACCCGTCTTGCCCGTCACGCCCGCCGTGACCAGCACGTGAAAGCCAACCTGCCCGTCCGTGCGCGCCGGCGCCCAGCCCTCAGGCACGTCATCGACAGGCGTCCCTGCCGGAGCGATGGGCTCAATATCGCACTTACTCTTGGTAATGAGCAACGGATGGCACATGGGGATGATGTCGCTCGTGCGCTTGATGGCCATGATGCCCGCGACGCGCGCGCAGGCGAGCACGTCGCCCTTTTTGGCGCGGTCCTGCAGCACCATGGCCTGCGTCTCGGGATGCATGAGGATGGTGCCCTCGGCGATGGCAATGCGATGGGTCTCGGCCTTGTCGGACACGTCGACCATGCGAACCTCGCCCTTGGCATCCACGTGCGTCAGCTCGTCGCGACGGGCGTCGCGGGCGGGCTCGGTGGCAGCGCTGGTAGTCGGCTGCACGGACGTGTCGGCGTTGCCAGTATTAGCCGCGACTGAGGCTTTATGGGCAGACATCGCGGCCCTGCGAGCGGCCTTGGTGGCATCGGCGTACCTGCTCTTGGCCATATGATCATCCTCCGATTTGGGACATAAATCGTTGCGTGCCCTCAATTATCGCGTGTTCCTGCGGTTTGTGGGCCACGGCATCGCGCCAAATCGAAAGTACCTGCATATCATCACCACGGCGCAGCGCCTCACGCACCGAATACTCGGCATCGCTGAACAGGCACGGACGCACGTTGCCGTCTGCCGTCAGGCGCAGACGGTTGCAGTTCGCGCAAAAATGATTGGACATAGCACTGATAAAGCCCACCGTACCCGCCGCGCCCGGAAAGCGCCAGTAGCGCGCGGGGCCCGCGCCGGCAGGAGCGTCGTTGATGTCGAGCGGTTCAAGCTCGCCCAGTCCCGCCGCGGTGGCCCCGGCATTGATGCGCGCCCGCAGCTCGTCACTCGGCACGGTATCGCTCGCGTCCCACAGCTCGGGATTGAGCGCGGGCGCATGCGGGTCCACAGCGCAATGCGAGCTGGTGCGCTCGTCGCCGATGGGCATGTATTCGATAAAGCGCAGGTGGATAGGGCGGTCGAGCGTGAGCCGCGCGAGGGCCGCCACATCCTGGTTGAGCCGGCGCACCACAACGCAGTTGACCTTAACGGGCTCAAAGCCCCAAGCCAGCGCCGCGTCGATGCCAGCCATGGTCTGCTCGAGCCGACCCAAGCGCGTGATCTTTCCAAAGAGCGTAGGGTCGAGCGTATCGAGCGAGATGTTGACGCGGTTAAGCCCGGCGTCTTTGAGCTGCGGCGCCAGCTTGGGCAGCAGGGCGCCGTTGGTGGTGAGCGAAATGTCCTCGATCTGCGGAATCGCGCGGATATCACGAATGAGCGGAATAATACGGCGGCTGACCAGCGGCTCGCCGCCCGTCAGACGCACGCGGCGAATGCCCTCCCCCGCCACCAAGCGCACAAAGCGGGCGATTTCCTCAGCGCTGAGCAGCTCGTCGTGCGCGCGGGGCGCCACGCCATCGGCCGGCATGCAATAGATGCAGCGGAAATTGCACTTGTCGGTAACGGCAATGCGCAGGTAGTTGATATCGCGGCCAAAACCGTCATGTTGCACGTACCCGTCCACGCAGCCCTCCCCTCACGCGGCGTTTTATTCTTCGGAAAACATAATACCTCACGAGAGAATCATGCCGACACCCGTACGACAGGACAGGTCGCTTCGAGCAAAACGGACTTTCCAAGCCCATCCTCAGCACAAACCATCACAACATTCGATGCTTTTCCCGATTTTGGCAAAAAACGTCGAATGTTGTGATGGTTTGCCTGCCCACGGCACCCCGCAGAAGGACCAAAGCGCCCCTAAAGGTTGCCGTCCCAGTGCCGAATCACGAATTCTCGCAGGTCGTTCTGACGTTTCTGGAATGTCTCGCTTCGGTCGCACTTAAGGCCCATAGCGAGCGCGATGGCGTTCATCGCCCGATGCAATTGCAGCTGATGGGCAAACTGAGTCCCGGTGAGAACGATCATCCTAAAGCCCAGCGCGCTCAGCACGGCCATACGCTCCGCATCCGACGCGCTGCGCTGTTTATCAAGATGGTCCGAGCCGTTGTATTCAATCCCTGTACCGCTTGCAGGCGCATATACATCGATCTCGAAATACCCGGCCTTTGCAAGATACTTGAACTCGTTGGGAACATTGACCCGATGGCTGAGCTCGATCTTGGCGTATCCCAGCCCGCCCTGGGAACGTTTTGCTACAACCATGATTGCGGTGGCCGTCTCCATGGGCGACCGCGCGCCATCGTGCACGCGCTTGAGCACGGCGGCCGCGCGTATAGCCCCCTGACGAGATCGGTTCTCATTGCAATAGGCAATCAAGTCGGCAACGGTATACCTCTGACCCATCTCGATATAATCGCCTGTCGACAGATGATTCAAATGGTATCGGGCGCAGATTTCGTAGCCATATTCCAGCTGCTCGGGCTCGCTCATCCACGAACCCGCTTGGACAAAGCACATGACCTCATCAACCACCAGAAGGCCCTCTGCCACCTCGATAAGATGACCTGGAGGTACCGGCGCTCCAAACACGTGGCACCTGAATCCAGCCGGCGTCGAGCGCTCAAAATCGAAGTTGACGAGCGTGTCGATATGATCGAGCTCTTCTCGTGGAATACCAAGCGAAACCAGATAGTCGGTAACGATCTCAACTGCCGTTGAAGCCCTCAGCCCCTTGGCATCGAGTCCCAATTTGGGCAGGCTCGCGGACGGCTCCGCCTCGTTAGCAAGCGAGTCCTCATCGTATAGGCTGCTTGCTCGCGAGAGCGGCTCGGACGGGCGCGCCACGTTGTGGTACAGCCAGGCAGTCTTATGGGACAGGACGATCGGCAGGTCCATGAGCCCTCCAATGGAGTCGGATAACCAACCTTATTCCCCGGCCCACGGGTCCGCACACCTTCGTGCGCAAGAAAGCGATTCCACCCGGTCGAGTGGCAGAAAAACCATCACAACATTCGATGCTTTTCCCGTTTTTGGCGAAAAGTGTCGAATGTTGTGATGGTTTGAGTCGAGGTGAGGAGCACGGAGGGGTCAAAGCATCGTGCTCGAACGGGTTAATCCAACTCTTTTAAGCCATGCGCCAGCTGCCAGTACTCGCCGTGCTGGGCGAGCAGCTCTTCGTGCGTGCCGCGCTCGATGATGCGGCCGTGTTCGAGGACCATGATGGCGTCGGCGTCGCGGACGGTGGACAGGCGGTGCGCGATCATAAACGTGGTGCGACCGCGCATGATGCGGTCCATACCGCGCTCGATGAGCTTTTCGGTACGCGTGTCAATGGAGCTCGTGGCCTCGTCCAGGATGAGCACCGGCGGATCGGCAACGGCCACGCGCGCGATGGCGAGCAGCTGACGCTGGCCCTGCGACAGGTTGGCGCCATCGGCCGTGACCGGTGTGTCGTACCCTCTAGGCAGGCGGCGGATAAACGAGTCGGCGCAGGCGGCCTCGGCAGCGGCGCGCACTTCCTCGTCGGTCGCGTCGAGCTTGCCAAAGCGGATGTTCTGCGCAATGGTGCCGCTAAACAGGTGCGTGTCCTGCAGCACAATGCCGAGCGACCCGCGCAGGCTGGCCTTGGCAATGTGCTTGACGTCGATGCCGTCGTACGTGATCTCGCCGTCATCGACCTCGTAGAAGCGGTTGATGAGGTTGGTAATGGTCGTCTTGCCGGCGCCCGTGGAGCCCACAAACGCAATCTTTTGCCCCGGCTTGGCAAACAGGTTGAGGTCCGTGAGCACGCGGGCGCCCGGCACGTAGGAAAAGTCCACGGCATGGAAGCGCACGTCGCCGGCAAGCGGGACCAAGCCGCACGTGAGCTCGGTGCCGTCGGCGGCCACCGCGCGGCCCGACTCATCAACGGCTGCCACGTCATGCAGGTGCCCGTAGACGCCCACGCCCTGGCCCTCGGGAATTTTCCACGCCCATGCGGCATCGCCCGTCTGCACCAGCTCCACGCAGCCCTCGTCCACCTCGGGCTCAAGGTCCATAGCCGCAAACAGGCGCTCGGCACCGGCCAACGCGTTGAGCAAGAAGTTGCCGAGCTGCGTAAACTGGTTGATGGGCATGGCGGCCTGGCGCACAAAGACCAGGTAGCTTGCAAGCGCGCCCACGTCGGAGAGTCCCTTGATGCAGAGCATGCCGCCCGCCACGGCGACGATGGCATAATTGACGTAGCCAATCACGACGGTCATGGGCACCATGGAGTTGGCATAGCTCACGGCGGCGGTGCCGGTGCGGCGAAGCTCGTCGTTGCGGCAGGTGAAGCCGGCAACATTCGCCGCCTCGCGGTTAAAGACCTTGATGACCTTTTGGCCCGAGACCATCTCTTCGATATATCCGTCCAGGTCGCCAAGCGATGCCTGCTGGGCGGCAAAGAAGCGCTTAGAGCGCGCGCCCGAGTAGCGCGCATACAGCACAATGGCCGCATCGCACACGAGTGTGATAATCGTGAGCTGCCAGTTAAGGATGATGAGCATGGCCGTGGTGCCCACAACCTGAATGGCGGCCTGAATCACGTTGGCAAAGCTGTTGTTAAGCGCCTCGGAGACGGTGTCGACGTCGTTGGTGAAAAAGCTCATGATGTCGCCCGAGCGCGTGCTGTCAAAATAACTGAGCGGCAGCGTCTGGATGTGCGCGAACAGGTCGCGGCGAATATCGGACACCACGTGTTGGGCCGCGCGCACCATAATCTGCGAGTAGCCCAGGGCCGAGAGCACGCCCGCAGCGTAGATGATCGCCGTCAGGATGACCTGCTTGGCAAGCAGTTCCTCCCCGCCCGTGGCCAAACCGTTAACGATGGGGCGCACCATGTAGGTGCCGGCGAGGCTCGCGATGGCGGCAACGGAGGCGAGCACGCCCACCGCGAGCAACGAGAACTTGGCATGCCCCATGTAGGAGAGCAAGCGACGCACAGTGCGCTTGAGGTCGGCCGGGCGTGCTTGGGCTGCGGTCTTAGGCATGGCGCTCACCCCCTTCCAAGGGCGATCCGCATGCGACGGAGGAAAATGGATCATTCGCGCAACCATCGTCGCTGCCGTCGCCGGCGTCCGCGTTCCTCGCAAACTCCATCTGCGAGGCGTAAATCTCCTGGTATATGTTGTCGCCCGCCAGCAGTTCCTCGTGCGTGCCCACGCCGTGGACACGACCGTCGTCCAGCACCACAATGCGATCGGCATCCATGACGCTCGCGATGCGCTGGGCGATGATGAGCACGGTCGCATCGGGAATCCGAGCGATGTGCTCGCGAATCTTAGCGTCGGTCGCCATATCGACCGCGCTGGTGGAGTCATCAAAAATGAGCACGCGCGGATGCTTGAGCAGCGTGCGCGCGATGCACAGGCGTTGCTTCTGGCCACCCGAGACACCGGCGCCGCCTTGGCCCAACTCGCCGTCCAGCCCGCCGATGCGATCAAGGAACTCGTCCACGCACGCCGCGCGGCAAGCCGCGAGGAGCTCATCGTCCGACGCCTGCGGATTGCCCCACTGCAGGTTCTCGCGCACGGTACCCGTAAACAGCACATTCTTTTGCAGCACAATGCCCACAGCGTCGCGCAAGGCGGCGAGGTCGTAGTCGCGCACGTCGCGTCCGCCCACAAGCACGGCGCCTTCGGTGGCGTCGTACAGGCGCGCAATCAGCTGCACAAGCGAGCTCTTGCCCGAGCCCGTGCCGCCGAGGATGCCCACCGTCGAGCCGCTCTCGATGCGAAGGTCGATATGCTGGAGCACATCCTCGGCTGCATCCGCGCGGTATTTAAAGGAAACGTCGCGAAACTCGATACTGCCGTCCGCTGGCGCCGCAATCGCGAGGTCTCCCGCGGGGTTGGCGATAAAGGGTTCCTCATCGAGCACCTCGGCGATACGGCCCACACTCGTAAGAGCGCGCGTGAGCAGCAAAAACACGTTGGAAATCATCATGAGCGAATTCATGATCAGCAGCACGTAGCTCATAAAGCCCGTGAGCGAGCCCACGCCCAGCTTGCCGGCGAGAATCATGCGGCCGCCAATCCACAGGATAGAGAGCGCAGCCACGTACATCGACAGCTGAAACACCGGCAGGTTGAGCACCGCGCTGCCAAAGGTCTTTGTCGCAGTGCCGGCGAGCTCGGTATTGACGGTGTCGAACTTGGCCTCCTCGTGCTCGGCACGCACATACGCCTTGACGGCACGCACGGCGGTGAGGTCTTCCTGTGCCACGCCGTTGAGGTGGTCCATCGAGGTCTGGAGTTGGCGGTAGAGCGGACTGACGCGATAGGTGATGGCGCCCAGTACGATTGCCAGCACGGGCAAGATGATCGCAAAGACGGTGGCGAGCGGGCGCGACAGCATCAGCGCGTAGATAAGGCCGACGATAAGCGTCACCGGGCCGCGCACCATAGGGCGAAAGCCGTTGCCCACAGCATTTTGGATAACGGTGATGTCCGTGGTCATGCGGGTGACGAGCGAGCTGGCGTCGTAGTTGTCCAGGTTACCAAAAGCGAGCGTCTGAATCTTTTTGTACTCGGCCTCGCGCAGGTTAGCGCCTAGGCCCGAGGCAACGCGGGCGGACGTGCAGGCATAACCCAAGCCCAGTACCAGCGAAAGCGCAGCGCACACCAGCATGTACGCGCCCTGCAGCAGCATGTAGTTGATATCACCCGCAGGCACGCCCACATCGATGATGTTGGCCATGATGACCGGGATAAACAGCTCGAGCACCGTCTCGACCGACACAAAGAACACGCCGAGGATGGCATCGCGACGGTATGCCCCTAGATAGGAAAACAGTATTTTGAGATTGCGCACGCAGGTTCAACCCCCATCAAACGTTGTTCGCAAACGCACGTATTATTGCGCGCCGAATAATGGTGTCAAGTATTCCGAAATCGTTTTCTGCAAGGTTAGCGCCGGCGGCGAGTTCTCGTGATGTGTGTCCATATTCACTCGGAATAATGGTGCGCGAGACTTTTTCGCTCCGGCGTCAACACAAACCTTGACTCTACAATCGTTGTAGGGTTTTCACTACACTGGTACGTAAACAAACCCAGCCAGAAAGCCCCGCCCATGGAACACGACCTCACACGCGGCAATGTCCTTAAGACCATCGCGGTCTTTGCCCTGCCCTATATGCTCTCGTACTTTTTGCAGATGCTCTACGGCATGGCCGACCTGTACATGATGGGGCAGTTTAGCGGCGCCGCCGGTATCACCGCCGTGGGCAATGGCGCGCAGACGCTCTATATCATTACCGTGACGCTCGTGGGCCTGGCCATGGGAACGACGGTGATCGTCGGCCACGCCGTGGGCTCGCGCCGCTTCGACCGCGCCGAGACCGCCATCGGCAATACCATCACGCTCTTTATGGGCGTCTCGGTGGTGCTGGCCGCTGTCCTGCTTGCATTGTGTCCGCAGATTGTGGCACTCATTGGCACGCCGGCCGAGGCGGTCGAAGGAACCGCCGCCTACCTGCGCATCTGCTTTGTCGGCATTCCGTTTATCGCCGCATACAACATCCTCTCGGCCATCTTTCGCGGGCTGGGCGATTCGCGCTCGCCCATGTACGTGATCGGCGTGGCATGCATCATCAACATCGCGCTCGACTTTCTATTTATCGGCCACATGGGACTCGGCCCCGTGGGTGCGGCGCTCGGCACGGTAACCGCCCAGACGGCAAGCGTTGCCCTCGCGCTCGTGTGGCTCAAGAGCCGTCGCACGAACATCCACGTTAAGCGTAGCGACCTGCGCCCCCAGCCCGAGGTGCTCGGCAGCATTCTTAAGATCGGCGTGCCCGTGGCCGTGCAGGACGGCTGCATCCAGGTGGCGTTTATGTTCATCACCGTCATTGCCAACCACCGAGGGCTCGTCGACGCTGCCGCCGTGGGCCTGGCCGAAAAGATGATCAGCTTTTTGTTCATTGTGCCGAGTTCCATGGGCGCTACCGTCAGTGCACTCACGGCGCAAAACGCCGGCGCGGGCAAGGGCGACCGTGCACGTCAGGTGCTCAAAGACGCCATGACGATCTCGGTGGTGTACGGCTGTCTGATCACGGTGCTGATGTGGCTAGTGGCGCCGGCGTTTATCGGCTTTTTTGCCAAGGACGCCGCGGTAGTCGCGGCCGGCACCGGCTATATGCGCAGCTATATTTTCGACGCGATTTTTGCCGGCATCCACATTTGCTTTAGCGGCTTTTTCGCTGCGTATGGCAAGAGCTACATCGGCTTTGCGCACAACGTACTAGCCGTGGCGCTCATTCGCGTGCCGGGCGCGTGGCTGCTGTCGAACGCCTATTCCGACACGCTGTTTCCCATGGGCATCGCCTCGCCGTGCGGATCGATTTTGTCGGCGGTCATCTGTGTTGTCGCGTTTACCGTGCTCAACCGGCGCGGGGCTTTTGACAAGTTGGCAGCGTAGCGGGGCAACGTGAGATTGCCCTGATCGACGACATCATCAGCGACGATCCCACAACCTACGTGACGCAGATCACGGTGCCGGTTGCCCCGTCCAAATAAGAACTGCCCAGAAAACGTTCGGCTGAAAGCAGAATCTTGACGTTATAGGCCATATTTTGCCTCAAGGTCATCGAGAGCCTCAAAGGCATCACGCGCCATGCCAGCAGTACGCTCCCGCTCGGCCACAGCTATACGAGCCATCAGACGAGCCTTAGCCTGTTCCTGAACCATGAAGTCATAGTCTTCAGATCGAAGTACAACAAATTTGCTATAGCCGTTTTTTGTAACAGTCACTGGACCAGGAGCCTCCCAACAAGCTCGCCAAACGCCGGGGACAATCCCCGATATGGCGGTTTTACTCCTCCGGAATCGGAAACGCACGGATGAACTCTGCAGGCGAGAAGGTCTTGATGGTCGAGCGCACAAAAGCGGCGCGGTCACGCGTGATGATAAAGTCCACGCCGGCACGCTCGGCCATCGCACGGATACAGCCGTCCTCAAAGTCCGGCTCATCGGAATAGGCGGAGGTAAAACAAGCTTCTTGGTCGAGAGGCTCTACCGAGTAGCTCTTAAGACAGTCGCGCACTACCTCGCGGGCGCGCGCCTCGTCTGTCTGTTTAGTGAGAATGTAGTACGCGTCCTTGAGAGAGCAGGCCGAAACAACACCCTCGATAAGTCCCACGTCAACGAGCCCCTTGATCGTTTGCGCCGCTGCGTGCTCCAGCCGGCCCGGAAGCACGCAATCGAGCAGAAAGTTGGTATCAAGAAATGCCCTCATAGGTAGCGCTCCCTCGCGACGCGCTTTTCATCTTCAACCGTCATCGTATCGAGCGGCGTTCCCTTTGGCATGTTAGCCACGATATCGAGATACTCCTGGTAGTCCTCATTCTCCGCGAGCATCTCACGGATCTCCTTCCAGGTGATCTTGGGATGCCACATCGTACCCACGTCGCGCTTGGGCTTGTCCGTGCCGCACGCCGGCTTTGCGCCCCCACGCTCCTGAGCAGCGTCATATTCCACCGCAACGGGGCTTTCATAGTCGAGCGGCACGATCTTGAACAACGGCTTGCTCCGCTTGAAGACCACAACCTCCTCGCCATCATTGGCAACCCTTTCGGCCACCTGCGTAAGGTTTTGGCGCAGTTCCGAAAACGCGACGGTAACCATAACTGCTCCTCTCAACATATATCTTTACTGCTAAGTATACACGTTAATGTTAATGTTAAAGTGTATAAAACTCATCACGATGGGGCAGCCCTGTTGTGGGACCTCACTGCGGGGCCCCTTTGCTTTGTATGAATCTTCTATCGCTCCGGAACGACACCGCTCCGCAGGGTCACCCTCAGCAACCTACATGACGCGGATCATGCTGCCCGCCACCACGCCCAAATAAAAACCTCCCGGAAAGTATCAACCTTTCCGGGAGGTTTTCTAATTTGATTATCGATGTCCTAAGCCTGGGGCACCTGACCAGTCGCCAGGATCTGCTCGAGTGCGTCCTCGTCCAGCACGGGCACGCCCAGCTGCTCGGCCTTGGTGAGCTTGGAGCCCGCTTTGGGGCCGGCGACCAGATAGCTCGTCTTCTTTGAAACACTGCCCGAGACCTTGGCACCAAGCACCTTGAGCGCCGCGCCTGCCTCGTCGCGCGTGCGGTTGACGAGCGTGCCGGTGAGCACGAAGGTCAGACCCGCAAGCGGCTGTGCGTCGGCGAGCTCGCCCGCCACGCCAGCGTCGGCTGCGGCTTGCGCGTGCGCGGCGCCCAAATCGACCTCGAGCGACAGGCCCGCCTGGCGCAGGCGCTCCAGCACGGCAAGGTTCTCGGGCACGGCCAGGAACTGCTTAACGCTCGCCGCAATCTTGGGACCGATGCCCTCGCATTCGGCGATGTCCTCTTCGCTCGCCAAGATAAGCTTGTCAATCGACAGGAATCGCTCGGCGATGACCTCGCCCACGCTCTTGCCCACATGGCGGATACCTAGGGCAAACAGCACGCGACCGAGCGGCTGGCTCTTGGACTTGTTGAGCTCGGCGATGATTTTCTCGGCCGTCTTGAGGCCCACCGGAATGGGGTCGCCCTTCTTGACGCCCTTTTTGCTGTTGGAGCTGGCATAGGTGCGCCCCGTGTCCAGGCCTGCGATGTCGTCGACCGTGAGCTGGTAGAAGTCTGCGACATCGTGGATCAGGCCGGCGGCGATCATCTTGTCGACGATCTCGTCGCCCAGGCCGTCGACGTCCATGCAGCCGCGGCTCACCCAGTGGAGCAAGCGCTCCTTGAGCTGTGCGGGGCAATCGATGGAGACGCAACGGTAAGCGACCTCGCCATCCTCGTGGACAACGGGGCTGCCGCACACGGGGCAGACCTCGGGCATGTGCCAGTCGACCGAATCGACCGGGCGCTTGTCGAGCACCGGGCCCACAACCTCGGGGATTACGTCGCCCGCCTTGTGCACGATGATAGTGTCGCCCTCGCGCACGTTTTTGCGGCGGATCTCGTCGATGTTGTGCAGCGTGGCGCGCGCGATGGTGGAGCCGGCGACCGTCACCGGGTCGAACTCGGCGACCGGTGTGAGCACACCGGTGCGGCCCACCTGGATGCGAATTTCGCGCAGGACGGTCTGCTTTTCCTCGGGCGGAAACTTAAAGGCAATGGCCCAGCGCGGCGCGCGGGCGGTAAAGCCCAGGTCGAGCTGCTGCTGGAAGCTGTCGACCTTTACGACCACGCCGTCGATATCGTAGTCCAAGTCGCCGCGGTGCTCGAGGGCCTGGGCGCAGAACTCGTGGACCTCGGCCGGCGTGGCGCAGCGTGCCACGTTGGGGTTGACGCTAAAGCCGGCGCTACGCAGCCAATCGAGAAACTCACGCTGGCTGTGGACGTGCAACGGGTCGGTATCGGCGATGGCATAGATAAAGGTGGCCAGGTCGCGGCGCGCCGTGACCTTGGGGTCCTTTTGGCGCAGGCTGCCGGCGGCGGCGTTGCGCGGGTTGGCGAAGGGGTCGCGGCCCTCGGCATCGGCCTCTTCATTCAGACGCACAAAGCTGCCCTTGGGCATATAGACCTCGCCGCGTACCTCAATGGTGCGCTCGCGGTCGGCGCCCATGTGGGCGAGCGCCGGCTCGGACAGGTGCATGGGCACATCCTTGATAGTACGGACGTTGAGCGACACGTCCTCGCCCGTGGTGCCATCGCCACGTGTGGCTGCGCGTACGAAGGTGCCGTTTTGGTAAGTAAGGGCCACGCCCAGACCGTCGATCTTAAGCTCGCAGGTATAGGTGACGCTACCGGCACCGAGGGCATCCTCAGTGCGCTGGAGCCACGCGTCGAGTTCGTCCAGGTCCATGGCATCGTCCATGGAATACATGCGCGCCATATGCGTGACCGGCGTAAACTGCTCGCTCACGTAGCCGCCCACGCGCTGGGTATAGCTGTCGGGCGTCACCAGGTCGGGGTAGGTGGCCTCGATTTCCTGCAGTTCAACAAGCATTTTGTCGAAGGCGGCGTCCGTGATCTCGGGCGCATCGAGCATGTAGTAGCGATAGGCGTGGTAGTCGAGCTCGTGGCGCAGTTCGGCCGCGCGCGCTGCCGCCTGGGCACGGGCATCGGTCGGTGCGGTGGCTTCCGCGGTCGCGGGCGTTTCGGTATCGATGTCCACACCGTCACCAAACAGGCTCGATTGCTCCATAGCAGCACTCCTTCGCTCGATTTCAAACGGATACTAGAGTACCACCGGTCGCAATGGGGTCGAATAGCCCTTTCGAACCGCACCGAATCGGCAGCCGCCAGACCGGGGTGGACAGTTAGTTCAGATACGTATAAATCCTAGAGCTGAATCAGGCACGAACACCCCTGTTTCAACTAATTTGGGCTCCTCGAGACCATGTAAACGTCCCGCTCTCCCTTCCAAACACCCATTCGAGCCCCATCCCAATCAAAAATTGCTCAAAACGCATCCCAAGCTGCCCCAGATTTATACGTATCTGAACTAACTGTCCAGACCATTACGAACCAGGCCTCTTGTCAGCCCCAAGTGATCCGTTTTCCTCCGTCCCCAACGGATCAACAAGAAAAGAGGGGCTGTCCCACACTTGGCGGGACAGCCCCTCTGGCTTCGGCATATGCGATACAGCTCGTTAGAAACCCTGGCCGTAGCCCTGGCCCTGGCCCTGCTGGCCTAGCAGCTCCTCCAGGTACTGGCGCAGCTGCTCGTCGGTAATACCGCCGTTGCCGGTGTCGGTCGAACTGTCGTCCTGCTGCTGGTTCTGCAGCTCCTCGTCAGAGCCCAGCTCGACGGTGACCTTCTTCTCGTCCTTACCGCGCATAAGCGAGATCTCGACCTTCTCGCCCACCTCGTGGCTGCGCAGCGCGATGATCAGGCCATCGGCGCTCGTGATTTCGTCGTCGCCCAGCTTGGTGATGACGTCGCCCTCCTGAATGCCGGCCTTGGCAGCAGGACCGTCCTCGACGACGCTCGCCACATACGCGCCGCTATCGGTGCTCAGCTTGTTGGTGCGGGCGTTGAGCGCATTGACGCTCGAAAGCGTAGCGCCCATGTACGGATGCACCGGCGTCTTGCCGTCGATAATCTGGTCGGCAATGTTCTTGGCGTAGTTAACGGGAATAGCAAAGCCCACGCCTGAGCTGGAGCCCGAGTAGCTCTCGATGAGCGAGTTGATACCCACCAGCTCGCCATTGTCGTTGACGAGCGCGCCGCCGGAGTTGCCCGGGTTGATGGCGGCATCGGTCTGGATCATGTTGGCATAGATGGTGTTACCGCTGGTAGAGCTCATGGCCGTGGAGCGGTAGAGCGCCGACACAATGCCCGTGGAGACAGACTGCTCGTTGCCAAACGGCGAGCCGATCGCCATAACCCACTCTCCCACGTTGAGCTTGGAGGAATCACCAATCTCGATTGGCGTGAGCTTGGAGGCGTCGGCGTCCTTGAGCTTGATGACGGCCAGGTCGCTCGAGGCATCGTTGCCCACGAACTCAGCCTCGTAGGTGGTGCCGTCGTCCATGGTCACCACGTACTGGTCGTAACCATCGACCACGTGGTTGTTGGTGAGGATGTGGCCCTCGGTATCGAGCACGACGCCCGAACCGACGCTGCCCGAGCTATCCGACTCATCAGCAGACTGCGAAAGCGAGCCATTCTGGCTGCCGCTCGAAGTGGCGGTAATGGAAACGACGGAGGGCAGGGCCTTAGCAGAAACGGCCTCGGCCAGCGTGGTGTCCTCGGAGTCAATGGTGATCTTTTGCGTCGACGAACCCGAAGCACCCGCCGTCACGGCATTCTTGCCACCACCGATATCGAGCGTGCCGCTCATAATGAGCGCAATGACCAGCAGGGCTCCGCAGGCACAGCCGGCAAGCGCCGTAATAAAGATCGGCAGCTTTTTGGTCTTGGTCTTGACCACCGTGTGCTTGTTCACGACCTGCTGGCCACCCAGCGGCTTGCCGGTCTGCGTGTCGTAGGCCTGCACGTAGGGAATGTTACTGCCGGCAGGCGTCGACTCCACCTGCACACGCGGCTGCTGCTGGGTCTCGCCGGCGTTGCCCGCATCCTGGGGACGCTGGGAATCGTACTCGCTCATGGCTGCGATCCTTTCGTCAAATAACCAAAGGCCCGCCAAACATGTGGCGGGCCATCATTGTTCACGTTGAGTTGTACCCCAATATGCGGGCGCAAGTGTATGAGAACGCAATCTTTTAGGAAGGCTTAAGTTCTGCCGCAGACCCGAAAGGAATCCGTACCTGCGTCAAAACCACCACAAAAGTGCCTGTCCCCTTTGTGGTGGAAATCTAGTCTTTAAACAGATAGCCCACGCCGCGGACGGTGGTGATGTGCGCCGCGATCTGCGGACCCACCTTGGAGCGGATGCGTCGAATGTGCACGTCGACGGTGCGCGTGCCGCCGCAGTACTCAAAGCCCCATACGCGGTGCAGCAGCACCTCGCGGCTGTAGGCGCGGTTGGGGTGCGTCGCCAAAAAGCTCAGCAGCGAGTACTCCATCAGCGTCAGGTCGATGGGCTCGTTATCGAGCGTCACCTGGTAGGTGGCCAAGTTGATCTCGAGGTTATCGATGTTGAGCACATCGTCGGCGGCGACGGTCTCCTCCTCGCCCATCAGGCGCTGCGCACGAGACTTAAGCTCGTTGGGCGTCGCCGTGGGGCATACAAAGTCGGCATGCGCGTGATTGGGCAGGCGCAGGGTGCCGAGCGCCTCGTCGTCAACGATCACCAGCATGGGGACGCCGCCGCGGTCGTCGAGCCACTTGGCAATCTGATCGATGCGGTCACTGCGGATGCCATCGGAATCGAGGATCAGCAGGTCAAAGTCGTGCGCCGCAGTCGGCGAATCGGGGGTTGCCAAGCTCACCTCGACACCCAGAGTGGTCGTCAAGCTGCGGGCAAACTCGTGGAAGCGCGTCGTGCGCGCCATGAACAGGGCACTCTTTTCGGACATATCGGCCTCCAAAGAAATGAGCTCAATCGTACTGGAACAAGCCAGCACGATTAGGAGTTCGCCAGGTAGTGCTTGATCTCCCACTCGGTGATCGTAGACTCAAACTTATGCCACTCGTCGCGTTTCTTTTTGAGGAAGAAGCTGTGGATGTGCTCGCCGAGGGCATCCTTCATAAACTGCGAGTCCTCAAACACGTCGAGCGCCTCTTTGAGCGAGCGCGGTAGCGGCGTGTAGCCGGCCTCAACCATCTGACGGTCGGTGAGCTTGAGCGTCTCGGCCGTGGCCTCGGGCGGGAGCTCCAGCTTGCGCTCGATGCCGTCCAGACCAGCCGCCAGCGTGACGGCGTTGACCAGGTACGGGTTGGCCATGGGGTCGGGGCTGCGAAGCTCGATGCGCGTGGACAGCTGCTTGCCGGGCTTGTAGACCGGAATGCGGACCATGCTCGCGCGGTTGCGCAGGCCCCACGTGGCGTACTGCGGCACGGAGTCGCCGCCTGTGGTGATGCGCTTGTACGAGTTGACCGTGGGGTTGGTGATGGCGCTAATCTCGCGGGCATGCGCCAGGATGCCGGCCATGTAGTGCTTGGCGATATCGGAGAGGTGGTACTTCTCGTCGTCCTCGCCCCAAAAGACGTTGTTGCCGTCGTGGTCGAATAGCGACTGGCACAGGAACATAGCGCTGCCGTCCTCGCCCGCCAACGGCTTGGGCATAAAGGAGGCGTGGCAACCGCTCTCGTAGGCCTGCTGCTTAATGATGAGTTTGGCCGTGGTGATGGCGTCGGACATGCTCAGGGCCTCGGCGTGGCGCAGGCTCATGCCGTGCTGCGAGCGGCCGGCAGCGTGGAAGGTGTACTCCACGGGCACGGACATCTTCTCGAGCGTGAGAACCGTGTTGCGGCGCAGGTCGCGGGCGGCATCGCTCACCGAAAGATCGAAGTAGCCCACGTTGTCGAGCGGCTCGGGCGTGTGCTCGTCGGGGAAGTAGTAATACTCCAGCTCGGCACCCACGTTGAGCAGATAGCCAGCCTTCTCGGCCTTGCGGAACATGCGGCGCAGGGCATCGCGTGGATCGCCGGCAAAGGGCTTGCAATCGGGAGTGCACACGTCGCAGAACACGCGGGCGACGCCGTTGTGGCTCGGGCGCCACGGCAGGATCTGGAAGGTCGAAGCATCGGGAAACGCCAGCATGTCGGCTTCCTCGGGCGTGGCAAAGCCCTCGATGGCGGAGCCGTCAAAGCCAATACCCTCCTCAAAAGCGACCTCGAGGTCCTCGGGGCTAATGGCAAAGTTCTTGAGGCGGCCGAGAATGTCGACAAACCACAGACGCACAAAGCGGATGTCACGCTGCTCTACGGAGCGGAGTACGTAATCGATGTTCTGCTGGTTCATGTCGCTCCCCTTTCTTTCGGGCGGGTTTCGACTGGTCTATATCGCAGATACTATCGCAGAAAAATGTTTCCGCAGGGTTAAAGCGTATCAAGCGCTCAAAAAACGTGCGCGAACAGGCAGTTGCGAACGAGCGGCTAGCGTTCAGATTCGGAGACAATTTGTCTACAGGCTCGTTCCAGCGTAGAGAACTCCATCGTCACTGCATCCCAAACAACCGAGCGGTCGACATTGCCGTAATCATGCGCAAGATAATTTCTCATGCCGATAATTCCACGCCATTCGATTTCGGGATGAAGCCGCTGCGAGCGTTCCGACAATTTGCCCGCTTCTTCCGTTACCCTAAGCGCACACATCAAAAGGGAGTCCGCCAACGCCCTCGTCCGCACGTCATTCGCATGCAGAAACTGGTCCTCGGTGATATCAAAAACCTTGATGCGCTCGTTCGTTTCAGAAATGGCATCCAAAACCTCTTGGGCGCGAAGGCTGTCTGACTTACGCGCGATCATAAAGGATCACTCCTTCGCGCTCGATTACCGCGGCAAGATCGTCATCAAGATGATCACTAGAGACGAGATCAACCTGCCTCCCGGTTTCTTTGCGCACCGCCTCACCAAATGCCGACAGCGCGAAAAGACCAAAGCCCCGCTCGCGATCGACTTCGAGGCGCAAGTCAATATCACTATCGGCATGCGCCTCGCCACGGGCATACGAACCAAAAAGAATCACGGTTTTGATGGCGGGAATCGAGCTGGCCGCCTCGCGGACGGCGGACTCAATCTGGGCAGTATCCAAAATGCCCGCCGCGGCGCTTTCGCTCGCAGAGCTTTTACCGAGTGAAGGAACAAACGGCAGAGAGCGTTCGCGCAGCATCTGCCTCATAAACATATTGACCGCAACAGACGAAGTCATGCCAAGCTCTTCGCACAGTTCGGCAAATGAGTCTTTAATTGACGAGTCCACTCGCACACTCAGCACAGACGCAGCCATGGATACCTCCTGTATGACATTGTCTATATATTATCACACAGACTAGCGCGAGGTTGATGCGCGGTGTTCGATGTGGCCGGGGATCTCGATGCGTTTGGGCGCCAGCTTTGCGGCTTCGCCCACGGTAGTGGTAACAACGTCGATGCGCTCGGAGAGGCGCTCGACCACGCGCTCGGCGATTGTAAGGGTGTCTTGCGCGGCCGTGGTCACGCCGCCAAAGAGCACATGGTTCCAGGGGTAGTCGTCAAACGTCGCGATTTTGAGCCCCGCCGGCAGCGAGGGACCAAGCTGCGCCAGCGCCTCGGTCAGACGCAGGAAAACCAGGCCGTTGACAGCAATGAGGCCGAGCTTTTTGCCTGCATAGCCGCGGATGGTCTCGTCCAAGCGGCCGACGCCCGAGGCGCCACCGTCGGCCAGAGTGACGACCTCACCCGCAAGGCCGCGTCGCGAAAGTTCGTCGGCAAAGGCCTCGGCACGCTCGCGACGCACGGGGCTGTCGTCGCTTGCCTCGGTGAGCAGGCACAGGCGCTCGCTGCCTGCAGCGGCCAAGGCGTCTACCAGACCGGCGACCAGCTCACGGTTGTTAGATGTCACTAGATCGACACCGCCGTCGGCAACGTCGCGGTCGAGCAGCACGACGGGCAGACGTCCCGCTGCCGCGGCGATCGCCTCGTCATTGCCTCCGCAGGTGTTAACGACCAGGCCGTCCACGTCAGCATCGATAAGTCTGGCGAGCGACTCGGCCTCCTTAGCGGGGTCGTTGCCGCTAATGGCCGTCATGAGCGAGCAGCCGCGCGCGGCGGCGCTGGCGGAAAGCCCTTCGAGCATGGCGCTCGAGAACGGGTTGGCGATGTCAGCCAGAATCACACCGATGAGGTTCGTACGCGAGCTGCGCAGATTGCGCGCGGCGGCACGTGGGCGATAGCCGGTGCGCTCGATAACTGCCGCGATGCGAGCACGGGTCTCCTCGGTCATTTGCCCGGGGCGGTTGTTGAGATAGCGCGAGACCGTGGCCGGGCTCACGCCCGCCTCGGCGGCAATGTCCTTGATTCTCATCTGCGCCATAACGCACCCCGTTTCCCAATTGTCGGCGATCTGAGCCATTTTAGGCATTTTTTTAAAAATCTCGGTTGCAAAACGTTGTAGGTGAGTATACTACAACTCG